>JAQYCQ010000047.1 GCA_028724585.1 Bacillota bacterium | reverse complement strand
TTAGAGTACGCATTTTTTGCAGAAACGGCATTCTATCTTGAAAAACCATAAGCTTGCCCATTTCCTGCAGCCGTTGGAATTCCAAAACTAAACGAGGAGGCGTCTCAGCAGTGGTAAATTACCACTTTTGAGACACCCCCTAATAAAAAAATATTGAGTTAGGCAAAAATAACTTAAACATATCTATTGCCTAGGTTAATAACAAGATTTATAATCTTTAGACAAAGGAGGAACAACATGAGTGTAGTGATGTTAGGCGGAAATAAACGCATGGAGAGACTTTATATCGATACCTGCAGGAAATACGGTTATAAAGCAAAGGTTTTTAACAGGATGGACGGAAATTCGCTTAAAAGGCAGATCGGCTCTCCGGATATGATCATCCTGTTCACCAATTCGGTTTCGCATAAGATGGCTCGCTGCGCGCACTGCGAGGCTAAGAGATGCAATGCCTGCGTATATCGCTGCCATGACAGCCTTAACGCTCTTGAGAGCCTTCTTCAGGATGTTGAAGCGAGGAAAGCTGCTGAGGCATAGGAAAAATAATGGAAGAAAATAATGATCATTAAGTCGCCGCGTCTGTTTTTATGGATGCGGTTTTCTTTTTTATTTTGAATTTCTTTTAAGAATTTTTTAAGAAATATTTTGACAGTCAAAATTGATATTCGGGAACTGTTAATATTGCCCGCCGGAGGCGGCCAGGTCAGCGGAGCTGTCGCGGAAGTCTGAAAATTAGACAATCCGGGCAGTTTGTGTTATAATCCTGCAGTAAGTTATTTTCTACAACTTAATAAGGAGAAAAAATATGGTAAAGAAGCTGGTATCTGTGTGGCTTTCATTGACTATATTGATTTTCTCTTCATTTTCTATTTATGCTTATGCGGACAGCGGAGTCGTTCAGGGCGATTATTTTCTCAAGGACATTGTCATTAACGGAGAAAACATAGTCAACTATAAACTCAGTGATCCAATTGTCAATTACAATAGCCGTATCTACATTCCTATGGATGAAACCATGGGACAGATACTTGGCGTTTCTGCGGCAATGGACACAGAAAGCCGCACAGTATATATTACTAAGACAGCGCCTCAGGCGGTTGATCTCGGAAGCCGTTCTATCGCGAACGATCTTGACAATCTTACAATGACTGTCGACAGCAGCGCTAAGATTTGCGTCGTTAGTAATGAAAACAACGGACAGCAGGTTACAGAACTCGATCTTTCCGGCTGCCCGGTACTTGTGAAGGATTCAATAGTGTATGTTCCGATTAACGCAATTGTTTCTTCAGGTGCGCTGGGATGGTCCGTTCATTGGGACGGTTATTCCGGTGTAGCTATAAGTACTCAATCTGAAATAAGTGCCGCGTCTTATTTCGATGCAGCGGATTCAGCTTATAAAGCTGGTCTGACTGCTTACA
This sequence comes from Bacillota bacterium, assembly GCA_028724585.1. Classification (GTDB taxonomy): domain Bacteria; phylum Bacillota; class Clostridia; order Peptostreptococcales; family Anaerovoracaceae; genus RUG708. Next base: position 42,998 of record JAQYCQ010000047.1, on the reverse strand, counting down.
TTATGAAAAAAAATCCTAAGGTAGGCCGCAGCAAGGCTCAGGCTATGATGGAATACTTCGTGAACTACAGTGAAATGTACGGTATAGACGAAGAACTCATGATGGCTATGGCTGAGTGCGAAAGCACGTTTACCACTAATATCAAAAATTCCCACGGATGCTACGGGATCCTTCAGATCAAGCCGTCCACGGGAAAGCTCTTCGGAGCAGCGAGCGCTTCACAGCTGCTGCAGATGAAGCCGGCGATCAGGACAGGCGTCCGTCTCATGGACCACAACCTGAAGACCTTCGGCGGAAATGTCACAAAGGCTGTGACCGCTTACAACTACGGCGAGTACGCTGTCAAGAAAGGCAGATATTCGCTGGGCTATTATAAAAAAGTAGCGAAAAAAATGAATAACATCATATCATATGCTTCTTCATACAGTCTGTAATCGGCATTTGCAGTCTGCGAACATCCCCGAAGCTCTCCATTTGAAGGAATCCTGCCAAAGGAGAAGAAGCTTGATGGCAATTATCAAAAACGTTGAGAATTTGATCCGAATATAAGTAAATAAATAGAAAAAACGCGACGCGCTCAGGCTTTGTGCCAGGGCGCGTTGTTTTTTTATTTGCGTATAATGCGTCATCCGCCGGTCAACAGATAATATATGGTATAATATTGGCATATGATTAGTCTGACAAGTATCTTGAATGAAATTATTTATACGTAATGGAATGGAGGTATTCATGGCTGTATACAGATGCAGTATCTGCGGATATATTTTTGACGAGGAAAAAGAGGGAAAGAGCATAGATGATCTGGAAAAATGTCCGGTCTGCGGCATGCCGCGCGATAAATTCGTGCTGGTGGAAGGCGGATCCGTGGATCCCGGGGATCCCGCTGAGACGGCATCGGAAGCTCAGCCGGCGGATCTGCAGATAGACCGTGGAAGCGCGGATCTGGCCTATGATCCGGCGACGATGAGGCAGGACCCTTCGGACAGATATATGGACGAGATCCACGAAATGGCTGTCAGCGGAAAGAGCATAAGCGGAGCTATGGGTACAAAGATGCCTATGCCTGGATTCGACGACATACTGATCCTGGGCGCTCAGCTTGATCCTGCGCCTCTGCTGGACGAAGAAACGGTAAATACCATGACTGTCATCGGAAAGAACGCGAAAAGACCGATGATCCTCAGCATGCCGGTCTACGTATCGCATATGTCTTTCGGCGCTCTGTCGAAGGAGATGAAGACAGCTCTGGCTATGGGATCCGCGGCTGCGGGCACAGCTGAGTGCAGCGGCGAGGGCGGGATCCTTCCGGAAGAGATGGAAGCTTCCCATAAATACATTTTCGAATACGTTCCTAATAAATACAGCGTTACGGATGAGAATCTGAGGAATTCGGACGCTATAGAGATCAAGATAGGACAGGGCACAAAGCCGGGTATGGGAGGACACCTGCCGGGAGACAAGGTAACGCCGGAGATAGCGGCAGCCAGGAATAAGCCGCTGGGCCAGGATGTAAAGAGCCCTTCTAAATTCGCTGACATAAAGACCAGAGAGGACTTGAGAGATCTGGTGAGCGAGCTCAGAGCGCGTTCTGACGGCAGGCCTATTGGCATAAAGATCGCCGCTGGCCATATTGAAAAGGACCTGGAGTACTGCCTGTTCGCCGAGCCTGATTTCGTAACTATAGACGGAAGGGGAGGCGCCACCGGCTCCAGTCCTGTTTTCCTCAGGGACGCTTCCAGCGTACCTACTGTATTCGCTCTGGCAAGGGCCAGAAAATATCTGGACGCGGTCAAGTCCGACGTAGAGCTGGTGATAACCGGCGGTCTGCGTTCCTCAGGCGATTTCGCAAAGGCTATAGCCATGGGCGCGGATGCCGTTGCTGTCGCGAGCGCTCCTCTGATAGCAGCCGGCTGCCAGCAGTACAGGATCTGTGGAAGCGGCAGATGCCCTGTAGGCGCGGCAACTCAGGATCCGGAGCTCAGAAAAAGGCTGAGGGTCGATATTGCGGCTAAGAGAGTCGAAAACTATTTTAAGGTAATAAAGTCCGAGCTCGAGACATTCGCCAGAGTTACGGGCCATTACGATATACATGATCTCGGATACGAAGATATAGTGACTATAAACCGTGAGATATCCGAATTCACGCCAGTACGACACGCGTAAAAGCGTGAAGATTCTTCAGGCATACAGCCGGAAAGGAAATCAAAATGAGAGAAGCTTCGATAATGCACACAGTCGCTTTCTGCGATCTGGACGGAATGAGAGCCGTTTATCATCCAAACTATATCATATGGTTTGATCTGGCCCGTACACAGCTGTATAAGGAAGCCGGCTTCCATCAGGAAAAATGGGAGGAAGGCGGAATCCTGCTCCCGCTGGTAGTATGCAACTGCGAATATCTGGAAGGAGCTGTCTTCGGAGACGAACTCAAGGTGACGGCGCGCGTCTCGGAAGTAAAGCGCAAGGTCATCACTCTCGAGTATGAAGTAGAAAAGACATCGAACGGTCATATTATCTGCAAAGGCCTTACAAAACAGGTCTGCTGCGATGAGAACAACAAATCGTTCGTGCTCGAGGAGAGATATCCTGAACTTGTGAAAAATCTGACGGAATAAACATTCGTTAATAAATAATTGTGCTATAATAGTTATGTTACATAATTAGTTTGCAAATAGTTTGCGTGCTGAAGATATTTGCAGCATATCGCTTGGCAGCACATATAAACGATATTGCGGAGGATGCATATGGGCAATGTTAGTCAATTTACAACAAAAGCAGATCTAAAGCAGGAATACCTGAGAAAACTGGTTTCCGCTGACGAAGCTGTTAAAGTCGTTAAGTCGGGAGATAATGTTCATCTGGGCGGATTCGGCGGTATATGCCGTGACCTGGAAGCAGCGCTCGCGCGCAGGGTCGATGAGCTGGAGGACGTAACCCTTTACAGCACACTCTGGAGCCTTCCTGGATCGTACAAGACTCTTGAGGCAGATAAGACAGGAAAGCACTTTAAGCTCTTTTCCACACATATGAGCAAGAAAGACCGTGTCATCAACAAGAGGGGTCAGGCCTGGTTCGTTCCTATCCTCTTCCACGAAGGCAACAAGAACTACAGGGAAAACTACGACATCAACGTAGCCTTCATCATGACAGGCCCTATAGATAAACACGGCAACTTCAATCTCGGAATAACCAACGCGGAGTGCAAGGGCATCATGGACAACGCGGATATAGTAATCCTGGAAGCTAATAGGGCGATGCCGCGCTGCCACGGTCTGGATCAGATGGTCAATATCTCAGAAGTTGACTATGTAGTAGACGCAGATTATCCTCTGCCTGAGCTCCCTATCAGGGAACCTAAGCCTGAGGAGGCGAAGATAGCCGAGTACATCCTGCCTCTCATCGAAGACGGAGCATGCCTGCAGCTGGGCATAGGCGCCATCCCTAACCATCTGGGAGAGCTTATCAACCAGACAGACCTGGGCAACTTCAGCGTACATACGGAGATGCTGGTAGACTCCTTCGTAGACATGTACGAAGCCGGCAAGATCACAGGAAACAAGAGCAGGGACCGCGGCAAAATGGTCTATACATTCGCTCTCGGTACAAAGAAGCTCTATGACTTCCTGGATGACAACCCTATCTGCTGCAGCGGTCCGGTAGATTACGTAAACGATATGAACGTCATCGGATCGATAGACAAGATGGTATCAGTAAACGCATGCCTGCAGATAGACCTTTACGGTCAGGTAAACGCTGAGTCGATAGGACCTCTCCATATAAGCGGCACAGGCGGTATGCTGGATTTCGTAGAGGGCGCTTTCATGAGCGAAGGCGGCAAGAGCATAATCTGTACTCCTTCGACAAAGACCCTCAAGGACGGAACAAGAGAATCCCTGATTCTCCCGTTCATGCAGCCGGGTTCCATAGTCAGCTGCCCTAGAGCGTCAGTAATGTATCTGGTTACAGAGTACGGCATAGCGTATATGAAGGGCAAATCGACATGGCAGAGAGCGGAGGAGATCATAAATCTGGCTCATCCTGACTACCGTGAGGACCTTATCAAGGCAGCCGAGAAGCAGGGGATCTGGAGACAGTCCAGCAAGCTGATCTAAATATGTCGGCGGATCGGTCAGAGGCCCGACAATGACCAGTTAATGTTGATTTTTCTGATAATAGATCAAAGAACAGAGAAGGCGGCGGAGACATCCCTATCGGATAAGATGTCCCCGCCGCTTTCTTCTGTTTACGAGAGCTCCGCTCACAAGTGCCTCCGGCAGAAAAAGAGACGGCCTGCAGGGCCGCCAGGCTCCGTCAGGAGCCCCTGTCGGCGGAGCCGTCGTAAGCCTGCCTGCAGCATCCGGAAGTTATGAAAGCATGAGAAAACCGGCTCTCCGAAGAGAGCCGGCCAGTGTGTGGTCTGTTATTATTTTTGTATTGTTGCGTGTTGTGAGTTCTGATAAAGACGATGGCAGTTATCTTTCGACGACTGGAACTTCGACGTTGTCAGCTTCATCAAGGTTCTTGATAAAGTGGTTTCCTTCCCGTGCTATTATTCCGGACAATCCTATCATGCCTATGACGTTCGGTATTACCATGAGACCGTTCAGGATATCGGCGATGTTCCATACGAGGTCGAGCTCGATAACGGATCCGACGAATGCCATTACAACGAAGAGAATCTTGTATGGCATTATGATCTTTGCTCCGCAGAGGTACTCAGCGGCTCTTTCACCGTAGTATGACCAGCCGAGGAGTGTCGAGAACGCGAAGAGCGCGAGCGCGATAGTGATCAGCGGCTTGCCCAGTACAGGGATCTGTTCGAATACTGTGAATGTCAGGACTGTCTTATCAGCCATAGTAGCGCCCAGTGAAGGGTCCTTGAGGACTGATGATACGAGTGTGAGACCTGAGAGTGCGCAGATGACTACTGTATCCCAGAATGTACCTGTCATTGAAACGAGTGACTGTCTAGCAGGGTTCTTTGTCTTAGCAGCTGCTGCTACCAGTGGAGCGGAACCCATACCGGATTCATTGGAGAACAGGCCTCGAGCGCATCCGTAACGGATAGCCTGGCCGACTGCGAAACCGGCGAGACCGCCGAAACCTGCCTTCGGTGTGAATGCTGACTGGCAGATGACTGCTACAGCAGGTCCGAAGTACTTAGCGTTCATGATGAGGACGATCAGGCAACCTACGATATAGAAGAGTGCCATGAAAGGTACGAGCACTGTGCAGACCTTAGTTATGGACTTTACTCCGCCGATGATTACTATACCGAGGAGAACAGCGACTACGATACCGGTGATCCATGTCGGGATACCGAAGTTCTGTGAGCATGCTGTTGAGATCGAGTTTGCCTGAGTCATGCAGCCGATGCCGAATGCGGCGAGAGCTGCGAATAATGCGAAGAGGATGGCCAGCCATTTCTGCTTGAGACCTCTCTCGAGTGCGTACATAGCGCCGCCGAGCATACGGCCGTCCTGTGACTGGACTCTGTATTTAACTGACATGTAAGTTTCGCCGTATTTCGATGCCATACCGAATACACCGGTGATCCACATCCAGAAGATCGCTCCAGGACCTCCTGAGATAAGGGCTGTCGAAACTCCGACGATATTACCGGTACCGATAGTAGCGGCCAGCGCTGTTGCCAGCGCTCCGAACTGTGATACTTCTCCGGTACCTTCCGCGTCAGGTGTGACCGAAAGTTTGATACCTTTAAAAACGTGCCTCTGAACGAATCCCGTTCTGATTGTCATGAAAATATGTGTGCCGAGCAATACTATTATCAATGGGACACCCCATAGGATGCCGTCCACCGTACTGACGGCATTAGCAAAAGCTTCCATACTTTTCTCCCTTCAAATTTCCTTCCAAAGCAGCAATAACAATAAAAAAAATAAGTGCGTGCAACTTTCGAATACATTGTATAAGTTGCATACATTTCTAAAACCATATACATTATGCAACGAAAAACATGTACTGTCAAATTTAATTCCAGAAAAAGCCCTTATCTGCCAAAATGACTTTCGATAAAATAGAGTAAAACGAAAAATTATTTTGAACTTTAGCACGGTATACCGATGAAATAATGCAGGTTTCAAAAAATAACAAAAAATAATATGTTATTTCATGTATTGATTTTTCGTAAAATTATGAGTATAATAAAATTTGTTCTAATGAAAGACGAGGTGTGGCTCAGCTTGGTAGAGCGTTGCGTTCGGGACGCAAAGGCCGCTGGTTCGAATCCAGTCACCTCGACCATTTTAAGAAACCGCTAAATCGTGATCTTCAGCGATAAAGCGGTTTTTTTATACATAAAATCACTTCACATTTTTAGTAAAACCCATGATATATAAAGCGGATCAGTGGCCGGCAGGCGGCTGTTGGACACGCAGGCTCTCTGATCGCTTTGAAAGGAAAGAAGAACCATAATGTCAGAAAGAATAAAAAGGGGCGGATCCCGTGAGGTGGATATGCTTCACGGCCCTCTGGGCTGGAAGCTCTTTTATTTCGCGGTCCCGGTAGCTGTTACCGGCATACTCCAGCAGCTCTTCAATGCGGCTGACGTGGCGGTAGTAGGGCAGTTCGCCAGCAAAGAAGCCATGGCAGCTGTAGGAAGCAACAGCCCGATAGTAGGACTGCTGGTAAACCTGTTCGTCGGCATATCGCTTGGTGCCAACGTCGTTATCTCTATGGCTATAGGCAGCGGCGACAGAGAGCGGATCAGCAAGGCTGTCCATACGGCTGTGGTGTTCGCTGTGCTGGCCGGCCTGGCAATGACTGCGCTGGGAGAGGCCATATCCCGTCCTATGCTGGAGCTCCTGGGAGTTCCGGAAAACATAATGCCTATGGCACTTGCCTATCTCAGGATATACATAGCCGGCCTGCCTGTGATCTTCCTATATAACTTCGAGTCGGCGATATTCAGGAGCCACGGCGATACACGGACCCCTCTGATATGCCTGATAATATCAGGCGCGCTCAACGTAGTGCTCAACCTTTTCTTCGTTATAGTCGTCGGCATGGACGCGGACGGCGTAGCTCTGGCGACCGTTATCTCGAATCTGACCAGCTCTCTCCTTATGTTCATAATGCTTCTTACGGCTAAGAGTGACTTCCGTGTGGAATTCAGTAAACTCCGCATAGACGGCTCAGCGCTGGCTCAGATGCTCAGGATAGGCGTACCGGCGGGAGTGCAGGGTATGGTCTTCGCCATTTCCAATCTCTGCATCCAGTCCGCTATCAACAGCCTGGGCTCGGATATCATGGCCGCGTCTTCCGCAGCGTTCAACATAGAGATCCTGGCGTATTTTATCATCAACGGCTTTGGACAGGCCTGCACGACATTTACTGGTCAGAACAGCGGCGCTCGGCTTCCTGAACGCTGCAGGACGGTATTTAAGATAACGATGCTCCAGTCTCTGGCCGCTTCCGTTATAATGCCGGTCGTACTGCTTCTTCCGGGACGCTTTCTGCTGGGCCTGTTCAATCCGGATCCGGTAATAGCCGATGAAGGCATGGTCAGGATGAAGATGGTGCTCGCTTTCGAGTTCATAAACGCCGCAATGGAGATACTGTCAGGCGCTCTCAGAGGGCACGGCTATTCGCTGGCTCCGGCCCTCCTCACACTGGTCGGTGTCTGCGGACTCAGGATCTTCTGGGTCTTTACTATATTCAAAGCGCACAGGTCATTCGGCCTTCTCATGGCATCCTATCCAATAAGCTGGGCGATTACAGCGGCAGCCATAGCTGTATATTATATTGTCATGAGGAAAAAGCTTTATGCTGATCCTGCCGGAGAAGCAGCCTGACGGCCTGACGAGAGCTCCGCTCACAGAGGCGCGCTGCGCGGCCCCTCCGGGCAGACTGCGATTTTGCCAGAGTCAGGAGTCCGCATATCGGGTATAATGATATTGTTGTCTGCGCGTATCGCGTGCCTGTGAAATGTCATACAGGGCAGCTTTAAGTTTCTGTGAAAAGTGACCGGAAGGACGTTTATATAATGGATAATAAATATGACATAATCATAGCGGGAGCTGGAGCCAGCGGGGTCTTCATGACCTACGAGCTTACTAAGCTCGGCGTGGGAGCGAGAGTTCTCATGCTTGACAAGGGCTCGCCGCTCGAGGGCAGGATATGCCCGATAAAGTCGGGGAAGACCGATACCTGCATAAAATGCTCAAGCTGCAGCATTATGAATGGTTACGGCGGCGCCGGAGCCCTCTCTGACGGCAAGTACAATATAACCAATGAATTCGGGGGCGACCTGTATAAATATGTAGGCGAAGAAGAGGCTATGGAGCTCATGCTTTACGTTGACCACGTTCTCTGTGAGCTTGACGGGGAAGAAGCAAAGCTTTATTCTACGGAATCGTCGGATCTTAAGACACTCGCGCTGCGAAACAATCTCCATCTTCTCGACGCTAAGGTAAGGCACCTGGGAACAGACAGGAACAGGGAGATACTGGCAAAGGTCTACGACTACACGAAAGATAATATCGATATGAGGTTTTTCGACGCGGTAACAGAAGTGGACAAAAAAGACGGCGTCTTTACAGTTAAAACTTCTAAGGGAGAGACTTTCCTGTGCGACAATCTGGTGCTGGCTTCAGGCAGGTCAGGCTCGGCCTGGATGTCGGAGGTCTGCAGGGAGTTCGATATAAATATGAAGAGCAACAGGGTCGATATAGGAGTGAGGGTAGAGCTGCCGGCAGAGATCTTCAAGCACATCACCGACGAGGTCTACGAGAGCAAGCTGGTCTACAAGACAGAGCAGTACAACGATATGGTAAGGACCTTCTGCATGAATCCTTACGGGGAAGTAGTGTCGGAAAACACCAACGGTATCGTCACGGTAAACGGCCACAGCTATGCTGATCCGGCGCTGAGATCCGAGAATACGAACTTTGCCCTGTTGGTAACCAACAAATTCACGGAACCATTCGACGACAGCAACGAGTACGGCCAGTCTATAGCGAGGCTGTCTAATCTGCTGGGCGGAGGAGTGCTGCTGCAGCGCTTCGGCGATCTGGTAAAGGGCAGGAGAAGCTCAGAGAGGCGCATGGAGAAATGCTTTACCAGGCCTACACTGGCGGCGACACCGGGCGACCTGAGCCTGGTCATCCCTAAAAGACAGCTGGATGATATAATAGAAATGATCTATGCTCTCGATAAGATAGCGCCGGGTACAGCAAATGAAGATACGCTGCTCTACGGTGTAGAGGTAAAATTCTACAATTCAAAAGTAGAGGTAGACAGCAATATGGAAACAAAGGTGAAAGGGCTTTACGCTCTGGGCGATGGCTCCGGCGTGACCCATTCCCTTTCGCAGGCATCGGCCAGCGGCATACTGCTGGCCCGTATAATGGCGGATAAATACAGATAGGATCAGGCTTTTGCAGGAAGAAAGGACAGAGATATGTATAAAGTAGGAATAATCACATCGAGTGATAAAGGCTCAAGAGGAGAAAGAGAGGACAAGGGCGGCCCTAAGATCCAGGAGATCGTAGGACGGTTTGCGGACGACTACGAGGTAGCGGACTATATAATGCTTCCGGACGACAGATACAAGCTGGCGGACGCTATGGTCGACATGGCCGACAACAAGGGCATAGACCTTATCATCACTACAGGAGGAACCGGCTTTTCAAAGCGCGATGTCACTCCTGAGGCTACTCTGGACGTGATAGAGCGCAGGACTCCGGGCATCTCAGAAGCCATGAGGAGCATCAGCCTCGAGATCACGATGAGAGCTATGCTTTCAAGAGCTGAGTCAGGCATCAGGGGCGATACGCTCATCGTAAACCTGCCGGGCAGCCCTAAGGCTATCGAAGAGGTCCTCGGACCTATCCTTCCATCGCTCAAGCACGGCCTCGATATCCTTCAGGGCAGGGACGCTGAGTGCGCGAGAAAATAATGCACGAAACATCGCTGGTCAGATTTACCCTGAACGCTGTCGAGCATAAGGCGGCAGAGCTGGGCATCGCTCATGTAAAGAGCATAAGGCTTATAACAGGAGAGCTTCGCGGAGCTCTGCCCGAACTCATGCAGGAGGCTTTCCGCATACTGAAGAGGAACAGGCCTGTTTTCGAGGATGCCGAGCTGGAAATGATAGTAAAGCCTGTGGTGCTCAGGTGCAGGGAGTGCGGTACAGAATACCAGAAGGCGGATTTCCACGATGTCCGCTGTCCCAGCTGCGGCGAGACTGATTTCGAGATAATATCCGGAAGCGAGCTTTACATAGATTCATTTGAAGGAGAGTAAGTATGAAGGTATATATGGAGCAGGACATCCTGCAGGAAAACGACGATCAGGCAGACGAGAACAGGCTGCTGTTCGGAAATACACTGGTCGTTAACATAATAGGTTCGCCGGGCTGCGGTAAGACGACTCTGCTGGAAAAGACGATAGAAGCGCTTAAAGACGAGTACAGGCTGGCGGTGATAGAAGGCGATATCTATACGACAAAGGATTCTGAGAGGATAGAGAAGTTCGGAATACCTTCAATACAGATAAACACTGCGGGAGGATGCCACCTGAGCGCCGAGATCACATCGAAGGCAGCTTCTGATCTTGACCTGGATGATATAGACATCCTGTTTATAGAGAATGTCGGCAACCTGGTATGCCCGGCGGAATTCGACCTGGGTGAGGATAGTAAGGTCGCTGTCCTGAGTGTGGTCGAGGGAGATGACAAGCCTGCCAAATATCCGCTGCTCTTCAGTGAGGCCGGAGCAGTGCTTCTTACAAAAACGGATCTTCTCCCTTACACAAACTTCGATAAGGCGTCAGCGGAGAAGGATATAAGAGCTCTCAACGGAGACGCTCCTATATATGAAATGAATGTCCTTAAAGGCGAAGGCATGGATAAGTGGCTGGACTGGTTGCGCGTTCAGCACAAGGCTAAGACAATAAAATAGCAGATGATCTCTGCCGCCGGGTTTTCCCGGCGGCTCTCTTTATTTTTTGCCGCTGCTGCCTGACGGCAGCGGCCGTATGATCCAGATCCAACAGCGGTATATTGTTATTTTTTAAAAATCTTGAAATCGGCAATTACTTTTCTACGTTGATGCGTTATAATATCACATAACTAAAGTCATGAGGCAAACGGAGAAAATGGATTTTTGTCCGGTGAAAAACAAAATTAATATGTTTTGTCAATGACAGTTACCGGCGCGACAGCGCCGTCCGTGAGCGGAGCTCTCTTGAATATATTTCTTTAAATTTAAATATACAGAAATTATTTTTTTAGAACGGCGTAATATGAAATTGACATTGAAAAAATCAAGTTTATAATGGATACAAACTACAAATTGTACACACTTTGTCTCGCTAAGCAGTGAGACAAATTTTTCACTAAAAGGTATTTTTGGAATGGTATCCGCCGGGAAGAGCGGCGGAGTCAGGGGGACACTGATGGAAATAAAGCGCGAAGATCTGTTTGGAACAGCGCACGACCAGCCGCCTATGTATGACAGCTCCTACGAGCACGACAACTGCGGCATCGGCGCGATAGTAAACATAGAGGGTAAGAAATCGCATAAAACCGTGGATAACGCCCTGACTATCGTAGAGAGGCTTGAGCACAGGGCCGGCAAGGACGCTTCGGGAGAGACGGGAGACGGCGTAGGCATACTGGTGCAGATACCGCACGCCTTTTTCGCCGAAAAGGAACCGGAGATGGGGCTGCCTGCCGATGGCTTCGGCGCGGGAATGTTCTTCTTTCCGCAGGACGAGCTGCAGCTAAAGCAGTCGATGAAGCTTTTCGAAGTCGTTCTTAAAAAGGAAGGACTTAAGCTGCTGGGATGGAGAAAGGTGCCGGTAGATGTCAGCGTTCTGGGCAAAAAGGCTTTCGACAGCATGCCTTCGATATACCAGTGCTTCATAAAGAGGCCGAGGAATATGAGGCAGGGCATAGAATTCGACCGCAAGCTCTATATAGTAAGAAGGATATTCGAGAAGGCGGATCACAGGACTTATGTATGTTCTCTGTCCAGCAGGACTATCGTCTACAAGGGTATGTTCCTGGTAGGCCAGCTGAGGGCTTTCTATCTCGACCTTCAGGACGAGAGCTTCAAGTCGGCTATCGCGATAGTACACTCCAGATTCTCGACCAATACCTTCCCTTCCTGGGAGAGGGCGCACCCGAACAGGCTGATAGTACACAACGGAGAGATAAACACTATCCGAGGCAATGTCAACAAGATGTATTCCCGTGAGGAGACGATGCAGGGCGGCATGCTGGACGAAGAGGACCTGTACAAGGTACTTCCGGTGGTAGACCACTGGGCCAGCGACTCGGCTATGCTTGACAACGCTCTGGAATTCCTGATGATGGAGGGTATAGACCTGCCTAAGGCTCTTATGATCTGCATACCTGAGCCGTGGGCAAACAACAGGAATATAGACCCGAAGAAGAGGGATTTCTACCAGTATGAGGCTACTTTGATGGAACCGTGGGACGGCCCGGCTTCTATCCTGTTCAGCGACGGCGACGTGATGGGAGCTGTTCTCGACAGAAATGGCCTGCGTCCGTCAAGATATTATGTAACTAAGGACGGATATCTGATACTTTCATCGGAGGTAGGAGTTCTGGACATAGATCCTTCGGAGATCGTCATGAAGGACAGGCTGCGTCCGGGCAAGATGCTGCTGGTAGACACCAAGCAGGGACGCATCATATCAGATGACGAGCTCAAGATGCATTACGCTTCGGAGCATCCTTACGGCGAATGGCTGGAGGAGAATCTTACAAAGCTCAGCGACATCAAGATCCCGAACAAGGCTGACGTCCAGTATAACAGGGACGAGCTTTCAAGGCTTCAGACCGTGTTCGGCTATACATATGAAGATATAAACTGGTACCTGAAGAATACAGCAGTCAACGGCGAAGAGCCGCTGGTGGCAATGGGCGCTGACATTCCGCTGCCTTTCCTGTCCAGGAAGAATCCGCCGCTCTTCAGCTATTTTAAGCAGCTGTTCGCCCAGGTGACCAACCCGCCTATAGACGCTATCAGGGAAGAGATGGTAACATCGACCCACGTATATCTGGGAGCTTCAGGCAACCTGCTCAAGGTCACTCCTGAAAACTGCAAATCCATAAGGATCAGGAATCCTATCCTTACAAATACGGATATGCTGAAGATAAAGTACACCAAGATCGAGGGCTATAAAGTAAAGGTAGTTCCTATCACATATTACAAGGGAACTTCACTTGAGGACGCCATCGAGGAGATATTCCTCATGGTAGACAGGGCTGTCAGGGACGGCACAAATATCATAATCCTCAGCGACAGGGACGTAGACGAGTACCATGTTCCGGTGCCTTCGCTCCTGGCTGTTTCGGCTGTACAGCAGCATCTGGTAAGGACCAAGAACAGGACGCAGCTTTCATTTATCCTGGAGAGCGGCGAGCCGAGAGAGATACATCATTTCGCGACCCTGCTCGGCTATGGTGCCACGGCCATCAACCCTTATCTGGCTCTGGATACTATAAAGGATATGGTAGACAATACTATCCTCGACAAGGATTACTACGCCGCGTCTGAGGATTACTGCAGAGGAGTACTGGCCGGCGTTCAGAGGATAGCGTCCAAGATGGGCATTTCCACGATCCAGTCGTATATGGGCGCCCAGATCTTCGAGGCAGTGGGTATAGATAAGGAAGTCATTGACAGGTACTTCACTAATACACTGAGCCCGGTCGGGGGCATCACCCTCAAGGATATAGAGAAGGATACTCTCGAAAGGCACAACAAGGCATTCGATCCGCTGGGTCTCAATACCGATCTGACACCGAGGAGCATGGGCTTCAGGAAGAACATAAACGGAGGCGAGAAGCACCTTTACAATCCGGCAACTATAGACGCTTTCCAGACGGCAGTGAGGACCGGCAGCTACGAGAAGTTCAAGGAATACGCTTCTATGCTTGAGGATTCGGACTCGCCGGCTCATATCAGGGATCTTATGAAGTTTAAGTTCCCTGAAAAGGGAGTTCCCCTCTCAGAGGTAGAGAGCGTCGAATCCATAGTGAAGAGGTTCAAGGTCGGCGCCATGTCTTATGGAGCTCTGTCTATCGAGGCTCACGAGACTCTGGCTATCGCCATGAACGAGATAGGCGGCAAGTCTAACACCGGCGAGGGCGGCGAGCATGCCGAAAGGTTCAAGCCTAAGAACGGAATAAACAAGAACAGCGCGATCAAGCAGGTGGCATCCGCCAGATTCGGCGTAACATCTGAATATCTTGTGAGCGCCAAGGAAATACAGATAAAAATGGCACAGGGCGCTAAGCCTGGCGAGGGCGGTCATCTTCCGGGCAGAAAGGTATATCCGGAGATAGCTGCCACCAGATTCTCGACCCCGGGCGTGGGACTCATATCGCCTCCGCCTCATCACGATATCTACTCCATAGAGGATCTGGCACAGCTGATATATGACCTCAAGTCGGCTAACAATAAGGCGGCTATAAATGTCAAGCTGGTATCCGAAGCCGGAGTAGGCACAGTAGCGGCGGGCGTAGCCAAGGCAGGAGCTGAAGTAATACTTATATCGGGCTATGACGGCGGAACCGGAGCGGCTCCAGCCAATTCGACCACCGGAGCAGGCCTGCCGTGGGAGCTGGGTCTCGCTGAGGCTCACCAGACACTTATCATGAACGGGCTCAGGACCAGGGTAAAGCTGGAGACTGACGGCAAGCTCATGACAGGCAGGGACGTAGCGGTAGCTGCTCTTCTGGGAGCGGAAGAATTCAGCTTCGCGACACTCCCTATGGTAGCCATGGGCTGCGTTATGATGAGAGTCTGCAACAGGGACAGCTGCCCTATGGGCATAGCTACCCAGAATCCGCAGCTCAGAAAGAGATTCAGGGGCAAGCCTGAGCACGTCAAGAACTGTATGTTCTTCATAGCACAGGAACTCAGAGAATACATGGCCAAGCTGGGCTTCAGGACTGTCGACGAGATGGTCGGAAGAACAGACATGCTGGAGCCGGATGAAGATAAGCTCAGGGATGAGGCCGGCGCGGTCGACCTGCATCCGCTCCTCGATAATCCTTATACCGGAGATGATGTAAAGCGTACATTCGTACCTTCGGAATCCTTCGACTTTAAGATAGACCAGACCAAGGACGAAACAGTTCTTTACAAGACTCTGGGAACCAAGCTCAAGAAGAAGGAGCCGGCGACCATCAACGTCAATGTCTCCAATACCGACAGAGCTTTCGGAACGGTATTCGGCTCGAGGATCACGGAGCTTTACGGCAATACTCTGGAGGACGATACATACTTCATCAGATGCAAGGGAACAGGCGGTCAGAGCTTCGGCGCTTTCCTGCCTAAGGGCATGACCCTGGAGCTCTGTGGAGACAGCAACGACTATCTGGGCAAGGGCATGAGCGGCGGCAAGATCATCGTCTACCCGCCTAGCGGCATAAACTTCAAGCCTGATGAGAATATAATAATCGGAAATGTAGCGCTTTACGGTGCCACATCCGGCAAGCTCTTCGTAAACGGTGTGGCAGGCGAAAGATTCTGCGTAAGGAACTCTGGAGCGACCGCTGTAGTAGAAGGCGTCGGCAATCACGGTATAGAATACATGACCGGAGGAAGGGTAGTTATACTCGGACCGGTCGGTGAAAACCTGGCAGCAGGAATGTCGGGCGGTATAGCGTACGTTCTCGATGAAGACGGCGACGTATACATGAAGCTCAACAGGGACATGGTATCCTTCGAGAAGGTAGTCAGGAATACCGACGTAGCCGAGCTGCGCAGCCTGATAGCGGAGCACGTCAAGTACACAGGCTCGCCGAAGGGAAAGAGGATCCTCGAGAACTTCGAGGAATATCTGCCTAAGTTCAGGAAGATAGTACCTCACGATTACAAGCGCATGCTCAATCTGGTCACTAAGTACGAGCAGAAGGGAATGAGCTATGAACAGTCAGTCGAAAGCGCGTTTTACGAATATGAAGGAGGAGCGGAATAATGGGTATGAATCTCGGATTTCTTAAATATGCCCGCAGGACTTCCCAATCGGAAGAGCCTCTCGAGCGCATAAAGCACTTTAACGAATTCCATCTCTATCTTTCAAACGAGGAACAGTCCGAGCAGGCAGCCCGCTGTATGGACTGCGGAGTCCCTTACTGCCAGTACGGCGGGACCATAGCCGGCAAGACAGTAGGATGCCCGCTGGGCAATCTGGTCCCGGAGTTCAACGACCTGCTCTATCAGGGAAAATACAAGGCAGCCTACAGCCGCCTGATAAAGACAAATAACTTTCCTGAGTTTACCAGCCGCGTGTGTCCGGCTCTTTGCGAAAAGGCCTGCACATGTTCTCTGGACGGCGAATCGGTGACGACTCACGAAAACGAGTTCGCTATCATAGAAAGTGCCTTCGACTCGGGACTGGTAAAGCCTGCGCACGATATCCCGCGCACAGGAAAGAAAGTAGCTGTGATAGGCTCAGGTCCGGCAGGCCTGGCGGCAGCGGCCCAGCTCAATATGAGAGGAAATACGGTCCATGTGTATGAAAGGAGCGACAGACCGGGCGGACTGCTCATGTACGGCATTCCCAACATGAAGCTGGAGAAGCAGGTGGTCATGCGCCGCATAAACCTCATGGAGCGCGAAGGGATCAGGTTCTATACTAATAAGAACATAAACACTAAGCGCAAGGCCGACGATATTGTAGCGGGCTATGACGCGGTAGTCCTGGCATGCGGAGCTTCACAGCCGCGTGACATGAAGGTGGAAGGCAGGGATGCTGACGGCATTTACTTCGCTGTCGATTTCCTGACATCGACAACTAAATCGCTGCTGGATCACGACCTCAGAGAAGGAACTTATATTTCCGCTAAAGGAAAGGATGTAGTGATAATAGGAAGCGGCGACACAGCTAACGACTGCCTGGCGACCGCTATAAGGCACGGGGCAAAGAGCGTTACACAGATGCAGCGCCACCAGAGGCCGCCTCTCGACCGCTCCGCGGACAATCCGTGGCCTGAGTACCCTAACGTCTACGTTCCGGGCTACGGCCAGGAAGAAGCTGCCGCGCTCTACGGCAAGGATCCTTCCATATACGGAGCCACGGTAAACAGGTTCTTAAAGGACGATAACGGCAAGCTGAACGCTGTCGAGATCATAAGGATGAAATCAGTAAAGGATCCTAAGACTGGAAAGAGCAGACTTAAAGCTGTAGAAGGCAGTGAGCAGATCCTGCCGGCTCAGATGGCTATCATAGCCGCTGGCTTTACAGGCGCGGAAAACAGTGTCCTGAAAGCTTTCGGCGTTGAAGCCAGCGGCCGTGGTACAGTTGCCGCGTCCGATGGAAGATATGCTTCAAGCCGTGATAAGGTCTTTGCGGCCGGCGATATGAGAAGAGGCGCTTCTCTGGTGGTATGGGCCATCAAGGAAGGCAGGGAAGCCGCTAAAGAAGTCGATGAATTCCTCAACGGTTATACCAACCTGTAGAAGCGCGGTAACAGCGCAAGGGTCACAACGATAAGACAACTCTGATATGTTTGCGATAAAGGCACAGCCCTATCCGGTTTACCGGGTAAAGCTGTGCCTTTTGTATACATAGCAGCCTTTTTGAAAATGAAAAAAGACTCCGCGCTGAGCGGAGCCTTGTCAAGCTGTATTATGTTTTCTTCTCTGTCAATCAGCCTGCTCTCTTAAACTTTTTACTTGATTTTCGATATAGTTTCCGACATCTTCCTTAGGAATGTCGAGTACTACAGCGAACTCACCGTGGAGCAGATCCTTGGCTTTTTTGTAGTATTTTTCGTCTACCTGACCGAGCTTTTTGCCTCTCTCGTCCATGAGACGCTTCTTGTGGTTTACTGATTTTACGACTCTCATCAGGTCTTCACAGTTATGTGATTTCATTGTTTCCTGATATTTTTCGCTGAGAATGCGGATATTCCTGTTCTCAATGACTCCATCATCGATATTAGGGATCGATCTGATGAGGTCCATCGCTTCCTGCCTGGAAATCACGGGACGCATAAAAACCTTGGTGTCTACCGGCGTATAAACTGTTCCCTGTCTGTAAAGAGGGGAAAGTGTGTAGTATTCTCTTTCCTGATCCGTATCGAAGATTTCAGGTACTCCGATCGCGTCGACTCTGCATACGCCTTCGCTGCCGTAAACTATAAGATCTCCTACATGAAACATATGATCAACGACACCTCCTTATTATCCACGATCCACGCGGATACGTGGATTACGCATACTTTCTATTCCTGTTCATTATATACACTAGTATTATAACACGTGTCGTTTTTAAATTCAACTCTTAATTATAACCGCTTTTACAGATACTGCAACTGTAAATTGTTATATTTAAGAAAATTTATTTCGTGTGGTCTTTTTTCCATTTTTTTATCTGTTCGAGGCGTTCTTTGTAGCGGGATTCAAGGCCCTGCTCAGTAGGTCTGTAATACTCACGTCCGGCTAATGAATCGGGCAGGCACTGCATAGCCGCTATCTTATCTTTTGTATCGTGGGCATATATATATCCGTCTCCATAGCCCAGGTCTTTCATCAGCTTCGTCGGCGCGTTCCTTATATTCATCGGGACTGGTTCCGCCAGATGCTCCAGGGCATCGTCGCGGGCAGCGAAATAGGCGTTTTCCATGGCGTTGGACTTAGGCGCCAGCGACATATAGACTACAGCCTGAGTGAGGTTGACGCTGCACTCGGGCATTCCTATGAAGTGGGATGCCTGGTAGGCTGCCACAGCTATCTCCAGAGCGCGTGGATCGGCCATGCCGACATCCTCGCTGGCGAAACGGACTATGCGGCGTGCCACATACAGGGGATCCTCGCCGGCCTCCAGCATACGTGCCAGCCAGTAGACAGCGGCGTCGGGATCCGAATTGCGCATGGATTTATGCAGAGCAGAGATCAGATTGTAATGCTCTTCGCCGTGTTTGTCGTACAGCAGGGATTTTTTAGAGATACACTGTTCGAGAACTTCGCGGTTTACAGTAATATCGCCGTTTGAGTCCACGTCTCCGTTCAGTACGGCCATCTCCAGAGTGGAAAGCGCGGAGCGGGCGTCTCCGTTGGCGAAGCCTGCTATCATCTCCAGCATGTCATCTGATATCTCTATGTTCTGGTTTCCGAAACCTTTAGGCGAGGACAGGGCCCGTTTAAGGAGCCAGATGATGTCATCTGCTCCCAGAGCTTTGAGCACGAAGACCCTGCAGCGGGAGAGCAGAGCGCTGTTTATCTCGAACGAAGGATTTTCAGTGGTGGCACCGATCAGCACTATGCTCCCTTTTTCCACGAAGGGCAGGAAAGCGTCCTGCTGGGCCTTGTTGAAACGGTGGATCTCGTCTACGAAGACTATGGTCTTTTCGCCGAAACGTCTGTTTTCCTCTGCTTTCTGCATGACCGCGCGTATGTCCTTGACTCCGCTGGTAACAGCGGAGAAGGTGATAAATGAGGAATGTGTCGTGGAGGCTATGATATGGGCCAGGGTCGTTTTGCCTACGCCCGGCGGGCCCCAGAATATCATGGAGCTGACGCGGTCGCTCTCTATGATCCGGCGCAGCACTTTTCCGGGGCCGATAAGGTGCTGCTGGCCGGCGAACTCGTCCAGGCTCTCCGGCCGCATCCTGTCGGCCAGAGGCTGAGAAGTCTCTCTTTCGAAAAATGTAAGCTGTTCCATTTGTTTTTCCTGCTATTCTGCCGCCCTGCGGCATCAGCCGCGGAGCGGCCATGTCAGCGGAGCTGTCGCAAGCTCCGGTTATTTAAGTCTGTCGACTTCGGCCAGCCATTCGGAGGAATCGGCGTCGCTCGGCATCCTCCAGTCGCCTCTAGGCGAGAGTGTTACAGTACCTACCTTAGGGCCGTCAGGGATACAGCTCCTCTTGTACTGCTGCATAAAGAAGCGGCGGTAGAATTCGCGCAGCCATTTCTTTATGAAATCCCTCTCGAACATGCCCTCGAAGGTCTGGCAGGCTATGTAAAAGAGCTTTGCCGGCCTCATGCCGTAACGCATAGTATAGAAAAGGAAGAAATCGTGGAGGATGTAAGGGCCTACGCGTTCTTCGGTCTTCTGGACTATGTTGCCGCTCTTGTCAGGAGGCAGGAGCTCAGGCGAAATAGGTGTGTCCATGATATCGTGGAGAGCGGCAGCAAGCGTTTTGTCGTCGGCGCTGTAAGGCTCTCCGGCAGCAGATCCTGCTATCTTGTGGTCAGCTACCCAGCCGACTACGAATTTTACCAGGGTCTTAGGCACGCTGACATTTACAGCGTACATGGACATATGGTCGCCGTTGTAGGTGGACCAGCCCAGGGCAGATTCGGAAAGGTCGCCGGTTCCGATGACCAGACCGCCTTCTTCGTTGGCTATGTCCATCAGGATCTGAGTGCGTTCGCGGGCCTGGCAGTTTTCGTATGTTACGTCGTGGACTTCAGGATCGTGGCCTATGGCTGCGAAGTGCTGCATTACAGCGTCGCCGATAGGGACCTCGCGGACAGTGGTGCCCAGCAGCTTCATTATGGTGAGAGCATTGTTATAGGTCTTGCCTGTGGTGCCGAAGCCCGGCATGGTCACGGCGATGATATCCTTTGTGTCTCTGCCCAGGAGCTTGAAGGCCTCTACGCATACCAGCAGGGCCAGGGTAGAGTCGAGGCCGCCGGAGATGCCGACCACTACGGTCTTCGCGTGCACGTGCTCCACGCGCTTAGCGAGTCCGGCTGTCTGGATCTTGAATACCTCTTCACAGCGTTCGTCGACGGTGGCGCTGTCTGACGGAACGAAAGGATTCCTTTCGAAGTGCCTGATGAGCTTATCGCTGTCGTCGAGGAGGACGAGAGGGTCTGTTTCTACGCGGATGTACTGGCGGATGTCGGAGTAGGCGTCGGCGCATTCCTCCAGATTGTGGTCCAGTGACTTTTCGAACTTGATGCGCTCGAAGTCTATGTCTCCGTAAGTGATAGTATCGGATCTTTCGAAACGCTGGTTTTCGGCGATCCTCGCGCCGTATTCGGATATGATGTGGTGGCCGCTGTAGACAAGGTCGGTCGTGGACTCATGAACCCCGGTCGAGCAGTATACGTATCCGCAGATATCCTGGGCGCTCTGCTGGTGGACCAGCTGCCTGCGGTAGTCAGCTTTGCCGACGGTTTCGTCGCTGGCCGAAGGGTTGAAGATTATGTCCGCCCCGTTGAGGCAGAGCAGGGAAGAAGGCGTGACAGGCATCCAGAGGTCCTGGCAGATCTCTACGCCGAAATTGACGCCGCTCTCGTGGTCCTCGAATATCATGTGGCCGAAAGGAATGTCTTCCCCGAAGAGCCTGACGCTCTTTACTTTGGAAGCGGTCCTTATCCCTGAAGCGAACCAGCGGCCCTCGTAGAATTCGCGGCTGTCAGGAAGGAACATCTTAGGTACTATGCCCAGCAGCCTGCCGTGCTGGATGACCGCGGCGCAGTTATAGAGGCTGGTGCTAAGGCGCAGGTAGAATCCGACTATGACGACGGAGTCTATGTCGCCGGAGGCGTCGATGACGCGGCGCAGCCCTTCGAGGTTTTTCCTGTAGAGGTGCTCCTGATAGAAGAGGTCAGCGCATGTGTATGAGGTGATCGCCAGCTCAGGGAACAGGATCACCGCCGTCTTGTTCGCCGCGGCTTTTTTCATGCATTCGATGATGTGATCTGTATTGGCTTCGGTGTTCGCGACCAGCAGCTCGGGCGAAGCGGCTGCCGTCCTTAAATATCCGGTTTTGAACATGTATTATCTCCTGTTATCAAAATTTCATTTATGGTATCATTATATGAAAATTCAAGAATCAGAGTGCGGGTGCCGGCGGGCGCTCCGCGCGCCTGAATACAATAAATAAATTATATACTTTTCGCGAATCATTTTAAATATCAATAAATAGCAGCGCTTTAAGCGCAGGGGGATCTACATTGAAAAAGACCTTTGTCGCCGACCTGGCTGTCGGCAATGATATAACAGATTTCTTCCTTATGAAGCAGGCCGCGGTAAAGACAGGCTCAAATCATAAGCAGTTCATCGATATGATCCTGGCGGACGAGACAGGTGACGTGAACGCAAAGAAGTGGGATGCCACGCCGGAGGAGATAGCAGAGATAGGCAGACTCGACGGCAGTGCGGTCCTCAAGGTCAGGGCCAGCGTCAATGAGTGGCAGAGCAGGAAGCAGCTTAAGGTCACAAGGTTCAGGGAAGCGGTCCCGGAGGACGGTGTCGACTACAGCTCTCTGATAAAGACTGCTCCGGAAGAGGGAGAAAAGATGTACGCGGATATCTACGCCGAATCTGAGAAGATCAGGGACGACGACCTGAGGAAGGTGGCACAGGCTGTTCTGGAGAGAAACAGGGAGCAGCTGCTCTACTATCCGGCAGCCTCCAAAAACCATCACGCCGAGATGGGCGGGCTCCTGTGGCATATGAAAAGAATGCTCCTTATGGGCGAAAGAGCCTGCGAGGTATATACGAATCTCGATCCTGACTGGGTAGTGACAGGCGTTATCATCCACGATATAGAAAAGATCAGAGAGATAGATTCCAACAAATGGGGCATTTCGCCGGGATATTCTTTTAAAGGCACTATGCTGGGCCATATAACCCAGGGAGTCATCATGATAGACAGGCTGGCCGAGGAGTTCGGTATAGACGAAGAAAAAGCGGTAATGCTTGAGCATATGATCCTGACCCATCACTACGAGCCGGAATTCGGAAGCCCTAAGCGCCCTATGTTCCCGGAGGCGGAGCTTCTCCATTATCTGGATATATTCGATGCCAGGTTCTACGATATGGAGGACGCTCTTTTATCGACTAAGCCGGGAGATTTTTCAGAAAAGGTATGGACTTTGGAAAACAGGAAAGTCTACAAGCCTACGTTTTCAAAGCACTCGAATAGATAAAGAAAACAGGGACAGCGAAAATACGGAGTCAAAGCCTGACGGGCGCTCCGCGCGCGGGACGGCCGGCCTTGTACCGGAAGAAGGGCCTGCCGGAAGCTGCTGTCCTGCGGATCAGCGGCTTTTGGAAGGAGGTGGATCTGTGACTAAACGCGGGCGTCTTGCCGGAATGATCTTTAGGAACGATGAAAATTATTTTACAGTAGCCGTGTTCGAAAATGACGAGGAGATGGAGCAGTTTACCGGAGTCGGGAACATGCCTGACGCCGTGGAGGGACTGACATACGATATCGAAGGAGAATGGCGGAGGAGCAGATACGGCGACGAGTTTCACGTCAGGAGTCTGACAGAGGTGAAGCCTGATTCCCGGGAGGCGATACTGAGCTTTCTGCAGTCAGGGATCTTCAAAGGCGTCAGGAAGAAGGCCGCTGAAAACATCGTCCATATCTTCGGAACGAAAACGCTGGATATAATAGCCAACGATCCGCAAAAGCTGACAGCCGTCGACGGAGTCGGCAAGGTAACCGCGGCTAAGATCGCCGAATCATATAAAGAGCATAATGATTTCGCGGAGACAGCCCTGTTTTTTGCCGAGTACGGGATCTCAGCCGAGCTGGCTATGAAGATGTACAAGATATACGGCAGCGAGACCATAGAAAAAATAAAGGAAAATCCTTATCGACTGGTAAATGACGTCAGGGGATTCGGCTTCAGGAAAGCTGACCAGATAGCCGCCCTGCTGGGATGTGACCATGAATCTGATTTCAGGATCAGGAGCGGTATCAGGTTTTCGCTTAACAGCGCCGCGGGAAGCGGATCGACTTATATTCCCTATGATCGTTTCCGTCTGGATACAGCCTCGATGCTGGATGTTTCATCTGAGCTTGTGGACGAGGCAGCGCAGAATATGGCAGTGGAAAGGGAGCTGGTCCTGACCAATATCGATGGAGAGCTTGTCGTTTATTCCTATTTATATTACAGGGCAGAGACCAATGTGGCCAGCCGGCTCATCTCCATGAGCGAGAGAAAGATCCCGCCTGTCATGTCGGATATAGACGGGCTGATACTCAGATCTGAGGCGGACGCGGGCATAAAGCTTTCGGAAAGCCAGCGCTCAGCCGTTAAAGCCGCCGTATCCAACGGAGTATGTGTCATCACCGGCGGCCCGGGCACAGGAAAGACAACTATCATCAATACGATCATAGATGTCCTCGAAGGCTGCGGATTCGACGTAGCGCTGGCCGCGCCGACGGGCAGGGCCGCGAAGAGGATGTCTGAAGCCAGCGGCAGGGAGGCTTCGACCATACACAGGCTGCTGGAATACAACTTTTCGGACGACGACAGCAGGATGTATTTCGGCAGGGACCATGATGATCCGCTTGAACAGGAAGTGGTCATCATAGACGAGATGAGTATGGTCGATATCATGCTAATGGATGCTCTTACAGATGCCCTTGCCCCTAATACCCGCCTTATCATGGTAGGGGACGCCGATCAGCTGCCTTCAGTGGGAGCAGGCCGCGTACTGGGTGATATCATCGACAGCGAAGTCGTATATACGGTAAAGCTGACGGAGATCTTCCGCCAGGCCGGGGAGAGCATGATCGTAGTCAATGCCCACAGGATAAACGAAGGCAGTTATCCTTTCCTCAATGAAAAGGGCGGCGATTTCTTTATGCTCGAGCGCAATGACGAGGGAGCTGTTCTGGAGACCATATTGTCGCTGTGCTCTAACAGACTTCCGGCTTATTACAAGGATCTGGATCCTATAAAGGATCTGCAGGTGCTGACTCCGATAAGGAAAGGCACTGTCGGCATCTATACTCTTAACGACAGCCTGCAGCAGAGGCTTAACCCTCCGTCAGACGGCAGATCTGAGCGCAGGTTCGGAAACAGGACCTTCCGCGCCGGCGATAAGGTCATGCAGATCAAAAACAATTACGAACGCGAATGGAGATCCCTGTCCTCTGTAAGGGAAGGCAGAGGAGTATTTAACGGAGATATCGGCTTCATCGTTGATGTGGATGAAGAAAACGGCCTCATCACTGTCGAATATGATAACGACAGGTATGTGGACTATGATTTTTCGGATGCGGGGGAAATAGAGCTGGCTTACGCTATGACGGTGCACAAAAGCCAGGGCAGCGAATTTCCGGTAGTGATCATGCCGATATCAGCTTTTCCTCCTATGCTGGCTAACAGGAACCTGCTCTATACCGGGGTCACCAGAGCGAAAAGAGGCCTGGTGCTGGTCGGATCCCAGCGGAGACTGATGGCTATGGTGGATAACAACAGGTCTGATAAAAGATATACCGGGCTCTGCGCCGAGCTGAGGAAATCATTAAAAATTTCAGATTCATTTTAATACCAGAAAATGGTATAATGACAGTGTGACAAATTATGGGATCTCAGGTCTGCCGCGGTAGAGAAAAGTGGTGAAGATATGCCTGAGGAAAATGAAAGCAGACTGTCGAAAAAGATCTTCGATATTATTTTTCCGGACGATATTTACTGTGCCGGCTGCGGGAGACCTGTCGACCGCGGCCGGCTTTATTCTTTATGTGACGAGTGCGTGGACAGCATAATCTGGGCTAACCGCAAGACCTGCAGGATCTGCGGAAAGCCGCTGGAGAGCTGGTATCCGTCTGATGTATGCTCGGGCTGCGCGAGAAGTGTACATTACACGGACGGCGGGGTGGTCTGCTTTGTCTATCAGGGATGTGTCAGGGATATGATAAAAGCCCTTAAATATAACGGAAAGAAATATCTGGCACGGCTGATGGGACGCATACTGGCAGACAGGATCATATACGAAGGACTGGATTTCGATATATGCGTGCCGGTCCCTATGTACGGACCTAAGGAAAAGAAGCGCGGCTACAATCAGGCCGCGCTCATAGCACAGTTCCTATGCGGCTTTCTGGACAAGCCATTCAGGGACGACCTTCTGGTCAGAACGCGCGGGACCAGGCCTATGAACAGGCTGAGTCCGGCAGCCCGCAGGAACAATATAGCGGGCGCCTTCTCTGTGCCGGCGGAGCCGGCGAAAGACGTGGAGGGTCGCTCTATTCTGCTGGTCGATGATATCTATACGACAGGAAGTACAGTAAACGAATGCGCTAAGGTGCTCAAGCGGGCCGGAGCGTCCGCGGTATTTACGGCAGTTATGGCTTCAGGAAGAAACCAGCGAAGGCTTCCGGAGGAACGGGAAAACGCTGAAAAGACCGAAGAAATTTCGAGGGAAAGTACTGGATATGAAAAATAGTATGTATACAAAGAATTAGTTTCTTAACCTATATAGAAATTTAAATTTGTGTTATAATGACTGTAGACAGAAAGCATCCGCGTCTGTGGTTGAAAGTCCAGGCCAGTCGCAGGCAAAAGGATCCACGTAAGCGATCCCTTCGGGGACGTGATCATGGTGCGGTTTAGAAGTAAGACCTGTGGAAAATAAAAAAATCCAAAACTGTTCACAGGCGAGTGTGGGGTCAAAGACCAGGTCAGGCGGATGAAGCTGTCCTGTCGACTGGACCGTCGGCAGCCGTTCTCACAGGGAGACACGGCGGGCGGCAGCGGCAGAAAAAATTTTATAAAAGGAGGCCGGTATTTATGAAGGTAAACATTACCAGCAAGGGTTTTACAGCAAACGAAAGACAGATTGCCCTGATCGAGAAGAAATTTGGAAAGCTGAGCAAATTCTTTTCCGATGACACTGTGGCTAATGTTACCATGGGTTACAAGAAGAACCGCCAGACCATGGAGGCCATGATTCCAGTTAAAGGCATGATATTCAGATCGGAATACACCGACACCGACATGAACGTGTGCCTCGACAAGGTAGTAAACAGGCTGACAACTCAGATCACAAGATACAAGAAGAAGATCGAGAAGAGCCACCGCCATGTAGTCCTCAACTTTGACGCGGTTCCTGAACCTGAAAACGATGAGGAGATCGATCTCTCCCCTGTAAAGATCAAGGATTTTGATATGTCCACTATGAGCGTAGACGAAGCCATTCTCCAGATGGAGATGCTCGAGCACAGCTTCTTCGTATTCCTCAACGGGGACAACAGCAGGGTAAACGTAGTTTACAAGCGTAACGACGGTACTTACGGGCTTCTTGATCCGAGATACTGATACTCCTTTACACCGGGATCCGGTCCCGAGTGAAGCGGTGACAGCAGGCGGATGATAAGACCGCCGGCGGCAGACAATGCCGATGATACAAAAGAATATTCACGGAGGCTGCCCATTGATCTGGGCGGCCTCTTTTGATTTCTTAAGAACCTTATAATTTCCGTCTGCGGTTGAAAACAGGCGATAAAATCAGTACAATAATATAGTAATGCAAATTTTTTCCCGAGATCGTTAACAAAGACGATAAGAGCAGGAGGAAACCCCTTGCTGGAAACACTGATAGAAAACGCGGCGAGCGTGATATCAAGCATACGTCCTATAGACGTGCTGGATATAGCTATTGTCGCGTTCGCAATATATAAGATCATACAGTTCATAAGCAAGACCAGGGCGATGCAGATAGTCAACGGGCTTCTGATACTGATCGCCGCCATGGTAATAGCAGATATATTAAACCTGTACACCGTTTACTTCCTTTTGTATAACGGCCTGAGATACGGGATCATGGCTATACTGGTCATATTCTATCCTGAACTGAGGCGCGCGCTCGAGCATCTGGGGCGGCGGCGCTTCAATTTCCCAAAACTGAGCGCGGACAGAAAAAAACAGAACAAAAAGATGATACAGCAGATGGTAACAGCCATAGACTACTTTTCATCGCATAAAGTGGGCGCGCTGATAGTCATAGAGAGGGATGTGGCTCTGGGCGATATCCTGGAGCACGGTACGATAATAGACGGAGATACTACAGCCATGCTGCTGGAGACTATCTTCTACGAGGGCTCCGCCCTCCATGACGGAGCTGTCGTCATACGCGACGGCAAGGTCTTCGCCGCCGGCTGCGTTCTGCCGCTGTCAGGCAACAAAAATCTTGAGAAGACGCTGGGTACCAGACACAGGGCAGGGCTCGGCATCACTGAAGTTTCCGACGCTATATCGATAATAGTTTCTGAGGAGACCGGCATAATCTCGGCAGCTTCCGACGGCCACCTGTCAAGATTCCTGGATGTAAAATCCGTGGAGAAGATTCTCTACGACGTATATATCACGGATGTAGAAGAAGCAAAACCGTCTAAGTCTTCTAGGATCTTCAGCAGCATGTTCAGGGAGAAAAAAGATGAGTGACGAAAATATGACTCCGCGTGATACCCAGAGCAAAGCCGCTGAGCACGCCGGACTGAAAATAGAAAGGGAGAGGCAGCTGGCCAGGAAGGAAAAGCAGCGCAAGATCGTGAGCGCCATAGTTTCGGTCATAATCGCGCTGGCTCTCTGGGTATATGTAGTAAACCAGGAAAATCCGACTGTCGACCGTACATTTTCAAACGTCAAAGTCGAACTGATAAATGAAGCGGAGCTTGCTGACAATGACCTCGCGATCAAAACTGCTGAGGAGCAGTCTGTCAAGGTGACAGTGACAGGCCGCAGGAGCACGCTCGTGGATCTTAAGAGCTCCGACATAGTAGCTACGGCGGACCTTTCGTCCTGCGTATCAGGAGAAAACTATCTCGATGTAAACATCAGGACGCCGAGCATGGTAGAGCTTAAGAAGATAAGCCCGGCGCAGGTAAAGGTCGATATAGATACGATAGTATCTTCGGAGCGCGACGTGAGTGTTTCGTTCAAGGGCGACGCGGACCAGGGCTATCAGCCTGAGGCGACTCGTCAGGCCTACGATAAAGTAAGCATGACCGGAGCGAAACAGGTGCTCAGGAATGTCACAGGTATAAACGCAAAGATAGATACGTCTGACCTTACGACAGCTTCAAAAAAATTCACAGCAGAGCTTATACCTGTTGACAAGAACGGAAACAAAGTTGACAATGTAACTCTGTCGAAGGACGAGATGAGCGTATGGGCTCAGCTCTATAAGATCAAGAACGTCAGGCTGAACACATCAGTGACAGGTACGCTAGCTGACGATCTCACCCTTCAGGGAGTTAAGGCGCCGGATACCGTAAAGATCGCCGCGGAAGCGGATATAGTCGATGATATATCGTCGGTGACCGCGGAGCCTATCGACCTTTCGGATGTAAAAAAGACTTCTTATGTGGACCTTTCTATAAACTATCCTGACGGTGTCGTAGCTGCTGACGGTTTTGAAAACATGCAGGCCAAGGTCAGCATCAGCAGGATATCGTCGAGGTCTATAACCATGAGCACAGATGACATTTCAGTCGAAAAACTGGACGGCTCAAAAGAGATAAAGTTCGATTCCCCTGAGATCTCGATAATAATATCGGGTCCGTCGTCAGTGATATCCGGAATATCTGAAGATGATATCGTTATGAGCCTGGACGCTTCAGAGCTGGATGAAGGGCATCAAAAGACTGGGATAACGGCGAAGCTCAGAGATGGAAGCGAAAAGGAAGATGTGACCATCAATAAGGCACAGGTCGGCGTAACCGTAACTGCCGCGTCTGCTGGGGATGAGGATCAGGAGAGCAGGGAAACTCAGGACCAGAACGGAGAACAGCAGGATACGGATCAGGATTCTGGTCTGTCGGCACAGTAAACAAGGTGACGGATCGTCCGCTTTAAATAAAGGAAAAAAGAGATAAACCATACGGAGGAAATAAATATGGCACGAATGTTCGGAACAGACGGAGTTAGAGGAGTCGCAAATACTGAGCTTACAGCGGATCTGGCTATGAAGCTGGGAGCAGCCGGCACATGCGTACTCGCCGAGAGCAGCTCCGATCCGCTTATAGTAATAGGAAGAGATACGAGGATCTCGGGCGAGATGCTCGAGGAAGCCCTTACAGCAGGCATCCTTTCCATGGGAGGCAGTGTGATAAAGGCCGGCGTTCTTCCGACCCCGGGCATAGCCTACCTGACCCAGCTCTACGGAGCCGATGCCGGGATAGTAATATCCGCGTCCCATAACCCTTACCAGTTCAATGGGATAAAGTTCTTCAATTCCAAAGGGTTCAAACTGGATGATGCGCTGGAAGACGAGATTGAAGCCCTGATCAGGTCAGGTTCTCTGGCGGATCGCGCCGCGGACAGCGAACACATCGGTACCGTAAAGGAGCCGCCTGAGCCTCCGGTGGACGCTTACAGGAAATTCGTAATGTCGACTTTTGACGGCGGCAGCCTGGACGGCGTAAAGCTGGTGCTCGACTGCGCCAACGGAGCTTCCTCTGTACTGGCTGAGAGCGTGTTCAGCGGTCTGGGTGCCGAGGTCACCGTGATAGGCAATGAGCCGGACGGCATCAACATCAATGATAATGTCGGGTCTACCCATCCTGAGAAATTGGCGGAAACAGTAGTTAAGACCGGAGCTGATCTGGGTCTGGCTTTCGACGGCGATGCCGACAGGCTGATAGCCTGCGATGAAAAAGGTATGATAATAGACGGTGACAGGCTGATCAGCATCATGGAGATGCTCCTTAAAGACGAGGGCAAACTCGCCGGCAATAAAGTAACAGTCACTGTGATGAGCAATATCGGTTTCCATAAGAGAGCAGAGGAACTCGGCATAGACGTAGATGTGACCAAGGTAGGCGACAGATATGTGCTCGAGCGCATGATGGAGACAGGCTGCGTCATCGGCGGCGAGCAGTCAGGACATATAATCCTGAGAGAGTACGCCTCGACGGGCGACGGCATGCTTTCGGGCCTGCAGCTGCTCAAGGCTTATACCCGTTACAAGAAGCCGCTTTCTGAGCTGGCCGGAGCCATGAAGGTCTATCCGCAGGTCCTCATAAACGCTAAGGTAAGCAACGCAGTAAAAGACAAATGGAACGAAAATAAAGAGGTCGCCCAGGCAGCAGCCGAAGCCGAAAAGAAGATCGGCGGCACGGGCAGAGTCCTCATAAGGCCTTCAGGCACAGAGCCTCTGGTAAGGGTAATGATAGAAGGAGAAGATCCCGATAAGATCAGGCCTATAGCCGAGGATCTCGCTGCTCTTATCGAGGAAAAACTCTCCGGCAGCGCAGCGGAATAAGACATACCTATCGTATATAACAGAAATTTACGACGGCCTCATTTACATGCAGTCGTTTTTCGCGGCCTCCGGCCCCATTGCGCGCGGAGCGCGCGAAAAGAAAAAGAAAGAAGAAAAATGGTTAACTTTGGAAATGACTGGGACGAAGTGCTTAAAGGTGAATTCCAGAAGGAATACTATCTCAGGCTTCATGATTTTTTAAAAGAAGAATATTTTACCCGCACCATTTACCCTTCGATGTATGATATATTTAATGCATTGAAAGCGACACCGTATCACAATGTCAAGGCTGTCATACTCGGCCAGGATCCTTATCACGGCCCGGGCCAGGCTCACGGCATGTGCTTTTCGGTGCAAAAAGGGGTGAGAGTGCCTCCTTCGCTGCAGAATATCTTCAAGGAGCTCCACGAGGACACGGGTTTCCAGATCCCGCCTCACGGCAATCTGGAGCAGTGGGCGGCTCAGGGAGTGCTCCTGCTCAACACCGTGCTTACGGTAAGGGCCGGCCAGGCCGGTTCCCATCGAGGCAGGGGATGGGAGATATTTACGGACACTGTCATCAAAAAGCTGAATGAAAGAGACGTACCTGAGGTATTCCTTTTATGGGGCGCGAACGCCAGATCAAAGAAAAGCCTCATCACGAACCCGCGCCATCTGGTGCTCGAAGCGGCTCATCCCAGTCCACTTTCAGCCCACAATGGCTTTTTCGGCTGCAGGCATTTCTCTACGGCAAACAGATTCCTGGAGGAAAACGGCATAGCGCCGATAGACTGGCAGATAAGATAGAGAAAAATATGTTTTTATATATAGAAAAAGAAGGAGTGTAAAATGCCATTTTCAAATGAAGTCGGTATCGACCTCGGTACCGCTAATGTACTTATATATATCAAGGGTAAGGGTATAGTCCTCAACGAGCCTTCGGTAGTAGCCCTCAACAAGGATACAGGTGAAGTCCTCGCGGTAGGAGAGGAAGCCCGTCAGATGCTGGGCAGGACTCCGGGCAATATCATAGCTGTGCGCCCGCTCAAGGACGGCGTTATCTCAGACTATGACACCACTGAGCGTATGCTCAAGTATTTCATAAGGAAGACATGCGGATCCAGCAGGTTCTTTAAGCCGAGGATCATGGTATGTGTGCCGAGCGGAGTTACTGAAGTAGAGAAGAGAGCGGTCAGCGAAGCCGCTTCCATGGCAGGCGCCAAGGAAGTATACCTCATGGAGGAGCCTATAGCGGCTGCTATCGGCGCGGGTCTCGATATCATGAGACCTGACGGCGTTATGGTCATCGATATCGGCGGCGGCACTACCGATATCGCCGTAATATCGCTCGGCGGCATCGTTACCAGCCAGTCGGTCAAGATCGCCGGCGACAAGCTGGACGACGCTATCATCAAGCATATGAGGAAGGTCCATAAGATCTTTATCGGAGAACGTACAGCCGAGCAGCTCAAGTTCAATATAGGGACAGCTTTCCCGAGAGAGGAGAGCGTGAGCATGGAATGCAGAGGCCGTGATATGATCACAGGTCTTCCTGTTTCGGTAACTGTAACTTCAGAAGAGATCTACGACGCGCTCGACGAGTCTCTCACCACTATCTGCGAAGCTATCCATTCCGTGCTCGAGATGACTCCTCCTGAGGTAGCAGCGGACATCAGCTCTTCCGGTATCATGCTCACAGGCGGCGGCGCCCTGCTCTGGGGTATAGACAAGCGTATCGCTGATCGCACAAAGATCCCTGTTGCCATCGCGGACGAGCCTATGAACTGTGTAGCTATAGGAACCGGCGAAGCACTCAGCCACATGGATAACATCTCGACAAACAGAATGTCCAACCAGCAGGATTACTAAAATGACGCGCGGGAGCGCGGTATCTTTAGAGCGGAGCAGCCTGAGGGCGGCTCCGTTCTGCGTATATGGGGCATCGCGGATATCCGCGCGGTCTCGAAAGGTGAATAAATGTCAAAAATTGAACTAATAGCTACGGCTACCTTCGGCCTGGAGGCGGTGGTCAAGCGCGAGATAGAAAAACTGGGATATAAGATAACCAAGTCGGAGAACGCAAAGATCACGTATATGACGGACGAAAGGGGCATAGCCAGGTCAAACCTGAGGCTCAGGTGCGCCGATCGTGTGCTGCTCAAGATGGGGGAATTCCAGGCCGAGACATCGGAGGATCTCTTTCAGCAGACAAGGGCTCTCCCGTGGGAGGAATGGATCCCGGAGGACGGAAAATTCACGGTCCAGTGCACTACAGTAAAGTCTAAGCTCAGAAGTGAGCCGGCCAACCAGAAGACCGTAAAAAAGGCGATCGTTGAACGTATGTCAGAGTGCTATATGAGAGATATATTCCCGGAGACCGGCGCGGAGTATACTGTAAAGGTCACCCTGCTCAAAGACAGGGCAACTCTCACTATCGATACCAGTGGGAGCGGACTTCATACCAGGGGCTACAGGAAGCATCCGGTCACAGCGCCTATCAAGGAAACGCTTGCCGCGGCCCTGGTGCAGCTCAGCTTCTGGAGGAGCGGACGTCTTCTGGTCGATCCTTTCTGCGGATCGGGGACCATCCCCATCGAAGCCGCTATGATAGAAAGAAACATAGCGCCTGGTCTGAGCAGGTCGTTTGCTTCGGAAAAATGGGACAGGATAGACAGCAGCATCTGGAAAGAGGAGAGAGCCGCTGCTTACAGAGATATCGACTACGATAAGGATGTAAGGATCATCGGTTACGATCTTGACGGCGGAGCCGTCGAAGCAGCGATCGCTAACGCGGAAGACGCGGGTGTTGATGACTGCATAGAATTCCATAAGGCGGATTTCCTTACTCTGGACAGGCTCCCTGAGCCTTATTCGGTCATCATCACAAACCCGCCTTACGGTGAGCGTATCGGCGACAGGAAGATGCTCGACAGCATAAACAGGCATTTCGCAGAGCTGATAAGCGGAGACGAAACACTTTCCTGCTATGTCATCACAGAGGATAAGAACCTGGAGAAGGCAGTCATGCCGAGAAAACCTGACAGGCGCAGAAAACTTTATAATGGGCGCTTTGAAACGTGTTATTATCAGTACTATGGCGTGAGACCTCCTCGTAAGGACAAGCCGGCAGACAGATAATACGCGCGGCGGGATATCATCTGTAATAATGGACAAAGCTGTGTTGACTGATGTATATAACGATCATATAATATGGTCATAATATACATAATCAACATAACGAAAACCGGAAAGGCGGATCAAATATGAGATACGAGGAGTTTCTGAAGCAGCAGCTCAATCTTATAAAAAAGGGCGGTATGATAAATGTCGACGCTATGCCTGATATGGATCTCTACATAGACCAGGCGGAGGGTTTTTTCAGGAAGTTCCTGGACAAACTGGACGAGGGGCTGGCGGACAAGTACGTCACAAAGTCGATGATAAACAACTATGCAAAAAAGGGTCTGATCGCAAGGCCTAACGGCAAAAAGTACACCAGGGAGCACATGGTCATGATCGCTATGGTCATATACTTCAGGAGCATCTTTAAGATGGAAGATATCAGCAAGATCATGAAGCCGCTCATCGACAGCTATAACTCGGAGTTCGACGATACCATCAGCCCTGAGGTGATATACGATATAGCGGAGACTGTAGTAGAAAAGAGCCGCAGCGAGTTCTTCGGCGGACTCGACGACAGCGTTTCTGTCATAAAGCGCAGCATCGAAGATACTGACCTGGAGGATGACGAGCGCATGGAGGTGCTGATACTCATACTCACGCTCTCAATAAGGGCGGGAGTTGAGAAGTACCTGGCCAGCCGGCTGATGACAGTTTATTTCGACGAGCCCGGCAAACAGAAACAGGAAAAGTTCAAGATCCAGAGCAAGCCTGCTTCGAGGGATAAAAAAGACAATATCAGTGAAATCTGACCGGAGACTGGGGACCTAGCCGATACAGGCAGAGGCTCAGGATCCGTTAAAAGAAAATATTGATCAGTTACAGGAGGATAAATAATCATGGCAGTTGATCTCAGAGGAAGAAGTTTTCTCACACTGATGGATTTCTCTACAGAAGAAATCAGGTATATGCTCGACCTGGCGCATAAGCTCAAGGCAAAGAAAAAATCGGGCAGGAAGGGCGACCTGCTTGCGGGCAAGAACATCGTTCTGCTGTTCGACAAGACATCTACGCGTACTCGCTGCTCATTTGAAGTAGCCGCTATGGATGAAGGCGCCGGCGTCACATATCTCGACAAGAACAGCTCGCAGTTCGGCAAGAAGGAGTCTGTAGAAGACTCTGCCAAGGTGCTGGGAAGATTCTACGACGGGATAGAGTACAGGGGCTTCGAGCAGTCTCTCGTAGAGGATCTCGCTAAGTACAGCGGTGTTCCTGTTTGGAACGGCCTCACAGACGTAGACCACCCTACACAGATCCTCGCTGACATGCTCACTATGGAGGAGCATATCGACAAGCCGCTCAACGAGTGCAAGGTAGTGTTCTGCGGAGATATCAGGAACAACATGTCTTACGCATGGATGTACGGCTGCGCTAAGATGGGTATAGATTTCGTGGCATTTGGTCCGGACGAGCTCAAGGTTGACGAAGAAGTGCTCGCCAGAGCAAGAAAGGCCGCTGAGCTCACAGGCGCGAAGATAGAGGTTTCCTCGGATATCTCGGCTGTCAGCGGAGCTGACGTTATCTACACTGACGTATGGGCTTCCATGGGTGAAGAAGACAAGACACCTGAAAGGGTAAAGCTCCTCACTCCATTTAAGGTAACAGAGGAACTGCTGGAAGCTACAGGCAACCCTAATGTGCTCTTCATGCACTGCCTGCCTGCTTTCCACGATTTTGAAACACAGATGGCTTCCAAATGGAAGGAAAAGGGCTATGATATCCGCGAAGTGACGGACGAGGTGTTCAGAAGCCCTAATTCCGTAGTATTCGACGAGGCAGAGAACCGTATGCACAGCATCAAAGCTGTCGTAGTCGCTACTATGGCTGACGATCCGGACAGAGACTGATCCGGTCTCAGCGTATTATCCGCGTGTCCCTGCTCTTCGAGGCCGGCGGATACAAGAGAACGCAGATACGATCAGGGGCGCTTTTTGTGTCCCTGATTTTTTTATAAGGAGTTTTTTATGGTAAAGATACCTGAGCTGCTGGTTCCGGCAGGAGGAGCCGCCCAGCTTAAGGCAGCCGTTGCCGCGGGCGCGGACGCTGTCTATTTAGGAGGAGCCGCCTTCAACGCCAGGGCTGGAGCTTCCAATTTTGACGACGAGGAACTAAAAAGGGCGATAGACTACGCGCACACTTACGGAGTCGATGTACACGCCGCGCTCAACATACTTCTCTACGACGAAGAAGTGGGCGAAGCGCTGGAATTTGCCGCGAAGCTGTACAGCTACGGAGCAGACGCGGTCATAGTCCAGGACGCGGGGCTGGCATCGCTCATCAACCGTTATATACCGAAGCTGCCGGTACATATAAGCACCCAGTCGACGATCTACAGCGCGGACGGAGTCAGGGAGGCGGAGCGTATAGGGGCGTCCAGGGTCGTTCTGGCCAGGGAACTCTCACTGCCTGAGATCAGGAAGATCTGCATAGAAAAAGGCGATATGGAGATAGAGATCTTCGCGCACGGAGCTATCTGCATCTGTTTTTCAGGTCAGTGCCGCATGAGCGGTTTCATCGGCGGCAGGAGCGGCAACAGAGGCAAATGCGCTCAGCCCTGCCGCATGCTCTATACACTTCAGAAGGACGGCATTCCGGTAACAGAACAGGGCTACCAGCTGAGCCCAAAGGACATGAGCCTGCTCAGCCATCTGGAAGAGATAGCGGAGGCCGGCGTCGATTCCATAAAGATCGAGGGCCGCATGAAGTCCGCCGAATACACTGCGATAGTCACAGAGACATACCGCAGATATCTGGACGCTGTCGCTTACGGGGATAAGATCCCCGCGGAGCAGTATGATATAGACATGCTCCGTCTCAGGCAGATCTACAGCAGAGGCAGCTTTACCGATACATATTTTAAGGGAAACAGCAGCAGGGAACTCATGTCAGGAAGCTCGCCGAAGAATCAGGGCATCAGGATCGGGCGCATGAAGAGCTATGACAAGGATAAACGCCATGCTGTGATAGAGCTGGAGGACAACCTTGCCAACGGGGACGGCATCGAGATCAGGGACGGCATAAGATCAGCGGGAAATGTCGTTTCGTATATCCGCGACCTCAGGAACGGCCGCCTGGTAAAAAACGCTTCGGAAGGAATGGTAGTGGAAGCAGGGGATCTCAGGGTCAGCGGAGGCATACCGTCCGACGGATCGTACGTTTATAAGATAACTGACAAGGAGCTTATGCGCGAAGCGCAGGCCCTGGCGGAAGAGCACAGCCGTCTCATTCCTGTTAAGTTCGAATTAAAAGGCGAAACCGGACGTCAGCTCACGCTGACAGCCGCCGCGAACGGTGTGGAGAGCGCGGCGGAAAGCAGCGAAGCACTCACACCCGCGAGGGAGCACGCGCCGAGCGCCGACATGCTTAGGAAAAAACTCGCCAGGACCGGCGGAACTCCTTACAAATGTGAGTCCGCGGAGGTGGAGCTGAGCGGGGATCCTTTCGTTCCCGCCGCTATGATAAACGCGCTCAGGAGATCGGCGCTAGAGAAGCTTACGGAAAAACGCGTGGCTTCGCTGCGTCCTGCTGACGGGAGCGCAGTCATGGCCGAATGCGGACGCCTGGCAGAGGAATACAGAGCTGAGCTGGAGAAGCCGCGCTCGCGGACAGCTGCCGGACCGAGGAACTGGGAGCACGATGCCGGGAACCTGGATGCTCCGGAGATAGAACTGTATTTTTACGATGCTCCGGGTGCTGCTGAACGTATCATTGAGACTCTGGACGCGGCCGCAGGCCTGCCTGAGGAAAAGCGCGGCAGACTGTCGTTTGCTCTGCCGAGCTCCCTGCTCACAGGCGAGTATTCCGACAGGCGCGTGATAGAGAAAGCCGCGTCCGCGGAGGCGGTCGAGGCTATAATTCCGGCAGTGACACACGCTCTGTCCGATTTTGAGATAGATGTCCTGCTGACTGGTCTCAGGCAGCTGCATGACGAGGGCGTCATCAGGGCAGTAAAGGCACAGAACCCTTCCCATGTCTACCGGGCAGATAAAGCCGGAGTACCGTTTACCATGGATCTCAATATGAATGTGCTAAACTCTGTTTCCGCGGAGTACTGGAGAAAGAGGGGCGCTCTGTCTGTAAGCGCGGCGGAAGAGCCTGGCGCCAGGGATTCAATGCGTTTTGACATGACAGGTACCTGCTCTGTAACGGTGTATGGCAGGATACCGATGATGTACACCGAGCATTGCCCTATAGGCAGCCGCTATTATGATCCGTGGAGAATGAAAGAAAGCAATGGAAGGTGCTGCAGCTTCAGACACAGGTATCATTATTGCAGAGAGGGGTCATGGTCGCTGCGCGACCGGGCCGGGGCTGTTTTCCCGCTCACGGCTGACGACAGGATCTGCGGAGCTGTCTTATATTCATCGCGTCCGGTCGACAGGATAGATGAGGCCGGAGGTCTTACTGCGCGCGGAGCGCGCGTCCTGAGGATATGCGTATTCGATGAAAACGCGGAAGATATCATGAAACTATTAGAAAAAATCGTCTGAGTACTTTACAATTCAAAAATATTGTATACATGCACGTACATGTTTGACTACTTCACAGTATTAAACTATGATATAAAACATACTACTAATAGGGCTAAAACAGTTTATTTGCTGGCTTTTTATCACGGGCGTTTCGGCGCTCGTGTTTTTGCAAGTATAGTCCCATATCGTGTAATAAGGTTTCTATAGATGATTCATTCAAAGGAGTTTACGATGTCTGAAAAAAAGATGAAGACCATGGACGGTAATACCGCCGCAGCATATGTGTCATATGCCTTCACTGAAGTGGCAGCGATCTATCCGATCACTCCTTCTTCTGTAATGGCTGAGCTGACCGATGACTGGGCCGCGAAGGGTAAGAAGAATCTTTTCGGCCAGGAAGTAAAAGTAGTTGAAATGCAGTCCGAAGGCGGAGCATCCGGAGCAGTACACGGTTCGCTCGCCGCAGGCGCGCTTACTACTACCTATACAGCTTCCCAGGGACTTCTCCTTATGATCCCGAATATGTATAAGATAGCGGCAGAGTGTCTGCCTGGCGTATTCCACGTATCGGCAAGAGCGATCTCGACCCATACGCTGAGCATCTTCGGCGACCAGTCCGATGTAATGGCTACCCGCCAGACTGGTTTCGCTATGCTGGCGTCAGCTTCCGTACAGGACGTCATGGACCTCGCGGGTGTCGCTCATCTTTCTGCGATCAAGGCATCTGCTCCTTTCGTGCACTTCTTCGACGGATTCCGTACATCACATGAGATCCAGAAGATCGAGACTATAGATTACGACGTATTTGACAGACTGCTCGACAGAGAAGCGCTCGCCAAGTTCAGAGCAAAGGCTCTGAGCCCGGATCATCCTAAGGAGATCGGATCTGCCGAGAACCCTGATATCTACTTCCAGGGCAGAGAGGCTCAGAACAAGCATTACGAAGCTATCCCTGATATCGTAGAGCACTATATGGACGAGATCGGCAAGGTCACAGGCAGACACTACAAGCCTTTCGATTATATCGGCGCTCCTGACGCGGAATATGTGATCGTAGCCATGGGTTCCGTAAATGAGACTATTGAAGAAGCTATCGACAAGCTCACAGCAGAGGGCAAAAAGGTCGGAGCTATCAAGGTAAGACTCTACAGGCCTTTCTCAGCTAAGCATTTCCTCAGCGTGCTCCCTAAATCATGTAAGAGAGTCGCTGTATTAGACAGGACAAAGGAACCTGGAGCATCAGGCGAACCTCTTCTCCTCGATGTAAAGAGTGTTCTCTATGGAACAGAAAACGCTCCGGAAGTCATCGGAGGAAGATACGGACTGGCTTCCAAGGATACTACTCCTGATCAGATCGCGGCGGTATATAAGAACCTCGCTTCAGATTCACAGATCAAAGACTTCACGATCGGCATCATCGATGACGTTACATTCAAGTCGCTCACTCCGGTTCCTGATTTCGTTACAGATACAGAGGGAACTATCCAGTGTAAGTTCTGGGGACTCGGTTCAGACGGTACTGTAGGAGCTAACAAGAGCGCCATCAAGATCATCGGCGACAATACTGATAAGTACGCTCAGGGTTATTTTGAATACGATTCAAAGAAATCAGGCGGCATAACTATCTCGCACCTGAGGTTCGGAAAGAACCCTATAAAATCGACATATTTCATTCACACTGCTGACTTCGTGGCATGCCACAATCCTGCGTATGTAAATACATACGACATGCTTAAGGACCTCAAGCCGGGCGGAATATTCCTGCTCAACTGCATCTGGGACGAGGAAGAGCTCAATAAACGCCTGCCTGCCAGGATGAGAAGGGAGCTCGCAAGAAAGAATGTCAGATTCTATACGATAAACGCGGTAAAGATCGGCGAGGAGATAGGCCTTGGAAACAGGATCAACATGATCATGCAGTCTGCCTTCTTCGCACTGTCTAAGGTAATTCCTCTCGACGATTCTATCAAATACCTGAAGGAAGCCGTTATCGACAACTACGGATTCATGGGCGAAAATATCGTCGCTATGAATAACGAAGCAGTTGAAAGAGGAGCCACGGCATTCAAGAAGATTGAGATACCTGCATCCTGGGCTGACGCTCCTGACGAGCCTGTAAAGGAAGAAGAGGATGTTCCTGACTTCATCAAGAACGTGCTCAGGCCGATCTCGAAACAGGAAGGAAACAATTTGCCGGTCAGCGTATTTACAGAAGACATCAACGGCATCCTGCCTTCGGGGACAGCAGCTTACGAAAAACGCGGCGTAGCTACCAATGTTCCTAGATGGAATCCTGAGAAATGTATCCAGTGCAACCAGTGTGCGTTTGTCTGCCCTCACGCGGCTATCAGACCTGTACTTGTTGCCGATGACGAGCTCGACAAGAAGCCTGCCGGATTTGAAACTGTTCCTGCCAAGGGCGCTAAACTCAAGGGCAAGTACGAATTCAGGATCCAGGTTTCACCGCTCGACTGCCTGGGCTGCGGAGTATGCGCGGATGTATGCCCGGCTAACCCTAAGTCTCTGGTACTCAAGCCTATCGCTGATTCTGAAGACCAGATCGAAAACTGGAAGTATGCTGCCAAGAAGACCGCGGAAGAACGCGTTATCCCTGCTGACAGCGTAAAGAACAGCCAGTTCGGATGCCCTTACTTCGAATTCTCGGGAGCATGCGCGGGCTGCGGCGAAACTCCTTACGCTAAGCTGGTAGCTCAGCTCTTCGGCAACGATATGATCATAGCCAACGCTACAGGATGCTCGTCCATCTGGGGAGCATCATATCCTTCAGCGCCTTATACTCATGACGTAACAGGCAAGGGCCCTGCATGGGGCAACTCCCTGTTCGAGGACAACGCGGAATTTGGCCTGGGCATAGCGTCAGCCAACAGACAGCTCCGCGACAAGGTAAAGG
This sequence comes from Bacillota bacterium, assembly GCA_028724585.1. Taxonomy (GTDB): domain Bacteria; phylum Bacillota; class Clostridia; order Peptostreptococcales; family Anaerovoracaceae; genus RUG708. The sequence goes on along the minus strand of JAQYCQ010000047.1, from coordinate 1,481 downwards.
GCGACACAGAACAGCTGGCGGCTCTCGACATCCCGGCGGATCTCAAGGAGGCAGCAGGCGAATATCTTGATACATTCAACAACCGCGAAGCAAATTACAAGGCTTCACAGAAATACATCAACGCTCTCGAAAGCGCAGCGGTTTCAGGCGAAGCTGCGGGTCTCGTGAATGACATACTCGACCGCAGAGACTTCATAGCTAAGCGCAGCATGTGGATCTTCGGCGGCGACGGCTGGGCATACGATATCGGTTACGGCGGACTCGACCACGTACTCGCGTCCGGCGAAAACGTAAACGTAGTCGTATTCGATACAGAAGTTTACTCCAACACAGGCGGCCAGTCATCAAAGGCCACTCCGGCAGCGGCTATCGCTATGTTCGCGGCTTCCGGCAAGAAGACAAAGAAGAAGGATCTGGGCCTCATGGCCATGGCTTACGGCTACGTATATGTAGCTCAGGTAGCTATGGGTGCTGACAGGAACCAGGTACTCAAGGCGATCAAGGAAGCGGAAGCCTACGACGGACCTTCCCTTATCATCGCTTACTCGCCTTGCATCAACCACGGCATCAAGAAGGGCATGAGCAAGTCTCAGGAACAGATGAAGGACGCTGTAGCTGCCGGCTACTGGCATCTCTACAGGTTCAATCCGGACCTCAAGAAAGAAGGAAAGAATCCGTTCATCCTCGATTCCAAGGAGCCTACAGAAAGCTTCAGGGACTTCCTCATGAGCGAAGTAAGATACGCTCAGCTGACTACATCATTCCCTGATGAAGTCGATCAGCTCTTCGCCAAGTCCGAGGAAGACGCTAAACAGCGCTACACGACATATAAGAGGCTGGCAGAGTCACCTGAATCTATATTCTAGGACAGAGAGTCCATATGTAGCCGTGCAGCTCTTAAAAGCCATTAACAGGCGAAATATAGTCGAACAAAAATAAATATTGAGGAAACAAAGTTTTCTTCGAAAGGCGCGCCGCTATCATTCAGCCCGGCGCGCCTTTTATGTATCAGGACGTTTCTTTCGACAGCTCCGCTGACAGCCGCGACTGGCGCCGCGGCATCGGCGCCGGGTAAATGTTCAGATACCTTAAGTTGTATATCAGGGAGTGTAAAGGGGTATTTAAAGAAAATTTTAGAACTTTTTCAAAAAACCATTTGCAATCCTCGTGAAAAGCTGTATAATAATGAACGTTGTCACGGAAATCCCGGAAGCCAAAGAGCTCGCGGAGCGTTGGTATGACTGGGATCAGGAAGATGATGATTAACAGCTTCTTTAAAAACTTTTAAAAAAGATTTAAAAATGTTGTTGACATCTCCTGAATCCGATGATAATATAAACGAGCTGTCACACAGAGACAGCGATGATCTTTGAAAACTTCATAGTACAGAGATTTTGTAAATGTACAGATCTCTCATCACAATATATTGTCAAGATCTATTGTGAGGGAACCAAGTACAATTCTCAAATATACAAAGTAAT
>JAQYCQ010000046.1 GCA_028724585.1 Bacillota bacterium | reverse complement strand
AATTTTTCCATAGATAACCTGGCGTCTGTACTTGGGTGCGAATACTATGTGATACTGGCATCTCCATTTTGAATGTGATAGACTTTGTATATCATTATTGTTCATTTGTTAATTACTCCTGTTTTATGAGGATATGCGGTTAGGGAACCACATTTATCATATCACGGGAGTTTTTTTCTTGAAGCTAAAGCTCACTTATGCCACCAGCATAGCTGGTGGTTTTATGAGCACCTCATTCCATTCGGTGCTCCTCAGCTAAAGCAAGAACAAACGAAAAGAGCCGCGCCTTCCTTAGGAAAACGCGGCTCTTCCCGCCCGCTCCGCGACTGCAGCTGCTTGTAATCCCGCTTAGTAGCCGCGGGCGCCCGTCAGCTTGATGACCTAACACGCTGTCTGACATACTCGCTATCTAAAAATGTATGTCAGATTGCGATGTAGGTCACATGCAACCGATGTCCTGCGAACATATTTTTATCTGTGAGCAGCTGACATCGTCTGCTGAGCTGACGCAATTTTGTAGCTGCCAAACGCTGCCGTAACCCCCTGTCTTCAGGCATGGGGTTTACGGCGATCGTTTATCTGTCTTTGTTCATTTCATCGATGCGCTCGTTCATCTTTTCGGCCTGCTTCGTATTGTATCTCCAGAAGCCCAGCCAGATAGCTATGGAGCCCGCTGCCGGTCCGGCGATATATGAGATCCACTCGCCTGCTCCCGCGTCCGCTGCCATCCAGCCGCAGAACAGCGCGGTGATCATGAGCACTGTATAGCCGATCACCATGTGGATCACTATCTTTATCGGCATCGCTATCCTGTCGTCGTAATATATTGCCGCCGGCATCCCGAATCCCAGCGATACGGCGATCATGCCGATCAGAGATTTTGTGAACATATAGTCTCTCATCTCGAATGTCCCGCCGTACCTTATGTCGAAGCTCACGCCTATTATACAGAATATCGCCATGCCTATGAGCAGGCCTATCAGAGTGCTGCGGACCATATTCAATGCCATCGTCTTTTTCATCGTGATCCCTCCTTAGAGTCCCAGGTATTTCTTGAATTCGGGCAGGTAGCGGCGAGTTACGTAGTCGCTCATGCCGTTTTTGAGTTTCAGCACCATGGTGCCGTTGAAGCCGGCTTCGACGCTGTCCAGTACGTCCCGGTTGACGAGCGTGCATTTTGAGATCTGTATGAACCGCGTTCCCAGCTGCTCCTTTATTTCGTACAGGCGTTTTCGGGAGATGAAGCGTTCTGATTCAGTGAAGACCGCTGTCTCGCCGCCTTCGATCCTGACCATGTATACCTCTGCCGGCTTCAATACCACCACGCGGTCTCTGTCCTCCCGACGGGCTGTAAGCGGTGTGCTGTCGCGGCCTATCAGATCGACCGCGTTCTGGACCTCGTCCGTGATCCTGTCGGTGTAGATCACCGCGTACGGCGTTTTGTACTCCTCCGACAGTTCTACTTTTACCTTCATCTGATCATCTCCATTCCCGGGCCTGTTCATTGCTCAGCGTTTCGCCGGTCCGACTAGCTGCCTGCGGATCCAGCCGCAGGCCGTTATCTGAATCGGTGCGGCGGATGCCTACGGCCGCCGGGCCAACGGGGTTGCCGATTTTCTTCCTTTTAATATGCGCCCTCCGGCGTATCGGCACGTCCCGCTTTTGCCGCCAGCTTATTCTTTCTTGATGTCACAAATTTCTGGCATCTGTCGGCATCGCTGCCGCCATCTCAGCGCCTCCGCTCGTTCCCTTCAGGTCCGTTCTTTATCTGTCTATACTATACGGCTAAAATAGTTTCCTGTCTCAGCTTTCGCGGTGAGATGCTAAAATCCGGCGGTAAGATGCATTAGGCAGCGTACGGGACGGTTGACGGCTCTGCCGGTATGTCGCGGATGCCGCCGGATGCCGCACCTTTCAGGTCTGGCTGTGCCGACGAGTTTTGCAGCTGCGGCTTCCGCGCGGCGGGTGGCGAGTTTACAGCGGAGAAGACGGAGGATGGTAAATTTTCAGCGATCAGGCGCGGATGCCGCCGGAATGCGGGTCTTAGACGGCACTGCCAGACCATCAGCGGTTCTGCCGGAGGCACTTGCGCGCGGAGCGCGCGTGAAGATGCAGATAATAATATTCGCGCCGTGCTTCAATATATAGACGCGCTGATCACTTTCCGATGATTTTATGCAAACATTGAATTTCAAAAGCTTTTTACGTAATTTTGCTCTCATTTTTTGAGAAGTGATCTCAAAAATGAAATAAAAAATTAACATAGATTAACTTTTATATAATAGAAAAGAAATTTGTTATTTATCAACTATACACTTATTACTTATCGTTCTTTTGTCCTGTCCTTCTAAACACGAATATCCCTTCACCCACTACATCCAGCGCAAAATCTAAACATTTATTACGTAGAGCCTCGCCCAATTTCAAGTTCTACGTAAAAAGCACGCGAAGTGGTCTGTCGAATGACTTTTTCTCAACTTTGCGGCGGCAAGCCACAGAGATAAAACGGTGTAAAGCAGAAATGCATTTTCTCATCTATCTAGAACGATGATGCTCCAGGCTTGCGGATCCCCCGTTTGTACAGCCGCGCCATCAGCGATCCTGCCAGAAGCATCTGCGCGCAACGAGCCCAACAAACAGTTTGCTTAGCCTTTCATCGTGTTATTACGTAAAGAGTGAACTTCTAAAGAAATTTACGTAATATTATTTCCATTTATTAAAATCAACCTTACAAATTGAACCATGAGGTTAACATAGGTCAACTTCTCATTAATCGAAATAACCTATTACCGCCCGTCAACTTAACACTCATATATATATCATCATGTTGTCATATTCTTCTACTATCAAAATGCAATTCATTCTACTCAAATTCGCTATTTCCTGAAGCAATTTTTACGCAGTTCGTTAATGATTTTCGAGTTCTACGTAATAATTCCGAGAAGCACCCTTTTGGTTGGTAATTTCCCAATTTATTAGCAACAGAATGGAAATCGATATTTGATATAATATTCATTTATGGTTTATTTTGCCATTATAGTATTGTATAATTTTACCATGAATGATTTTACAGATTTACGAAACCGCTGGCTTCAGCATGAGGAAAAAATTTTAAAAACCTGCCGGCAGTTTAAAATGAAAAAACCTCTCGGACAAGTACATGCTACATTAAATAATAAGACCGGAAAAATCTACTACACAATAAATTACAAAAATGGCAAATGCATATCCGTCAGTGATGACGACTCCCGGCTCAATCCCTACAGACACTGGAAGCTCGTAGAAGCGATGAAAAGATCTGCATATTCAAATATCAATAAACTAATAGGTGATCAAAAGAAGCTGGAAAACTATTCCCTACAGATCCAGCCGAAATAGCGCTGAACCTTCCACGCGCGTATGTCAGCGACTACACGAACCAGCTGGTCAACAGAATGGGATTTTATACTCCCGAGCAGTGGGCGGCAAAAGATTATGAAAAGAATCCCGCGCATCTGGAAGGCCTGAAGCACAGGTCGGCAAAAGGCATCATGATGCGTTCGCGCGCGGAGGTATCAATAGCCGGGGTGATCGATTCGCTGGACAGGGTCTATCGTTATGAACAGATCATCTACATCGACGGCGAGCCATACGCTCCGGATTTCACTGTCTTCGTCCCCGGCACTCAGGAGCTCAAATACATAGAATACTGCGGCATGATGGACGATCCGGAATATGTACAGAGATTCCTGAAAAAAGACCGCGCCTACTTCGAAGCCGGCATCAGAAGCGGACAGAACCTGCTCAACATCTTCGAAAACTCTGATCACGAGCTGGACCTTGAGTACATCGCCCGCCAGATAGGTTGGTTTCTCGAGATTCGCTGAGCCATAACATCAAAAATTAATTCCAGCCCTGCCGTAAAAAAATAAATTCCAGTCCATCCGCAAATAAATCTGCCGTCATGCCGCCTCCATATGCCCCGCGCGCTCCGCGCGCAAATGCCTGCGGCAACGCACGGCGTCTTTTGCGTTTCGTCAGTCCTCCAGCCAGTCTTCGATGATATCCGCGGTTTCGATGATCTGCTCCTCTTTGGAAATCGATGCTTTGCTGTCACCTCTCTGAGGACCGTAATAGGCGAAACCAGCGTGATTGCCGCCTTCTATGACGTGCTCTGTAAAGTCGCGCGGCATCTTCTTTCCCGCGTCTGCGTAATTCTCACGGTTGAGCACACCGTCACAGCTGCCATATATCGAAAGCGCGCGCATAGGACTCTTGCTGAGATCTGCCGCCGGATAAGATGCCAGAAAGACAATACCGCTGATCTGCTCCTGATCGGATGCCGCGAAAGAAGCAGCCATAGAGCCTCCCAGTGAATGTCCGGCCATTATCCACTTTTCGTACTTGTATTCTTCAATTATCTCGCCGGCGCGGCTCTTACCAAAGATGGCCAGGTGCAGAGGCATCCTGACCAGAAAGCAGTCCGTCCCGTCCTCCGCCAGCCTGTACATGAGCGGGCCATAAGCATTCTCGTCCACTTTAGCTCCAGGGTAAAAGACCATAGCCTGACTTTTGCCGGGCCCGTCATAGAATATCCAGTCATCGGCATCGCTGATCTTAACCTCACCGCCGGATCCGTCAGCCGTGCCTTTCTCCACATACGCAGCATTCCCCGATCCCTGTCTCGCGTCAGGGTCGGCATGATAATACGGCAGGCAGTATGCGAAAAAGGCAGCGGCAAGCAGCAGGAACACGGCGAGCAGAATGATCAGTACTTTCTTCACTCCCGCCTTTTTTCTCATCTCAGCGCTATTGTTCTCCATAAGGTTCTCCTGCTAAATACAAAGGTTACAGCATATTGGTTGTCGTATATATTTTATGGTAGACTAAATGTAATTTCACCTCAGAGCTACCGCTATGCAGTCATAACGTACTGTTTTTCCCTTTATACTGTAGTCTGGTTTAACTCCTGCCAGATAAGGGCCCTTGACAGGCCGCTTGATGACTATTCTCTGCGGGCGCGCGGAAAGAGCCGCCCCAAGCAGCTCTTCCTCATCGCTGCACGGCCTCTCCAGCTGATGTATGAGCTGGAACTTCTTCTTGGTCAGTGAGTTCTTTCTTTTCTCAGGAAACATGGGGTCCAGGAGTATAAGGTCAGGCGTTTCTGCTCCACCCGCGGCGATCCCCTTCATGGCCGCGATGGAATCGCCGCAGGTGACGTGCATCCGTCCCGCGGACGCCGCCAGCCGGTCCACATCGGCGCCGCCCGCTCCTGCCCCTGCGGCAGCCCGCTTCACAGCATCCTCCAGCAGCAGGGCGATGACCGGGTCATACTCGTACAGCTCCACGTCGAAGCCGGCTGCCGCTAAAAGCAGGGAGTCCTCGCCCATGCCGGCGGTGGCGTCAAAAGCTCTCAACCGCCCCTCAGCGTGCTTAAAACGCGCCGCCCTGACCAGCAGCTCTCCACTCAGTATTCCCGGCCTGACGCGGCGCGCCAGCCTGCTGAGATCCCCGCGCATCTTCATGCCGCCTCCGGCAAGAGCGAGGCCGTCGGAGTCGAGCAGCAGACAGAGCGGCTCGACTCCGGATCCGCCGCGGGCGTCCTTTTTATCCGCATCCTTCTCCGGCAGCCCTGTGATCACTTCAGACCCCAGCCGGGCAGCGATCTTCCCGGCTTCGTCCGCGAAGGCCTTATCCGGTATATAAACCGGAAGAGCCCGGCTCATAGTCTTTCTCCGTCCAAGGGGCTACCGGATCTGTCGGCAGAGCCGACGCCTTTACTGATGACAGGCACGAACTTGCTCCTGTTCATAACAGGATGCTGCAGCTTAAGGGCGCCCTTTACCGGGCATTCCATGACGCAGGAGCCGCAGTAATAGCATTCGCCCGGATAAGCAACTATCGGATGTCTGCCCTTCTCCGGGTCTTTAAGGAGCACATCGCACTGGCAGACATCGGCGCAGCGGCCGCAGCCTGTGCAGAGGCTTTCGTCATATATCAGAGGATTGGCGCTGGAGCCTGTGATATCGACCTGGAAGTCTCCGGATAAGCCTGAAGGAGCATGGCTGATCTCCACCCCGCTGCCGGCATCTGACTTCCGTGATACAGGGCCATCGCCTTTTTCTGACGCGCTGCTGTACTTTGCCGAGTATTTTTCGGGATCGCCGGCCAGATCAGCTATATAATCGGCGTTATGGGCTTCATAGCCTTCCTTCAGCGGGCCGTAATAGTCGAGCGGTACCCTGCCTTCAACTGCCCTGCCGTTCTCTGTCCTGATGGTTATGAAGCAGCGGTCCCCGTCCGGATCGACAGCATCATAATCCGACCTGTCGAAGCATAAAGGTGTCGACGAAGACTTCCTGAACATACATGCCTGAATGATCATCTTCGACACGTCCATGATATCAAGGACCTCGTGTACCCTCATCAGCTCGTGAGGATTCTTAGCGGAAAGCATAGGGACATATTCCTTCTCATAGCTCTCCAGCAGGTCCAGTCCTTCTCTGAGCAGGTCATCGTTCTTGATACCGCCGCAGTAGTTCTGCATGGCCTTGGAGACAGCCTTGTTGAGCTCTCTCCAGTCCAGTCCGCCCTCTTTATTGTCTAACGGCGCATAGAGGCGTTTCTTCTCCGCTTCCACATCTTCTCTGCTGACAGCCTGTATTTTCCTTGAATCGGCTGAAGCGGCGGCCTTGCGTCCCGCATAGTAGCCTGTAGCCGCCGCGGTTCCGCAGCAGTCCGAGCCGTATATCTGGTCTCCCGACGCGTAAACTCCTTTGATATTGGTCTCAAGATTCCAGTCGACCATGACTCCGCCCGGCGCTCCGAAGAGCTGCCTCTCCTGAGGCAGGAAGCTTGCGGATTTCCAGCCGGTGCCGTAGCTCTGGAGCATATGCTTTTTCGGGTCGAAGCCGCGTGAGATCAAGTCTTCGTAAACAGGCACACGGGTTTTTCCCTCCTCGCCTACCATCATTCCGAAGATGACGCGGCGCTCGTCGTCCGGCATCCTCGAGAGGTCGGCGTAAAACGGGAGCTTGTAGCCCTGCTTCACCAGAGTCTCAGCGTCTACGGTCTCGGGTCCTCTGTACTCGTATTTAGGATTGTCGATCACACCGCCCTTAAGTAAGAACTTCTGGCCGGGAGCCGGATAATACCTCTCACTTACGGTTTCAAGGACTCTGCCGTCCCTGTCCACGTAAGGGAGCTCCACCCCGCGCGCGTCTACCATCGTGGCAGCGTACCAGGTGTTGTGGTTATTTCCTGTGGAATACGGCGGGAAGGACCTGCCGGCGGCAGAAAATTCGCCTTCGACGGACTTCTCCATCAGCGTGAATTCCAGGCCCGCTCTGTAGCCCATAGCGTGGCCGGAGCCTATGGACTGCATAGGCCTGAATTCCGAGAGGCCTGGCAGATCCGAATCGAAGAGCCATACGCGGGCCGGCCTCGACATGGCAAGGACCGTGGACCTGGCCTCAAAGATCATGAACTTGCCTGTGCGGACGTTCATGCCCATGGCGCCAGTGCCGGTCTTCTCGCCGCCAGGACCTTCATTTGTCAGCAGAGCTGTCGCCTCCGTATAATCGAAGACCTTTACTCCCAGCCTTTTCAGCTCTTTATACAGGGCTGGCTTAAAGGTAGTTCCCCAGACGCGGATGGTGAACTTGTTTTTGTAGTCGTAAGCGAACATCAGCCTGGTCTTGTCGTCCCGGAATTCAGCGCCTTTAAACTCGTCGTCTGTATCGCGTATCTTGGCGCCGAAGGACTCCAGGTCTACCAGCCTGTCCCATCCCTCACGGCAGGCAATATAGTGCATGATGCCGTTGGAAAAATGGTCCTGTTCATCGACAAAAGCCCCGGCGATCTCCTCAGGGGTCACACCGGAGCACGGGTTTGTGCAGGCCGACTCCCAGTGGTCTATACCGGAGCCTGCCGCGCCGGAACGGACGACAGCGCCCTTTTCGACGAGCGCCACGCTCTTTCCGGCTCTGGCAGCGGCTATGGCGGCAAAACAGCCAGCCATGCCTCCGCCGAGTACCAGGACATCGGATCTTACTGTCTCCTCCGTCCCGATCTCATTTTTGTATGGATATTTAAGCATTAAGTCTGCCTCTTCTGATCTCGTTCTGCTTCTGTCCTTCCTTATCAGCCTTGCTGACAGCAACGAGCACTACCAGGGATACCGCGTAAGCTATGAGCAGCGACAGGTCTGTATTCATGAGACCTGAGAGCGGTCCTACAGGGATGCCTATGAAGAACGAAACAACACCTACGATACCTCCGCAGACAGCCGCGGCGAAAGCGCCCTTTCTGGTAGCGCCTTTCCAGAGCAGCCCTCCCAGCAGAGGAATGAGCAGCGAGCCCATATACGGATAGTTGAATATGATCATGGCGTCCAGGATGCTGGTCATATGGAAAGCGAAGTATATACCTACCAGAGAACCTATAAGCACTGTCAGCTGGGAGATGAGCTTCGAATGCGGCAGCGAATCCAGGTCCTCTACATCAGGATGGAGCACCTTGTTGTAAAGGTCTCTCGAGAAGGATGATCCGAGCGACAGGATAACGCAGTTGGCGCTGGACATAGCGGCCGAAAGGATAGCCGCGATGACGATTCCTGCTACAGCCGGAGGGAGCACCTTTGTAGCCGCGAGCGTAAAGATGCCGTCGTCTACTCCCGGGAAGAGCCTGGCAGCAGCGACACCGATGACTGAGCACATTCCGCCGATCACGAGTACTATTATACCACCATATATGCAGCCCTTTCTCGCCGTATCCACATCTTTCGCTGACTGGATCCTGGAATAGGCATCATATGATACCGAGATAGAAAGGAAGAACGGCAGAGTCAGGTAAATGAACTTTGTCCACATGCCGTGAGGGATGAAAGGAGTCGTAAAGATACCGCTGATATCTCCGCCGTCCTGTCCGAACTTAACAAGGATGATGATCATAAAGATAGGGATAGCTACCATGATGATGGCTGTCTGGACCATATCAGTGAGCACTACGCCCCACATACCGCCGATAGTGCAGTAGATAAGGATAACGACCGCTGTGATGACAACGCCCCACTTGAACGGGATGCCGAAGCCGGCGAGGATCCCGCCGCAGGCAAGCATCTGCGCTATAAAGATTCCCAGCAGGCTCGGTACGTTAGAGAGCCATGCCCAGAATCTGATGACCCTGGAATCCCCGTACCTCTGCGCGAAGTAGTCTATAGGAACATAGCCTTCCTGAGCGCGCAGCTTCCTTGTTACGAGCACTCCGGCGAGAATGAGTCCGCCGCCGCAGCCGATGGCGTAATACATGCCCGGCCACATGCCCATCTTGTATCCGTTGGTCGCGCCCGAGAGCACGATACCGACGCCGATCTGTACGGCAGCCAGTGTCAGCGACGTCATTAAGACGCCCAGCTTTCTGCCGGCTACCAGGTAATCCGATGTCTTCTTGTTTCTGAACGCGGCGAATATTCCGATACCGATCATGGCGACGAAATAAATGGCACAGAAAATGATGACCAATCTGTTTTCACTCATTGTAATAACTCCTAAAAAACATAATAAATGCACACGCTTATACGCTCACGCGAAAAGCGGGATATAACGGAAATACTCCACGAACGCGTGCGGCGCGCTGCCGCTGATCCGACCGCTCCGCGGACAGGACGCTGACGCGTGAACCGCTGATCCGGCTCTGCTGTTTCATAACAGCCTGATGCATGTTCTCACATACATTAACGCGCACACGTAGTAAAGTACAGCTCCTAGTTTAGCACTATTTTTATTTTTGTTAAGACCTAATTAATAATTATAAAAGATATTAGATTCACCTGCCTGACGGCAAAAAGAATCACGCGATATATCCATAAAGCCGCATTTTCTGTCCGAGTATAAAGACAAAGCGGCCGGCTCCGCGCAGCATTTCGCTGCCGCAGAGGCCGGCCGCCTTCCCGTCAGGAACCTGTCAGCGGAGCTGACCAGACCCGATGGTTAGTTATTTATTCTCTTTTTTGAGCATTTCCTTTGCTTTTCCCGTAGCGCACCAGATTACGAAGGCAACCATTACGATGGCGAAGATCATCCAGCCGACGAAGAGACCTGCCGACTTGCCGTGGAACATGTCATAATAACCCTTTATATATATCACTATGATGATGGCAGGGATTATGTAAGCCACGTAGAACCTGATGTCAGGGAACTTGATTCCTTTGCCTTCGTCAGCTTCCTTAATGAAGTTTTCCCAGCCCCATCCGTTCTTGCGTGTGCAGAAGAGAGCGAAGGACAGGGCGCCCAGAGGCAGCAGGTTGTTGGAAACCAGGAAATCTTCCATATCCATGATGGATGTTCCCTCGCCCATAGGCTGTATTCCATGGAGAACATTGAAGCCCAGTACAGCAGGCATGCTGAGTACTATGATAGCGGCTGCACAGCGCAGTGTAGCCTTGTGTCTGCTGGAACCTGTCAGGTCCATATCGAAGGATATGATGTTCTCGAATACCGCGATGACCGTGGAGAGAGCCGCGAATGTCAGGAAGAGGAAGAAGAGTCCGCCCCAGAGCTGGCCGCCAGGCATTTTCGAGAAGAGGTTCGGGATGGTTATGAATATCAGCGACGGACCTGCGTCAGGCTGAAGCCCGAAAGCGAAGCAGGCAGGAATGACGATGAATCCGGCCATGAGGGCTACGAAAGTATCGAGAGCTGTTACCATCACAGCCTCGCCTGTCAGGCTTCTCTCCTTCTTTATATGGCTTCCGAATATGAGCATGGCGCCGTTGCCGACCGACAGTGTGAAGAAGGCCTGGCTCATAGCCGCGAAGATAACGTTGAATATACCCTGCTCCTTCATATTCGCGAAGTCAGGAACGAGATAAAAACGTATGCCCTTGCCCGCTCCTTCGAGGAATATAGAATGGATAGCAAGGATCACCATGATGACCAGAAGAGCAATCATCATGGCTTTGCTCACGTTCTCTACGCCCTTCTGCAGGCCGATATATACGATCGCAAAGCCGATCACGCAGATAGCAATGGTCCAGCCTATCAGGATAGAAGGGCTGCCCATCATAGTATCGAAGCTGGCAGTTACGGACTGCGGAGACTCGCCGACGAAATCGCCTCTGAATCCTCTGAAGCAATAGTAAGCCATCCAGCCGGCTACCATGGTGTAGTACATCATCAGGATCACGCATCCGGCGACGCTTATCCATTTAGCGTGGTGCCAGCGTGTTCCCTCAGGTTCGAGCACGTCGAAGGCCTTGGCCACCGAACGGCGGCTGCCTCGGCCTAGAGTAAACTCGGCGACCATCATAGGGATGCCGAGGATGGCGAGAAACGCAAGATAGATCAGGATGAACGCGGCGCCGCCGTACTGTCCGCAGAGGTAAGGGAATTTCCATACGTTTCCGATACCGATAGCGCAGCCGGCAGACACGAGTATAAAACCGAGCCTTGACCCGAAGTTTTCACGTTCGACCTTTGTTTCAGGATCGTTCATAATTAACCTCACTAACTACTTAACAAAAATAATATAAATACAAAACGCACGCCTACGATTGTATCATAAAATACTATCTGCTTGTTAGTATCCGGTAAAATACTTCAGTACTTTTAAGCCGGTGCGCATAAACGCTTTTATTGATTAAAGTCGCAGGGCAAAAAACAGCGCCCGGGATCCATCCGGGCGCGATGTCAGCGGAGCTGACGAAATTGTTTTCTTTTAAGCTTAAGCTTTTTTCTTCTTAGGCACTGCGCAGAAAAGCACGAATCCGATCAGGAGGATGGCGAAGATCATCCATCCTACCAGAGCCTTTGTACCCATAGGAGAGAACTTGTCGTAATATCCCTTGAGATAGATCACCAGGATGATGGCCGGCAGGATATATGACATATAGAAGCGGAGCTTAGGGAACTTGAGGCCTCTGCCCTCGTCTGCCTCCTTGAGGAAGCCTTCCCAGCCCCAGCCTTTCTTTCTTGTCGCGAACAGCACGAAGGCGAGCGAACCTAACGGCAGCAGGTTGTTCGATACGATGAAGTCCTCCAGGTCCAGTATCGCGGAACCTTCACCCATCGGCTGGAATCCGGACCAGATGTTGTAGCCGAATACGCACGGCATGCTGAGCAGGATGACCAGTACAGCGCTGATCAGAGTCGCTTTCTTTCTGCTGATTCCCCTGGCGTCCATGTCGAAAGCGATGATGTTCTCGAACACGGCGATGACCGTAGTAAGAGCGGCGAATGTCAGGAAGAGGAAGAAAAGTCCTCCCCAGAGCTGGCCGCCCGGCATCTTTGAGAAAAGGTTCGGGATAGTAATGAATATCAGTGAAGGGCCCGCGTCTGGCTGAAGCCCGAAGGCGAAGCATGCAGGGATGATGATGAATCCTGCCATGAGAGCTACGAAGGTATCGAGCGCCGTAACCGTAACAGCCTCGCCTGTAAGACTCCTGTCCTTGCCGATATACGAGCCGAATATGAGCATAGCGCCTATGCCGATCGACAGCGTGAAGAAGGCCTGGCTCATAGCCGCGAATATGACATTTCCTATACCGACTTCCACCATATTCTTGAAGTCAGGCACAAGATAGAAGTGTATGCCCTTGCCCGCGCCCTCCAGGAATACAGAATGAACAGCGAGGATGACCATGAGTATCAGCAGCAAAGTCATCATGACTTTCGTAACGTTTTCCACGCCCTTCTGGATCCCGAAGAAGCAGATAGCGAATCCGACCACGCAGACACCGACTACCCATGCCGCGAGCACAGGCGCGTTGCCCAGCATCCCGGCAAAATCATTGTTGATGAAATCCGACGACGCGTTCACGAAGTCTCCCCTGAAGCTCTTGAAGCAGTAGAAAGCCAGCCAGCCTGCTACTGTCGTGTAATACATCATCAGCATATAGCATCCGACGATACTGATCCAGCGCAGGTGATGCCAGCGGCTTCCCGCAGGCTCCAGGTCGTTGAAGGCCAGTGCTGCTGAGTGGCGGCTCTTACGGCCGATAGCGAACTCGCAGACCATGACCGGTATGCCGAGTATGAGCAGGAATACCAGATAAATGAGGATAAAGGCGGCTCCCCCGTACTGCCCGCAAAGGTAAGGGAATTTCCACACGTTTCCGATACCGATGGCACAGCCGGCGGAGACCAGGATGAAGCCGAGCCTTGACCCGAACTGCTCCCTTTCCGCCTTGTTCTGTGAATTTTCCATAATAACCTCTCTAACTTTTACAGAATATTAATACAGAATTGCATTGAAATGATTGTATCATAAAATACTATCGGATTGTATAGAGAATGGCGGGAATGCCTGCCGCTGAAAACCGACGACCGCTCCGCGCATATGAAAAACGGCAGGGCGCCGATCATATGCCTCCTTTGTTTCTACCTGCGCGCAAGGATCAGGCGCCTGTCGTCTTTTAGTATCAGCCTGCATGCCAGCCATCCTGAAGCTATGCCTATGAGCGCGCCGACCAGGATATCGCTCGGATAATGCACGTAGAGATACATGCGCGAGAAGGATACCAGCAGAGCCAGGATCAAAGCCGGGATCCACAGCCTGTTCTTCCCGAAGAAAAGCGCTGAAACAACCGCGAAGCCCGCGCCGGTATGGCCCGACGGGAAGCTGAAGTCTTCAGGAGCACTGATCAGCAGCTGATGCGCTGTATTTATCGTAAAAGGTCTCGGCCTCTCAACCAGCGGCTTGATGATCGGGTTGATGACGATAAACTGTATCAGCAGGCCGACAGCCATGGCCAGGCCCAGCTTTCTCGTCTTCTTAAAGCACAGGAAGAGGATCGTGATGCCGATCCAGATATATCCGTGATTTCCCAGGGTCGTGATGTACGGCATGATCCAGTCCATAAAGCCGCTCTGCAGATGTGCCTGTATAAAATCGAGTATCGAAAGATCCAGTGATGTCATTTTTTTAATTCCTTTCTGAAAGATCGTGCCTTACCTCCGGCACCGCAGTCTATTATACAGTATCTTCCTTTAATCAACCTAAAAATTCATCTTTTTGCTCTCAGCATCGCAGTTCTGTCAGCTCTCGGCATTGCAGCTTTCTGAGCATCTTCATCCATACCGACCAGTCTGGAAGTCGTCAGCTCCGCTGACATTGCGCGCGGAGCGCGCGTGAACCGCGGACAACAGAAGTAAAGCCCGGGGCGCGGGCAGAGGAAAACATCCTCCGCCCGGACTCCGGGCCTGTTTTCGCTATTTTCATATAGTCAGATGTGTGATTCCTAGAAACTGGGCCGCTTCAAGGAAGGCTGCCCCTACTCCAGCATAGAAGAAAAGGCTGTTGACGGCACCCTTTGACGAGCACAGGCGGAAGCTGAACTGGCCCTTTATCGGCCAGAAGAGCTGTACTCCCCGGTCGTTCAGCAGGTCGATGGCAATATGTGAGACCACTCCCGCAGCGAAGGGGATAGCCGCCGCCTCGAAGGTATGTTTCATCAGCCAGTAGACCGCGACAGCGAAGACTATCGAATGCGCGAATGACCGGTGCCGGGTAAAAGCGGCTATCAGGCAGAGCACCAGCAGCATTGCCCCGTAGACGGCACGCGGATCCATAACCTCATTCTGAAAGAGTTCGCCAAGCTGGTTCAGGTCTATATGTATTCGGCCGGTAAGCGTGCCGATGATGATGATCGCGGCCGCGGCAGTGACCAGAAGCACAGCCTTCTGGTGAATAGCTGTCTTAGTGGAATCTATATCGCAGAGCAGGCCTCCAACTATGCCGGATGTGACAGCGAGCGCTACTCCCTCTATCGTATCTGGTTTCACCATATATAACGCAGCCGCGGCGCCGACCGCAGCGTGTGTTTTTTTCAGCAGAGCGCTCACCTCCTATGCAGATATTTTTTCCCTTAAGCCTAAAAAAATGCCCGCCATGGTCCTCAGCGCTTAGCTGTCTTATGCCAGGTGGGCTATGTTTAATATATTATACATGTTTTTTACATCAATAATGCCTCAAACTTCTTAATTTTCAGCATTTTGAAGGTTACAGGGCGATTTCTTGGACATAAGGCGGGCGCCCCGAAATCGGAACGCCCGCTTTTTCGTGCCGCGCCTGAGAGCGCGAAATATTCTTTTCAGTTTCCCCGGTACCGGAGCGCCCGTAAGTTTACAGATCTCTGGATCTTACTGACTTGAGTATAGCTGCCATGAGTCCGCTGCCTACGCCGGCTATCGGCCAGATTATCCAGGTCAGGTCCCATCTGCCGGTCAGGAAGCTTGAAGCGAGATAGATGATGACAGCGAGTCCCCAGTATATTCCTGTGATCCTTTCGTTCCTCTTGTTCTCGATCTTTCTGTCTCTTGAGAATTCACCCTCTTCGAGCAGGATCTTAAGGCTGCCCATGATCGTGCTCGCACGTACGATGAGCATCACGCCGGCAGCTACCATTGCCAGGAGCAGGCCGACAGCGATCGATCCGACGAATTCGCTTTCGCTCAGGAGACCGACGGCGATGACCGATACGCAGGACATGACGCAGAGTATGATGCCTGTGACCATATATCTGGTGTAGTCGCCGCTGTATCTTTCAAGGCGTTCTCTGACCATGCCGCTCACGCCGTACTCGGTCTCTATCAGGTCTTTGGTCATGTACTCATAACGCTTCATACTCATAGAATCATAGATGAAAAGCCCAACCGCACAGCCGACCAGACAGATAAGCACCAGCATGCCGATGCCGGCTGCCTGGTTTTCGCTTATGGCGAGGACTTCTGATTCCTGGGCGCCGCTGAGGACGATGAGCAGTATCGGAGACAGTATGCAGAGCATGACTCCCAGGGCTGTCCTCCCGGCTGAAACCGCCTTTGCCTTAAGGTATGCGACTGCTTCTTCCATAGATACCTGCCTGAGCGGCGGGAGCTCTTCCGAAGCTCTGCGTCTTCCGGTTTCATTTTCTTCGTTCGCTGAGGCTGCCTGCAGAGCGTTTGTGTCCAGGTCTATCTCATCCTTTAATAACGTGTCTGTGCTGACTCCAAAGATTTCTGCCATAGCCAGGATCCTCTTCAGGTCGGGCACGCTCTGGGCGCCTTCCCATTTCGAGATGGACTGCCTGCTGACTCCCAGCTCGGCTGCCAGGTCTTCCTGAGACATTCCGTTCATCTTTCTGAGTGTTGTGATCTTTTCCGCGAGTATCATAGAAATTCCTCCAGTTCATCTTCAATTTGCTTCCGCATCTGTTTTACTTTCTGGAGAAATCATGACAAAATCTATGGTTACATTCTATCAAGCCGACTTGGAAATTCGTCAACCGCCGGTTGCAATTGTTGAAATTTCAGCGCTTTCCGGGTGCATAGCTTCAATCGTTAAAATCCTGTAAACAAATGACGGCTCAGCAGTCGCCGGCTAGCCGCTCACAAGGTCAGCGCGTTTGCGGGCGCACTGGTATCGGAACGCCTGCCTTTTTCGTGCCGCGCCTGACCGCTCACAAGACCAGTACGCTCGCGGGCATGCTTTGCACCCCCACATCAGTTCCGTCTTCGCTGCAATGTACCTCACATAGCCGCTTGCCAATCAATGTGTTAGGGTGATGCGCCGACAGAATGCCTCCGGCAGAACTGCATCAGGCCGCGCCCCGCCAGCTTGCCGGCGCGGCCGCCGGCGTCAGGCTCGGCTTCTTCGCATGCTGTCGACTGCCTGCAGAGCTATTCCCGCTATTATGAATATAAAGGCGACGAAAGCGTGAATGGTCAGTCTCTCGCCGAGAACGACTGCGGAAATGATCACTGAAAGCAGCGGCGTCAGATAGGCGATATTGGAGATGACGGCCGAATCGCCTTCTCCTTTCAGCGCCAGCGCCCATGTCAGATAGGCGATCGCGTCAGCCACGACTCCAAGCCAGATCAGACCCAGCCACTGGCTGCCGTGTATCGTCACCCAGTTTTCCTGCGTCATGCCGAGGGCGAAGGAACATACCGCCACCGTCAGCCAGACGACCATCATGGTAATGTTCTGGTCCATGTCCGCTTTTTTGTTCAGCACACAGAAGAGCCCGTAGCAGGCTGCCGCTGTGACACAGGCTGCCACTCCAAGCCCGAAATTTCCATTTCCGCTTCCGGGACCGCCTGCCGTGAGCACCACTACGCCGGCAAATGACACGAGCAGAGCCGCGGCTTTGAGTACGGTCATCTTTTCCTTGAGGATCAGACAGGAAAAAACCACCAGCATGATCGGCCACAGATAGTTGACTATGCAGGCTGTCTGGGCGGAAAGCTGGTCTATCCCGTAATAATAGAGCGCGCTATACAGAAAAAGGCCTATAAATCCCAGCCCGGCCATTTTCATAAAATCTATCGGCGAATATTCCTTCATCCGGTGCAATCTTCCCGAAACCAGATTGACTCCCAACAGAAAGAGAAAGGCGAAAAAGCCGCTCACAGCCAGAGCCTCCAGATCAGGTATGCTCTTCAGCAGGATCTTGGCCGCGGTGGCCAGCGATGCCCATATGATCACAGTCAAAACAGCGAGTAAAGTGTTTTTCTTCATTAATATTCTCCAGATATCCCAGCGGCATGCCTTCATCATGCGCGGAGCTGTTCAGCATCTGCCCGCCGTTTCTGCCCTGCCGCGTTTCATTCATTTATATTAGGAAAATTCTAATGCAAAAAGAGCACGCCCGCAAGAACGAGAAAATATTAATACGTCGGCGCTGCAGACGATGTCGACTGCTCACAGTATATATAAATGTTCGCAGGACATCGGTTGCATGTGACCTACATCGCATTCTGACACTTTGTGTCATAAAGCGTGTTAGGTCATCATGCCGACAAGTGCCTGACGGCAGAACTGTAACAAGCAGTGTCCCGCCAATCCGCCGGCGCGTCAGTTCATATCAACAGCTCAACGAACAAGACCGCCAGAGAAGCGCCTGCCGCCGACAGGAAGAGGTTCGACGTGAACCAGGCCGCCAGCCCCGCGACTATCAGGGCAGCTATGCCCGCCATCGGATGTGAGGAGACCGCGAAGATCGCCGGAACTGTCATGACCGCTATCGTCGCGTACGGAATATAGTACAGGAGCGAGCGGACGAATCTATTAGTGATCGGCTTCCTTATTATCGTGAGAGGAAGCACACGCAGCAGATAGCTGACTCCTGCCAGTACGAATATACATTCCCAGATCCTTACCGCACTCATGCCACACTCTCCTTTCCAACTGCCTGCAATCCTTTCGCTCTGCCCTTCGCGGGATCCGCCGCACTTTCAGTATCTTCAGTTTCCTCATCTGCCACCGGCTTGAGTACAGCCGCGCATACCGATATGATCAGAGTCAGGATGATGACACGGATGCTCTCGGAAACCGACTGAAAAAGCGGAATATATGAGCAGACGCTGCTGAGTATGAAGCTGGCCATCACGACCGCGAAGACCGCTTTGTCCTTACGCGCCGGCGGAAGTACGATCGCCAGGAACATCCCGAAGATAGAAGCGCTGAGAGCCGCTACCACAACCGCGGGGAAAGCGTTTCCCGCAGCTACTCCTGCCGCCGTTCCCACAGCCCAGCAGCTGAGGGCTGTGATATATACCCCGTAGAGATATGACGGCTTAACATAACCCTGACGCGTGATCGCCAGACCGAAGAGCTCGTCCGTAACTCCCCACGCTATAAACAGCCTGTGGACCGGTCTCATGGAAGGATCAAGCTTCTGGCTGAGCGCGCAGCTCATGAGCAGGTAACGGGCGTTCGTGATCAGGATCAGGACAGCCAGCGCGGCCAGAGTCGTACCGCCTGCTATAGAAGCGATGCCAGCGTATTCGCCCGCCGAGGCGTTGTTGAGCAGGCTGAGGAAAAATCCCTGTACAGCTGTCATGCCTACGTTATGCGCCGCGATACCCAGCGAAAAGGCAACCGCAAAATATCCGAGCGCTATAGGGACCGCGTCCCGCGCCCCGAGCATAAATTCATTTTCCTTCTTCATACTATCCGTATTCATTTTCCGCCCGCTCCTCTCATTCCTGAAATACGCGGCATCCATCCGGACATTAACGGTCAGCCCCGGGACAGTGCCAGCTGCCGGCTTTACAGCTTTCAGCCTCTGCCGGTCATCTTCTTTTGATGTACCTATTGTAGCGCATGTATTGAAATTAATAAAATAGATAGATATAATAGTTTGATCGATAAAACAGATTTATAAAAGAACATCCGGCATCCTGCCAGAAGGGGCAGCTCCGGATCTGCAAGGCTGGTATGCCGGGACTGCTTCCAGAAGGAATGGCAGATACGGGCAGCTCCGGATCTGGAATGCCGGTATAGAATCTGAAATCTCAAATATTAAGAAGGGAAAAACAATGCTGTCAAAATACGGGATAATCTGCGAAGTGATCGCGGAAGGAAGCTTTACAAAGGTTGCGGAAAAATACGGCTACGCCCAGAGCTCTATCAGCGCGGCTGTGAAGTCGCTGGAGGAAGAGCTCTCCACCACCCTCATAAACAGGAGAAGGCATAACATAAGCTGGACCGAGGACGGCAGGATCTACGAGCCATACATCACAGCGATCTACTCCGCTGAACAGGCGCTTGCCCGCAAGAACAGGGAAATGCTGGGCCTCGAAGGGCAGACCATAAGGATAGGGACATTCACCAGCGTCAGCCGTGACACACTCCCTCCCCTCATGCAGGAGTTCCGCGCCCTCTATCCCGGCGTCTCCTTCGAGCTTCAGCAGGGAGTCTACAACGAGATCAGGAGCTGGCTGGAAACCGGCCGGGTCGATCTGGGATTCATAGCTGAGCCGGCGGCTGAAAACATGAACATAGACTTTCTCTACGAAGACCACATGCTGGCAGTGCTCCCTCCGGACCACCCGCTGGCGGAAAAAGAAACAATATCTCTCGAAGACCTGGCACCCGAGCCTCTGATCCTCCTTGACGAGGGCGGATACAGCCATGTGCTCACAGCATTCGAAAAACACGGCCTCACGCCGCGCATAGCCTATCAGGTAGCTGACGACTACTCCATCATCTCCATGGTTCGGAGCCGGCTGGGCGTCTCCCTGCTCTTTCACACGGTAATACGGGGATTCGACAGCGAGCTGGCAGTAAAGCCGCTTACCGAACCCATTCACCGCAGAGTATGCCTGGCCTGCAGAGACGAATCTACTCTTCCCTACGCCTCCGTCCGCTTCAGGAAATTCATTATGGCATCTATAGCAAAAACTATTAATGAGAGATAGTAACCGCGCCGGATGACGACGGCTCTGCCGACAGAGTGCCTCCGGCAGAACTGCATCAGGCCGCGCCCCGCCAGCCTGCCGGCGCGGGCCGTCATGCGCGCGTGATGACCTAACACGCTGTCTGGCATACTCGCTATTTATAAATGTATGTCAGACTGCGATGTAGGTCACATGCAACCGATGTCCTGCGAACGTATTTTTTTCTGTGAGCAGTTGACATCGTCTGCTGAGCGCGCGACAGCTGTCTTTCCTTGTTTATATCAATTAAAAGTATTAGAATATCCCTCAACAGGGGGATATTACAGATGAATTCAGATAGAAATGAAAATATAGCAGCGGATAAAAAGGAGCTGTTCGAGACCATGCTCGTGCCGCGGGCGCTCATGAAAATGGCTGTTCCGACAGTCATCAGCCAGCTTGTGACTTTGATATACAACATGGTCGATACGATATTCATAGGTCAGTCGGGCGATGCCTATAAAACAGCTGCGGTGACTATCGCTTTTACAGTATTTATTCTGACGATCTCCTTCGCCAACCTTTTCGGTGTCGGCGGAGGCAGCCTGATCGCAAGGCTTTCCGGGCGGGGTGAAACAAAGCAAGCTAAGAGCGTCAGCGCTTTCAGCTATTACGGCGCTGTGGGCATTGCTCTTCTCTATTCCCTGCTCGTTTTCATTTTTATGGACCCTATTCTGAGGACGCTCGGTGCTTCTGACAACACTATAGAATTCTGTCGCCAGTACCTCATGTTTGTCGTGGTGCTCGGCGATGTACCGATGATTGTCTCTAACGCTGGTGCCCAGCTGCTGAGGAACACCGGCTACTCAAAACAGGCGGGCTTCGGGCTTACCATGGGCGGCCTGCTCAATATAGGGCTGGATCCGCTCTTCATGTTCGTGATCCTGCCGCCGGGAAAGGAAGTCCTCGGCGCCGCCATCGCGACTTTTCTCTCGAATGTCATGGCTTTCCTGTATATTACGATCACCATCTACCGGCTGTCATCCGACTCGCCGCTCAGCCTCAGGCTCAGCGACATCAGGCTCATCCGCCGGTCGGATGTAAAGGACCTCTTCGCAGTCGGCATCCCATCTGCGCTGCTCACAGGACTATTCGATGTCGGGAATATAGTGCTCAATATCCTCATGGCAGCTCACGGCGACCTTCAGCTAGCAGCTATCGGCATAGTCATGAAAGCGGAGCGCCTGCCTAACGCGATCAATGTCGGCATCGGCCAGGCAATGCTCCCCATCGTCGCATACAACTTCAGCTCCGGAGACCACAGGCGCATGAACGATGTCATCAAGACCGCCCGTATCTGGGGCTACAGTATCTCCGCCTGCACGATCATCCTCTACGAGATCTTCGCCGGTCCGGTCTGCCGCATCTTCCTAAACACAAATACAGGGAACAATCCCGCTGACAGTCTCGCCACAATAACTTTCGCGGTCGCCTTTCTGAGGATCCGCTGTCTGGCTTCCGGCTTCCAGTTCACAAACTACAATACGTCCTTCTGTATGCAGGCTGTCGGCTACGGTTCCGGCACTCTCCTGCACTCCTGCGTCCGCCAGCTGGTCTTCTACATCCCGATGATGGTGATATTCAACCACATTTTCGGTCTCTACGGGCTGGTCAGCGCTATAGTCTTCGGCGAATTCTGCGGAGGTGTCTTTGCGCTTTTGCTCTTCCGCCGCTGGAAAAAGCGTCATCTTAATTTCTTCAGTATTTAACAAAGGATTGCGCCTGACGACGGCTCCGCCGACAGAGTGCCTCCGGCAGAACTGCATCAGGCCGCGCCCCGCCAACCTGCCGGCGCGGCCGGCATGCGCGCTGAGCGCGCGAAAGTCGCATTTTAAAGAATCTTCTTTATCTCGAGCAGATCGTGCACGACGTAGTCCGGCTTTACTTCTCCCAGAGGCGTCGGGGCCGCCTGGTACAGGCAGGTTTTCATACCGTAGCCTGCTCCGCCGGCAATGTCTGATGTCAGCGAATCGCCGATGATGATAGTCTCATCCGGCTTTAGACCGGGCAGCTCCGACTCGCGCAGGACTTTGAAAGCGCCGTCGAAAAAGGCAGGCTCCGGCTTCTGAGCACCTACTTCTGAAGATACGAAAACATGGGCGAAACGATCCAGCCTGCCCCAGATCCTCAGGCGGTTGACCTGCTGCTCGTAAGGACCGTTGCTCGCAGCGCAGAGCAGATATTTACCGCTCAGGTAATCAACCAGCTCAGCGGCTCCCGGGATGGGGATGGCGCTCAGACGCAGCTGGCTCCTGAAGTATTTCTCGAAAACATGGCCGTCGAAATCGATGCTGAGCTCGGCAAAGATCCTGTTCCACCTGACATCGCTCAGCTCCGGAAAAGTTATCTCACCCAGCTCTATCTGCCGCCAGAGGCCGTTGTTGATGCGCTTAAAGACCGGAAACATCCAGTCTTCGTAGGGCCTGAGCCAGTATTTTTCGAATCCGGTCCGCATGGTATCCTTCACGTACCCGTAAAAACTCAGCAGTGTATTGTCAATATCTAAAAAAACAGCTTTGATCATGTCAGTTCCTTTTTTCTTCTAATTTTCCGCATTACCGCAAAAGACACACAATCAATACAGACTCTAATATGCTATATACCAAATAGATCGCTATGAGTTCCCGTTCTTGATAATGTAAGTACAAGTACATCGTCATCATACCTGTATATCAACAGCCAGTCAGGCTGGATATGGCATTCTCTATGATCTTTCCATCTCCCTGTTAATGCATGATCTTTATTATTTTCTGGCAGTTCGTCTCCATTAGAGAGTTTTCTAATAACATCATCCATAAGATCAATATTTAAATGTCGTTTGATTGCTCGCTTGTAGTCTTTCTTGAACTGCGCAGTCCATGTGACTTTATACTTCATTTTTTAAGCTCCGCAAGTGCATCCTCCACATCGTCAAATTTCTTTACAGATGGATCATGCGCCGCTTTTTCTGCTTCAAGCATGGCTGTCACTGTTTCCAGATTAGGTTTATCCAGTCTGACGTCAAATGGAAATCCGCCTACACGCAGTGATTCTCTCAGAAATACATTTATTGCTGTAGTAAGATTCAGCCCCAGTTCCTTATACAGAGCTTCCGATTGTTTTTTTATATCAGTATCGATACGGCATGAAAAATTTGTAGTTGCCATAATATTGCCTCCTCTATTTATATATATTATACATCTATTGCATTGCAATTAATAGCAATTCACATTTATTTCTAATGCATATGTGCTACTATTATCAAGCATGATCTGCAGCTATTGCCCGCACTGCATGCGAAGATTTACATCGTTATTACGATCAATCTGCGATGAAACTGCGCTCTTACATCCAAATCAGTATGCATGTAAATGGTATAATCAATACAATTCATCAACAAAGGCGGAATACAGCATGTGCACAAGATTTTTTATAGAAAAAAACGATCCGGAAATTGCGGATATCATAAAAGCGGCTTCACGCTCGACTCTTGCGGAAAAATTCTTAAAGGAGCTTTCAAAGCCTCTACGGACATCAGGCGCAGTCAGGCCTTCCGAGATCGCGGCAGCGGCGGCGCCCGGGCGAAACGGCCGTACCGGTATCTTCCCCATGAAATGGGGCTTCACCGCATCCGGTAGGAAACAGCCGGTCGTAAACGCTCGCGTCGAGACCGCTAAGGATAAGCCCATGTTCTGTGATCCATGGCGGGAGCACCGCTGTGCCATTCCCGCTTCCTTCTATTACGAATGGGAGCATTTCATCGACGGCAGCGGAAAGACAAGGACCGGAGACAGATATATCTTCCGTCCGCGGGGAGCATCGATCACCTGGCTATGCGGACTCTATAGATTTGAAAACGGACTGCCCGTTTTTGCGGTCATAACAAGGGACTCCGCGGGAGCATGCTCCGAGATACACGACAGGATGCCCCTGATATTGCCGAAAGAAAAGATCGGCGAATGGGTCAGCCCGGATACCGATCCCCAGAGCCTGCTGCCCTTCGTCCTCACCGAAATGGAAATAAAAAAAGACGAGTCACAGGACCCGTCCCGAAAAGACACTGCCGATCAGCAGCTCAGTTTTCTGTAGATCATATTTCGCCTATTTCGCCGGCCTGAAGCAGACCAGTTCCACCGCCATCAGCACTCCGATCATTATAAGCGGCAGCATACCGGCAATATATCCCTTGACCACCGGCAGCTTGTAATACACCAGATAGGCGATGAGACTCAAAACCGCTACTATCAGAGCAAGTACCATGAAGGCCACAGCCGTCTGCCTGCTTATCCCGCCCGAGGACGCCAGGCACTGAGCAGTATCCAGAACCATGAACTGCAGGGCCGTCCAGCCCACGATCAATACGAGCTCCGTCGTAACCATGCGGTGCATGAAATGGGACGTGATGAAGAGCAGGGCGAAATACGCGCAGATCCCAACGATCAGCGGCCATATCCCCAGCATCTTATGCCCCGGAACATCAGTATTGATGCCGCCTACCGACACTATGACGCCGGCGAATCCGAAGACTGCCGCAAAGATCAGCCAGGGCCAGGTAACCCCGACCTTTCCTGCCGGTCTGAAAGCCAGCACCCACCAGATCAGGTAAAAGACGCAGCACATGACCAGTGCCGCAGTCCCGTAAAATATCTTTGTCATATCAATATCATTCCCCTCTTCTCAGCCGGTATCTCTGGTTTCTGCTGCGAGGCCTGTCAGGAACAGTCATTTCGATCAGTCCCAGGTCAAGCGCAGGCCTGAGATATTTTTCTCTCAAGGTCTTTCTGCTCCTGACACCAACCATGTCCATCAATTCAGACGCCGAATATTCCATACCAATGCTCATACTTCTTTTGACACTCCCCACGGATAAATCCGGGGGATTCTTACTTCAACCATCACTGCTTAGGATGTCTAAGTCTTACACGATGTCCACAAGCGTAGGCTCATCACCAGTTTCCGTGTGCCCCACGGTACTTATGATTCTGCTTAGGATGCGAGCATCGCTAAGCCCTTGTTCAGAATGTTCGTTGCAGCATTGCCATCTCTGTTATGATGTTTACCGCATTCAGGACAAATCCATTCTCTGACAGCGAGGTTCTTGACAAGTGGATTCTGGTATCCACAACACGAGCAAATCTGGCTGCT
>JAQYCQ010000045.1 GCA_028724585.1 Bacillota bacterium | reverse complement strand
AAAAACGAAAATCAGTAAATCGACAGTCTCCTGCAGTAAAATGCAGGAGATTTTTTATGTTCAGAAAAAATCAGCACCATCAACTGCCTTCTTACTGCAACTCTTTACTGAGTATCTAAGTACGGGTTATTTACCGTTTACTTTTATCGGTTTATGCGGAGCATCTTCAGCACGGAGCGCTGCTGTTAATTTTTGCAATGATATATATTAAATTTTAGTTATATTTAATTGGTTTCTATTAAAAATACAAATCAGGGCGAGGCTTATTACCGGTTTATGATTGCAGGTATTTGTGATAAAATAAATGTAATTTTGCAGACTTATTATTGTATTTTTAGACGGAAAAGACCTTCCGGATAATTTCAAGGCCGGGAGTGATGTTCTGTTATATCAGGCGGCAGAGGGGAATACCGCTGGAGTTATTATTTATCTATATAATATTTATTTTAATATTTGTTTTCCCTCGGACAGGAGCATACAGATGCCAGGCAGAAAAAAGCTAAGCATAGAGATCGGGCCGGAATATATAAGGGCGGCCGAGATCAGTGAAAGAAAAAACCAGATAGACGTACACGGCGTCGTAGAAGTAAAGACGCCTAAGGACTGCGTCAGGAACGGCTATATCCTCAATCCGGACAGGCTGGGCGAGATCCTCAGGATGGAGCTGGCGGCGGAGGACATCCGCGCCAAAAACGCGGTATTTACAGTGGATTCTGACGAGATTCTTGTCGGAGACGCTGAGATCGCTTCCGGGAGCAGGCGCGCTATGGAAGACGAGGTCATTAAAAAAGCGTGTGAGCTTTTCGGACTCGGCGCGCCGTCAAAAAAGAGCGCTGAGTACGAGGACGACAGCGAGGATGCCGAAGACGATGAGAAAGCAGCAGCGGAAGAGGACGGCGGTTCCGCGGAAGCTGATCTTGACAGCATAGATAACTACTGCGTTTCTTATAAAAAGACGGAAGAGAGCGATGACGGAAGCAGTGTCAGAGTCATCATCTTCGCTGCTCCGCTGGCGCTCATCGATACGTACAGGATACTGGCTGAGAGAACCCAGCTGATATTCGAATCAGCGGACTGCACGATGAACTCTGTCTATCAGTGGATGAAACGTACCTTTGAGCATGAAGCTGTCATGCTGGTGAAGGTCGACAGCAATGAAAGCTCAGCAGCGGTCATGACGGACGAGGTGCTGCGCGGGCACTATGTGCTCAGCACTCCAGCGGACGCTGTTCTGGATGCTGTACAGGAAATGGAAAGTAAAGAGGAACTCGAAGGAGATGAGAGCCTGGACGAAGGATTTGATGTGAGTGAAAATCCGGTAGCAGAGGCTGCGGGACCTTTCGTGGAAGAACTCAAATCTGTCATCTCTGCTTTTCTTGAGAACAATCCTGCAGAGTATATTGACAAGATCATCGTGGCAGGCGAAAGAGCGGGAATGACTGCTCTGGCGGCTGAGATACAGAGGCAGACCGGAATAGCGGTGCTGACTCTGGATGATCTCCCTGAAGGATCTGTAGCCAGAGACCTCGATCCTTTCGGAGAACTAGATGCCGGACAGTATATAGATGTCATTGGAGCAGTGATAGACCCGCTCGGATTCGCGAGCAGTTCCGGATCGGGCAGCAGAGGCGGGATCAGGGAAGAGCTTGCCATGAAGATCATGGCGGGGATACTGGCAGCCCTGATAATAATAATGGCTGTATGCGGAGTGCGTTACCTGCTGCTCAAATCCCACAACAGGGAAATGAACAGCCAGCTGGATAAGATAAAATACATAGAAGATATCTATGATCAGTATAAGGATGCCGAGACGAAGAACAGTGAGGTCAGCGCGCTCGACAAGTCTACAAAACAGAAGAACGAGCTCCTGAGCCAGCTCTACTCTGATCTGGAGTCCAAGATGCCGACTGACGCCAAGATCACATCTATGAATTCCTCGGACGATCTCGTGATCTTCAGCATTTCTGCTTCCGGCAAAGAAGCTGCCGCCGAGATGATCATGCAGCTGAGAAAGTTCGATTATATGTCGGATATAAGTGTTTCGGAGCTCACCGATACAAAGAACGCTGCCGGATCTGAAAGTGTCGAATTTACGGTTTCAGCAAACCTGACCGGAGATTCGGGAAAAGACTATTCGCTTTCGGACGGAGCTAATGACGATGGTATCAGCGATACTGGCTATGCCGGCGCGGACGGCAGAGACGAAGACGCGGATTCTGATGGATCCGGTTCGTCCACTTCATCGTCAGAGTCATCGACGGGAAGCAATTAGAAGGGGAGGCAGCATAAATGGCACTTTTCAGAAAAGATAAAAGAGACGAGCTGACGGGCCTTGAAATGCCAGCGGATGAAAAAAAGAAGCCTCTTGAGGCAGAGGCAGAGAAAAGCTCCAAAGCGGATGTACCTCCGGCTTCTTCAGGAGTCAGTACTGTCCTTGTCATAGGCATAATACTTGCGGTAGTCCTCGCGTCACTGATGGGCTTCATGCTCTACAAAACTCATGCTCTTTCTAATGCGAATATCAAGCTGGAAGAAAGGATCGAGAGGGACCAGAAGCTCCAGAAATCAGAAGACGACTACGAGTCCCAGACTGACGAGCTCAACACAGAGAGCGAAGATATCATCGACAGGTACGGTGCTGGCAATACGCCTGAGAAGACCATCATGTTCCTGGTCAATCTCACGAATACTTCAGGCCTCTCGGTAAATTCAGTGGAATTCGGCGATGAAGAAAACGTTACTGTAGACGCCGACGGCAACAGGCTCAAGGGAGCGGCAAAAGCTCCTGACCCTACTAAGGCGGACGAAGAGGGTTCAGATGAAGATTCAGACGACAGCAAGTCAGAGAGCTCGTCATCCGGCAGCAGCGCTATTTCGGCCGTATACGCGGCAGAAACCGGCGACAGCTCCGCTGACAAGGATAAATCCTCTGAAAAATCTGATAAGAAGTCCAGCAGCAAAGATAAATATTATCTGTACAAGTATCCTGTCACTATCTCATACACAGGAACCTATTCGCAGCTTAAGCAGGCAGTTAAATTTATAGAAGACTACGGCGAGCGCATGACCATAAACAGCATCAGTTCGACTTATGATGAAACTACTAAGCAGGTCACGGGCTCTATGACACTTAACATGTATACTCTTACAGGCACTGAGAAGAAATACTCGGATCCTGACGTTTCAGGAAGCCTCGGAAACGCGGATATCTTCGGATAAACCGATGGGAAAGACAATGTGCATCCGAACTGGAGGCAGCATATGAACTATACACCGGACAAACTGAATAAGACGCGTGATGAGAATATCCCCGAAACGGAAGCTCAGGCTCAGGCAGATGATACTCCTAAAGAAAGCAGAGGCTTAAAGCTCGGAGCAGTCATATCGGTGATCGTGCTGGCTGCCGTAGCAGCGGCCCTCATAGCCGGAGCCTTCGCGGCTTCAGGCAAAAGAGCGGACGCTGCGGAAAAACAGCAGGCGGACGCTTTCGCCCGTGAACTTACGGAAACACTTGAAAACAAGGGGCAGGACCGCGTAGAGAAGCAGTTCTGGAAGGGATACGATATAAAAAATAAGGGAATCTTCGACGGGCTCATGTTCGACATAGTCGATGCCTATGATAAATACGGCCCTTCTGATAAGAAATTTTCAATCCTGAATAAAGACGGGGAATATGAGATCCCGAATACCGGAGAGATCAGAAGGTATTCTATCGTGGGAGCGAAATATAAGGGAGAAAAATACGACGTATCGGTGGAATACGATCCGTCCGGATATGGAAAAGACGCCGATAAGAGCTCCAGAGCGTATAACGTCAACGAATTCCCTGATACGGGTTCGCTCTCTGCCGAAAGCACGGCAGTCATCAATCCTGAAAGCGCTTATCTGACCTTCGATACGGACAGCAGTGGAAATTATGAGTATGACAGCACGACCGAAAGCTTTAAGCATAAAGGTTCTTCTATGGAACAGTCTGCTGCCGATAAATTTTATACCAAATATACGACCTTTTATGAAAACGCCGTGGCTGAAGCGGACACCTACCTTGCTCAGGCTGGGATAGACAGCTCCCATATGCTCAGCGGCGCTGATTTCATACAGCCTGAAAAGAAGGCAGAGAAGACTGCCGAGATGAAGAAATCTATCAGCAGAGATACTACTCTGCTCGCCTATGGATCAGGCGAAGGCGTCGGCCTTAAGTCAAATGTAGTATTCACACTGGCAGATCCGACGCAGATAGGTATGCCTCAGACTGTCATGAGCGCCCTTCAGACGAGGCTTCAGGGCGCGACTATTACACAGCTTCAGGAAGACGGCACCATGGCGTCGAGAACTGTGACAGCAGAAGATATAAACGCGATAACTTCGGCAGTGCAGCCGCAGATACAGGCTCTGTGGAATGATTCCACGTCATCTTCATCACTGCAGGAGCAGTTTACAGTCTACGAGAGCGATAACTCTTTTACAGAGCTGAAGAATATATACCTCATGTACTATCCGCTCAAGATCTCGGAATGGGAGAGCGATACTGTCAATATCGATATTTCAGCTGTAAATGGAAAGTATAAGAGCGATAAAAAGCTCGATCTCTATATCGTTCCGCAGCTGGGTCTGATAGCTTCGAAGACTGTACCTTACGATGCTGTACAGGCTTCAGATTACATAGCCCCTGAGCTCAATGGGGGTACAGTTGCGTACGGACAAAACGGAATGGCCGAGACATCAGTATCTGTCGCGAATCCGGGCACGCTCTTCGACATGAACAGGATAAGGGTAAATTATATAAAAGGCTGGTTCAGGACTCTGGCAGCCGCGGACATGAGGGATTCTGTAGTCGCTGAAAACGGCTCCCAGGATATAATATATGACCTTAAGGTCGGCATTTACAGGAGCTCCGGAGGCAGATATGCCGGAAAAGATCTCATAACGACGCGTGAAACCAGCTGCTCATAGCCGGCGGGAGGCGATGTTTTTTGAACATATTAAAAAAATTCAGGGACAGATCTCCCGAAGAAATGAACAGATCGTATAAAAACACAATATTGATATGTACATTTATGGCGGTCCTGCTCCTTTTCACGATACTGGCTATATCATATCCGGAGGATCATGGAGATAATTCTCCGAAAGGAAGCGGCGCGGAATCGGCGGCTGCAGAGATCAGCGCCGGGCTTCAGGTCGAGTCGGAGGATTCGCTGAGCGGAGCGCTGAGTTATGTGGAGACATACTATTCGTCTACTCCGGCCGATAAGAGGTCAGAGCTGGTGGAGAAGCGCTTTACAAAGCTCTTCTTCTCGCGCCTTAAATCCGAAGCGGGCGTGCGTCCTAATGCCGCGGAAGAAGTGGTTGAAGGCGAAGGAGATGTGAGACGTATAGAGCTCAGATCAGACGACAGCCAGTCAAGCAAAAGCGATGACGACGGATCAAAGCTGGGAAGATTTGAAAAGTATCTGGAATCGTTCGCCGCTGATGAGCTGAAGGCCAGCGTCCTTCCTTCATCTAAAGGATTGTATATAGCTTACAGCAAAGCGGATAATTATGTGGAGATCCAGAATCTGACTGTAAGGAGCGGCAAAGACGGAAGCCAGCTTGTGACCAGCATACGTTTTACGCCGCCCAAGGACGCGGCAGGCTCGGATTCCGGTACATACACAGGTTCGGTAAACAGCTACGCGGCTGCTGCTGACGGAAGCATAGTCTCGACCGGCGGCAGCAACCATATCGAAGGCTCGGCATATGCCGGAAAGTCTATAGAAGCCAGTACAGGCGGGACCCTGATACTTGATGGTCCGGAAACTGTGACCAGAGGCAGCGCAGAGGTATCAGGCTCGGCAATGCTGAAAGTGAACGGCGGAGAAGTCTGGGCTGACGATGTGAAGACAGTAAGCTCCGCAGGCTCTTTAGTATCGACTCACAGCGGAAATAATATAGAAGCGAACGCCGATTTCTTCGTCAACGGCGACCTCAGCCTGGAGAATACGGGCTACGATGTGGATATCAACGGCAGCTATTACGGTTACGGCACCGGTGACAGCTATACGGAAGATTCCGCCGACGGCACTGAATCGGAGGATGATGCTTCAACAGCTTCATCGTCCGGATCGACATCTTCGCCTGGCAGCTCTTCGGCGAGTGCTCCGAGCGGCTTGAACAGCCTCACAGGCTCTACAGGAAATGCCCTTCTGCAGAAGCTCTTCAATACGAACAAGGTCCTTACAGACCGCGACAGCGGAGGTACGCGTTTTTATGCGTCATCGAATTCGAGCGGCAGTAAGAGCACTATCAGCGTAAAAGCAGGAGCAGCTCAGGCTCATGTAGCCTATATGCCGGGTCAGATCCTCTGGCTCGCGGAGGGCAGCATATATAACATCGCGGGGGCAGAAGGCAGAGCTCCGTTCACGTCTACGGCTCTTCCGGTTTCTGTTTCATCGTCTGATGACGATTCAGGCGCGTCAAATCTGGACATGCTCTATACCTATCAGTTCAACGGCCTTACAAGCGGCTTCGACAAGAATTTCTCGACGAGCAGGCCTTCATATGAGCTGGTCGAGCATCTGCTGAAGAACGCGGGCTTAAAGAGAAGCAGCGTCATCTATGTTCCGGACGGAAAGGGCGGCTTCGACGAGCATCCTCTCGAAAAGCTTTCTTCCAGTGACGGCGGCCATATCAGCATAACCCCGCGTTCGAAATACAAGAGTGGAATAGTGGTCGCGGACTGCGATGTAAATATGACAAACGTGAATTTTACCGGA
Organism: Bacillota bacterium; assembly: GCA_028724585.1. Classification (GTDB taxonomy): domain Bacteria; phylum Bacillota; class Clostridia; order Peptostreptococcales; family Anaerovoracaceae; genus RUG708. The sequence continues at coordinate 564 of JAQYCQ010000045.1, read as the reverse complement.
ATGGTGATCACTACTGGAAATATAAATCTGACCGGAGGCGCGACTATCACCTCTTCACCGGCGCTCCGCTTTACAGCTCTGGCCGGCAGCGGCAGTAATAAGAACGAAGAGGACGGCAGAGTCAAGGTCTCCCTTGAGAAAGTCACTGAGACCTCTTCAGAGGAAAAATAGAGAAATAAAAAAGCAGATCAGGTGCCCCATAAAGGCCAGGCGCCGCCGCGTCTGAAGCGCTTTCAGCGGCTTCCGTCAGCTCCGCTGACCCTGGTCGGCAGAGCCGACGCAGGACCTGTAATCAATAACTGGATATCAGGCAGGCTGATGCCTGAGAAAGGACTCCGTATATCGACGCGGAGTCCTTTTTATGCGCGAAAAAAGAGCTCCCGGAGGGATCCGGAAGCTCTCTGTATAAAGGCGGGGATGCTTTGTAAACGGTAAATAACCCGTACTTAGATACTCAGTAAAGAGTTGCAGTAAGAAGGCAGTTGATGGTGCTGATTTTTTCTGAACATAAAAAATCTCCTGCATTTTACTGCAGGAGACGGTAGCTTTACTGATTTTCGTTTT
>JAQYCQ010000044.1 GCA_028724585.1 Bacillota bacterium | reverse complement strand
CATACTTTTCTGTTGAGAGCACCCCTTCGGATGCTCTGTTCGTCATGCAGTTTTTAAGGTACTGATCTATTTAAAATGCGTCACCGCATTTTATTCAAAAAACATCAATTTATGCTTGACACTTAATAGTTAGTCTTTTGTTATAAATCTGTCATCTTTTTAACGATGCTCCGTACGGGCAGAGCCCGTACGCCCGGTCGGCGGAGCCGACGGGAAATAAGGATGTACTCTGGGATCCTTATATTTATTATTCTATGATATCTACGCTCTTGATAACGAACTGCTTATCGATAGTGAACAGGAATTTAGTAGCACCTTCTACATCGATGTGGACAATCTTGTTGTTGCCTTTCTCGTCGTCGAAGAGGATCTGGTCCGAAGTAGTGGAACCGTTCTCTTCAAAGTTGCCGAAAGCTTCGATGATATCGTTTTCGTCGCGGTCTTCTCCGTAGATGTGGTCGCAGTATTCCCTGAGATTGGCGAGAACGTCGTATTTGTTCATATCAGTGATGTTCTGGGTATCAAGGATGAACAGGTTCTGTGTAACGTCCTGCTTAGCGTAGGAGTCAAGGACCTCACCCCTGGCGAAGAGGACATAGCCTGCGTCTGTGCCTTCGAAGTATTTTTCAGTTTCAGGGCTGCGCTTGAGCTGGAACATGTCTGTCTGTGAAAGCTCCAGGGCTTCGTCCATAGTGCCTGTGTAGATATTCCTCTCTACGTCGACGGCGTAGAGGCGGCGGTTTTCGTCAAATTTGAATACTCTCTCTGATTCTGTCTGTTTTTCCATATTTATATGTCTCCTTTTTTCGATGATAGTGGACCGTTCTTCGGTCGTACTTGTCTATTATACAACAAATATGTTTTATATACAAACTAATACGGGCGGCGGAGAAGCCTGTAAAATAGCAGCCGTCAGTATACAGCTGATTCCATCAAGATGTAATGAACGAAAAAATGTAAAATCAATGTTATTAATTTAATTATTGCCTGAAATAGACTTAATGCCTCCATTATGATAAAATAGCAAAAGTTAGTTTTCTGCTTGTGTGCATATATTATAAATAATTAAAAAGGAGAAAAAAATGGCGATCAGAATCGGTATTAATGGTTTCGGACGTATCAGCAGAGTAATCATCAGAATTGCGGCGCAGGATCCGGACAGCTTTGAAATAGCTGCCATAAACTACCGAAATGTGGATCTCGATTACATGGTCTACATGCTTAAGTACGATTCAGTATTCGGACGTTTCCCTGGAACTCTCGATAAACTCGAAGAGAACGGAGAGAAGTATCTGGTCATTAACGGAAAGAAAGCAGCTGTCATCGAGGGACAGACACCTATTCCATGGGGCAGATACGGCGCGGACTACATCATCGAGGGAACTGGACAGTTCACCACGACTGAGAAAGCCATGGCTCATCTCGAAGGCGGCGCTAAGAAAGTCATCATCACTGCTCCTGCCAAGGACAAAGTTACACCGACTTTCGTATGCGGCGTAAATACAGATAAATATTCCAGCGACATGAAGGTCGTTTCAAACGCATCATGTACTACAAACTGCCTGGCTCCTGTAGTTAAGGTCCTCCAGGACAACTACGGTATCGAATCAGGACTCATGTCGACTATCCACGCTGCTACAGCTAAACAGAAGGCTGTAGATATGCGTTCTATGAGCGACTGGCGCAGAGGCCGTACTGTTTTCGGAAATATCATCCCTACCACTACAGGTGCGGCAAAGGCTGTAGGCCTTGTTATCCCTGAGGTTCAGGGCAAGCTGACAGGACTCGCTTACAGAGTTCCTACAGCTGACGTTTCGCTGGTAGATCTCAACGTAGTCCTCACTAAGGGTACTACTTACGAAGACGTATGCCAGAAGATGAAGGAAGCCAGCGAGACTTACCTCAAGGGTATCCTCGGATACACAGAGGACGCTGTAGTTTCTACAGATATGGTCGGCGAGCCTTGCACATCCGTATTCGACGCTTCCATGGGCGTTATGATCGGCGACAAGCTGCTCAAGGTCATCAGCTGGTACGACAACGAATTCGGTTATTCCCTCAAGATCCTCGAGCTCTGCAAGTTCATGGCGGAGAAGGACGCGGAGGCTGCTAAATAATCCGGGTCAGTTAAAGACAGATCAAAAAACAACAGAAGGGCGCTTTCCGGGATTCCGGAGAGCGCCCCTTTTTCGTGGACTCCGTCCACATAAAAGCGCGGCCCGGGGGCCGCGCGCAAAGTCAGCGGAGCTGACGCAGGATAAGATCTTTATCCTAATACTTTTTTCGCTATGTCGACAGAAGCCTTAGCGTCTTCGGCGTAATAGTCGGCACCGATCTTTTCGGCGTAATCGGCTGTGAGCACAGCGCCTCCGACCATTACAGAGCATTCGTGTCCGCTCTCGCGGATCTGGCGGATGGTTTCTTCCATGCTGTCAAGGGTCGTTGTCATAAGGGCGGAGAGGCCGACAAGCTTTACGTCTTCTTTCAGCATAGTCTCGACTACGGTTTCAGGCGGCACGTCGCGGCCCAGGTCTATTGTCTGGTAGCCGTAGTTTTCGAGTATGATTTTTACTATGTTCTTTCCTATGTCGTGGATATCGCCTTTTACAGTGGCAAGTATTATTTTTCCTTTTGAAACTCCCGAGTTTCCCTGTTTAGCCAGGCGGGTCTTTATGATCTCGAAGCCTTCGCTGGCGGCAGCGGCTGAGTTGAGCAGCTGCGGAAGGAAGATCTTTCCTTTTTCGAAGTTCCAGCCTACGCGGTCCAGAGCAGGGATCAGGTAGAGGTTTATCAGTTCCATTTCGTCGTGGCTTTCCAGCAGGGCGTGTATGCAGGCGCCCGTGTCTTCTTTGAGCCCAGTGTCCACAGCGTGGAAGAGCTCAGCGCCGTCGTCAGGGACGATGACACCGGAACCGTCAGCGGAGCTGTCGGAGGACTCGGCTTTCTTGTCTGCTGAAGGAGCAGCTGCTTTTGCTTTTTCAGGCGGCTGGTAATCAGCGTAGTGTTCTATGTATTCTGTGCTGTCTTTATCGACATTAGTAAGTACGTTAAATGCCCTTACCGCGTTCATCATAGTTTCCACGTTCGGGTTTATGATAGGCAGGTCGAGCCCGTGGTCCATGGCCATGGTCAGGAATGTGTGATTGATGAGTTCTCTGTAAGGGAGGCCGAAAGAGATATTCGAAACTCCCAGTACAGTATGCGCTCCCAGCTGCTGCCTTACCATGGTGATCGCCTTGAGGGTTTCTACAGCCTGTGCCTGCTGGGCGGAGACCGTCAGCGTCAGGCAGTCTATGAAGACATCTTCTTTAGGGATGCCGTATCCTACGGCTGTATCGATGATCCGGCAGGCAATCTTGAAGCGGTCTTCAGCAGTTTCAGGGATTCCGCCTTCGTCAAGCGCCAGGCCGAGTACGGCAGCGCCGTATTTCTTTATGATAGGCAGGCGGCGGTGGAGCACTTCCGGGTCGCCGTTTACAGAGTTTACTATAGGCTTTCCGTTGCAGACCCTGAGGCCGCGCTCGATGGCTTCATCGTTGGAGGAATCGAGCTGCAGAGGGATGTCGACTACAGGCTGGAGGGCTTTCACGACGCGGACCATCATATCAGGCTCGTCTATACCCGGCAGCCCTACGTTCACATCTAGGATATCCGCCCCGGCTTCCATCTGCTGTATGCCCTGGTTGAGCACGTAGTTGAGGTCGTTTTCACGCAGTGCCTGTTTGAAGCGCTTTTTTCCTGTAGGGTTGATGCGTTCGCCGATGACGCGGACCTGGTCTATCTCAACGACCTGTGTCGGCGTACAGATCCTGCTGGCTTTCCTGACCTCACGTGAGCGGACAGCTTTCCTGCCGGTATAGCGGTCGATCACCTGCCTGATATATTCGGGATCCGTGCCGCAGCAGCCGCCGATGAACCTGACACCCAGTTTGATGTAGTCTATCATAGTGTCAGCGAACTCGTCTGCGCCTATGTCGTAATCTCCTGTCTGAGGATCAGGCAGGCCGGCGTTTGCTTTTATGATCAGCGGCAGTGAGGTCGCTGCCGACAGGCGTTCAGCCAGAGGATAGATCTCAGCGGGGCCGAGCGAGCAGTTGATGCCGACAGCGTCCACGCCCAGAGACTCCAGCACGCATGCCATAGATTCCACACAGGTTCCTGTGAAGGTGCGGCCGCTCTTTTCGAAGGTCATAGTCACGAATATCGGCAGATCGCTGTTTTCAAGAGCTGCCAGCACTGCGGCGCGAACTTCGTAGAGGTCTGTCATGGTTTCGAAGACTACGAGATCCGCTCCGGCTTTTTCGCCCGCGACTATCATTTCCTTAAACATATCGTAGGCCTTCTCGAAGGTGAGGGTGCCGTAAGGCTCGAGCATTTCTCCTATAGGCCCTATATCGAGGGCGGTATATACCTTCCTGCCATCGGGAGCATCTGCTGCCGCGCCGCGTGCGCATGCCACCGCCGCGGATACGACTTCTTCTACGCTTCGGCCGGTTCCTTCCAGCTTATACGCATTGGCACTGAAAGTGTTGGAATAGACTATATCGCTCCCGCTGTCTATATATTTTTTATGTATCCCGCTTACTATATCAGGTTCGGTGATGCTCAGGATCTCAGGTCTTTCACCGAGCTTCAGGCCGGCCGCCTGGAGCATGGTCCCCATGGCTCCGTCAAGAAATGTAAAGTCATTCTTGAGAAGCTCTTCCATGAACTCCCTGTGGCGATCTGAACGAACGAAATTCCCTGATGTAACTGTTTCTGTATTGTTGTTGATATTCTCAGCTGGCACAGGTAACACCCGCCTTTCTGTACTTGCAGTATTTCTTCATAGAGCAGTTTGCGCACCCCGTCAGGCGCTTTGGCTGCGGCCTGTCCGAGATCCCTATGAACGCTGTAACTGATTTTGTCGGCATCATGAGCATGCCGCTGGTTATTGTAAGTCCGATGGTCTTTTCTGCCGAAAGAGCGCGGCAGATGACCGGCTGCAGGTCTATAGGCAGATCGCCGTAGCCCGGGCTGAACCTGTCGGTAAGATAGAGCCCCTTGCTCATATAGTCGGCTTCGATATCAGCCTGAAGCTGGTCGCATATGCTTTCCACCGCGCTGCTGGCGCAGCTGTCCAGTATCACGGCGCCGGACATATCGGTAACCTGAGATCTGTGTATGGCCTGATCGACCTGCCTTCCTATAGTAGCGGCAAGCATTATGCACTGGGAGCATTCCGAGAGCATGTTTACCGCGCTGTTTCCGGTGAGCACGACCGATGTCCCCTTAAGCCTTATAGCTTTGTCCTCTGTTTTTCCGGTAGAAGTAGGATTTTCGGGAAAAGCTGTGGAGCCGTTCTCCAGCTCGGCTTCAGCGGCTGGAATGATCTCGATGTCGGCTGTCCTGTAGATGTATGAGGGAACAGAGACTTTCTCCAGCGTTGAGACCGCGCGGTCAAGCTGCTTTCCGACGACTCCGTCGACCTTGCTCCCGCGGTATCCCAGATAACGAAGAGCCTCCTGCCTGTTAACTTTGATATTGTAATGTTTCATTATATTTACAGCCTCCGTAGCATCCGCGGCGCCGTAAATATAAAGGCGCCGCGAACTTTTTTGTCTGAATAATCATTTTAACATATATAATGTAAAAAGCAGCGTTAAAGTCGCTGCGCGGCATAATTTTTAACTGATTGATATCTATAGATTCAGGCTATAATTAAAACTGATTTATGCGAGGATAGAAATATGAAATTCAGACCATGTATTGATATACACAACGGTAAAGTAAAGCAGATAGTGGGCGGAAGCCTGGATGAACAGCACAGCAGTGTCAGGGAAAATTTCGTGTCAGAGAGGGGAGGCGCGTATTACGCTTCTCTATATAGAAGGGACGGACTTAAGGGCGGCCACATAATACTGCTCAATCCGGCAGGCACTCCAGAGTATCAGGCCGATATAGAGCAGGCAAAGGCAGCGCTCGGAACATACCCCGGCGGCATGCAGATCGGCGGAGGCATCACAGCTGACAATGCGGCAGATTTTATAAATATGGGAGCATCTCATATCATAGTCACATCGTATGTTTTCAGAAATGGAAAAATAGATATGGAGCGTCTTGAAAAACTGAAGTCAGCTGTAGGCAGGGATCATCTGGTCCTGGATCTGAGCTGCAGGGTAAAAGGAGATTCTTACTACATAGTAACAGACAGGTGGCAGAAGTTTACTGAAGTAGAAGTTACGGCTGAAGCTCTGGACGCGCTTTCTGAGCACTGCAGCGAGTTTCTGGTACACGCGGTGGACGCAGAGGGAAAGAAAGGCGGGGCAGATGAAAAGCTGGCGAAACTGCTGAGCGGTTTTGACGGATGCCCGGTCACATATGCCGGCGGCGTAGGGAGCTTTGAGGATCTGGAGAAGCTGGACCGTGCCTGCGATGGAAAACTGGATGTGACTATAGGAAGCGCCCTGGATCTTTACGGAGGAAATATGCCTTACGACAGAGTGGTGGAAATCTGCGCTAGATAGAGCACAAGGATATCAAATGTCCTTGTACGGCCGTATGATGATAAGAAGTAGGTCGCAAAAGCGTAACTTGAAACTTTTTTCGTAATTTCTTAAATTACTGCTTGCAATACTCTGAAAAAGCTGTATAATAATGAACGTTGTCACGGAAATCTCGGATGCCAGAGAGCTCGCATAGCATTGGTATCACTGGAATTAAGGAGATATCGCTTAACAGCTTCTTTAAAAACTTTTAAAAAAGATTTTAAAAAGTTGTTGACATCTTCTGAATCCGATGATAATATAAATGAGCTGTCACACAGAGACAGCGATGATCTTTGAAAACTTCATAGTACAGAGATTTTGTAAATGTACAGATCTCTCATCACAATATATTGTCAAGATCTATTGTGAGGGAACCAA
>JAQYCQ010000043.1 GCA_028724585.1 Bacillota bacterium | reverse complement strand
GTCCCGTAATGATCATGCGACTGACTGATCGATCATTTTGATGATTGCAGATTCACGAATATAACTCCTCGAAGAAACCGGGAAACACTGTTTTACAGCTCTGACAAGCCCATTGCTGGCATCACTGATGATTAGTTTCGGTGGACGGAGTCCACGTAAGCTGAAAAGGCTGAAAGCCATAGGCGTGATCATCGAATGCTCATGCAGATTCATGGTGTATAATAATCTGAGAAGTATTTACTGCGCGATTTCAGGATCGAGGTGAACGGGATGGCTAAGCTGCCGATTGGGATACAGTCTTTTGAAAATATCAGACGTGATGGTTACGTATATATTGATAAAACTTCATATATAAATAAGCTGGCAAACAGCGGCAAGGTATATTTTCTCAGCAGGCCCAGGCGCTTTGGCAAGAGCCTGTTTGTTTCGACACTTGAGGCATATTTCCGCGGGCAGGCGGAGCTGTTCCGCGGCCTTGACATAGAGAAGACGGAAGATAAAAAGCCTGAGGATGAGCGCTGGATCGAGTATCCGGTCATAAAGTTTAGCCTATCTGGCGGGGATTATAACTCGCCAAAGGGGCTTTCGGAGACGCTTTCGTATTATCTCAGAAGCTTTGAGCGGCAGATGGGAATAGAGCATGATGATTCGCTAGATCTGCCGAACCAGTTCCGCTATTGCATAGAGTCTGCCTTTGAGATGACCGGTCGCAGGGTCGTCGTACTTGTCGACGAATACGATAAACCGCTGCTGGAGACGATGACAGTAAATGAGAAGCAGGAGGATCGCAACCGAATTCTTTTCAAAGGAGTTTTCAGCGTGCTGAAAGATATGGACAGCTATCTGAAATTTGTGTTTTTCACTGGCGTTACTAAGTTCAGTAAGGTCTCCATATTCAGCGATCTCAATCAGCTCAGGGATATTTCCCTGCTTCCGGATTATAGCGGAATATGTGGTATTTCTGAGGCTGAGCTTGTCGAAAATCTTAAAGTCGAGATACAGGCTACGGCTGAACATAATGGCTTTTCATACGATGAGTGCATGCAGAGGCTGGCGGAAATGTACGATGGCTATCATTTCAGTGCAGACAGTGATGGAATGTACAATCCTTTCAGCATATTGAATGCACTGGCTGACGGAAATTTCGGAAATTACTGGTTCGAAACAGGCACTCCGACATTTCTGATCAATAAACTGAGAGCATCGTCTTATGACGCAAAAGATATGCTGGACGGACTGCGCATATCTGAACGGAGTCTGTCAGATTACAGACCGGAAAATCCAGATCCTGTACCTTTGTTTTACCAGTCTGGTTATCTGACTATAAAAAGCTGGAATCCGAGATTTCGTACATATATATTGGATTTTCCTAACGATGAGGTGAAAAACAGCTTTCTAGAGGATCTGCTGCCGCTGGAGTTCAATATAGAAAGCAGATCTGCTTCTTCCATCCTGGAGAAATTTGTGAATGCGCTCGAAGCTGGTAAGACGGATGATTTCATGCTTATTTTGCAGTCCCTGTTTGCGGGAATTCCATATGCCGAGGGCAATGTGCCTTTTCAGGAACGTGAGTGGCGCAACCAGATGTACCTGGTATTTACGCTGATCGGAGCATATGTTAAAACAGAAATCCATTCGGCGGTCGGACGCTGTGACTGCATTGTCGAAACCTCTGATTATGTGTATGTAATGGAATTTAAAACCGACAGTGATCCGGCGAAAGCACTGGTGCAGATTGAAGAAAAGCAGTACGCGATTCCGTATGTATCGGACAGCCGCAGGATCATAAAAGTGGGAGCGACATTTTCTTCCGAAGGCAAAGGTCTGATGAACTGGAAGGCTGTATAGCTGCTTTCTATTGCTCAGTATTTTTGTTCATTTCACTTACCAGGTCAAGCATCTCAGTCACCTGCGGGGCGTGCCACTTTCCCTTGAGTACGGCAGCTATGACTGGAACTTCAGCAAAGAGCTGCGGACAGTTGAGTTTTGCGAGCGAGCCGTCTGCAGTTTCTTTCTGCGCCGCGTATTCCGGCAGACAGGCTATGGTGCCGGGTAGCTTCTGCAGCAGATTTTTTATGGCGAATGTGCTCTGCAGGGTCAGGCTGTGCTTCATTGACAGGCCTTCTCTGAAGAATATCTCGTGAAGCAGTCTGTGATATACGCTCTCCTCTTCTGTCATTATGAACGGATACTGTGAGGCATCAGCCAGACTGATCTCCGATCTCCGGGCGAGCGGGTGATCCGGCGCGGCAAAGAGTCCTATCCTGCGAGTCTGTATAAAAGGTATTTCGAATTTCGAGTAATCTGCAGGCATTTTCAGACAGAATACCATGTCCAGAGAGTTTTCTGCCAGCAGGCCGCAGAGTTCGGCGGATGAGCCTGTCCTCAGCTCGAGATCTACCAGGGGAAATCTCTTCTTGTATTCCGTGAGCACGTCGAGAAAGTTTGAATAATAGCAGGATTCTATAACTCCTATCTTAAGATGTCCCTTTATTTCCTCCGGTCTCGTGCCCAGATTGTGCATCTCATCATTTATATTCTCCATCTGTATTGCCAGAGGCAGAAAACTGCGGCCGAAATCGGTCAGCACCACTCTGTTCTTTACTCTGTCGAAAAGCGGATGTCCCAGCTCATCCTCCAGCTGATGTATCTGGGTCGTGACTGTGGACTGAGCGTAGCCCAGGCTTTCGGCTGCCTTTGTAAACTGCTTCAGCTCAACTATTTTTGAAAACGTCTGTATATTTCTCAGTTCCATTTCCAATTATCCCGATCGTATCAATAAAATTCGAACAGCCGCAAAACGGGGAGGCGGTCCTCCGTCAGCCTGGCTTTCCGGCATCTTGTCCGCGGAGCGGACCTGATTTATTATGCTAATTATAGTATATGAGGGAGAAGCAGGTTGTATTTTTGTTTCACGGTACAGCGCGATGATGCAGAAAAGCAACCATCAAAAATATTGAAGCGAAAATTCGATATGTTCAATTTTACAGAACTTTAGTACGGTGATAAGATATCCATGAAATCGGAAATGGGTTTCAGAGGGATTTAGAACGTCAAAAGGGTCAATATACGTCAGCTCCGCTGACAGCAGCTTATCCGCTGCGGCTGCGGGCTGGCCGGGAAACGGAGGAAACATAAAATGGCAGGAGTATACAAGAGAGAAAATATACCAGGCGGTTCGGCATTCGAGGATGTTGCCGGCTACAGCAGGATCCTCAAGGCAGGTCCTTTCGTATTTGTATCAGGCACAACATCTGTAACACCGGAAGGTGAGGTTTACGGCGAAGGAGATGCCTATGAGCAGGCAAAGTATATTTTCAACAAGCTCGTCACTCTGCTGGAGGAGAACGGCGTCGACAGATCTGAAGTCGTAAAGGTCAATATATATACCACCGATACCAGCAAGAACATGGATATCACAAAGGCTTATTCAGAGTATTTCAAGGAATACAGACCGGCATGCACATGGACAGGCGTACCAGCCATGAACAGACCAACACAGATGGTAGAGGTTGAGATGCAGGCTCTGATGGGACTGGAAAAGCTCTAGCACATAATTCACATAAGAGAAAGAAACAGTGTGCGGGTCCCGGATCATGGGGGATGGGATCCGCGCTTTTATAGAAAGGAACAAAGCAGATGGCAAGATTTACAATTCCACGAGACGTCTACTACGGACCTTCCGCCATGGACGAGCTGAAGGTTCTAAAAGGTCATAAAAAGGCATTTATAGTTACAGGCACCAATTTCCAGAAGGATAACGGAAGTCTGGAAAAGCTGGAAGGCATACTGCACGAAGCGGGTCTGGAAACGACTGTTTTCGACAAGATAGAAAGCAATCCGAGATTCTCCACCTGCCGCAGAGGTTCAGAGGCCATGCTGGAATTTGAGCCTGACGTTATTGTGGCTCTCGGCGGCGGCTCCCCTGTAGACGCAGCCAAGTGCATGTGGATCCTGTACGAGAATCCTGAGCTGACATTTGATGATGTCAAGCCTCCTTACAGCCTGCCAAAGCTGCGCGAGAAGGCCATATTCGTAGCTATCGGCACTACTTCAGGAACCGGTACAGAAGTAACTTCATTCTCCGTTATCACAGAGGATGAGACTCTCATAAAATATCCTATAGCTGACTTCGAGATAACTCCGGATATAGCTATCGTGGATACAGACATACCTATGTCCATGCCGAAGGCTCTCATCGCGGACTCCGGCATGGATTCCATGACTCATTCCATAGAGGCATATGTCGCGACGCTTCACACGGATCTCACAGACTGTCTGGCTCTCAAGAGCGCCCAGATGGTATATGACAATCTGGTGGATTCATATAACGGCAGTGAAACAGCACGCAGAGCTGTTCACGTAGGCCAGGATCTCGCAGGCATGGCTTTCTCAAACGCTCTCCTGGGAATCGTACATTCCCTGGCACACAAGGTCGGTGTCACCTATGACGTCACCCATGGCAGATGCAATGCCATAATGCTTCCATACGTAATAGAATACAACAGCGCAGTATGCATGGACCGCTTCGCGGACATAGCAAAGGAGCTGGGCCTGCCGGGCGCAACCGACAAGCAGCTTACCAATAATCTCGTTCAGGCTATAAAGGATCTGAACACTGCTGTTGATATTCCTCTGTCATACAAGGATGCCGGCGTCGATGAGGAACTGTTCAAGTCCACTGTCGACAAGCTTGCTGAAGCCGCCTGCGGGGATCCATGTACTCTCTTCAATCCGAGGAAGACTGAGTTCGAGGATATGAAGAAGGTGCTGACTTACTGCTATTACGGGCAGGATATCAATTTCTAGAACTGAGGAAAACAGCTATTATCTGAAAAACGGAAATGGCGCTAAGCGCGGGGTCTCTCTCCAACCGGAGGTCCCGCGCTTTTTTTACGCCGGCATCCGTCCGCAGAGCGGACGCAAATCGCAGACCATTTTAACATCCTTTCTATTTTACTTTTCTTAATAATATTTTCAGCTTTTTCAGCAATATCTGTTATACAAAATATCCGCCCTGTGACTTATAATGTCATTAACAAAAAAGGAGGGCATCAGGGGAGACAGCAGAAGGACTCCTGATAGAGAAAGATGTCGAGATACACGCTTGATGACAAGGGCATACTGACTATAAAGAGCGATGGGGAAAACGCTGAGAAAGCTGTTTCCCTGCTCGATAAAACGGGAAAGGCGACGACCATAGCGGCGGCCGTGGCAGCGGTGGCTCTGTACCTGATCCTTTTCGCCAGGCAGCCGGGTACCAACATGCTCTTGGAAGTGATAAAAGCGGAGTTTTCCGATAATGTGACGCCTCAGGCCTATTCCATAGTTCATAAGCTGGACCTGATAGAGCCGGTGAAGACAGTGCTGGGAAACCTGAGGGGGCAGGACGGCTTCTACAGCCAGACCTTCGCGATGATGCTCGCGAGGTTTAAGATGATGTTCGCCGATATCTTCGGATTTATCCGAAACATTTTTTAGATTTCTGTTTTTTAGTTTATATATTTCAGCAGGAGAAAGGGAAAATGGATATTCCTAGTCTAATTTACCAGATCGCAAGGGTTTTCAGTTACCTGTCGGCAGGGATAGAGATGGCCGCGGTGATCATGCTGCTTGTGTGGGCGATAATGGGCAGCGCCGGTGAAAGGATCCCGATGGCGCGGGATCTGTTCCAGTCGGGCAGCAGGTTCAGGAATACGATGATTCTGCTGCTGCTCTTTCTTTTTATGATAGCCGGCAAGGGTGTGTATGTCGCTGGCATGGGACCTCTCGTCGCAATTTCTTCTATCTGCAAAAGGTTCGCGTCCCTTTCCATGTGCGTGTTCATAGCTTCACTGGCGCTGACTCTGGCGGCGGGCATCAGAGGACACGGAGATGGAGGCCTGTCCGGTGTATGTAAAAGCATGCGCAGGAATTCCATGTGGCAGATGATCCTGGGCTACGTACTTGCCTATATTCTTTATATCCCATAAAAGCTTGATAAATGGACGGAGGTGCTGGAATGGCACGTACATTTAAGGATTTTGTCGACGATTACGAGAGCTTTCAGCGTATCATAAGCGAATACAATACGGCTTTCCAGTTCGGGCTGGGGCACATGGCATCTGCTGAGGAAAAAGAGCGCAGGCGCCTGCTCCTGAAACTGGATGTCATCGATACTTACGATAAGCATGAGCGGGAAAAGCTCAGAAAAAGCGTGACGGAGGATCTGGCTAAGCTGAAGAAGTCAATGGATACTGTGAGCGAGGCGGAAAGCCGCATCAGCGAAAGGCGCTACAGGAGATTCAGGGACGACTCCGCTTCACAGATAAATCCATATATGGACCAGGAAGGTCTGGTGCATTCGTTCGAGGATATAGACAGGCAGACCTCCGAAGCGGTCAGGAATATCAAGAAGATAACTGACTCGAGGATCCCCGCGCCGGCTGCCGCTGTCTGGAGCGTATTCGATAAGGACTTCAGGATGGAGACCTACGGAAATATCCTTAAAGGACGGCACAGGCTGGAGGCTATGGTCGAAGCGGCTCAAAGGGATGTAAAAGCCGGATCTGAAAACAGGAAGCAGGAGCTGGACAGGGCTACTTCAGGTAAGGTTGCCGAGCTTCAGGCTGAGAAGGAAGAGTCGGACGCCCAGGGCGCGGCCAGGAAAAACGCCTATCTCAACCAGCTGAAAAACCTGCTTCTTGACGGCATGGAACGTATGTTTAAGCCGGGTACCACCTATGGCTCGGCATACAGCAGCATAACGAAATACATAGGAGCCTATCTTGGAAAGGATGCTTCGGGGCTTTCGGCAGAGGACGAATTCCTTATAGGGATAGCCAGCCAGACTGTAACCTATCTGGACGACGGTACTCTGGAGAAGGTCCTGACGACCCTGCTCCCTGACGGCGTGTGCTCGGGGAGGAGCGTGATGCTCCCGGTGACATTCCCCAGGTATCCGGCTAAAGCCCTCTGCGTTAATTACTTTTCGGAATACAACAGCGGAGTCTACGGGCTTTTCGCCAGCCTTGCCCTGCAGGCGCTCAATATCTTCGCCGATACCGGCGTGACTGTATATCTCGTCGACTGTGAGGGAGGAGGCAGCAGGTACCCGGGCTTCGAAAAGCTGGAGAATGCAGATGGCAGAAATAAAGTCAGGATAGTCACCAGTCCGGAGGAGCTGCTCAGGACTGCCGACGAGCTTTCAAAATATATAATAGAAACCGACAGCAGCTGCTTAAATGAAAGCTGCCAGAATATAGAAAAGTATAACGCCGGCTCCGCCGGCAAAAGGGAAGTGAAGATCCTCTTTGTGAGCAGCATCAGCGAGATAAATTCGCTGGAGCTTTTGACAAAGCTTTCTGCCATAGCGGGAAGCGGGCCTGGAAGAGGGGTTCTCAGCTTCTTCGGCATATCGACAGACGAATGTCAGGTCAGCGGAGTGACGACTCAGGAGAGGGTGACGGCGGTCACGCTCCTGATGGAGCTCTGTGAAAAGGTATATATGAGCTCCGACGGAACCCTGAGCTTTGGCAACGGGACTCCTCAGTTCGCGGCGGCTCCGGATATGAGCCCGGAGATAAAGGATAAGTTACTGCGGCGCTTTGCCCAGGATATAGACATATGAGTTGAATAAGGGGTGTTGATCTATGTTTAAGATTGAAAAGATGATCGTTGCGGCGGAAGACAATTCTACAGCGGACGCAATAGCGGCTCTCAGAGCGCAGCTTGCCGGAGGCGGCGAGACTATGGTAAACCAGGACGGTACAGTCCTCAATCCGGAAGACCCTATGTCGGCGTCATCGCTGGCAAAGGGAGACGGCTTCAAGCCTGTGGACAAGGCTGTAGTTGCGGCGGAGGACAACTCTACGGCGGACGCTATAGCGGCTCTCAGGGCACAGCTTGCCGGAGGCGGCGAGACTATGGTAAACCAGGACGGCACAGTCCTCAATCCGGAAGACCCAATGTCGGCGTCGTCACTGGCAAAGGGAGACGGCTTCAAGCCTGTCGATAAGGCGGTGGTAGCCGCTCCCCAGTGGTATCAGACAAATCCCCAGCTGCAGAAGCTGGAGATAAAAGCTATGGCCGATATTCATCCGGAGGCTAAGATGGGATATCTGCCCAACGGCAGGATGTACTGGACTATCAGGATCCATCCGGTAGTGTGCGGAAGCCGCAAGGACTGGACCCTTCTGGCGGTATACGACCCTGACCATCCCCAGCAGAGATGGGGCGGCTCGGTCAAGTTTTATCCGGTGAGGCCTAACTACGAGGAAATGCAGCAGATGGTCAACAATTCTTCAGTGGAGCCCAAGACTATCCCGCATCTGCTGAGAGACGAAGATAACCAGATATATATGTGCACCCAGGACAGGAACAATATAAAGGCGGGGCACAGGAAAGGAGAGCAGGTCACAACCGCCGCGGCCTGTCTCAGATACGCCATGAGATGGATAACGGTCTTCGAGCTGGGACTCATAGACCAGCAGACGTGGAGCATGTTCCAGAAGCACGGCGAGATCTAAAAGGCGGTCTTGTGACCGCAAGGGTATAAGGATAATGAGAGAGGCTGATAGAAATGTTTACAGACAGAGACGGTAAGGATCCTGACGGAAGCAGGATACCTGTTAATGTCATAATTTCAGACCGCGTGTTTTCCCCGGAGGGGACCGGTCAGCGCGAGCTGACGCAGGCTGAGAAATGGATATTGAAAAGCCCTTTCTTCAGGAGCGCAGAGGTCGAATATATCAACAGCAATATGAGGGATTTTCCAGCTGCCATAACAGAGAGCGGAGACCTTCAGCAGCCCTTTGAGGTTTCAGGCTGGATATTCCTGCTGGTCCTGGACAAGAGCTTTCCCAGAAAGACGGAGAAGCGCGACATGCCTGCCAAGGTCTATCTGGTGAGTCCTGGCATTCCGGAATTTAAGGAGCTCTACGGGCTTGACGCCGGGAGCATTCCCTATGTCAGGGAAGACGATTCGGGCATGCATTATCTGTACATAGAACAGGCGGAAAAGGAACTGGACCGTTATGTCAACAACCGCAGCAGCCGCTGTATGTCTGAGACTATGCAGGTATATACGGCCAAGTGGACCCAGGGCATGCAGAAAAAGATAGAGGCGGAGAAAAAGCAGCAGAAGGGCAGGAAGGCGAAGACGTGGAACCTGTTCGGGCGCGGAGGATCGGAAAAAGGCAGGGAGACGGTGTGGACATCTGTCTCCGGCACTTCCGCTGAATATTCGGACGGCAGGCTTTCCAGGTCCAGGGCTGCCAACCCGCGCTGCCGCAAGGTGGTGCTCTCCGACAGGGCTTTTATACAGATATTCAATGAGTCGCAGTCAAGGCTTGAGACAGAGACCGGCGGCCTGCTGCTGGGCCATTACGATAAGGGAGTCTGGTATGTTATAGAGGCCAGCGACCCGGGGATAGACGCTGTCTTTCAGAAGGCCTATCACGAGGGAGACGATGTCTACCAGAATCACGTCTGCGATGTCATCTCGAGGACCTACAAGCATCCGCTGGTATTTTTAGGCATGTGGCACCGCCATCCTGGTTCGCTAGACAGCTTTTCGGGCACAGACGATATCACGAACAGAAAGTACGCTGTATCTGCCGGCAACGGCTGTATCTCGGCGATCATAAACTACGACCCTGATTTCCGCGTCACTTTCTATTACGTGGAGCTGGATGGCCCGCGCGGGGTGAAGTACACACAGGTGGACGTGGAAGTCGGAGACGGAAAGATAGGAAACAAAGAGATAATGAAGCTGGCGGACGTCGGCGATGTATTAAATCGTATGGAATGAGCAGGAGGATGGAATGAAAATGAAAAAAGGCAGCGGCCGTCCCTCTGCGGCTGCGGCAAAGTCAGATGCGGAGAAACAGAAAAGAGAAAAAGCTGAATCCGTAGAAGAACTGCGTGAAGAGCTTCTGGACGGCGGCTTCGGTCACGAAAGCTCCGCTTTCGAAGGCGGCGGAGACGCCGCGGACGACTCCGTCGTGGAGGAATTCATATCCATGTTCGGCGCGGAAGGGAAAACTCCCCTGAAGGCAGCTGACTGGAAGGTCTATGTGCCTTCTGAGATAGTGAACGATCCTGATTCCCAGGGCAGGCTTTACGGATTTGTGCGTGAAGAGACAGAATCCATCTATGTGCTGACCGCGCCCCAGTTTCAGGACAGGGAGCACTGGATCGGCTTCCTGGCGCATGAGGCAAAGTACGGGATCCCGTTCATGCCCTGGGACGGCAAGGTAAATGTACTGGGATACTGCGATCATGGAGAACTGAGGATGGAAGCCTGGTATACCGGACAGAGACTGACGGGCGAAAACGGCGGCACGGATGATCCGCTCAAACCCATCGCGCCTTATGAGAAGGTGCGCATAAAGACCTATGACCAGGTGACGGATCTCTTTTCCAGGAACACCGGTCTGCTCGAATCCACCGAGATGCTGGACGAGAGGGTGGTCCTTGCCGGCTGCGGATCAGTCGGTTCATTTGTCGGCATGGAGCTGGCCCGTTCAGGGGTCGGCAGCTTTGTGCTGATAGATACGGACACACTGGAGATCCACAATATCTGCCGCCACCAGTGCGGCTTCGATGATCTGGGCCGCTACAAGGTCGATGCGGTAAAGGACAAGATACTGAATATAAATCCGGATGCGGAAGTCGTTACTTTCAGATCCGAGATACAGCAGGTACCGGAGAGCGAGCTCATGCCTCTGCTGGGCAGGGATACTCTGATATTCGGCGCCGGCGACAACAGGGCTTCTTCAGACTACTGCTGCAGGCTTGCGGCAAGGACGGACAGCTCCTTCGTCACATCCTGCTGCTGGTCGCGCGCTTTCGCCGGAGAAGTCTTTTACTGGCAGTCGGGACATGATCTGTCCTGCTATTCCTGCGCCCTGGGCGGACTGATAGACGATGAGCGGCCGGACAGCCACGATAACTATTTCGGAAGCGAAGAAGAGATGGAGTCACTGTCCTTCGAGCCGGGGATAGCGGCGGATATAGATTTTGTTACTCTGATAGCGGTCAAGCTTTCACTTGACCTGCTGAACCGGGATAATGAAAATTATACACCGCGGGTCATCGATTATCTCAAGCAGTATACCTGGGTGTGCAATACCAACAGCGAGAAGATAGGCGGAGCACGGGCAGGGATATTTCCCAACCCCCTCTTCATCACGAACAATCTGAAGGTAAACAGGGATCCCAACTGCCCTTACTGCGGTGATCATCGGTAATATGAGCGAATTGATAAGAAATCTTTCATTAAGGAAGAAAAAATTTAATATAGCTATGGGCGGTCTGGACCGTTACGGCTTTGAGCAGGCTGTCACAAACGAGCTCATAGACAATCCTGCGGTCACGGCATCTATAGCGGGCTTTTCCGCAGGCGCGCGTTTCTTCAGGAGCGGACGGATAGAAGCTTCGTTTGAGGTCAGCTATGAACCTGTTCCAAAGGGCGCCCCTGTCTTTCAGTGCAGGGACCAGTTCGAGCTGGACACGGCGGTCTCCACAGCGCTCAGGCTTCATCTTCCTGATATCATCATACTCATAGATAACAGGAGCAGAAAGGTGGACCCAAACAGGGCTGTCTCTCTTTACAGGAAAGCTCAGGAGTTCGTAGGCGAAGAGCTGCAGACCCACCAGTCTAATTCGACCGGCTTCGGGACAAGAGCGCTTTTTGACGGAGCTATAATAGTGCTTAAGATACATAACGACTACTTCGATTCAGCGCGGGATGTGAACGCCATGTCCTGTCTGCTGGCCATACAGGCCGACGCCATCGTCGATAAGACCCGCGGCAATACGGAACAGACTCTGAACGAGATAATGTACTGGATGCGCGAAAACGTAGTCTACAAAAAGACGAGAAGGACATCCGACCATTCAGCCGTAGGGCTCATAAAGAACCATACGGCGGTCTGCCAGGGGATAGCCGCGTATGCCTGCCAGCTGCTGAACTACTGCGGGATAGACGCCCGCTACGTGAGCGGCCAGGGTTTCAGCGGCACTGTCTGGGACAGCCACGGCTGGAATATGGTAAAGGTCAACGGAGTGTGGCGGCATATAGACTACACCTTCGAGCTGGGAGGGCATTCAGCTTCGATCATAAAACCGGCAAAGGAATTCTGCCGTGACCACCGATGGGACAGGAATATCTACAGTCCCGAAAGATCCGACAGGCTGGTAAATTCAAGGAATACCCTGCGCAGGTCGGTGCTGACCTTTATGCCGGACAGGCACTGCTTTTCCATAAACGGGTGCATAGTCGACACCAGTCATTTCATACAGATGTGTCTGGTGAGAAGTGGCAGGGTGATGGTAGCGCCGGCAGCTGTCGCGGCCATGCTGGGCGGCTGCTATGTACAGGACAGGCGCATGCTCCATCTGTATATCCGCCGCAGGCACTACGCGGTCCCGAACAGTTCTCTGCTGAAGCTGGGCGGTGTCCTCTATACCGATATGATAAATCTTAAGGATATGGACTTCAGGATAATGCCAGAAAACGGCTTCGTATCCATACAGTATCAGCTATAAAGATCAGAACCTGCGCGGACTCCGTCCGCATATGCCTGCGGCAGAAATTAAAAACGCGACCAAGCCAGACGGGAGCGCCCTTATTCGGTGCTCCTGTTTTTCAGTACGAAATAGTTCTTTCTGTAGTTGATGATCCCTTCCTTTTTCATCTTGCTGAGCTCCTTTGAAAGAGCCGTGCGCTCTACGTTCAGGTAGTCAGCCATCTGCTGGCGGTCAAAATGTATCTCGAACTCCATTTTTCCGTTCTTTATCGACATGAAGTTAAGGTAGGTCATGACTCTGCCGCGCACTGTCTTTGGGGCGGTGTTGAGTGATCTTGCCGAAAGGCCGTAGTTCTTCCTCGCCGTTATAGTCATGAGGTTGAAGAGGAATCGGGAATGCCAGCTGCCCGGCTCTATGTCCGATCTGCCGAAGACACGGATGAACATGATCCGGCAGCGCTCGTTAGCGCAGGCATTTATGAGGAGGGTCTGGTCGCGGAGTATAGCGTAAGTCTCGGCGAAAAAGCCGTTTTTCTCTATCATGTTCAGGATAGTGCGGTTTCCCCATACGTCTATATTTTCTATAGTCACGCTGCCCTCGAGCACTATGCCTATGCTGTCAGTCGTCTCTCCGGCGCGGAGTATGACGCTTCCTTTTTCGTATTCGCGGATATAGCAGTCGAGTGCGTTAAGGGCACTTTTAGTTTCTTCGGGCGACATGCCGTGGAAGAGGGCTATCCTGCTGAAATCTATCCCTTCAAGGGTATGCTTTTTTATACTCTGCAAAACCTTACTCCTTTCTATAAAACTCATATATATACTTCTGCGCCGCGGCGGGTCAGGCGGAGCCTCTTCAGGCCGGAGGCCTGCTGAAGCCGGGTACGCGGGTCGCGGCCTTTTTATATATTTTTCTGCTTTGTGGTCAAAACAACGTACTGCTTAGGAAAATTTTAATATACTTACACCATCAAAACAAGGGAAAACAGGCGAGAGCCGAAAGGAGACATAGATGTTAAGACAGATAATACATATAAATGAGGAAGACTGCAACGGCTGCGGAATCTGCGCTGATGCCTGCCACGAGGGAGCTATAGATATCATAGACGGCAAGGCTAAGCTCATGCGCGAGGATTTCTGCGACGGCTTCGGCGACTGCCTGCCGGAATGCCCTACAGGCGCTATCACTTTCGAGGAAAGGGAAGCTCCGGCTTACGATCAGGAAGCTGTAGAGAGAGCCAAGGCTGAAAAGTCTGCTCCGGCACAGCCTCAGGGACGTCCTTTCGCGGGATGCCCGGGCTCCATGCCTATGGATTTCACAAGGGAAAGACGCGATGCCGCTCCGGCACAGAGCCAGGCTCCGGCTGCTAAACCTGTTTCAAGACTCATGCAGTGGCCTGTACAGATCCAGCTTCTGCCGGTCCAGGCACCTTTCTATGACGGGGCCAGGCTGCTGATCGCCGCTGACTGCACGGCTTACGCTTACGCCAATTTTCATGAGGACTTCATGAAGGACAGGGTTACTCTGATCGGATGCCCTAAGCTGGACTTTGTAGATTACGCTGAGAAGCTGACTCAGATCATCGCTCAGAACGATATAAAGTCGGTTACCATCGTAAGGATGGACGTGCCTTGCTGCGGAGGCCTTCAGATGGCTGCGCAGAACGCTCTTCAGGCCAGTGGAAAGTTCATTCCGTGGCAGGTGGTCACTGTTAACCGTGATGGAAGCCTTGTCGAGGACTAAAAGGACAGGCGGGAGACGTTTTGTCTGTATCTCGTGAAATTAACGGCAGATAAAAAATATGATATATTAAAGGAAGGATTCAGGATGGCTGCCCGGACCAGGGCGGCCTGATATATGCGAAAGCAGAAGGAGATAAAAATGGACGAGAAAATGTTTTGTTTCCAGTGCGAACAGACAGCTGGATGCGTAGGATGTAAGGGCGCTGCAGGAGTATGCGGAAAGAAGGCTGAGACCGCAGGTCTTCAGGATGAGCTCACAGGAGCCCTGATCGCTCTTGCAAAGGCTGAGGAAAACAACGACAAGGCTGACAAGAATACTTACAGGACAGTTATCGAAGGGCTGTTCACTACAGTTACAAACGTTAACTTCAACGACGAGACCCTCAAGGCTCTGATCGAAAAGACAAAGGCAGAGACAGGCCGTCTCCTCGGTGTAAGCGCTGACTCGGACGAATGCGCTCCGTTCGACATGAAAAATGTATGGCATCACGCTGACGAGAACATCCGCTCTCTCAAGTCTCTGATCCTCTTCGGCATCAGGGGAACAGCAGCTTACGCTTACCACGCACTCATGCTGGGATACACTGATACTGCTGTAGACAGATCCTTCTGCGAAGGCCTGAGACTGGTAGGATACTGTGAAGATTTCGATAAGCTCCTTGCCGGCTCCATGGCCGTAGGCGAGGCGAACGTAAGCTGCATGGCTCTGCTCGATAAGGCTAATACCGAGACCTACGGAACTCCTGCTCCGGCAGAGGTTTCCCTGAAGGTCGAAAAGGGACCTTTCATCGTCATCACCGGCCACGACCTCAAGGATCTTCAGCTCCTGCTCGAGCAGACTGAAGGCAAGGGCGTAAACGTTTACACTCACGGTGAGATGCTCCCGGCTCACGGCTATCCTGAGCTCAGAAAGTACAAGCACCTCAAGGGCAATTTCGGCACAGCATGGCAGAACCAGCAGAAGGAATTCGACGGTGTTCCGGGCGCTTTCCTGTTCACTACCAACTGCCTCATGCCGCCTAAGGCCAGCTACGCTGACAGAGTCTTCACTACAGAGCTGGTTTCATTCCCTGAAGTTAAGCACATCGGCGAAGACAAGGACTTCACTCCTGTCATCGAAAAGGCTATCGAACTCGGCGGCTGGGACGAAGATAAGGAATTCACAGGCATCAACGGCGGCAAGACTGTAACGACAGGTTTCGGTCACGGCACCATTATGTCTGTTGCTGACAAGGTCGTAGAAGGCGTAAAGGCAGGGGACATCAAGCACATCTTCCTGGTAGCCGGCTGCGACGGCGCTAAGCCTGGCAGAAACTACTACACAGACTTCGTAAAGCAGGCTCCTAAGGATACTCTGATCCTTACACTGGCATGCGGTAAGTACCGTTTCAACGACCTTGACCTCGGCGACATCAACGGGATCCCTAGACTCCTCGACATGGGCCAGTGCAACGACGCTTACGGTGCTGTACAGGTGGCTGTCGCTCTCGCTGGCGTATTCGGCTGCGGCATCAACGACCTCCCTCTCTCATTCGTACTCTCCTGGTACGAGCAGAAGGCCGTTTCCATCCTCCTGTCGCTCCTGCACCTGGGTGTAAAGAACATCAAGCTGGGACCATCACTCCCTGCTTTCCTTTCAGCGGACGTGGTAAACTACCTGGTAGAAAACTTCGGCATCGCTCCGATCACTACTGTTGAAGCTGACATGAAGGAGCTCCTGGGCGAATAATCCCGAAACTAAAGTAAATATATATAAATATATTCCGGCCCCTGCGCCGGCGGCTGAAGCAGATGATCAGCCGCCGCTGCAGGGGCTTTCGTCCGCTCCGCGGACAGGATGCTCCCGCATGAGCTGTTGATGGAGCGGCCGGTGCTCCGCAGTAACTTTAAAAGCACAATGACGTAAACGGTAAATAACACGTACATTCAAACGCTGCCATAATTCCAATAAAATAATCAGGGGAAGCCAATACGACCTTCTCCGGATCATGACTATGGAGGATACAAAATGAGCAGCTTAAGAAGAACGGAAAACGACAG
>JAQYCQ010000042.1 GCA_028724585.1 Bacillota bacterium | reverse complement strand
TAAAGCGTGGATTGACGGCACAACGCTTCTTCCTGCGCAACCGCCCCACGAAGATATCCTCCGCCGGGATTCTGCGCATTGGCAAAATTCAATACGCAGTCTATCTGCGTAGCGAAGCTATCCTCATCCGCCACTGTGATATGATTTTCAGTATCTGCCCGCAGCCTGTCTGCAATATTTTTCTTCAGATGATCCAGTTGATCCGGCGAATAAACGATAACCTTCTGATGCTCTTGCAACTTATGTGCAAACGTCACCCGCTGTTCCTTCTGATCATCTGATCCTGTATTCAGCATATAGCTGTTGTTTTTCATGATGTCCGCATTTTCACGGCACACCTGCAGGTTTAATTCCAGTACATCAAATCTGTTCATACCCTGTCTTTCTCCATCACATCATCTACAGCAATCATTTCCTTCTCTTTTTCTGCGGCTTAAATGTATGCAGGATATAAACCAATGTATATATCCTACCGTCCGCAGTAATGCTCACAATATCCTGTGGCTGAATTCCCATCAGGTTGATATAAATATTCATGGCGCCTGCGCTTGAAAATGTGTGCGTTGAAGTAAATGTACCCACCTTTTCATCTCCCTTATCTATGATAATCAACTTCACAAGGTAATAATGTCATAGTACGAGATTAACGCCTGGTTCGCTGGGCTTTCCCCCGCTTCTTCATATCCCTGCGGACCGCCTTCAGCGCATCTGCCGGCATGCAGTCGTTCATGCGGTAATCTGCGACAGCTTTACTGATCGCGGAATAGTTCAGCCTCGTGCCTTCCCCATCGGGAACGTAATCCGCTGCCATCTCCTTATCAATGCCAAACGCATCTGCGGTTTCTACGGCATCTATATTTGCGCCGAGAAAAATAAACTGCCAGTCCAGATAGTGTCAAGTAATGTTCGCAAAAGCCATCCGGACTCATGTCAGAATGATTAAGCGACTTCCTTTGGTAACAAGGCTGACATCGATTCCTCTTTGATATACGCTCGGGAGGTTGACCAGTCTTCCGAGTATTCCATCAGATATGCCGTTACCAGCCTAACATATGAGGATTCATTCGGAAAGATTCCGACTACACTGGTGCGTCGTCGGATCTCGCGATTCAGCCGTTCTATCATGTTGCTGGATGAGATCTTTCTCTTGTCCAGTTCAGGATAGCTGTAAAAAATAAGCGAATCTTCAAGACCGTCTTCCAGGCACTTTACTGCCTGCGGATATCTGGATTCGTACTTGTCCATCAGGGCATTTGCACGTTCCCGCGCGACTTTGTCGTCAGGGGCAAGCCAGATGGATTTCAGCTCAGAAGCAAACGATTTCTTCTGCTTCTGAGGAATATGTGCCAGAATGTTCCGCATAAAGTGAACTTTGCAGCGTTGCCAGGACGCTCCCGGAAAACAGTGTTTTACGGCGGAAATAAGGCCCTTGTTTGCATCGCTGATGATAAGCTTTGGTGTCTGAAGACCTCGATCTTTTAGGCGATTAAAAACGCTCTTATAGGACTCCAGCGATTCTTCTGCCATCGGTTCGACGGCCAGAATATCGCGCTTTCCGTGTTCATCTACACCGCAGACAACGATGATCGCTTCGCTGACCACATGTCCGTCGATCCGGACATCCTCGTAAAGGGCATCTGTCCAGAGGATCGGGTAATGATGGGAAGAAATCGCCCGGTTTCGGAACTCTTCGACCTGATCGTTCAGTCCTTTCGTCATTTCACTGACCTGGGATCTGGAGATGCCTTCGATGCCAAGCTGCTTTGCAAGCCGCTCGATCTTTCTGGTAGATACGCCGTTGACGTATGCTTCCTGAACAACTGCAACAAGAGCTGCCTCGCTGCGCTTATAGGCGTTCACGAAGAACGGAATATAGCCGCCCTGACGAACCTTAGGAACCATAAGGTAAATCGTCCCCAGTCGAGTATCCAGACGTCTGGGACGGTAACCGGAGCGATAGCCGGATCTTCCATCGGAGCGTTCGCTTTTGTCAGCGTTCAGCTTCAGGGAGACCTCGGCCTCCATCATCTGCTCGCAGAGCCATTCCAGCATGCTGAGCATCGGATCTGGCTGATTCATAAAACTGAATAGTAAAGTGGAAAGATTTGTGTTACTCTGTTTCTGAGCCATCGAGAGTTCTCCTTTGTAGTTGTTTGTTTCGTCGCAAATCATTCTACATGAGCCTCGATGGCTTTTCCATTGCCTATTCAGTTTTTGCGAACATTAGTGTACTCTATCTTGATAATTCTATAATAGCCATTCTATTAGCCATTTTCAACATAAATACAATTTTGGCTAACAAGCATGAGGGATAACACCATAACACAAAATGCCGGCGCCATTTTGTACATGGCAACCGGCAAGTATCGCAGTGCTATT
>JAQYCQ010000041.1 GCA_028724585.1 Bacillota bacterium | reverse complement strand
TAAGTTCTAACGCGAGATCATAGTAGATTTTTAAAAAGCACCCTTACGGGGGCCTTATTAAGGTTACCCATTTTTATCCACAGGTCGGGAAAAGTAATTTTGCCCTAATTCATGCTTGACTTTTCATAGCTGGTCTCCTTTTTGCACTTATCTACATCAATTATATCCGAAGGGCAGACCGCGCGGGAACCTGCTTCGGAAAATGATATGCAAAAGTTTTCGCGAGGGCTGGTGCCGGGTGCCGCTGATCAGCAGCGACAGCGTGAGCAAGGTGCGCGGAGCGCATGTCGTCACGCAATAGTTATTACATATCGCGATTATGGGTATATAAATACTAAATCTAAATCCATAGCAAAAACGAGGTTACCCATATGAACAAAAATAGAATGCCGGTCGTATTTTCCGGCCACGGAAGTCCTATGCTCGCCCTCGAACACAGCAGCGAGACCGAAACGCTGAGGAAAGTCGGCGACACGATGATCGAACAGTTTGGAAAGCCTGAAGCCATCCTTTCCATATCCGCTCACTGGTACACTGACGGAACCTTTGTCCAGAGCGCTCCGGAGCCTGAGCAGATCTACGACATGTACGGATTCCCCGATGAGCTTTACGACTTCAAATATCCCGCCAAGGGCAGTGCCGAACTGACCGCGGCCGTTAAAGAACTGCTGGGGAACAAAGTGTCCATCAACGACGAATGGGGTATAGACCACGGCACATGGACCGTCCTCTGCCACATGTTCCCTGAAGCTGACATTCCGGTAGTCCAGCTGTCCGTCAGCAAAAAAGCGACTCCGGCTCAATGCGTGGAGATTGGAAAAGCTCTCGCGCCTCTGCGCGACCGGGGCTTCCTGATCTTCGCCAGCGGCAACGTGGTCCATAATCTGGGCAGAGTCGAATGGGACAATCCGGGCGGATCGCCTATGACCGAGACCTTCAACGCCGACATCACAGACGCTATAGTCAGCGGCCGCATCGAGGAAGTCATAAACTACAGCAAACACGCGTACGCTTACTACGCGGTGCCGACGCCGGAGCACTTTCTCCCTCTGCTATATATTCTCGGAGCGGCGGGCGATGACAGGCCGACAGTGTTCAATAACGTCTGCAATCTGGGTGCGATTGCCATGACCGGCTATGCTTTCGGACTGCAGGAAAAATAGCTCATATTCAGGAAAATACAGTGAATGCGCGGGCGCGGATCTGGACAGGATCCGCGTCCGTCTGTGTTTTCGCCGTCTCACGTGATACAATTAAGGAAAATTTTTTCAAAATACGCGACCGAGGTCAGATCAAATGGAAGAAAAAGAACGAAAATATATAAGCAAGAAAATGTCCTACGCGCTCAGGCACAACCCGCAGAAATACGGTCTGCAGCTGGCCGACGACGGCTCCGCCGACATGAAGGGATTCCTGCGCGCCATGAACAATATGCATCACTTCGAGCCCAGGCTCACCGAAGAGCGGATCAGGGACGTCATGGCCCACTCCGACAAGCAGCGCTTCGCCATAGAAAAAGGAAGGATCCGCGCCCTTTACGGTCACTCCTTTCAGATCAAAATACAGAAAAAAGCGGTACAGCCGCCCGATGTGCTCTATCATGGAACGGCTCACCGCTTTTTAGGTTCAATATTGGAAAAGGGCCTGATGCCCATGAGCCGCCAGTACGTCCACCTTTGTTACCTGTACGACCTTTCATATATGCCGGCGATCTCTTCGTTCGTGGTATCCGCCGGATCGGCTGCGAAGAGCCTTGCCATGGATTCCTTCGCCTTTACCGCGATCTTCATGGCTTCTTCCTTCTTAAGTCCGTAGTCGGACATCTTCAGATCATCGACGCCGCAGGCTTTCTGCAGGTCCATAAGAGCATCGATGAAATCCTCAGGCTTTTCGGCGTCAGCCCTGCCCAGGAATCTGGCCATGTCTACGAAGCGGTCGTCGCAGACGTGCTTGTTTATCCAGAATGTGAAGTATTCCTTTGAGATCATGATCAAACCGGCTCCGTGCGGCAGGTCTCCGTGGTAAGCGCTCATGGCATGCTCGATAGAATGCTCCGAAACGTTGGATGCCACAACCATGGAATAGCCGGACAGGGTATTGGCGAATGCCACATGCTCCCTGGCTTCCATATCCGAGCCGTCTTTTACAGCCCTCGGCAGGTATTTGCCGATGTTCTCTATCGCGGTCCTCTGGATCATATCTCCCATGAGATTATGCTTGTTGCTGATATATCCCTCCAGCGAATGGAAGAGAGCGTCGAAGCCCTGGAAGGCTGTAAACTTAGGCGGCACAGACTTCATGAGCTCAGGATCGACGATAGCGTAACGGGCCATCATGCCCTTGAAATTGCCCAGGCCTACCTTCTCGTTGGTGTCCGGATTCGTGATGACGCCTATAGCGTCTACCTCAGAACCTGTACCTGCTGAAGTAGTGATGGCGATCCACGGCAGCACAGGCTCAGGCGGCAGCTGCTTTTTGCCGGCAGGGCAGAAGGCGTAATCCCAGAGGTCGTCCGAAGGCTGCGGGATGAACATAGCCATGATCTTGGCAGCGTCCATGACAGAGCCGCCGCCCAGAGCGACTACGAAATCTACTTTCTCCTCGCGTCCAAGGCGGGCTCCTTCTTCTACAACGGATTTAAGCGGATTAGCCGCGACCTTATCGAAAATCACATGCTCCACTCCCGCAGCATCGAGCTCAGCGACAGTGCGGTCCAGATAGCCGTTGGCCCTTGCCGAGCGGCCGTTTGAGATAACCAGAAGAGCCTTCTTTCCCGGCATTTCCAGAGTATGCAGGTCGTTAAGGCTGCCTGCTCCGAATACCAGCTCGGCAGTATCGAAAAACTTGAATTTCTTCATTTTACGCCTCCGTTATTTGATGATATACGCGTCAACGATCTCGCCGATATACATAGTATGTATGTCACGGTTTTCCATAGGCGCTGTGCTGTCCACGTCCTGCGGATACATCTGCTTCTGTATATCCTCAGGAATGTCTGCCAGCACCTGATCCTGCTGATAGAGCACCCTGCATTCTATAGTCAGCGGATATTCCCTGATCCCCGGAACTCCGTTGACCTCAGGCTCCTCCAGAGTCAGGCCGGCTTCCTTTACCTTATCGATATTATGTCCGGATAAAGAGCCGCAAACCTTCGCGATCTTTGGATCGACGCCGTCCAGAGGCACGCTTACAGTGAACTCGCCGCTCTTGTCGAGAGCTTCTTTTGTGTAACGGCTCTGGCGCACGAATACCGTATAGCTTGGTCGGTTCCAGATCCTGCCCAGCATTCCCCAGCCTATGACCATGGAATTGAACTTTTCATCCTTCGTATTGAGCAGGATTCCCTTTGAAACTGCCTTTGTGATCTGGTCAGCGTAATCGGAAACGTTTATCTTCTCTTTCATGTCTTTACCTCTTTATACATACCGTTCATCTTCGCTTTATCGTACTCATATTATATTACCAGAAATGCGTTTATCCACTCAGATTTCCGTTTTTACGACGGCTCCGCCGACAAATGCCTGCCGGCACAAGCAAATACAGACCCGACCGCACAAACCGCCGGCATCTGTTCTTCCAACAGCTTCCCGCGGAGCGGCCCGCGCGCAGAGCGCCCGTAAGGTTTGTATTTTTACATACCCGATTTCCTTTTTTGTTGCAACAACAAGTTCGGACATTTACAATTAAAAATGAGAAATGTATGTAAACATTCTGTTTATTTTCTTTAATATTTCAGGAGGGATCATTATGAATGAAAAAGAAACGCGCGGCCCGGACGGCGCTGAAAACATGGCTGCCGAAGTCATGGAAGAAGCCGCGGAAAGTGCAAAGGAAGATTTTAAAGAGCCCAAGGGCAAAAAGCAAATGCCGTTGGCCGGACAGATATTCATCGCTCTGGTGCTGGCGATAATAGCCGGCCTGCTGATGCAGAGCCACGCTCATTTCGCTGTGACATATATCCAGCCTTTCGGTACTATCTTCCTGAACCTGATCAAATTCATCGTAGTTCCGATCGTGCTCTTCTCGATCATGGCCGGTGTAGTTTCCATGAGCGATATCAAAAAGGTCGGAGCTATAGGCGGAACATCCATCGTCTACTATCTGATCACGACAGCCTGCGCTACGACCATAGGGCTTGCCCTCGCTAATGTGTTTGACGGTTTTTATCCTGTGCTCAGCACCTCGGGACTTAAATTCGACAAGCCTGAATCCGTCTCGGCCATGGATACCATAGTCAACATATTCCCGAACAACTTCATCACTCCTATGTCAGAAGCCAACATGCTTAAGGTCATAGTGATGGCCCTGATCATCGGCTTCGCGATCATCCTGGTCGGTGAAAAGGCAGCTCCGGCTGTCAAGGGCATCAATGTCTGCAACGACATATTCATGAAAGCTATGGAGATGATCCTCAAGCTGTCTCCTGTCGGCGTATTCTGCCTGCTCTGCCCGGTAGTAGCCGAGAACGGCCCTAAGATCATCGGTTCCCTTGGAATGGTCCTGCTGACAGCGTATATCTGCTACGTTATCCACGCAGTAGTCGTTTACTCGCTGACAGTACGCGCTATCGGAGGAATGTCCCCGTTCAAGTTCTTCAAGGGCATGCTCCCGGCTATGCTCTTCGCTTTCTCCTCCGCTTCGTCAGTCGGCACACTGCCGCTCAATATGGAATGCTGCGAGAAGCTGGGAGCTTCCAAAGAAGTCACATCGTTCGTGCTCCCGCTGGGTGCCACCATCAACATGGACGGAACAGCCATCTACCAGGGCGTATGCTCTATCTTCATCGCTTCCTGTTACGGTATCCACCTTACACCTTCACAGATGGTAACTATCGTACTCACTGCTACACTGGCTTCCATCGGAACAGCGGGTGTTCCTGGCGCGGGCATGGTAATGCTGGCTATGGTCCTCCAGTCGGTAGGCCTCCCGGTAGCCGGTATCGCTCTTGTAGCCGGAGTAGACCGTATCTTCGATATGGGACGTACGACACTCAATATAACAGGCGACGCGTCATGCGCTATCATAGTTTCACACCTGCAGGACAGAAAGAGCAAAAGAGCTGCTAAAAAGGCAGCGGCTCAGTCCGGAAATTAATTAAGATCTGCATCCTGCGCGAGCTCACGCTCGCAAGGTCCGCGGAGCGGACGAAATACGGCCGGCGGCTGGAGCTTCAAGATCGAGGCTCCGGCCGCCGGCCTTCTGCATTGTATTTGTTTGGTTTTTGATAAGTTATCTGACCAGAGTTACCATTCTATCTTTTTGCGGTGTAAGTAAGCCGCTATGCTGAAATGTCAGCTTACGCTGCCGTTGACTCTTCTTCAGCCTTCTCATAGAGATTCAGTTCAGAGAGTACATCTGTTACATACTCTACAGGAACGATCTCCAGCTTTTCCTTTACTTCATCGGCTACGTCTCTCAGGTCTTCTACGTTGTCCTTAGGGATGAATACCTTCGTCACGCCGGCGCGCTGGGCTGCCATGAGCTTTTCAGGGAGTCCGCCGATAGGGTTCACGCGTCCCTGCAGAGAAACCTCGCCTGTCATAGCGACATGCGGTGTTACAGGAATGCCTGTGAAGAGTGACGAAAGAGCTGTAGTGAGCGTGATGCCTGCTGACGGGCCGTCTTTAGGAGTCGCGCCGTCAGGTACATGAATGTGGATATCCTGCTTCTCCAGATCCTCGATCTGATCGGCGTAGAGGTTTCTTACAAGACTGAGCGCTATCTGAGCTGATTCCTTCATCACATCGCCGAGCTGGCCTGTGATGGTGAGCTTGCCTGTGCCCTTCATGCGGGTAGACTCTATGTAGAGAACATCGCCTCCTACCTGAGTCCAGGCAAGGCCTGTCACAACGCCCGGGGCTGCTTTGTCCCTCACGTGCTTCTGAGGGATCGGCCTCATATCCATATAGTCGCGCAGGTTCTCCGCGTTGACCTCTATAGGTGTCTCTTCGCCGCGTACTTTCTTTACAGCCGCGCTGCGGGAAATGGTATCCATACGCTTCTTAAGGCCGCGGACGCCGGATTCCATTGTGTACTCGGAGATGATGTGGGAGATAGTTTCCTCGGAGATATCGAGGTCTCCCTCTTCCAGGCCGGCTGCCTTCTCTGCCTTAGGGAGCAGGTGGCGTACAGCGATCTGCAGCTTCTCTGTAGGAGTGTAGCTCTGGAACTGAATGACTTCCATACGGTTGAGCAGCGGCTCAGGGATAGTCTCCAGGCTATTGGCTGTGCAGATGAAGAGTACATCTGACAGGTCGTAAGGCACGTTCAGGTAATGGTCGGTGAATGTGCTGTTCTGCTCAGGATCGAGCACCTCCAGCAGGGCGCTGGCAGGGTCGCCGTTGTATGACATTGAGAGCTTGTCCACCTCGTCCAGTACCATCACCGGGTTCGATACGCCGCTCTTCTGTATGCCGTCCATGATACGTCCAGGCATAGCGCCTATGTATGTGCGGCGGTGGCCTCTTATATCAGCCTCGTCGCGGACGCCGCCAAGAGATACGCGGACATATTCCCTGTCAAGAGCTTTGGCTATGCTCTGTCCGATACTTGTCTTGCCTGTACCAGGCGCTCCCACGAAGAGGATGATAGAGCCGGACTGCTCCTGCTTGAGCTGCATTACAGCTATCTGCTCGAGGATACGTTTCTTGACCTTCTCAAGTCCGAAATGGTCGGCATCGAGCACCTTCTGAGCTTTATCAAGATCTATAGCCTTGAAGTGCTCCTTCTTCCATGGAAGAGAAACGAGGAATTCCAGGTAATCAGTGAGCATCGCCGCTTCCTGGCTCTGCTGTCCCTCTGCCTTGAGGCGGTTGATGATCTTGTCCGCTTCCTTCTTTGCCGTCTCGTTCATGCCGGATTCAGCTATCTTGAGCTCCAGCTTTCTGATCCCGCTGAGCTCGTCCGGATGCATCTCATCGAGCTCCTTCTGCATGTACTCTATCTGCTTCCTGAGAGCCTGCTCCTTATACAGCTTCTGGGTGTTCTCCTTCTGATCCGTAGTCGCCTTGATGCGGACTCTGGAGAGCTCGATGTATTCGTAGAGCATAGCCTCCAGCTTTTCGAATCTTGCCCTTCTGCTCTTTTCCTCGAGGAGCTCGTACATCTTGTCATTGGAATCCTCCATCCACGGTGAGAGCGAAGCTCCAATATCGCCGAGGTTGTTCCAGGACATGACCCAGGCGTCCATCATAGGTCCCCACTTGTATTCGTGAGACATAGCCAGGATCTCGTCCCTTATGACTGTGAAACGCTCGCGCGCCTCAGCCGCGTCCATATCCTGTACATCCTCCAGCGGAGTAGTTTCCAGAACGATCTGGTTTTCCGGCTCCATATACATATGGTTGATGAGGATCCTGCTGCTGAATTCTATCTTGACGAATCCCTGGTCGCCGGTCTCTTCGATAAAGCCGGTAACACCGATCGGATAGATCTTGTCCTGTGACAGGTCGCCGAACTTTGTCTCCTCTTTTGCTATGATGACGCTGACCTTCTCGCCCCTTACAGGGTCCCTGCCCACCAGAGTCTGATAAAGGTCTGTCCTGAGCATCATCGTCGAATCAGGGAGCACTATCATTTTATATAAAGGTAAAACTGCCATATCATTGTCCTTTCCTATCCGCCGCGGGAATCTATATTAAAGATCCCCACTCCTGCGTCCGCTCCGCGGACAAGGTTCTCCGCTTCGCGTCCATGCGGCGGAGAAAAACCGTTTCCTCTGCCCGTCAGGCGGGTATTATGTAATCAAAGTTTTATATCGAAAGCACGCTCTCCGCTTCCACTTGTGTTTCACAGGATCCGGAGATCTGCCTGCGTGCCTTCATATCTTCGAGACACATCGTCTCGATTTTTTATTTTCCCATTTTCGGACTATTTAAAACTAAAAAAATTTACTTTCCCAGAAAAAGTGAGAAAAACTTTATCACCGGCTACTTCCTGACCTCTTCGTTCATCAGTCTCGCCAGTTTCTCCATGATCCTGATGAGAAAATCCCGCTCGTCATCATTCAGCTCGTTCATGCAGGTTTCAACTATATCCTCGGCTCCTGAAAAAAAGAGCTCTGCAGTCTTCTCGCCCTCTTCGCTGTAATATATAGCCTTGCAGCGCCTGTCCAGAGGATTTTCTCTCATGCTTATCATCCCGTTGCTGTAGAGATTGGAAACCACTGCGTTTATAGTCTGTTTAGGCAGAAGTGTCAGCTCGTTGAGCCTCTTCTGTGTGCAGCCCGGATTATTGTATATTATCTGCATTATCTGCATGCTGGTAAAGGAATAGCCTTTCTGGCGGGCATATTCTTCATAGGCCATGCTGATCTCGTGCTGCGCGCTGCAGAATCTGCATATCTGCTTCTGAAGATCGTCCATCTGAATTCCTCCTTTTTTAGTCTCAATCTGGGACTATATTAACAGAGCCTGCTGCCCTTGTCAACTGTCTCTTACGCGCGCTCCGCGCGCGGATGCCCGGGGGCAGAGCGAACGCAGGTACATGCTCCTTTTATTCGTTCATACCAATGCTTTTCTGATATAATTTTACGTATCAATTATTATCAATCTAATTAATTTCATGCTGATAAGGCTGGTCTATGCCCTGTCTTATCCGGCAGGGAGATATTTATGGTTCGAGCAGAATTGACATATAATCCATATCTATTGGAGACCGAAGTACGATTCAACGGCATTCCGCCGAGGATCAACAGCCTTGTCG
Source organism: Bacillota bacterium (assembly GCA_028724585.1). Classification (GTDB taxonomy): domain Bacteria; phylum Bacillota; class Clostridia; order Peptostreptococcales; family Anaerovoracaceae; genus RUG708. The sequence continues at coordinate 18,149 of JAQYCQ010000041.1, read as the reverse complement.
AGAAATACAAAGGACAGTATCTCGAAAACTGGATACGGAAGATCCCTCATATATTTCACGATGAGATGAACGGCTATGATTTCGAGCTGGATTTTACCGGTACCAACCTTGATTTCGATGAACTGAAAAGTTCTTTCGAAGCCGCTGGTATCGGCCCTGATCAGGTACAGCTTTTCCATAAAGGAGAGCTTGACGGACGAATGGAAAAGGTTTCAGCTATAAATGGACTGCTGAAATGGCTGAACGAAAATCCTGACAGAAAATTCGATATTGAAGCCTTTAGGGAAAACAACCGTGAGCTTTTCGAAGAGATCTATTCCTATGTTGTAATCGGCAGCATGGTTGATGACGAACAGCTTTTCGCCGATTTAAAAATCGCTGTCGATAATGTGGCATCCATTGACGAACTCGAGAAGACAGACCTGCGGAGCACGCCCGTGCTCCTGTGTATCGACAGGGAATCTGCCGGAACACTGCAGTACAATCTTTCCGGCCTTCTGAAAAGACCTGATATTTCGCAGGAACAGCTTTTCTTCCTGATCGATCCTGCACTCAGGGAAAAGGCAGAAAGAGTCATACAGGATCTCGGAGTCAGTAGTCCTCAGCTGGTATCAGTACTGAATGACAAAGCGGTACGCCGATATATCGAGCTCTACCCTGTCACCGAATTCATCTATCAGTCGATCAGAGTATTCCGTAAACAGACCGATGATATCGGAAGCGTCCTGAAAGATGAAAACAATAGAAGCCAGATAAAGAACAAGAGTATTTACGATGAGATCAGCAAACTTGAGGATATGATCAGCCATTTCAAAGCTTCTAAAAGCCTGTTTGATGAGAGAGATAATCTTGAAATGCCGTCAGCTTTCAATACCGCTAATGAAGTACTCATAAACTCGATAAGCAATTGGAATATCAGAAAGACCAAAATGAGCAGCCCAGATGAAGCCAAAAGGCAGGCTGTTAATTTCGACAGTGATATATCCAGGTTCTACAATGATTTCAGGCAGGCAATAAAAAGGATATATGACCGGGCTTGTATCGACTTGCTGGCAAAATGCGGCAGCTGGTATCAGGAAGCTCATTATGCAGACTCTTTCCATGTTTACGGTATAGATCCACCTGAACTTGTCGAATATTCAGTACCTCATATGGAAAATGGATTCCTAAAGATAAAAGAACAGCAATATGTGGCACCTAAGGAAAATCTTTTTGGCCAGATCTTTAGACAGTCCGACATACACAGTTCAGATCCGGTCATTCGGACAGATTATTATTACGAACACTGGCGGTCATTTGCTGTCAATACAGTCAAGCCGATTTCTGAAAAGATGATATCGGCAGCATTCGAATCCATAAATAAATACTTTGAACAGATTGCTTCCCAGTATTCTGAACATATTGATATGCTGATAAAACATACCTCGTCTAAGAAAGAAACGATCACTGCCGGTCTGTCAAAGGATGAACGAAAGCTTCAGGCTGATAATGACTGGTTTATGAGTTTCTGCGACATGCTGCAGCAGATCGAGAGGTCCTGATCATGAACGATATGCAGAAAAAGAAAACAGATTCGCCGGTGGTTCGCGACGGGGCTATATCGACCGACAACCGTCTGGCTGTAATAGAAGACGGAATAAGGAAAAAATACCTTACCAGACTCTGCGAGATGCAGATAGTGCCGGTCGGTGATATTCTCCCCCTGGAGGACGACCTTATCCAGAACGTCAGACTTTACAAGGTAACCGAAATGGTCTACGCAAAAGGCGAACCCGTTACAGACAAATTCGCGACTGTATTTAATACTCTGTCAACATACAGTTCGAATGCCTTCATTATCATGGATTCTGACGGTAAAAAGACCGATTTCTATGTTGGCGTCAGAAACGATGAAAAAGACGAAAGTAAAAAGCGTTCTACAGTAACGCTGGGTGATACACTGAAAAACACTCTCATTGGTCACTTCCCGGGTGTAAAGATCATCGGACGCGATAGGGCGCAGATAGCGGAATTATCGAGAAAGATACAAGAACAGCAGAATGTGACATCTGTCAGCGTAGTCGGCAGCAGCAAATCAGCGGAAGAACACTCGAACGAACAGTTTTCACAGGGACTGGAAAAACTCGTGCTGGCTATGCAGGGCCGCCAGTACATAGGTATCATTCTGGCTGAAAGCCAGTCGCCGCAAATAGTACAGATGCTGCGCAGAGAATACCAGGAACTATACACCAAGCTCTCTCCTATGAAAAACGAGCAGCTGACTGAAAGCAGCTCCTCATCTATATCGAGAAGTCAGTCTTTCACTGAGATGAACGGCAGACAGAAAGCTGCTCTTCTCGGCGGCGCACTCGCCTCCCTCGGAGGCACTGTCGGCGGAGCCGTCCTGAGTGCTGGAACAGATGCGGCAGCAAATGCCGCTGAGCAGACTCTTCTTCATGTAGCCGGTATGGATCTCAGTCCTGCAGGTGCAATGCTGGGAGGCCAGATCACAAACCAGCTGAGTGCCTTTATCAATTCCCTGGCTCCTGTTGAACAGCACGGAGAATCAAAAAGCACTTCATATACTACTACCAGAGAAAATAAAGCGATAACCGATATTCTTCAGATGCTGGATGATTCCCTCAAGCGCACCCGGGAATTCGACAGCTACGGCATGTGGAACATTGCGGCATATTTTCTCTCGGACGATATGTCAGCCGCGGAAATAGCCGCCAGCAATTATCGCTCACTCATGAACGGAGAAAAATCAGGACGGGAAGTCTCGGCTATAAATTCCTGGCGCGGAAACGACCCTGCTGTCATCGGTGATTACAGGGACCTTACCACTTATCTTTCCCGCTTTGTTCATCCCCTCTTCTACTATGGAAGCAGCGGACAATACGGAGTAATGACCAATGCGGCGGCCGCGGTGACCGGAAAGGAACTGGGCATCCACATGGAGCTGCCGAGGGCTACTGTCTCGGGCCTGCCTGTTATCGAGCATGCCGAATTCGGCAAAGAAGTCAACACATACCATCTGTTCTCTGACGGTCATATTCCCCGCCCCGAAGAAAGGATGACGCTTGGCCGCATATTCGATCTTGGACAGATCACGAATAAAATAGTCGAGCTCGATAACAGGAGCCTCAATATGCACACTTTCATAACAAGGCTCCACCGGGTCGGGAAAGAGCAACACGGTATACCAGATGCTGACTGAACTGCATCAGGACAGGGTACCTTTTCTGGTGGTGGAACCGGCAAAGGGAGAATACAAAGACGTCTTCGGAAACTGGCCTGACGTAAATGTCTATTCCACCAATCCGAAGATCGCTGAGCTCATAAACATTAACCCGTTCAAATTTCCTGATTCCATTCATGTTCTCGAACATGTGGACGGGCTTATAGAGATATTCAGCGCGTGCTGGCCTATGTACGACGCTATGCCGGCATTCTTTAAGGACGCGGTGCTCAGATCATACGAAAAGGTCGGCTGGGATCTGGCATCATCCACTTTCGACGGCAGTAAACCGGAATATCCGGATTTCGAGATTCTTGCTGAAGAACTGGACGAACTCATAGAAAGGTCCGACTACGCTTCAGATATCAAGTCCAACTACCGCGGAGCCCTGATCACACGTGTAAGGTCGCTGACCGTTGGCCTGAACAGGTTCATATTCACAGATGAGCAAACTCCATATAACAAACTTTTTGACGAGAACTGCATTCTTGATATCAGCAGGGTGAAATCAACTGAAACAAAGGCTCTGATCATGGGTCTCATGGTATATATCCTGAATGAATACCGCATGGACCGGAAGACCTCGAGCAATAACGGCCTTAAGCATGTCACCGTGCTGGAGGAAGCTCACAACCTGCTGAAAAATACTTCCGGCAGTGTAGAATCCGACCTTATAGGAAAATCCGTGGAGATGCTGACCCAGACCATAGCGGAGATAAGGACTTATGGAGAGGGCTTTATAATTGTCGACCAGTCACCGTCTTCAGTGGATATAGCTGCGATCAAAAATACAAACACCAAGATCGTGCTCAGAACACCTGAAGCCAATGACCGCGATGCCATAGGCAGGTCAATGGGACTCACCGCCGACCAGGTCAACGAAATTGCCAAGCTTCCCAGCGGTGTAGCAGTAGTCTACCAGAACGACTGGGTAGCCCCCGTCCTGACTATGATAGACAAAGCTGATATAAACGAAAGCCCGTACAAGCCTGATCATCTGACGGTCATCAGGAGCGTGAGGTCAGCCAGAACTATAATAATGCGCATGCTCATGCAGCCATGGATTGGAAAAGGCACTATCGATGAGGATACGCTGAGAGATTCGCTTAAGGTCTTAAATGTTTCAGGAGATATCCGTAATAATATCTCAAGACTCATTGATGATTACAGCCTCTGCAGCGGAATCCTCGTATGGAAAAACTCTGATATTCCTAAGCTTCAGAGACTCGTGCAGGCAGTGCTGGGATTCAAAGACAAAGACTTTGAAAATATCAATACACCGGAAGATCTTATGCACGAAACAGAAAATAAACTTCAAGGATGCTCTCAGGATGACATCTCAAATATATGCTATATCCTGACTTCAAGGGAGTAAAAGCAAATGAAAATAGAAAACTTCGAATCAAAATCATTAGACGTGGGAGCCGTCAATCTGAGCAGTAAATTTTCCGAACTGCACAATGCTTTTAAGAACAGTGTAAAGCCGGAATCAAATGCTTTTATGAAGGTTCCAGATAATTTTGAAGATAACATTGCATCCTGGATTGGATTAGGCGCAGCGGAAGGTGCTTCTGATCTTGCTGCTATTCGTCCTGAAGCAGTTGATACTATTAAACAAATGTATTACGGAACTGACCTCGGAAATGGCAAATCCACAACAGGCCTGAAAGACATTCACCATTGGAAAGTCAATAAAAATTACAAACAGCAAAATCTAAAACAGCATGCAGGCTATGCTGCAGAAATAATCGGTACTGCAAAAGAAAATATCCAAGCTCAGAAGGAAGGCCTGGATTATAAAGTATATCGAGCAGATGATAGACCTGATAAATTTCCAAAGAATGATCAACATGTAGATAAATTCATCACTGATGCTAATGATAATATCATTGAACGCATTCAGGTAAAATTCGTTGGGAAAAATGGTCGTCAATGCTTTTCAAAACTTGCTTCCAAAAGCTATGACAAATACTTTGAAGACGGTAAGGTTGATAGTATTGAAATACCAAGTGATTATTATGAGGAGATAAAAAAATTAATTCCAGATAAAATAAACGGCTACACAAAGCAGCTTAATCATTTATTAGAAACTGGAAATATTGAGAAAGCTCAAAAGATTCAGGCAAAAATAGACAGATGTCATTTAATCGATCAAAAGCTCAGAAAAAGTACAGTTTCATCTGAAGAAGCTATGCTTGGAACCAAACATCCAACAAGGTATATCAGCAAGATGTTTTCCGATAGCAGGCTTCCAGAAACATATAAGGAGAGTATTGAAAGCACAGCACTTTCAGCTGGAATAACGGCTGCTATTTCTACGGTTGACAATGTATCACGAGTTATGGATGGAGAAATAACTCCTGAAGAAGCCTTTGTTGATACTGCTGCAAAAGTGGGAACATCCGGAGGTATATCTTTTATCAGTACTACAACATCAAGAGCTATGCTTAAATCCAGCCATCAGCTTATTAAGTCTCTTGGACATTCAGGAATATCTGCGGCTGCTATTGCTTTTGGTGTCGAATCATTCGATTCAGTCGTCGATTATGCTGACGGCACTATCAGCGGTAAACAGCTTGCGTTAGATTTAGGAGAAAATTCTGCGGAAACCGCCGGTGGTTTTGCCGGAGGAGCCGCCGCTGCAGCCCTTACCGGCGCAGCTTTAGGTTCAGTTGTTCCAGGAGCTGGTACAGCCGCTGGAGCTGCGGCAGGTTTCGCTTCAAGCATGGTCGGCAGCATGATCGGCTACGCCGTAGCATCTGAGGCATATAATTCCGCTGTAGAGATCGGTGCTGAAAATGCCGGAGTTCTGGCAGACAAAGCCCATGAGATGGCAGACAGGACGATTGAAATCGCCTCAAAATCAGAGCCTAAGCACGTTGACCAGTTAACGGCTGCAATAAATGAATTCGCAGATGAGAATAACCTGCCATTCAGAGTTTAAACTAACAAATGCAAATTATCCTGTCAAAAACTTACGCGCGCTCCGCGCGCGGATGCCTGGCGGCAGAGCGGACGCAGGTACATGCTCCTCTTAGCGGAGCAGCATATATATACGGGCCGCCGCGGGAGCATCAAAAAATGAAAAGGTGGGAGCATGCTCCCGCCTTTTCTGTAAGTATTTTTACTTTGCGGCCCGCGCCCGCGCGCAGAGCGCGCGGAAGGTCAGCGGAGCTGACGCGGATGCGGCAGTTGCCAACATAGATGCGGACCGTTCAGTTCAGGCACATATTTACTTAATGCTAATCGTCTTCAGCCATGCTGGACATATCCATCTTTGATTCGATGAACTCTCCGCCTTCTTTTCTGATGTAGACTGTGCCTACTTCAGCGTCGAGGAGCGGAATGATAGTCGGGTCGAAGTTGGCAACGACATTGAGAGTGAAGATGTTGGAATTCTCTCTGTCTGAAGAATATTCCTTGCTCTCGTCGCCCGCGAAGAATCTCCAGCCGGAATCCGGGAAGTTCTTGAAAGGCTTCTCTCTGTAGATCATGCAAGGCAGGACGCCGTCTACGCTGACTCTGTCTGATACAAAGCTTCCCCTGCTGCCCAGGTCGCCCTTTACCAGCGGCTCCAGATTATCCTTATCGAGCATTGGGAAGTAATCTTTCTTAACGTACCAGTTGTAAACCTTCCATACGTTGACTCTTTCGTCGTTGAAGAGCTGGTCAACCTTCTTTACGAGGTAATCGAAGCTTTTTCTTGCTTCAACTTCGTTGAATCCTGAGTTCTTGAAAGCGGAATAAGCGCCGCCGGCAACAAAGCTTACAGCGTAATCAGCCCAGTTATCGAAGTTCTTCATCAGCGGCTTTGAAAGATCCTGGATGATAGATCTTGCTGAAGGTTCCTCGAAGAAATCCGCGTAAATGCACTCCCTGATGATCTTTACAGTCAGTGCCATATCCCATCCGAAGTAACCGTGCTTGCCGACTACAGACTTGAAATTCTGAGTGAAATCACGGCATTTAAGGAAGGACTCTCTGCCCTTCTCGGACATGTTGTCGAGCTCGATGTTGAAATTACCGCTGTCGTACATCATGAACTGAGCGTACTGCCAGTGAGTGCCGCGGAGGCATCCCCTTGAAATGACCTGCATAGCGGTCTCTTCATCTATAACCCCAAAGCTCTTAAGATCTTCGTCAACCTTTGTCCTGCTGGCAGCATTTCCAGCCGGATCGACCATTTTGATGTTAGTAAAATCGCTTCCATCCATCAGTGAATAAGGAGCCGCGAGAAGAATCTGAAAGTCCTCGAGCTTTGTATATGTAATGTCATGTTTAAGATCCTTGATCTTATCATACAGTTCTTTCAGAGTCTTTTCATAGTAAGAAGGCTGAGCAGCATTTTCCATATCTACGCACCTTTCCTTTCCATATAACCGAAACAAATAATTCTTAATAAACGCTCCTGTATGCCACATAGTCCTTTTATGTGAGATACTCAGCGCTTTATATTTCTTAACCGCGGGTTTGAAACGCACACGTGAAAGGCGCAGAAAAAAGCGCCCAGGCCGGCAAATACCGGTAAAAGCAGCGTTAAACCGCTTCCGATTTAGTATAACATATATTATTTACCCGCTAAGAGCAAATTTATTGATGTCAGAAACAATTTACCAAACTAAATCGTAATGGTTTATTCCGGCGGCGACCGCTCCGCGGTCAGGATGCTCCGCATGTGCCTGCGAAGATAAAAAGCCGCCAGGACGTAAAAAGACCGCGCCGGAAAGTCCGACGCGGTCCGAACGGCTTAAGCCGCAATATAATCGTTGTTGTTTAAACTATTTAACAACAGTCTTGGAGCAAGTCCATGAAGGCATAGGATACTTATCAGGAACTTCCCAATCGATCATATCATGCATCCATTCTGCTCTCTGAACGAAGATATCGTGTGCGAGAGGTACAGGAGGATGTGATAACCACTTAGGGTCGAATTCATTCTTAACCTTAAGGAGCCAGATATGGTAGTTAGGACCATAAGCAGGACCTGTGAGGTACAGTGGCTGGTGAGGGCCGAGGTGTGATGAATAGAATCCGTACTTGATGTTCATCTTTGATGAAGCGAGGAAGAATCTATCAACACCTGAAGTATCCTCGTCCTGATCCCAGTAGATCAGGAACTCTGAATAACCCTGGTGACCATTTTCGAATGCCTGGAACCAGCCTGGGTCCTCGAAGTCAGGGAACAGAGGAGGAGTAAATCCGTCAACGTTCTGGCCTGAGAGGACGATCCTAGGATCATCACTAGTAGGGCAATCCTTGACATCCTGCATGTTGTTCTTCTTGAGTTCTGCGAAGTGTTCGCCGTGTGCTACTGCCTGGTTCATGGATTCGATTACGAACTCTACTGATACGTAGGAACCAGTCATCAGCCACATTCCTGAAGAGTCGGCGTTCTTGAGCCATGACTCGTCGGAAGGCTTAGTTCTTCTCTTATGTGAGCCTTCGAACTGAGCGAAGATTTCGTCCAGTACTGCCTGCTCATAAGCGAACTGGTCTGGGGAAGCGTAACCAACTACGAGTACTCTTACGAGGAAGAAGTTTCTCAGAGTTTCTTCGTTTTCCTTCAGCCAGATAGCCCAGAATTCTTCCTTATCCTCAGCCTTAGCGATAGCTCTCCAGAATACAGGAACCTTTGTGCATGCTGCGCAAACTTCAGCTTCGCCGATGTCGTACATAGCCTGTACCTGCTCAGCCTTGCTGTTAACCTGATAGTTTGTCCACTCTACGCGGTCAGGGATGAGTCTGAGGTGAGTGTTAGGAGCAATACCTTCTGGAACGAGGGACTGCTGTACGAATGGCAGATACTTAACAGCCATTCTAGTTACGATACCGAGGCATCCACGGAGACCTGTGAATCCTCTGAGGATTGCTCTCAGGTCAGGACCAGGACCTTCGCCCCAGAACGGATCGTCTGAAGTAGCGAGGGAACCCATTCTTACAACTTCTCCTTCTGGGAGAACGAGCTCAGTACCGAGGATTCTTCTGTGCGGAAGACCAATCTTCAGTGAAAGAGGTGACCAGCCGTCGCCGAGGAGGTTAGCGATTGCGGAGCACTGTGCGCCGCCGCCGCCGATTACGCCGTAAGCACCCTTGTTGAATGCTTCCTGCTGGAGGGATGCGTAAATGATTCCAGGGCCGATGTCAGCATAGATGTGCTTCTCATCCCACTGGAAGTACTGCATACGCTTCATGTCGATGATGAGCTCATCGTCAGCGTGGCAGTGAGTCTTAGGACCATAGAATCCAGTTGCGTATGGAACGTAAGGAACGTTGTATCTAGCGCAGATTCTAACGATCTTTACGAGTTCTTCTGTGTCTGCAGGGAGTACTACTGCGCAAGGAAGTACAGTCATTACTCTCTCGTAACCGAGACCTGCTTCGTATCCGCCCGGACCGGACTTATACGCCTGCATGATAACAGGATCTTCTGAGATATATTTGGAGCCTACTACAGCCTCCATAGCCTTTATAGCCTGAACTGATATACTCATTATTTCACCTCCCAATTAAAGCGCTGCTACAATAAGTTCGGTGATATCGATGGCCTTGACGCCGTCCTTAGGATCAGCATAAGTATTGAATGCATCTCTAACCTGAGGATCAGCTGAAACGATAGTCTCGATTCCGAGGTACTTAGCTTCTTCAAGACGCTTCTCTGTAGCGAACTTAGTTAATGCAGGGAATGCGATGTCAGTTCCGCGTCCAGCGCAGATGTCAAGTGCATTCTCTCTGATTCTGATAAATTCAGTGTTGTCAGCGCCAGGAACAGCAGCCATGATAGTTCTTGCTTCCTTATACAGACCCTGACGGCCTCTTCTTCTTCTCTGACCTGGATAGATCATACCCATCCAGCCTCTTTCGCCCTTGTAAGGAGTCCAGTCGTCGCAGAGACGGGAAACTGAAGAAGCATCGTGGTAAGCGATTCTGCTGTCGATAGGAGTTGTAAGAGTAAGTGTGCCCTCTTCGATTGCTGGAGCTACGAATTCCATGATGTGCTTAACTTCGAATCCGAGGTCAGCAGTAGCAATTCCGAGTGCCTGTGGAATGTTAGCCTTGATTGTTCTGTATACTTCAGCGTCTGAGCATACAACAGTCTTAGCGCCAGTTGCCTTAATAGCGTCAACAGTCTCCTGAGCGATCTTCTTGAATTCGTCCATCATACCAATGGAGAATACAACGTTACCTTCGTTCTTCTCGTTGTCGAGGAGCATGAAGTCGATGCCGAGCTTGTTGAGGATTGTAGCAGTTGCCTGAGCGATCTGAGGGTTCTTGTATGAAGTGTTATCGCCTACGAAGTAAAGAACGTCAGCCTTGTCAGCTACCTTAACGTCCTTAGCCCATGCTTTACGATCTTCCTTTGAACCGTAGATGTTGCCAGTCTCGAGGATCTTGTCAACTGCCGATTTGTGTGCGGGAAGCGGAGCAACTCCGTCCTGAACAGCCTTTACTCTCAGTGATTCGAGAGACATCTCGATCTCGAGGTCGAGGTTTCTCTTACATGCTACGTCGCATGCGCCGCAGAGAGGGCATGAATAAAGGATATTTACGAGAGCAGGTGTCCATTCGAGGTCGCCTTCGAGGAGACCAACACCAATTCTCATCTTACCCATAGCGCCATAAGCGTCGAAGTCATTGAAGAGGTTGGACGGGCATCTTACGTTGAACTTAACACCAGGGTTGTAAGTATGCTCTACCCAGTAGCAGCCCTTGCACTTGATGCAGTGGTCCATATCATACTTGAAGTTTGATGCGTCTTCAATGTTGAACTCTAACGGAGTTCTCGGAGTCTTAAATCTTGCGTGTGAAGATCCCATAGGACCATATTCTGGGTCCAGTTCGGATAACTTATAACGCGCACCCGTTAATGATTTATCTTTTGCGATATCCTTCGCCAGTTCCATGTTGGCCTTGGTTGAGGACAGGTCGAAACGGCTGTTAGAATCTATTGCCATATCTTAATTCCTCCTTTCTCAATTAGAAGCACAGAGTTCCAGGATTTAAAATGTTCTTCTCGTCGAAGATCTTCTTAACTCTCTTCAGAGTTGCAGTGTAGTTGCCGGCTCTGTCGTAGATAAGAGGTACGAGACGATCGCCGTAAGGTCTAGTGAACTGAGCGCCCTCCGCGAGGAATCTTGCGCCAGCTTCGTAAACGATGTCGGAGATGTCAGCCTTAGCGTCTTCGTCTTCTGGATCATAGAAGAATGTGAACATGAGCTGGGAAGCTCTGTTGTGCTCAATTGGCTGCTGGTATACACCAACTGCTGTATGAGGATAGTTGTGTGAAGAGAGGATCTCGTTCATTTCATCTACATAAGTCTGAGCCTTTTCAGGACGGCAGATGAAGAAGAGGTCTTCGTATGCGCCATTCGGAGTCTGCTTCCATGAAGGTCCTTCCCAAGGAGTCTTGAGAGCCTTGAGAATCTTTCTTCCGAGGCCAGGGAATCCTGGAAGAGCAGGCTTGAATGTGATGTCTTTGAATGTAGTATCGAGTACTTCCTTCAGATACTTCTCTTCGTAAGCGATCTTCATCTCTGGGAGTCTGAGCAGACCGGAGAGAACCATTACGAGAGTGTACTCTGGGAGCTTCTTGCAGAGATCAGCGATGTCTGCAGGATCATCAGCGATGATGGAAGCGAGGTCAACCTTGTTCAGGATAACGATTTCCTGGCCGATTCTTCTAGGCATAACCTTGTAGAGGAATTCATTGAGGGAATCAAGATCGTCTGATGGAGCGAAGTAAACCTTATCGATTCTGCTCTTGATCTCAATCTTAGCCTGCATCCAAGTTACGATACCCATTGTGCCCTGAGCACCCTGTACGAGACGATAGAAGTCAAGTCCCGGGCCGGAAGGGTCAACGCCTCTTGTGAAAGTAGCGCCTGTGTCTCCGAGAACCTTAGTTGCGTCGAAGAGTTTCTGGGAAGCTGAACCTGATCTGAATACAGTACCGTCACCGTAAACGATTTCGAGTGACTGAGTAGGTTCACCATAGTCATAAACTGTGTTTGTGATGAGAGCTCTGTCGAGTATATCAGAAAGAACTGATCTGTCTGCTTCGGCAGTGAGCGGCATCATGATTCTGCAGCCCTGAGCATCGAGAGCGTCGTACATCTGCTTCCAAGTAACACCTGGCTGGAAACGTACTGTCTTGTGCTTTCTGTCGATCTCGAAGATCTTGTTCATGTTTGTCATATCGATGACAATACCACCCTGCTTAGGAATGGCAGCACCATACTTGTGTGAGTGTGAGCTTACAGGAACAACAGGAATGTCATTCTCATAAGCGTATTTAACTACTGCGGAAACTTCTTCAGTTGATTCAGGCCAAACGACAGCGTCAGCGTAACCTGCAGGACATAAGCTCATATCTGTTTCATAAGCTTTGAGATCAGCAGCGGCGTCACTTGCCTTACCAACCAGCTTTTTGAGTTCATCGATCAATGCCATAAACTCATTTCCTCCTTTCAAGATAGTTGTAACTCTGATATTGTCTGCTTCATCATCACTAATTTTTACCTGCAATGTGGAGGCTTCACTCTGTGTTCCGAGCCAGTCCGGATGACCGATCCGATCCGGAGCACTACTAAATAAATTTGTTGATGAAACCTGACAACTTATCTTATTTAACTGCTTAATGCAGTGGATTTATTATATAAACTGTTCATTCGTTATTTTCCAGACGTTAAAGAATGAACGTTATTAATATCACGAATGTTCAGTATATAAATCCGTTTTGCGAATGCTTTAACACATTCATTATGTGCACTTATTGTTGATTACAATATTATATTTACACCAACAATCTCACAGAATTGATTATACTACAGGTCGTATTTTTTATCAATATATTCTTTTAATCCGCCCCAATTTTCATGGAAGATTTCCTCAGGCATGAGTTTAGGACCGCCTTCAGCGATCAGAGGCTTAAATTCCATCTGACCGAGAACGTCTTTCTCAAGATCTACGCCAGGAGCGATCTCTGTGAGCATAAGGCCATTCTCTGTAGCCTGGAATACAGCTCTTTCTGTTATAAATATAACAGGAACGTTCTTCTTTACGAAGCCCTTGCAATAGAATGAACTCTGTACGAGCTGCTTAACGAACTTCTTATACTTACCATCCTGCTTGATGTTGAGCTTTCCATCTTTTACATCGATCTTCATTCCTACAGCTGTGAATGTACCGAGGACTACGATCTTCTTAGCGCCGGTAGCGATATTGATGAATCCGCCTACGCCCTTGATAGATCCGTTGAGGATGTTAGTATTCATGTCGCCGTTAGCATCTGCTTCGCCGAGTCCGAACATTGCGAGGTCGAGGCCCTGGCCTTCAAAGAAGTTGAAGTGGTCGCCCTGGTCAGTCATTGATTCAACATTGATATGTGTGCCGAAATCTACTCCCGATCTTGGAACGCCGCCGATACATCCGGACTCTGATACCATTGTGAGGTAATCAGCGACACCTTCCTCTGCGAGGATTCCGCCTACGCTCTGAGGCATGCCCAGACCGAAGTTAGCGTAGATGTTAGGCTTGATCTCCATTGCGGCTCTTCTGAGAAGAACCTTCTTATAATTGAATGGAACTGCCTTATCCTTGGCATCGTCTTCCTTTATCTCCATTCTGGCTTCGCCTGTAGTATATGGATTATAATAGCCGCCTGTCGAAGAGATCCTGTTTTCCGGATGTTCTGAAACTACTACGTAGTCTACATACATTCCAGGAACCTTTACCATATGAGGATTGATCTCTCCTACTTTGACGATCTTTTCTACCTCTACGAATACTTTTCCGCCGTTAGCTCTTACAGCCTGTGCCATAGTGAGCAGCTCGAGGTTGTATGGTTCTTTTTCTGTAGAAATATTACCAGCCTCATCAGCAGTAGTACCTCTCATCCAGCCGATGTTGAGATCCAGACCAGTGTAGTAAAGCTTTTCTTCGCCGTAGAAATCAGGGATGTAGTTTACGAAGCAAAGCTCGCCCTTCTTTCTCTTTTCAGCATCGATATCCTTTGCCAGCTGGTTTAACGCGCCGCTGTCTATGCGAGCATCCTCAAAAGTTCCTAATCCCGCGTTCGACAGACATCCTCTTTCGCCTCTAGCCTGTGCTTTGTAGATCTGAAGGATTGTGCCGAGCGGAAGGTTCCATGCCGCGATCTTGTTTGCTCCGATCATAGCTGCTGTAACTTCTGAGCACGCTGTGTGTGATGCTACCCATCTTGTGATGCATCCAGGATGTCCAGCCAAATGATCCTCTGCTCTGCAATAGTGAACGCCGTCTACTCCGTAGCCGTTAGCCGGGAACGAACCGCCGCCTGCTGCGTGAGTATATCCGAGGTCACACGGATGTCCTGTTTCGAGAAATCTCTTTTCTACTTCCATCAGGATTTCTTCTGGTGTTCCAGACGCACCAAATGTTACGACGCCGATATTATCGCCGTCTTTTACCATAGCTGCTGCTTCCTGAGCTGTAATAATTTTCATACGTACGGTCCTCCTATTCTGTAGTAGCTTATTACTCTCAATGGTTTGCCGGTCGTTCTCAGGATCCTGACAAGCGCTGCCTCTATTGCCCATCTCAGGTATCCACGACGCTGTACCGGAACCAGACGCTTCGAGTCGTCATATCAAACTAGTAAGAAACATGATGTTAACAGTTTTTAATCAATTACAGTTAACATATAATATGTACACCTACTAAATGACCAGAACATAATAGCATCTTTTTTGTTCGTATACAATACATTCGCCAAAAAATATTTAGCATGCATATCTTTTATATACCTAAAATTGAATAAAGATCACAAATTGATTATTAATAAGCTATTGAAATAAAAGGACTTTTGCGTTTTCGTGCATTAAAGTATGATTTAATAAATTTTATTTTTTCGTAAGGTTATTCATATCCAATCGTTTTATTACGCCGGCTCCGCCGGCATGATATTCTCGAAGTAAATTTTATGACTGACGTGTTGTCTCTTATCGACAGTCTTAATACGCGTCTTGAGTTCGGTGGGCAGCCGGATATAAACCTGCAGCCCACCGTAAAGCTAACTACTTAATTTATTATGGACCGTTTATATATATTTTCTGTAAGCCGTTTAGTTTTCTCCGCTTCTCCTCTTAGAGGTAAGCCGGAAACCTATCTAACTTTTCGATGAAGATTCCTTCCGGACTCATGCCGGGACTGCCTTCTGTGATCAGAGGCTCGTATCACAGCGTCCTCGAGCTGCCCTTCAGGAAGTCTCCCGCTTTAAGCATCTTTTGTATCTTACAGATCGTACTTCTTATCGATGTATGCCTTTAAGCCGCCCCAGTTCTCATAGAAGATTTCTTCAGGCATAAGCTTAGGGCCGCCCTCTGGAAGGAGAGGCTTGAATCCCATACGTCCGAGAACATCCTTCTCAAGATCTACGCCAGGAGCAATCTCTGTGAGCATAAGGCCATCCTCAGTAGCCTGGAATACAGCTCTTTCTGTAATAAATGTAACAGGAACGTTCTTTTTTACGAAACCTTTGCAATAGAATGAGCTCTGGATAAGGCTCTCAACGAATTTATCGTATTTACCATCCTTCTTGATGGTGAGCTTGCCGTCACCGATGTCGATCTGCATACCCTTGGCGGTGAATGTACCGAGGATTACGATCTTCTTAGCGCCTGTAGCGATATTGATGAATCCGCCTACGCCCTTGATAACGCCGTTCAGGATATTAGTGTTCATATCGCCGTCAGCATCTACTTCTGACAGACCGAACATAGCGAGGTCGAGGCCCTGGCCTTCGAAGAAGTTGAAGTGGTCGCCCTGGTCAGTCATTGACTCTACGTTAAGATGTGAACCGAAGTCTGTGCCAGCCTGTGGAACTCCGCCTATACATCCGGACTCGGATACCATTGTCAGGTAGTCGGAGCATCCTTCCTCGGCAATTACACCGCCTACGCTCTGCGGCATTCCCAGACCGAAGTTAGCGAAGATGTTAGGCTTGATCTCCATAGCAGCTCTTCTGAGTATAGCTTTCTTGAAATCGAATGGAACTGTATCCTCTTCCTCGGCAGCATTGCTGAGATCTGCTCTCTCTTCACCAGTGAACAGCGGATTGTAGTAGCCGCCTACTGTGGAGATCCTGTTTTCAGGATGTTCTGAAACGACTACATAGTCGATGTACATGCCTGGTACTTTTACCATATGCGGATTTATCTCACCGACTTCTACTATTCTCTCAACTTCTACAAATACCTTGCCGCCGTTTGCTCTTACTGCCTGTGCGACTGTCAGCATTTCCAGGTTATAAGGTTCTTTTTCAATGGAAATATTACCAGCTTTATCAGCAGTAGTTCCTCTCATCCAGCCTATATCAAGGTCAAAACCTGTGTAATACAACTTTTCCTCACCATAGAAATCAGGAATGTAGTTTACATAGCAGAGCTCTCCGTTTTCCCTTTTCTTTGCGTCGATATCCTTAGCCAGCTGGTTAATAGCACCGCCGTCCTTGCGAGGATCCTCAAATGTACCGAGACCAGCGCTGGAAAGGCAGCCCTTCTCGCCTCTTGCCTGAGCCTTGTAAACCTGAAGGATTGTGCCCAGTGGGAGGTTCCAGCCTGCGATCTTGTTGCCGCTCAGCATTCTCTCTGTTACATCTGAACATGCTACGTGAGAAGCTATCCACCTTGTGATGCATCCAGGGTGAGCAAGATGATCTTCTGCTCTGCAGTAATGAACACCGTCTACATCATAGCCGTTTTTGGCAAATGAGCCGCCGCCTGCTGCATGAGTATAGCCCAGATCAGCAGGATGTCCTGTTTCCAGGAATCTCTTCTCAACTTCCATGATAATCTCTTCAGGCGCTCCGGATGCTCCGAATGATGCGACACAGATATTGTCGCCATCCTTTACCATAGCTGCTGCTTCTTTAGCTGTAATTATTTTCATGCGTACGGTCCTCCTATTCTATAAGAACTTATTACACTTAATAATGGCTTGCCGGCCGTTGTTATGGTTCTTATCCAGGCATTCCGCCCGTTTCAGATACCCATGTGGTCATACCGTCAGCCATTCGATTACATGTTGCCAAATCAACATATTGACATATAATATCAGCATATTATCGTTAATAATAGTTAACATATTATATGTGTACGTATAATTTGTCCGGATTCATAATACCATCATTTCATGCAACATACAATACGTTTGTAAAAATATATTTTGTATACAAATTTTTTATGAATGTGCGTATTTCAGTAGTTATTTTATATTACATAATCATATTGAACAGTATCGTAAGTTTATCGTGACATTTTTATACAAAATCAAAAACTGCGAATTTGTTAAAAGTTAGTAGTTATATATTTAACAATCAACAGGTTTTAATAAGCAGCCTAAATGGCATCTTTTCGCCGGCTCCGCCGGCAGCTGTCCGCGGAGCGGACATGATCCCGAGCTTTCATGCTTTTATGACGGTATGCCGTATGCAGTATTGAATCCTTAACAAAAAATAAAAAAACCAACCACGCGTTGAACGCGTAAACGCAGTCTGCCAGCCGCGTATTATTAGCGTTACTTCTTCTTTCTGCGTTTGTAATGATCCACTTCAGGTATACTGAGCTGATCACCCAACTTATCTTCATCGAGCTGGTGTTTGATATACTCTGCTATTCTGCCGGTATTCTTACCCACTGTATCAACATAGTATCCCTTGCACCAGAATGCACGATTACGATATTTGTACTTTAACTCTGGAAACTGTTCGTATATCACCGTGGCGCTTTTACCTTTAAGATATCCCATGAAACTTGAGACACTCATTTTAGATGGTATTTCAACCAGCAGATGTACATGATCCGGGCAGACTTCAGCCTCCAGAATATTTACACCCTTCCACTCACAAAGCTGACGCAATATCTTTCCAATGGCTACTCTTTTAGCCTGGTAAAAG
>JAQYCQ010000040.1 GCA_028724585.1 Bacillota bacterium | reverse complement strand
GCCCCTGTGCGCCGCGGGGCCGCCGGCGCCGGCCTGTTTTCCGGCGGCTGCGGCGGGGCGGCTGGGCTGCCAACAAAAAAAAAAAAACACGGCCGGCATCCCTCATTTTTCCGGATGCCGGCCGTTTTTTATCTTTATTATTTATTTTCACAGTTCCTGGCGCGCAGGCCGCATACAGTGAGTGCTGCTCATGCTGCGCACAGCCAGGCATCGTCCGCGGAGCGGTCGTAAGCGCTCACGTGATCCGGGGGGCCTTTACTGGCCCGGATCCGTAACGACTCCGGTCTGGCCGGAGCCTGAGCCATTGCCGCTGCCCTGTGACGGTGTCGTCGTATGGGTAGTGCCGGAGCCGTTACCCTGTGACGGCGTCGTCGTATGTGTCGTTCCTGAGCCGGAGCCGTTGCTCGTGCCGCTTCCGCTGCCCTGCTGGTTCTGAGTAGACTGCTGGCCCTGCTGAGTCTGAGTCGACTGCTGGCTCTGCTGGTTCTGAGTAGACTGGCTGCTCTGCGTTCTCTTCTGAGTAGTAGAAGTCGAGCTGGTCTGCTTCTTCTGTTCTTCCTTCTTATCAGGATCGCCGGATCTCCACTCAGCAGCCTGGCCGTGAGCCCTTGTACCCTTTACATAGTACTCGCCGCCTCTCATGATCACGTCGCTAGGGCGCTTGCCGAAGGAGTCATAGCCTGAGCTGTCGCATACACGCCTCATGATCCTCGCCCAGAGGGAAGCTGCCGCTCCCGAACCTCTGGTCAGCTCTATGTTGTAGTCGTTTCCGATCCAGAGAGCCGCCGAGTACTGAGGAGTCAGGCCGCAGAACCAGGCATCGAAGTTGTCTGAAGTCGTTCCTGTCTTGCCGGCAACAGGCTGGATACCGATAGCCGCGTCGCCCGCGATACCTCTCTCTACTGTAGTGCGCAGGATGTTTGTCATGATCCAGGCTACGCCTTCGTCGTATACCTGAGTCTTTTCAGGCTCCTTCTGAAGGATGACATTGCCCTGCGAGTCTTCGACCTTTGTGTATGTAGTCGGTGTGATATGTACGCCGCCGTTGCCGAATGTGCCGTAAGCGGAAGCCATCTGCATAGGTGATATGCCCTTGATCATGCCGCCCAGACCCAGCGCCGCCGGGTTGAGGTCGGTGTTGTCGCCTGTCTCAACTACGGTAGTTACGCCGTTCTTCTTAAGCATCTCAGCGGAGTAATCGTATCCGATATCATTTACTATCTTAACGGCTACTACGTTGCTAGACTGCTCTACAGCTGTCCTCAGCGTTACATAGCCCCTGTATCCGTTATACCAGTTGGTAGGCCATCCGTTTGAAGTCGGCGAGTCCTTTACGGTAGTGCCGGCAGTATATCTTGTACCCTTGTCGACACCAGACTCGATGGCCGGGCCGTATACAGCTATAGGCTTTATAGAGGATCCAGGCTGTCTAGGGTTGTTGGCACGGTTATAGACCATCTTGCCCTTGACGTCGCCTCTGCCGCCTACCATTACCTTTATCTGGCCGGTCTTGTAGTCTGTGATGACCATAGCGCCCTGAGGCTGGATAGTCTCCTGGCTGAGAGTGAAGTTGTCCTGAGCGATAGTCACCGAAGAATCAGCGATCTGGAAGAAGTTCGGGTGAGCGCTCAGGAAGCTCTTAGCAACAACTGCGTTGCCCTCGCTGTCAAAGCTCAGTGATTCAGGATCCAGGCCGTTGAAATAACCGCCCTTGATAGTGTACATGCGGCCGTTCTGCATCTCATACATGTTCTTGAGCTCTATCTGAGGCTTGCCGCTGCTGGTCTTGTAGATATTAAGCCTGTGTCCCTTGAGGATAACGAGGTTTCCGCTGCCGTCCAGCTTGAACTCGTCCTTGCCGAGGACAAAAGCGCCGTCCTTGTTGAAGTAATTGGACTTGTAGTAAAGGATGACGGTATGCCTGTTGGCGCCCGTACCTACTATATTCCTGGAAGAGTCGCGGTGGAGATTTGTGACTCCAGGGAAGTTGCCGTTCCTCTGGAACTGTTCCTCAGCGGTCTCCTGCATATCGACGTCTATGGTACTGTAGATCTTAAGTCCCTTGTTATATACCGTATCTCTGGCCGAAGCTTCGTCCATTTTGTACTGCTTCATGAGGTCATTGACTACTTCGTCGAGACAATAGTCAGCGAAATAAGTAGCGACAGTCGACTTGAGAGGCTCTGTCGGATTGAGCTCCGACTTGATGTCTTCATTCAGCGCCTGATTGTACTCGCTCTTCGTAATATATCCCTGGTCCAGCATATTCTTGAGGACCAGCTTCTGGCGGCTCCTGAAGCCGTCGTTATATACGTTAACGTAAGTGCCGTCAGAGGATTCCGAAATTATGTTCGGATCGCTGCTGTCCAGGCTGCCCTTCTCCATCTTCTTTATCGGAGCGTTGCTGTTAGGGCTCTTAGGGATAGAAGCCAGTACAGCGCACTGAGCCACGGACAGGTCCTTCATATCTGCACCGAAGTAAGCCTTTGAGGCCGCCTGCACGCCGCTGGAGTTATAGCCCAGATATATAGTGTTGAGATAAGCCTCTAGTATCTGTTTCTTTGACAGGTCGTGCTCGAGGATGACCGTGTAGTAGGCCTCTTTTATCTTACGGTTTATAGACCTCTCGCTGCTCAGATAAAGGTTCCTTGCCAGCTGCTGGGTTATGGTACTTGTGCCTCCGACACGCCCACCGGAAACTATACTGTTCTTTACAGCTCCTATGATACGGACGACATTGAATCCCTTGTGCTTGTAGAAGGTCTTATCCTCGATAGCGATGAAAGCGTTCTTCATATTGTCAGGGATCTCATTGTATTTTGCCAGAGTCCTGGAATCCGCCGTGCTGACAGCCTCCAGCTCGTCTCCCTTGTCATCGTACAGCATGGACGTAGTGTTCAGCAGGCTGTAGATATTTTTAGGATTGATAGTCGGAGCCGTCAAGATAACGTAGCCGACATAGGCAGCTCCCGCAAGGATGATCGCGAGTATGACTATCAGCACCACTTTCAGCACGCGGTGCTTTTTCTTTTTCTTTTTCTTCTTTTTCTTCCCATTCTCGGGCGGCTGATCATGTCCTTCCGGCATAGGCCCGTCATTCGGGAGAAACTCATTGTCTATTAAGTTATCCATAGTACTACTCTTTCTTAAAACCCTTTCCCATAAAAAGGCGACTGTAAAAAACGTTAAAAAAATGACAGTAACAGCCTAAAATATTTTTCATTATAGCATAGTGCGGATTTACAGGCAAACCGAGAGAGCTTATGGTAGAATCAATATAATAATTTTTTTAGCCGCAAAGTCAGGAAACATCTTTTACAGAAATATATAAAAATATCGTGTCCTGCGACCGCTCTGCGGACGATGACTAGCTGCTCACGCCGGCAGTCTGCATGAAAATCCCGGAAGGAGCCACGGTGTCCGCGAACCAGACACTGGGCCGACCGCCGACAAAAACAGCAAGTGACAAAACGAGTCTTCTGGAATATAATGGAATCGTAAGGAGGAAACCATGGAAGATACCCATCAACAGAAAACAGAAGTAGTCCTGGATATACCTTTAAACAGCGAAAAGCTCAGGGAAGAGCTCAGCTTCTACAACGAGCTTGCCGCCATCTTCAAGGAATACGATAAAGACACCCAGCAGCTGGATTTCATAATAGGGCAGCTTCACTCTCAGATAGAAGAATATGACGAAGGTCTCACAGTACTGCCGGGCAAAAAAGAGATAGAGAGCATCATAAAGAGCCACCCGTATTTCAAGAACCCGTGCGACTACCCTATCAGGCTGCTGACCATCCTCAAATACCTGAGACGCAAGGGCGTGAACGTCAACTACGCTGACATAGACCTTTATGTCGATGCCGTGCTCTCTCATATGGACGGCGTAAAAAAGGTTGGCAGAGGACTTTACAAGGCTGCTAAATAGCCACCAGGGCAGGAACATCTTCTGCGCATGGGCATAATGGTAAATAACAAAATATGATGAGAAGGCCTCCGGCCATAGCCGCCGCGTCTTTCGCCGCCGGAATAGGGGCAGCGGGAGCCGCGGGCGGAAAAGAAGAGGCGGCCCTTTTAGCAGCAGCATCCGCTGCAGGATGCGCGCTGTTCTTTTTTGGCGCCGCTGTATTACATAATTATCTAAATAAGGAGTTTATTGGCTCTATTTCAGAGGCCGATGCTCCGATGGACAGGAGCGAAGTGGAACATCAGGAAAAACCCGCTGCCAGCCTGCTGCCGCCGCGCGCAAACGTACGCGCGGCGGCCCTGCTGGCGGCGGTATTCTGCGCCCTCGGCATCTTGTCCGGCGCGCTTTCTCTCTCGAAGCAGTCTCAGTTTTCCGCTCTCTGGGGACAGCCGGCCCAGCTGTATGGGATCATAACCGAAGCCAGGCAGGATGATGACCGTGTCACACTGACCCTGAAGCTGACGGACGGAGAACGTGGAAAAATCGCCGGTTCCGGGTTCACTCAGGAAAAAGAGCGGATCCAGGTCAATGTATATAAATATAATGGACCGGATTCCCGGCTCCTGACCGGCTGCCGGACCTCCGTCCGCGGAACATTAAAAGAACCCGGAAAAGCCTCTAATCCCGGCGGCTTCGACTACAGCCGCTGGCTGCGCTCGCGCAGGATACTCAGCTGTATGACCTGTTACGGGACCGGACTTGAGACCGGCGTCACCGTAAACAAAGCGGCCCACAGCCTGGCCGCGTTTAAGACCGGATTCGAGGAGAGATTGAGGGAGACCATGGATCCTGATGCTGCCGGGCTCCTCTGCGGAATACTCTTCGGAGACGATACATATCTGGATCCGGACGTCCAGGAAAATTTCCGCGAGAACGGCACCGGCCACCTGCTGGCGGCCTCCGGCCTCCACGTCGGCTTCGTATACGGGATCGTCAGCTGGATATTCAGAAAGCCGCGCACCGCCGCAGGAAACCTGCCGGTGGCAGCAGTCCTGATACTCTACGCAGCCCTAGCCGGTTTCTCGCCCTCTGTCACCAGAGCCGTGATCATGGTGATCATATCCATAGTCTCTAATATAGCTATAAGGCGCTATGACATGCTGAACAGTATATCGGCGGCGGCCCTGATCCTGCTGATATATAATCCTGCAGCCCTATTCTCGGCCGGCTTCCAGCTGTCCTTCATGGCCGTGATAACCATATCCGTAGTCACAAAGCCTATCACCGATATATTTCTGCCCGCGAAAGAAAACATAAGAGAGATGCTCCCGTCTGACTACGCCAGATACAGGATCAAGAGGGATATCATACGGGACGCCGCCGCGGCTTTCGCCATACAGCTGGGCATGATGCCTGTGACTCTGCTCAGCTTCCACTACATATCGCCGGCAGGCTTCCTGCTGAACGCCCCGTCCATAGCGCTGGCTGGGATCATAGTACCTCTCGGCACAGTACTTATACCCCTGAGCTTCGGGCCGGCAGCCCTCTTCGGGGGAGCCGCGCTCATGAACGAGATGCTGTTAAAGATACTTATGTGGATAAACTCGCTCACAGAAGACGGCATCCTCGGCTGTATCTATCTACCCTCGCCCAGGACCGGATTTTTCTTTTTCTATTACTTCATGCTCTTCTTCCTCTGCGGCGAGAGCGGACAGCGCCTGATCGGCTTCGTCCTGAACCGCTTCTGCCGGCAGACCTTCACATTCCTGCTGGCCCTGCTGCTGGCCGGCGGCTCGGTCTGCGCTGGAGCAGGGCTGGCGGCGGATCTCGACTACCTGTCCGGGCAGATGATCTTCGTAGATGTGGGCCAGGGAGACTGCGCCCACCTGAAAGCCGGCGGAAAGAACCTGATATTCGATTCAGGCGGCAGCAAGGACAGGGATGTGGGAAAGACCGTGCTCATGCCCTATTTCCTCGGAAATGGCGTCGGGACTATAGACCTGGCGGTCATCAGCCACCTGCACACTGACCATTACGCCGGCCTCTGCAGCGCCGCGAAATACGTACATGTAAAAAAGCTGCTGGTCTCAAAGGCCTACAGGTCGCAGCTGAAAGACATAGTCAGAGACACAGGCGTAGCCGCGGAAAACATCATATTCGCCCAGGCAGGCGACAGGATAGAAATGGGCGGAGTAAAGATAGAAGCGCTGGCCCCCTTCCCCCGCCCGCCGGAAGAATTCGCAAAGATCGCCGCCGACCCGGACCAGGAAAACGACTGCAGTCTCGTGACCCGCGTGACATATGATGGGATATCATATATATTCACCGGCGACATAGACGAAAGCTTTGAAAAAAAGCTCGTATCGTCAAACAGCGATAAGCTTTCCGCGGACATACTTAAAGTCGCCCACCACGGAAGCCGCTTCTCCTCCTGCAGCAGCTTTCTCGAGGCAGTAAGACCAGCAGCCGCGGTCATACAGGTAGGCCATAACAACTACGGCCACCCCACTCCAGAGGCAATAGAGCGCATAGAAAAAGCTGGCGCAGCCATCTACAGAAACGACCAGCAGGGCGCGATAATGATCCGGCCCGCGCGCGGAGGACAGATACATATACGGACAATGAAATGAACATCCCATTTCTCTGTCAGCGGAGCTGACGCAAGTCCGCGGACCTTATAACATCCCAGCTCGTGTTAAGCCGCGCCGCAAAAGCACTATTAACGCAACGCCGACTGCATTTGTGTTATAATGCAATGTATACTAATGATTTAAAATCGAGTTTATTGTTATTATCAATTATTGAACATGGAGGATACTATCAATGAGTGACTGGAGACAGACTTATATGGATAAGCTGTGCACAGCCGAAGAAGCTGTACAGTCCATCAAAGACGGAAAACGAGTGCTCATAGCAGGCGCCGCTTCCAGGCCGGAGCACGTCATCAGAGCCATGATCGCCAACGCCAAGCAGTACAGGAACGTGCACGTCATGCACGGGCTCAGCAGCGGCGGCGAAAAATACTGCGAAGAAAAGTACGCTGACAACTTCATCTACGAATCTCTCTTCGCTTCCAAGAGCACCAGGAAATACATGAACAACAGCAACGCTACCTACGTGCCTTGCTATTACTACGAGCTCCCTCATTTCTTCAGGGACCGCGTTATCCCGGTCAATGTGTTCATGGTACAGGTCAGCACCCCTGACAAGTACGGCTACATGAGCACCGGAGTAAACGCTGACTTCATCCACCAGGCTGTAAAGGCCGCGGACGTGGTCATAGTTCAGGTCAACAACAAGGTTCCTTGGTGCGCTTCACCGGGATGCATGATCCACACTGACGAAGTCACTCATATCGTAGAATTCAACGAGCCTCTGCCGGAATTCCCTTACAGGCCGGTAACAGACGTGGACAGAAAGATCGGCGAGTACTGCGCTGAGCTGGTGCAGAACGGCGACACTATCCAGATCGGTATAGGCAACATCCCTAACGCCATCTGCGAGAGCCTGATGGATAAAAAGGACCTGGGCGTCCACTCGGAGATCATTTCCGACGGAGTCATGAAGCTCTGGAAGGCCGGCGTAGTCAACAATTCCAGGAAGGGCTTCGACAAGGATACCATGGTAGGCTGCTTCGCCTACGGATCACAGAATCTCTACGATCTGATAGACAAGAATCCAGCGGTAAAGCTGCAGAACTCCGAGCGTACCAATGACCCGAGAAATGTGGCACGCTGCACCAATTTCATAAGCATCAACACCTGCATCGAGGTGGACCTGATGGGACAGGTGGTTTCCGGAACCAGCGGCCTCAGGCTGATAAGCGGAGCCGGCGGCCAGCTGGATTTCGTCCGCGGAGCGGACATGTCCTTCGACGGCAAGGGACGTTCTGTCGTCGCTTTCACTTCGACACATGAAAAGGACGGCGTGGTCACTTCCAGGATCATGCCTCATATAACAAAGGGCTCATCGGTAACGGTCCCTCGCCAGGACACCGACTACTTTGTCACTGAGTACGGCATAGCCAGGCTCAAGGGCAAAAACCTCAAGGACAGGGCCCGCGAGCTCATAAAGATCGCCCATCCTGACTTCAGGGACGAGCTCATAGCTGATTTTGAGCGCAGATACAAGGTAAAGTACTGATATGGCATGGAGCAGAGCAAAAAGTTATGGATATGAGGACGCTCTGGCGGAGCTCAAAAGAGACGCTCTGCCGCGTGTGGCCGTCATGCACGGGCGCGAGGACTACCTGATCCGCTGGATGGCCGGACAGATAAGGTCCAAGTACATAAACGAAGCGGCGGCCATGTTCGATTACGCTGACGTGGACGGTTTCAGCCTGGATTCGGCGCAGCCGGTCATAGACGCCTGCGAGATGCTCCCGGTGATGTCTGAAAAGAAGATAGTCAGGATATCGGACCTGAACCCTAAAAGCCCCGCTGTCGCTGAGCTGGCGGGATACATGGACAGCGTCCCTGACTCTACCATCCTCCTCTTCACTATGCCGGACGCGGGCGCCATGGGAAAGGCTTTCAGCGATGCGGCCAAAAAGGCCGGCAGGATCTACGAGTTCTCAAAGCTGAAGAGGCCTACCCTTTCCGGCTTCATCAGGAAATACCTGAAGCAGGGCGGCGTAAAGTTCACGCCTGAGACAGTCGATCTCATCATAGACATATCCGGCTACTACGACCGCGATTCCGACTATACGCTCGACAACCTCAGGAGCGACATAGAGAAGATATCCCTTTTCGCGGGCGGCTCTTCCGTCAGCGCAGAGGAAGTCGAGGAAATAGTCCTGGGCAACGCCGAGAAAGACAGGTTTGCCTTCACAGATGCCCTCGCCGAGGGACGCAGATCGGACGCCCTCAAAATACTCGGCTCCATACTCTCCCACGGAGGCGAAGAGTTTAACATACTCGGCCTCATCTGCTCACAGTACGAGGTCATGATGCTCATACAGGAGGCGGCCGAAAGGGGCGCCGGCAGGTCATACCTCGAGAAGGAGCTCAAGATCAATAGCTACAGGATAAAAATGCTCTCTAAGCCCGCTTCGAAATACACCTCGGACGAGCTGAAGCGGATACTGCTGAGAGCTTACGATATAGACAGAAATGTAAAAAACGGCCTTATGGACGCCAAGCTCGGCCTCGAGATGTTCATAGCCGAGATCTGACCGTGATTCCCCGGGGCGCATGTCCCGGCCGCGGTCTTATTCGATACGATTCGGAGGTATATAAATGCAGGACTGGCAGGAGTATTACAAAAGCAGATTATGCAGCGCTGCCGAAGCAGTAGAACTGATACATTCCGGTGACCACGTCGTCATCGGCCACAATGTGGCGGAGCCCCAGGCTCTGATCAGCGCCATGGTCGAAAACCACGACGCGTATAAAAATGTTCACATACATCACATGCAGTCACTCGGCAAGGGCGAATACACACGCCCTGAGTACAAGGACAACTTCCACTTCGACGGATGGTTCCTGAGCGGCGGCACCAGAGGATGCGTCGCTGAGGGCTACGGCGACACAACGCCTAACCATTACTCGGAGGCTGACAAATTCTTCGACGAAGGCCTGTTCAAGGCCGATGTGGCTATGGTCACGGTCACACCGCCTAATGACAAGGGCTACTGCAGCCTGGGAGTCTCCATCGACTACACTATGGCCGCCGTCAAGCACGCCGACCGCGTCATCGCTCAGGTAAACAACGAGATGCCTGTAACCATGGGCGACACTTTTGTCCACGTTACCGAGATAGACCGCTTCGTGGAATGCGACCAGGCTCTTCCGGAACTGATCCTTCCTGAGCTCACAGAAAAAGAGCTGGCTATCGGAGAGTACTGCGCTTCCCTTATCCCGGACAGAGCGACCTTCTCCGTAGGCATAGGCACCATCCCGGCTGCCGTATGCCACTCCCTTAAAAAGAAGCACGATCTGGGCGTATTCACAGACATGATGTCCGACAGCATGGTCGACCTGGCCGAGGAGGGCGTCATCACCGGCAAATACTGCACGACATGGCCGGGCAAGATGTGCACCTCCTTCGTAATGGGCAGCCAGAAGCTCTATGATTTCGTAGACCTCAACCCGGACGTATTCTTCATGTCCGCCACCTACTGCAACCACCCGTTCAGAATCGCCCAGCAGTCCAATATGTGCATCATAAACTCCGCCGTTTCGGTGGACCTCATGGGACAGGTAGTTTCGGCCAGCATAGGCGAGTACCAGTTCAGCGGCGTGGGCGGCCAGCCCAGCCTCAACCTGGGCGCTTCTCTCTCGACAGACCACAAGGGCAAGAGCATAATAGCCATGACATCCAGCGTCCCGAGCTTCTCTGGCGAGGTCGTTTCCAAGATCGCCCCGTTCATAGATGAAGGCGCTGATGTGACCCTGACACGCGAGGACGCTGACTACATAGTCACAGAAAACGGCATAGCCCACCTCAAGGGCAAATCCCTCCCTGAGCGCTCAAGGGCTCTGATAGAGATCGCCGACCCTAACTTCAGGGCTCAGCTGATAGAAGAATACGAAAAGAGATATCATAGAAAATACTAATGCCTGACGACCGCTCTGCAGACGATGCCTAGCTGCTCACAAATGTAAAGTAAGTTCGCAGGGCATCGGTTGCATGTGACCTACATCGGCACATTTCATGTACCGTGTCAGGTCATCACGCGGACAATGCCTGACAGGCGCGCAAATGACAACCCCGCTTTCCGTCATCGGAGAGCGGGGTATTTATTATCCTTACAACAGCGGCGCGAAAACTCTCAATATTCCCGTGAAGATCGTAAAGAAGACCGTCCAGCTGTTGATCCTGGCTAGCGTTATCTCCCGGCATTTAATGAGCGTGCCGGTGAAGTCCTCTTCTATATCGACTATTGCCGAATTGTGGTAGAGCAGGCAGCCGCACTCGTAATGGAGATAAAGGCTCCTGTAATCAAGGTTTATCGTTCCGGTAGCGCATATGGTCGTGTCAGCTGCCACCATCTTAGTATGAACAAATCCGGGCAGATACTCATAGATGTGTACGCCCGCCCTTATCAGCTCCCGGTAATAGGACTTTGAAACCAGATTTACCAGCTTTTTGTCCGGGATATGCGGCATGATCAGGTTGACCTCTACACCGGTCTTGGCCGCGTGCTTGAGCGCGTGGAGGATATTGTTATCCGGTATCAGGTACGGGGTCATGATATCTATATGGTTTGTCGCCCCGTTGATGATATCCAGATAGACGTTCTCAGCCACGTTGTCCTGCCTGTTAGGCCCGTCGGCGTAAGGGATCACGAAGCCGTCGTTCTCCAGGTCAGGCTTCCTGAAGCTGTCTATGTTCAGGTACTCTCTGTAGCCCTCCTGACGGTCGACCTCCTCGCTGGCGTTCCACATCTGCAGGAACATGAGCGTATAATTCCTGACAGCGTCCCCGTGCAGCATAAAGGCGTTGTCCTTCCAGGTCCCGAAGCGTTTGAACTCGTTGATGTACTCGTCAGCCAGATTTATCCCTCCGCTGAACGCCACCTTGCCGTCTATGACCATGATCTTGCGGTGGTCGCGGTTATTGTAATATGTCGACAGAAACGGCCTTATAGGCGCGAATACGTGGGACATGATGCCCTTTTGGTGCAGCTTCTTAAAATACCGCCTGGGCACCGTCCACAGGCAGCCCATGTCGTCGTACATGACGCGGACTTCCACGCCTTCGTTTACCTTGCGCTCTAGTATATCCAGTATCGTGCCCCAGAAACGGCCCGGCGCTATGATGAAGTATTCTATGAATATGAACTCCTCTGCTTTCTCCAGCTCCGCGCACATATCCTCGAAGACGTCGTCGCCTATCGGGTAATATTTGACTTCGGTATTGTCGTATGCCGGGAATCCGCCTGTGAATTCCAGGTAGTTGACCATCTTCCTGAAGTTCCTGTCTGTCTCTTTCACCCTGTCGCGGACGGGCAGCGGGGTCGTCTGATACTCTTCTGTCGCGGCTATCTTCTCATTTACTTTCTTGAAGTGCTGTTTGTTCATCGGGTTGATATGGGTCACCAGGTATATGAAAAGCCCCGCTATCGGCAGCACGGCCACGATTATGCTCCAGGACAGCTTATATGCTTCATTGTTCTTGCTGTTCAGTATGATCAGGATCACGATCCCGGCCAGCACGCTGCAGACGGGCGCGAAATATTTGGAGTAGTCGCTCAGCCAGTCCAGGCCGATATATATCAGGTACATCTGCAGGACGACCAGCACAGCCACGAGCATGAGGCGGCTGAACAGTATCCTGAAAACTGCCTTCATCAAAGGCTCTTTTACTCTTTTAGCGTTTGTCTTCAGCGCTTCGCGCATTTCGTCAGTATCCATCTCTCACCGCTTCCCAATACTTTCACAGTTCACCAGAAAAGCAATTCCTCTGTTACCCGTATTTTACTATCCCATCTGGATTCATTCAATCTCAGAAATGTAAAAGCTTTAGGCGGAGACCGGGACAGTCTCACGCGCAGCGGTGGATCCGGTCGTGAGCTTCCAGCCAACCTGGTACGGTTCCTTCGCGGGAATCGGCGCACCGCGCCGCATCTTGCGAAAACACCGATGTGTTTTCGCTTCGGACACGTGCGCCGCTGCAGAACTAAGTTATGAGAACTTAGTTCTGCTTCGCCGCTTCTAGCCGCTCGTCACCGGAAAGCTCTACGGCCGTCTCCAATGCTGCTGCATGAGTCTGTCCCGGTCTCCGCCTTCGAGCGCTCCGCGCACCTTGCTTACGCACAGCGGTTGATTCGGTCTCCGCCGATCTGCCCTTTACGCCCTCCGAGCGTTCCGCGCGCGTTGCTCACACTGCCCGCTGAGCGTAAAAAAATCCTCTCTCCCGCGAAAGGGGAAAGAGGATTTCGAAATCTTATTCAGCTGTTTCCGCGCCCTCCGGGCGCAATGTCCGCGAAGCGGACGTGATTTCCGTCTTTATATTATTCGAAGAGCGGAGTTGAGATGTATCTGTCGCCGCCGTCCGGGAGGAGAGCTACGATAGTCTTGCCTTCGTTCTCAGGCTTCTGAGCCAGCTGGATAGCAGCCCATACAGCAGCGCCTGCTGAGATTCCGATGAGCACGCCCTCGGAGCCGTTTACTTCCTTGCCTGTAGCGAAAGCGTCTTCGTTTGTTACAGGGATAACGCCGTCATAAGCTTCCTGGTCGAGAGTATCAGGAACGAAGCCTGCGCCTATACCCTGGATCTTGTGGGAACCGGACTTGCCTTCTGAGAGGACTGGTGATGAAGCCGGCTCTACCGCGTAAGCCTTTACTTCAGGCTTCTGGAACTTGAGGTATTCAGCTACGCCGGAGATAGTGCCGCCTGTGCCTACGCCTGCTACGAAGATATCTACAGCGCCGTCAGTGTCAGCGAAGATCTCAGGGCCTGTAGTCTCTCTGTGTACCTTAGGGTTTACAGGGTTTGTGAACTGTCCAGGGATGAAGCTGTTTGGATCCGCGGCATGGAGCTCGTCAGCCTTGGCGATGGCACCCTTCATGCCCTTTGAGCCTTCTGTAAGAACGAGCTCAGCGCCGTAAGCCTGCATCATCTTTCTTCTCTCGATGGACATTGTCTCAGGCATTACGATGACGATCTTGTAGCCTCTCGCTGCTGCTACAGCAGCAAGGCCGATACCTGTATTTCCTGAAGTCGGCTCTATGATAGTGTAGCCAGGCTTGAGCTTTCCGGACTTCTCAGCTTCGTCGATCATGCCCTTAGCTATCCTGTCCTTTACGCTTCCAGCCGGGTTGAAATACTCGAGCTTAGCGAGGATCCTGGCCTTGAGGCCGTACTTCTTTTCGATATGTGTGAGTTCGAGCAGCGGAGTGCCGCCGATGAGCTGATCTGCTGATGTATAAATTTTTGCCATTTTAATATCTCCTATCGTTTATCAAATAAATTAAGCATACAAGATATAATGATTTTAAAACCTACATTGTTTGTAGGATTTTTTCGTTGTGATTATTATAGAGCCCCGCAGGCGGTATGTCAATCTCACTTATAGATTTTCCTTATTACTTATAGACTATATCCATATATAAATTTTCCCTATATGTAAATGACTAAATTATCAGTGAATCTATATCTGCCCGCTCACGAGCGCTCAGCCGCCTGACGGCGGATCCGCTCCTGCGCCGCCTTTACTGAGCTTTGCCGAGGAAATCGTCGACTGTCGGTACATTTCCGTTCACCAGCTGAGGCAATTTAATGCTCTTTAAATAGATCTCCTCCAGCTCGTACAGGTTCTCATAGAGCGGCAGCGACTTGCATATCTCGCTCCTCTCGCAGCCGGGAGCTCCGTTCTGGAGACAGGCCACCGGCGCCAGCGTTCCGTTCGCTGTGGTCAGTATCTCCCATGCGGTATATTCTTCTGGATCCCGGGTCAGCTTGTAGCCGCCGCCTTTGCCCCTCACGCCGCCCACCAGGCCGGCTTTGCTGAGCAGCGAGATTATGCTCTCCAGGTATTTTTCACTTATTCCCTGCCTGTTGGCTATCTCTTTGAGCGGCACGTATCCGTTCGCATTCTGCTGCGCCAGGTCGATCATCACGCGTATCGCGTATCTTCCCTTTGTAGAAATCAGCATTTATGTTCCTCCATGCAGTTTTCCCGAAACGCACATTCAGCAGGCGTTTCGGCCTTGTCCGCGGAGCGGTCGGCAGGCAGGGGTCCGGGCTTTTAGCTCGCCCTTTCCGGTCAGCCTTTACCGCTTACGGCTTCCGCGATCTTCATTAAATGCCTGCTTTTACGCAGGCCGATAAAAAATCATACTGAAAAAGGCCGGAAGAACTGCTGTTTCCTCCGACCTTATAATTATACCTTTTTTTCAGCGCTGTAAATCCAGCAAACTGTAATTTTTCCTACAAAACTGCTTTTATTTTGCCCATTATGGCCGCCGACACAGGTCAGACACACTCTATACGATGTCTGTACAGCTTTACGGCTAGCGCTTCTGGAGAAGCTGCCCTACTTGGACATTGCCCTCTTGTAGGCCTTCTTGCCTGCTTCTGTCTCCAGATATTCCTTCTGGTGATTCTTGTGGTTGTCGTACTTAGGGACGTGATGAGAGTTCTCGGACCAGAGCTTGTCTGCTACAGGCTGCCATTCCTTAGCGTAGTTTTCGCACTTAGCACAGAGCGAGTGAACGTCCTCTGGAGTTACCAAGTCTGTGGACTTGGCGCCTGACTCATCTACCATGCGCTGGAGGATCTCAGGGTTCTCCAGCATAGGGCAAGGTCTGAGATGATTTTCATTGAACTCCTGGTTGTCTCTGTAAGCCATGAAGAGAGGCTGCTGGAGGCACTCGAGCACGGAATTCTTGTGGATGTTGGCGCCTGAGTAATGGATGAATACGCAAGGCTCAGCGTCGCCGTTGGCGTTGATGTGGAAGTAGTTTCTTCCGCCAGCGATGCAGCCGCCTACGTACTCGCCGTCGTTCTGGAAGTCCATAGTGTAGATCATCTTGCCGCCCTCGAAGCCCCTGATCTCGCGGATCCTGTGGTAGATGTATTCGCGCTGCTCAGGTGTAGGCATGAGCTCTACGTCGGCGTCAGCGCCTACAGGCATGTAGTGGAAGTACCAGCCGTACCTGCAGCCCTTGTCGACGAGCATATCGAGGAACTTGTCCGAGGTTACAGTCTCGAGATTCTTCCTTGTGTAGCATACGGAGACTCCGTAGAAACAGCCATACTTCTTGAGCAGGTCCATAGCGTGCATAACGCGGTTGAACACGCCCTGGCCTCTCCTGTCGTCGTTGGTGTCCTCGAAGCCTTCTACGCTGATGGAGAAGGACAGGTTGCCGACCTCGACTACCTGCTTGCAGAAGTCTTCATCGATGAGAGTTCCGTTGGTGTAAGCCGAGAAAGCGCAGTCGTGGTGCTTTTTGCAGAGCTTGATGATATCGTCCTTGCGCACGAGAGGCTCGCCGCCTGTGAACATATAGAAGTAAACGCCGAGCTCCTTGCCCTGAGTTACGATACGGTCCATATCCTCGAATGTGAGGTTGAGCTTGTAGCCGTACTCAGCAGCCCAGCATCCTGTGCATCTGAGGTTGCAGGCCGAAGTCGGGTCCATGAGGATCAGCCATGGGATGTTGCAGCCGTACTTTATCCTGTTGGCTCTGATCTCCTTTGTGCCCTTGATAGCCGCCTGATAGCCCAGGTTGAGAGCCTGCATACGAGCCACATTGAAGTCCAGCTCGTCTATCAGCTTGTTAGTAAATTTAGTCCATTTATTGTTAGGGTCCATCGCCATCTTCTTGGCGCCCTCGTAGAAATTATCGCCGAAGTTGTCGCCCAGCATCTTCTTCATGAGGTCGACCAGCTTTACCATTTTCTTCGAACGTTCTTCCGGTGTGTCTTTGCCTACAGACTTGAGTATCGCGCAGATAGCAGCGTCCGCAGCCTTTCTTTCTGCCATATCTTTAATAGACATTTTCCGCATCCTCCTGATCATTGAATCCCGCAGAAAATTGCGGTAAAACAGAGTAAACATATATTTTTCAGTATATTAGCGCACGAAAGCCGTGCTTTTTACGTCGGCTCCGCCGACAACCCCTTCCGGGAATATTTTGTGTTAATGTACATACTACACAAAAAAGTCCTGTTTTTTAATACCCAGCTTTTTTTTTCTGTTTTCAAATTTTATATACTTATTTTCCACTGTCTAAAAAAGACGACATATTCTCTGATATGTCGTCTTGATCAGACAGATTTATTTTGATTGTAAAAGTGTTAGGTATATTTACTCACTTAGAGGAAGCCCTCTATAGAAGTTATGAACATAGTCTGGAAGAGCTCTACTACCTTGTCTGACGGCACTTTCATGTCCATGTCTATCCATTTGAGGACCACGAAGGTCACGTTGTTGGCGTAGTATTCAGCCACCAGTTCATTGGTAAACAGAGGATTGATAGAAGGCAGGTCCACGTCTATCGCCTCCACCATCTTGACTACCGCGTCCTTGTAGGACCTGAACATGACGTCGCGCATAGACTCTTTGTTGCCTCTTGTCGCCTTGAGCAGGAACTCCTTGTCCTTCTCCATGTTCTTTATCATCAGAGTAAAGGCCTCCAGCAGCATGTTGTTCTCTATCAGCTGGTTGGACGGTTTAATGTAATACTCGTAATATATCCAGTCAAGGAGATCGTATTTATCCTGAAAATGATTGTAGAACGTCGTCCTTATGACATTGGCTTCATCAGTTATGTCTTTTATCGTGATCTTTTCGAACGGCATGCGCATCATGAGAGTCCTCAGGCTCTCGGCGAGCGCCAGATCTGTTGATTCAGATTTTTTCATACTGTCTCCTTTCTATGGATACTCTGCCTCAAGGCAGGCGCTGAGACTGTCAGCCCCTCAGCTCGGCTACCACTTCCTTAACAGCCTTTATTATATACTCCGCGTCCTCCATCGTGTTATATCTTCCTACGGTGATCCTCAGGGAGCCGTGGGCCATGGTATAAGGCAGGCCTATGGCCATGAGCACGTGGCTGGGATCCAGGGAACCGGACGCGCAGGCCGAGCCTGACGAAGCCTCCACGCCCTTGAGGTCGAGCGAGAAGAGCAGGGACTGGCCGTCCACTCCCGGGAAGGACATGTTGAGCGTACCCGGCAGCCTGTTGTCCTGGTCGCCGTTTACCTGGCTGTCAGGGATCTCCTCGAGACCCTTCTGTATATAGTCCCTCAGCTTTCTCTCGTGCTCAGCCCATTCTGCCTTTCCGGCAGCGGCATCCTCGAAGGCCTGGGCCATGCCGACTATGCCGGCTACGTTCTCTGTGCCTGCCCTGTGGCCTCTTTCCTGGGCTCCGCCGTCCATGAATGTTTCAGGGTGCAGGTTTCTCCTGCAGTATAGGAAGCCGGTACCCTTAGGGCCGTTGAACTTATGCGCCGATACCGACATCATGTCTATGCAGTCTTCCTCTACATTTATAGGCAGGATGCCGGCCGCCTGTACGGCGTCCGTGTGGAAGAGGACTCCAGCTTCCCTGCAGACCTTTCCTATCTCGGCGATCGGCTCTATAGTACCGATCTCGTTGTTGGCGTACATTACGCTGACCAGGGCTGTGTCAGGCCTGATAGCTTCCTTTACCTGCTGGGCTGTCACTCTGCCCTTTTCGTCTACAGGCAGGTAGGTGATCTCGAAGCCTTCTCTTTCGAGAGCCTCGCAGGAATGTAGGATGGCATGATGCTCTATCTTTGTCGTTATGATATGCTTCTTGCCTTCACTGGCCCTGAGCTTCCTGGCTGTACCCTTTAAAGCCCAGTTGTCGGCTTCGGTCCCGCAGGATGTGAAGTATATGTCCATAGGGCCCGCGCCTATGATGTCCGCTATCTTCTTGCGCGCATTCTCTATAGCCTGATGCGCTTCGCGGCCCGTTTTGTATATAGCCGATGGATTGCCGTAAAATTCTTTATAGTAAGGCAGCATCGCGTTTAGGACACTCTCGGATACTGGCGTTGTCGCCGCGTTATCCGCATAAATCGGTTTTCTGGTCATCTTATCACCCCGCTCTTTCTCTTACGCGCATCACAGCCGCGCGATAAATATATCCAGGTACTTTATATATTAAGCCTGAGGCTCGCTTCCGTCCTCTACCAGCACCTTCATGACTCCGCCGCAGACCATTCCGTCTGATTCCGCGACTTCGCCGGTCATGTCTATAAACATTGTCTTGTACTTGCCTGTTCCGATGATATCGATGGCATCCCTGATGACAGCGCCTTCGCTGCAGCCGCCGCCTATGGAGCCTGTTACTTCGCCCTTGGGGCTTACTGCCATCTTAGCGCCGGCGTTTCTCGGAGTCGAGCCCTTTGTCTGGATGACTGTTACGATAGCCTTAGGGTCGTGGTTGTCAGCCAGGTAGTCCATCATATAAAGGTCGAGGTCTGAGAAGTTGACGTGTCTTGTGTCGTCCGGGTTCTTTTCAGGAAGTCTCTTGTATGAGATGAGCTCGGAGAGGATGGAGATGGCGATCTCTTCCGGCGTAACTGCGCCGATGGAAAGTCCGATAGGTGTGCAGATCCTGTCCATGTTCTCCTTGCTGTAGCCTTCCTTTACGAGCATTTCCAGCAGTCCCTTTACGCGGCGCCTTGAGCCGATGAGGCCCAGGTAAGCCGGCTGTGTGCCCGGCAGGATCTCTCTGAGGCAGTCAGCGTCGTGTACGTGTCCTCTTGTGATGATGACTACGTAGTCGTAAGGGGTGATGTGGAGCTGGTCTATGCAGTTCTCGAATGTGTCGCAGAGGACCTCGTGAGCCAGCGGGAATCTGTCTGTGTTTGCGAAGGCAGGCCTGTCGTCGCATACGTAAACCTCGAATCCGCACTTAGCAGAGAATTCGCATACTGGTCTCGCTATGTGGCCGGCGCCCAGTACTATCAGTCTCTCTTTAGGGAGTACTGGTTCTGTGACTGTGATCTGGCCGTCCTTATCTTCCATCTCAGGAGCTACGCGGCTGTTGCCTTTGGCGTCCTTTGTAGCCTTAGGTTCTACGAGCTTTCTCGTAAGGCCGTCCTTGATGTCGCCTTCTTCGCCTTTAAATACTGTTTCTATCGCTACGCCTTTTCCGTCTTTGACCGAATCTCTTACTTCTGCGTAAATATTCGCCATTTTTCCCTCCGAAAATCTGTCGTCTGTCTGTTCTTTTAAAGTTACAAAGCTGCATTTGATAAAGATTATTTCGCGTATGTCATAGCTAAAAGCAATTTCCGTGCCGTATGCCATACTTATATATATAATATTCCATTTTCCGTGTTATTTAAAACAATTTTTTCATCTGGACCTGTAAGGAAATACTTTAGGCTGTGTTAACAAAATCTGATAGCTGACGGCTCCGCAGTCGCTGGCTAACCGTTCACATTGAACTTTTTCGTTCACGGGCCAGCTTTGCACACATCCTATATCACCTCTGACTTCGCCTTAGTCTTATTGTCAGGCTCGTCAATCGCTGTATTAGGATAACGCGCCGACAAGTGCCTCCGGCAAAATCTCTGTCTGCGCGCCAGCGCCCTGTCCGCGGAGCGGTCAAGCTGCCTCCCGCAACAGCCCTGCCCGCGCCCGCGGCTGCAGCGCAATTGCCGATCACGTATCCGGCCGGGATCTTCAGCAAACCCAGCAGCGGAGCTCCAGCGGGAAGTGACAGACCGCCTAGAAAGAGCCATTTCGCGCGATAAAAATTGCTGAGAATAAGCGGAGTCCGGGCAGCCTCGCTCTGCAGCCGGCGATCCGACCGTGATCTTCCTTTTAACCTGTACGGCGCCTTCGCGGGAGACGGCGAACCGCGCCGCATCTTGAAAAAACACCGATGTGTTTTTTCTTCGGACACGTGCGCCGCGGCGGATTTAAGTTATGAGAACTTATATCCGCTGCAC
>JAQYCQ010000039.1 GCA_028724585.1 Bacillota bacterium | reverse complement strand
GGCTGTCGTTTTCCGTTCTTCTTAAGCTGCTCATTTTGTATCCTCCATAGTCATGATCCGGAGAAGGTCGTATTGGCTTCCCCTGATTATTTTATTGGAATTATGGCAGCGTTTGAATGTACGTGTTATTTACCGTTTACGGACTTACGACCACTCCGTGGACCTTCCGCGGCCGGAGGCCGCGTAAGACATATATAAAAAAGCTGAGGCCGGCGCGCGCCGGTTTCAGCTTTTTTCTGTATATGCCGTTCTTTGATTTTATGTGTTCAGGTAATCTCTCAGTATAGCATCCTCTACGATCGTGATGATGACAGCCGCCTCAGCCCTGGTGAAATTAGCCTTGGGATCGAACGTCCCGTCACCGCGGCCGGCCACAAAGCCCCATCTTTTCAGGTCGCTTATGTCATTTCTCGCCCAGTAGGAAGCCTGGCCTATATCGGAGAAAGTCCCCGAATTCTTGGATACAGGATTTATATCCTCCGTCTCTATGAAATTGTGCAGCATAACCGCCATCTGTTCACGGGTTATGAGAGCTGCAGGATCGTAGCCGCCGACACCGGTATTTATGCCATTCCTGCGCGCCCAGCTGTCGAAGTCCCTGTACCATGGAGCAGCAGACGAAGGCTTTATATCCTCGCCTGCTGCAAATGACAGCATGGTTATGAACATAGCCTGAGTCGTTTTTCCGGATAGATCGAACTGCCCATCGCCTGTACCGTGCATTATATCGTTGTTGACCGCAAACCTGATATATTTATAAGACCAGTCGTCCTTAAGGTCATAGAACAGGAGCTTCATATAGTCAGGGCTGAAGTCGTCCGCCCTCAGCTGCAGATGGCCGTAAGCGAAGAACTGGGGAGTGCTGTCGAAATAGGTATCGGCAGGGTTCCCCTTTATTCCGCTGCCTTTATAAAAAATATTCTTTGAATTCCAGGTCGGATCTATCTCTATCCAGCGTCCCCTGAGGAAAGCTTCTGTCCAGGCGTGGTTCTCCCCGGCCGAGCCTGAAGCCTTGTACTGGGACCATTCCTCATCGGAATCTATGAGGCCGTATCCTATACAGGTCCTCGCAGGTATGCCGGCCGCCCTGAGCAGGGCAGTAGTGAGATTAGCGTAGCCCTCGCATACCGCGACTCCCGTTCTCAGAGTCCCGAGAGCGTCAGCGCTCAGCTCGGGACCTGTTGAATCGTCGCCGTTACGCGCATCCATGTTGTAATAGACGTTCCCGGAAACCCACCTGGATATAGCTTCCGCCTTTTCATAAGCTCCGGTCAGCCCTTTTGTGATCTCGGCTTCCTTGCTGATCATTTCTGAGTCATTGCTCTGAACCCTGTAAGACGGTCTGAGATAGTAATACAGAGCCTCTGCGGACTTGTCCTTATGGCTGTAGTAATCCATGTACTGGTATATTACCGGCGACTGCCTTACCTCGGCTTTTCCTCCTGAGATCCTGACTATGAATCCGGATTTCCCGGATAACACAGATGTATAAGCCCTGCCGTCAGAAGAGCTGGAGAGCTGAAGATAGTATGTGCCGTCAGCCAGCCCGGATACGCTTATATCAGCCTGGCCGTGGTACACGGTCTGGCTGCGCGTTTTCTCCAGCTGCCCGCCGCTGTCCATAAATGACGTCCTGATATAACGGTAATCTTCGTCGGCGGGCAGGTCCAGGGCTATCACACTGCCGCTGTCAGCTTCGACTGCCGTGATGGACCGCGCGCTCAGGTAGCTGGAGCTGACTGAGGCAGCGTGCGCCGGCGGCGCCATTGGAGCGGCAAGAAGAGCAGCCGCGACTATCAGGGCGCCGGCCGCTCTGCGGGCGAAGCCCGCGAAGGATGCGGCCTTTAATGATATTCTTTTGTTTTTTCTGTTATTTTTCCTCCGGGTAATCAAAACGCATTACCTCCGGAAAACATGAAAGGTTGTACTGGTCGCAGCCGGCACACTCGAAAAACTCAGGCGCTTCTTCTCTCGGCACTGTCACAAAGCCGTTCGCCCTGAAGAATTCAGGCGCTCTGGCTACCAGGAATACACGTTCGGCGCCCCTCTCCCTGGCATCGACAAGGGCTGTCTTCAGCAGACCTGTCCCCAGCATCTGACCCCTGTGGTCTTTGTCAAGAGCTATTCCGTCTATAATATAGTCTCCCTGCCTGAAAGCCAGCGTCACAGCCCCGGCGAATACACCGTTTTCATCAAAGAGACGCCAGCTTTTCAATGCTGATGTATCGGTAGGATCATCCTCCGATATCTCGAGACCGTTCTCAGCGTAAAATCCGTTGAGCGATTCGTGGTCGTCCGTCGGTATTATCCTTATCATATCAATCCTCCTCTGCTCTCGGCTCTACCCCCATATACGCGACACTGAGCAGGCCGTCCGCGCAAGTCCCGCATCAGTTCTCTTCAGTCTTTTCCTCGTTCGAGAGAAGCATCTGTTCCCTGGCGCTTACGTTTACCAGCAGCTGCTTTGGAACTATCTCTATGTCCAGAGGGAACGGCTCTCCCAGCTCGCCGTCCACATCTGTGCTGATAGGTTCGTCAGATTCTATTTTAAGGTGCGATGTCTGGAAATAGATGACGTTGTCGTTTTCAGGGTGGCGGCCCTGCAGTACGTCGAGCCCCAGCATAGGCAGCTCGGCAAAACGTGTCTCTTTAAAAATGATGACATCGAACATACCGTCGTTTATGGACGATTCTACACCAAGTTTCCTGAATCCGCCGGCCGAATTGCCGTTGAGCACTACCATGAAGAAGATGTTCTCGTTAAGCTCCTCCTTGTCAGTAGTGATCTTTACCTTTACAGGCTTAAGGGTGCGCAGCTCCGACAGGCCCTTGAGATAATAAGCCATGATGCCGAGAGCGTTTTTCATGTTCTTATCTGTCTTCTGGCTGACGTCGATGACTGAGCCTATAGCGGCAACGTTCACGAAGTAACGCTGGTTGCACCTGCCTATATCCGCTGCCACGTAATGGTCTCCGACAGCTATGTCCAACATGCCGTCTATCGTCGTCGGGATACCGAAATAATGGGCGTAGTCGTTGGCGGTTCCGGCCGGAAATACTGCTATCGGCAGTCTGCATCCGGTCTTCATCATAGCGTTTACTACTACATTGATCGTGCCGTCTCCTCCGGCGGCTATGATCTTAGAGTATTCTTCTATATTTATTTCGGTCAGGAACTCTTCGATGTTGACATTGTCGTCAGCTCTTACCGGTATCACGACCTGGTCCACCGCCTGGAATCTCTCTATTATCCTGTCGAGGTTGGCCTTGAACATGCCGTTGCCGGCGCCCGGGTTATAGAAAAGAAGAACTTTTTTGCGCTTCTTTCCTTTCTCCTTTGCCGGTGTTTCTTTAATGATAAAATCTGATTCCATCGATCAGTCTTCTCCTTCCTCAAACATAGCTCTGATAGGGCCCATGAGATAGAGGGATCCAGCCCATACTATAGCGTCGTAAGCGTCAGACGCCCTTACTGACGCGTTAAAGGCTTCCATGTAATTATCATATATGCCGATAACGAAGCCTCCGACTCTGCCGAAAGCGTCTGCCAGGTTGAAGGCAGGCATTCCACGCTCTACAGGCACTGATGTGCATATTATGTCGCAGTGCAGCTTGTTGAGCACTTTGGCCATCTTCTGGTATTCCTTGTCCTCGAGTATGCCTACACAGAGAAGGATGTTCTTGCCGTCCAGTACTTCGTGGAGTGTGTAGGCCAGGGCTCTGGCGCCGGCATAGTTGTGCGCTCCGTCCAGGATGACGTAAGGATCCTTATAGACGATCTCGAACCTGGCGGGCTGTTTCGACTTCTCTAATCCGCTTCTAAGAGCTTGGTCAGGGATATTTACGCCTTCTCCTCTCAGGATCTCTATGCAGTAAAGGGCGCAGAGAGCGTTTTCGATCTGATGCGTACCTGCCATACCCAGTTTTATGTTCTTAAACGAACGGTGCTCCCCGTCCATATCGAAATCGGCGCTGAAGGAATAGCCTTCTATATCTTTTACTACGTCGGAGATCTCTGCTTTGGTAATATCATAGAAAGGAGCATCGAGCTCCGCCGCTTTATCTATGCAGACCTGCCTGGCCTCTTCGTCCTTTACGAAGGCCGCGGCAGGAACTCCCTGCTTGAAGATGCCGGCCTTGTTGGCCGCGATCTCGGGAAGAGTATCGCCCAGAACGGCCATATGGTCGAAGTCTATCGATGTGATGATGGTCGCCAGCGGCTTTTCTATCACGTTAGTGGA
Source organism: Bacillota bacterium (assembly GCA_028724585.1). Classification (GTDB taxonomy): domain Bacteria; phylum Bacillota; class Clostridia; order Peptostreptococcales; family Anaerovoracaceae; genus RUG708. The sequence continues at coordinate 120,390 of JAQYCQ010000039.1, read as the reverse complement.
ATCGCCGATACCGCCGAGGCCTGTCTCCAGTACTACGAAATCTACCTTCTGAGCCGCGAAGTACATGAAACCGATCGCGGTGACGATCTCAAACTCTGTAGGGGAATCGTGGCCTTCAGCGACCATTTCCTTAGCCTTTTCGTCCACGATCTCCGTGTATCTTACCAGATCCTCCTCTGAGATCTGCTGGCCGCCGCACTCTATCCTTTCAGTAAATTTCTCTATATACGGTGAGAAATACGCTCCGGCACGATAGCCTGACTCGTTGAGGACGGTATAGATATAGCGGACCACTGAGCCCTTGCCGTTGGTGCCTGCTACATGTATGACCCTGAGATCCTTTTCTGGGCGGCCGAGCCTGTCGAGGAGCTCGTTCATCCTCGACAGACCCAGCTTAGATCCGAACTTAAGATATGAATGTATCGTTTCTAAAGCTTCATCGTAATTCATGTTATTTTATCTTCTCTTCAACAACAGCCAGCCTGTCTGTAACCTTGGCCAGCATCTCAGTGTACTTGACCTGTTTGTCCCTTTCGGCCTGAATGACCTTTTCAGGAGCCTTGCTTACAAAGCCCTGGTTGGCAAGCTTCTTATCTACGCGTGCCACCTCTCCCTCGAGCTTCTTCTTTTCCTTGAGCAGACGCTCGTGCTCCGCTTCGTAATCCATGAGCTCGTCGGTATTGATGAATATCTCGGCTCCATTGATGACGCCGGACATCACGTCGCCTGTAAGCTCTTCTCTCTTCTCGATGAATGAGATCTCCCTTACGCCAGCCTGAGTCCTGATGTGCCTCTCGCCGGCGCGGAGCCTGTCAGCTGCGTCTCCTTCAGCGAGGATGACTGCTGCCACCTTCCTTGAAGGAGCAGTATCAGCTTCTGACCTGATGTTCCTGATAGTCCTTACAGCTTCCATCACGGTCTCGATCTCGGCTTCTTCAGCAGGGAAGGACTTAGCGTCACTGTACTCAGGCCATGCCTGCCTGATCAGGAAGCCGTCAGGATTCTTCTCTGTGGCTTCGCCCTCTGTCCTAGGGAGAGCCGACCATATCTCTTCTGTGATATACGGCATGAACGGGTGCAGGAGCCTGAGCAGATCCTTGAGCTCAGCTACGAGGACCAGTCTCGCTGTCCTCTTATCCTCAGCATCGTCTCCATAGAGCCTGCTCTTTACGAACTCGATATACCAGTCACAGAAGTTGTTCCAGATAAGGTCGTAGATCTTCTGCGAAGCCAGAGCCAGCTCGAATTTCTCCATATTGCCGGTGATCTCAGAAAGGGCGGAATTGACAGTGGAGATGATCCATTTATCTTCGTCCTTAAGATCGAGGCTGGAGAGATCTACGCTCTCGCATACCTCAGGCAGGAGGTTTCCATCCTCGTCAGTGATGTTCATGAGCACGAACCTGGAAGCGTTCCAGAGTTTGTTGGCGAAATTCCTGGCTCCCTCGAGCTTGCCCTGGATAAACCTCATGTCGTTGCCCGGAGTTATGCCGTTCATGAGCATGAAGCGCAGAGCGTCGGCGCCGTACTTCTCTATGATGTCCAGAGGGTCTATGCCGTTGCCGAGCGATTTGCTCATCTTGCGTCCCTGAGCGTCGCGCACCAGTCCGTGTACGTATACGTACTTGAACGGGATCTCTCCCATAGTCTCGATTCCCGAGAATACCATCCTGATGACCCAGAAGAAGATGATATCGTAGCCGGTTACCAGGACATCTGTAGGATAGAAGTAGTCCAGGTCTTCGTTCTTGTCAGGCCAGCCCAGAGTCGAGAAAGGCCAGAGAGCCGAGCTGAACCAGGTGTCCAGAACGTCCTCGTCCTGATGGATGCGGGTGCTGCCGCACTTAGGGCACTTGTCCGGAACAGTTTCCGATACAATGATCTCACCGCAGTCCTCGCAGTAATAAGCAGGGATCCTGTGGCCCCACCAGAGCTGGCGGGAGATACACCAGTCATGGATATCCTCGAGCCAGTGCATGTAGATCTTGCTGAATCTCTCAGGCACCAGCTTTATGTCACCGTTCTTTACAGCGTCGACAGCAGGCTGTGCCAGCTCCTTCATCTTTACGAACCACTGGTCTGAGATCATAGGCTCTACAGCTGAGTGGCATCTGTAGCACTCGCCTACAGGGATGACCTTGTCCTCTGTCTTTACCAGATATCCGGCTTCGTCTATATCCTTGATGAGAGCCTTTCTGCACTCGTAGCGGTCCATGCCCTCATATTTGCCTGCCAGGCTGTTCATGGTGGCATCATCGTTTAAGCACGACCACTTAGGCAGGTCGTGGCGCTCGCCTACAGCAAAGTCATTAGGGTCGTGAGCCGGTGTGATCTTAACCGCGCCTGTTCCCTTTTCAGGATCAGGATACGGATCGCCGATGATCTCGACTTCCCTGTTTACTACAGGAACTATGACCTTTTTACCTATCATGTCCTTGTAGCGCTCATCGTCAGACCTTACGGCAACAGCGCAGTCACCGAACATAGTCTCAGGACGGGAAGTAGCTACCACAATACCCTCGCTGCCGTCAGCGCCCGGATATCTGATGTAGTAATACTTGGCGTTCTTGTCGCTGTGCTCTACTTCCGCGTCAGAAAGCGAAGTTCCGCAGTTAGGGCACCAGTTTATGAGCCTGTTGCCCCTGTAGATGAGGCCCTTCTTGTGGAGGTTTACGAACTGTTTTACTACAGCCCTGCTGCAGCCTTCGTCCATAGTGAACCTCTCGCGGCTCCAGTCGCAGGAAGCTCCCAGCTTCCTGATCTGTTTAGTGATAGTGCTGCCGTACTCTTCCTTCCAGTCCCATACGCGCTTGAGGAATTCCTCTCTGCCAAGCTCTTCCTTTGTCTTGCCTTCTTCTTCCTTGACCTTGTTAACTACCTTTACCTCAGTGGCGATAGAAGCGTGGTCGCTGCCCGGGATCCACAGAGCGTTATAGCCCTGCATCCTGCGCCATCTGATGAGCACGTCCTGAAGAGTCTGGTCCAGGGCGTGACCCATGTGAAGCTTGCCTGTGATATTAGGAGGCGGCATAACTATGGCGAAAGGCTTTTTGCTGTGGTCGTCGTCAGCCTTAAAAGAACCGCTCTGTTCCCATTCGTCGTAGATCCGCTGCTCGAATTCCTGCGGATCATATGTTTTGGAAATTGTCTTTGACATACTTAAACATTCTCCTGACTTGAATTAACTTATCCTACTGCATCTGATCGATCATTGACATGAGAGGCGCATACTTTATAGATGTATAAAATACAGTAAACACCGCTTTGTCATATCAATTCTAAAATTCACTTTAATAATTAATTTTACTACTATTAACTAGAGCAGTCAAAGTCTTTGCTCTTTCGCAGCGCTCCGCGCAGGAGCGGCGGCTATTTTGCGGACAAAACAAAATCCGCCCCGGCCTTCAACAGAGACGACCGGAGCGGACCTTACAAATATGGAGCTCCTGAACGGACTCGAACCGTTGACCTGCTCGTTACGAATGAGCTGCTCTACCAACTGAGCCACAGAAGCATATCTGCGCATATTTGCAAATGAAATTTTAACATCCGGGATACGGATTTGTCAACATGCTGTTTTTCAGTACAGAGATCAGCAGTCCACAGCTGTCGGATCCGCGACTGGAGACGATCCGTGATTTTTCCGATGCTGAGAGGCTTGAAATGACGAAGAAAATTCCGGTTATCTCAATCGGAATTTTAAGCGGAGCACTGTCTGAACGAAAACACGGGTGTGTTTTCGTGAGTTGCGGAGCGGTTCATCATTTCCCGCGAAAGCGTCGTGAAAAATCCGGATTGACTCCACCGGAGCGGACACGACAGCTGTGGACTGCTGTTCCCTTACCGCTTTTTGCTTTGCAAAGACCGCTCACAAAAATGCACAACAGGAATTATCACTTTTTGTTCTCAAAATACTTTACCAGGAATGAGCGTCTGTGAATCGGGCAGGGACCCAGCCTGTCCAGGCCTTCGTAATGAGCCTTTGTCCCGTAACCCTTGTTGTTTTCGAACGCGTAGCCGGGATATTTTTCCGCGTAGTCTATCATCATGTGATCCCTGGTGACCTTGGCGATTATGGATGCCGCCGCTATGGACACGCTCTTTGCGTCTCCCTTTACTATCCCTATCTGCGGAACATCCGTCCCTTCTATAGTAAGGGCATCTATGAGCACGACGTCAGGCCGTTTTTTCAGGCCGTTTACCGCGTCTGCCATGGCTTCCTTAGTCGCGTTCAGGATATTGACCCGGTCTATCTCCATGTTGTCCCTGATGCCGATATTGACTTCTATGGCACAGTCCATGATCTTTTTATACATTTCTTCACGCCGCTTTTCTGTCAGCTTTTTGGAGTCATTGACACCCAGCAGATCGAAATCCCGCGGGAGCACGACGGCAGCCGTGACGACCGGACCGGCCAGAGGCCCTCTGCCGACCTCGTCCATGCCGGCTATGATATTTACCTCGCGGCCTTCATGGCCAGCGGCATAGAGCTCCTTTTCTATCTGGGTCATCCTGGCCAGGTCTTCCTTCATTTTTTCAATTCTCTCAGCCTTTGTCATGAGTCAGCCCGCTCCAGAGTTATCCTGCCTATAGTCCCGGCTCTGAACTCGTCCAGTACTGTGTTGGCCGTACGTTCGTAATCTATCCTGTTCCCTGAGAAGATGAATCCTCTCTTCCTGGCTATCTGCTCCATAGCCTCCAGGCCGTCATCGCTGATATCATCTACCTTATATCTCGCAGCCAGCAGACCGCTGTAATCTTTGAGGAGCACCTTTATCAGCTCCAGAGCAAGGGTCTCCACGTCCATGATCTCGTCCTTTATCGAGCCGCAGAAGGCCAGGTTGAGCCCTGTCTGCCGGTCCTCGAACTTAGGCCACAGTATACCCGGCGTATCCAGCAGCTGCATGCCGTTCTTGAGAGTCAGCCACTGCTTTCCGCGCGTCACGCCCGGCCTGTTGCCTACCTGGGCGCTCTTTTTGCCTGTTAGCCGGTTTATCAGCGATGATTTTCCGGCGTTAGGAATACCGACCACCATCAGCCTGACCGGACGCTTTCTCGTCGTCTGCGCGTCCCTCTTCTCCTGAAGTCCCTGAAGGGCTTTGAATATCTTATCTACCCCTTTACCAGTCCTGCAGTCCGCGGCTATAACCTTCATTCCCTCTTTTTCCATTCTGGCAGTCCAGGCCTTATTCTGGGCCGGATCCGCCAGATCCGTCTTGCTCAGCACCAGTATGCGGGGCTTCCTTTCTGTGAGCTCCGCCAATATAGGATTCCTGCTCGAAAGCGGGATCCTGGCATCCGCTACCTCTATCACTGCGTCTACCATCTTAAGGTTGGAAGCTATAAGCTCGCGTGTTTTCTTCATATGTCCCGGGTACCAGTTTATGCTGCCCGGCTGTTCTTTTTTCTCGTTTCCCATTTATAGTCCTGCTCTTCTGTAAAATCAACGGCTTCCGCCGTTATCTCCCATGTATTGATATTCAAAAATCATAACATAAATAAATTATGCCGGCAACTTGCGTCAGCTCCGCTGACAGCTGCCTCCGGCAGGGCCGCAGTTTGCTCCTTCTTTCCCGGCTGCCTGTTTTTCAAAAATAAAAAAAAGAAGAGGCCGTTCGGCCTCTCCCCCGATGGAGAAAGAGAAAAATGATATGTTTTTCAGCTAATTGCCAAAAACTGTTTTGCGAAAGGATGATCCGACCCCTGCGGCCGGATATTTATGTTATGCCCATGCGGGCCTGCTTTTCTCAACCGAGATGAATATTAACACTGCTATGTAAAATTTAAAGTCGTTTTGATAATAAATGCATGTAAAGAAATCAGAATATCTGTCCGCGGAGCGGTCGTCAGGCTCTGTCTTTAGGACTATATAACCTCATCCTATAGCTCGGGCTGGTTTTGATATAGCTTTAAATTTCAACGTTCGTGCGTGTTATAGTCTGAAGTTATAACTAAACATAACATTTGTCAAGACATAGATTTCCATTATTCCTATTGACTCGATATGATTTAAAACCTATAATGCATATCAAGCAAAGGGAAAGCCGCGGAAGTACAGCGGTTTACCGGACTGGACAAGTTATTTAAAAAGCTTTTTAGGTTTTGGAGAATTAAGGTAATGAGTGACAGACAGACAGTATTCCGTCTGGAGCATGTCTCAAAGGTCTTCAGCGACGGAAAGAACGAGGTAAAAGCCCTCGACGACATAAGCCTGGAGATAGAAAAGGGCGACATATTCGGGATCATCGGAATGAGCGGAGCCGGAAAGAGCACGCTGGTCAGGACCCTGAACAGGCTCGAAGATGTATCAGACGGAGCCGTTTATTTCAACGGCAAAGATCTAAAGACCCTGCCGGCGGCCAAACTAAGGAAGGAAAGGCAGTCGATAGGGATGATATTCCAGGGCTTCAACCTGCTGATGCAGAAATCGGTCATCAAGAATGTGATGATGGCTCTCAAAGTAGCTGGAGCGCCTAAGGAAAAGCAGATAGAAAAAGCTAAGGAGATGCTGGAGATCGTAGGGCTGGCTGATAAAGCCGACGCCTATCCGGCTCAGCTCTCCGGCGGACAGAAGCAGAGAGTCGCCATCGCCAGAGCGCTTTCGACAGATCCGGAGGTTCTCCTCTGCGACGAAGCGACCAGCGCTCTCGACCCTAAGATAACAGGCGAGATCCTGGATCTGCTGCAGAAGATAAACAGGGAACTGGGCGTGACCATAGTGATCATCACCCACGAGATGAAGGTAGTGGAAAAGATCTGCACAAAGGTGGCGATCATCAACCACGGACATCTCGAGGAGATAGGATCGGTACACGATATCTTTACCAACCCTCAGTCGGATGTCGGCAGACAGCTGGTATATCCGGAAGGCGCGGATGAGCTGAATCCGTTCGACTACACAGGCAGGCGCCTCATAAGGATAGCCTTCGACGGCCACAGCGCCAACGAGCCTATCCTGGCAAATGTGATACAGAGAACAGGATACAGCATAAATATCCTGGAGGCCAACACCAGCAGCATAAACGGACAGGCCTTCGGGCAGATGATAGCTGAGCTTCCGGGACCCGACGAAGCCGATGAGAAGATCATAGCTTCGCTGAGAAAAGACGGAGTATCTATCACTGAAGTTACAGAAAAGGGGGCGTCTGCATAATGGGTTCGATTCCATGGGACCTCATAGGCCAGGGTTTTCTGGAGACGCTCGAGATGAGCGTAGTCTCAACCATGATCACATATATCATCGGACTTCCGATGGGAGTCATCCTCTCGTTCACCGGACCTCAGGGACTTCACCAGAACAAGGCGGTCTACGGAGTGATAGGCGCGATAGTCAACATCGTCCGCTCCATTCCGTTTCTGATCCTGCTGGTACTGCTGATCCCGGTAACCAGATTCATAGTCGGCACATCGCTCGGCACAGCCGCTACATGTGTACCTCTTACCATAGGCACCATTCCTATAGTAGCCAGGATGGTAGAGCAGTCGCTGCAGGAAGTACCGGCAGGCATCAAGGAATCGGCACTGGCCATGGGAGCTTCTCCCTGGCAGGTCATCAGGCTCTTCATACTGCCTGAGGCTGTTCCTTCGCTGATCCTAGGAGCTACTATCAACTTCCTGACTATCCTCGGATACTCGGCGATGGCAGGCTTCGTAGGAGGCGGCGGACTCGGCGATATAGCCGTAAGATACGGCTACTACAGATACGATACCGAAATACTCCTGGTAACAGTAGTGATCCTGATAGTCATAGTTCAGGTGGTTCAGGAGATCGGTACAAAGCTCGCCAGCAGCAATAAGCACGACTAGCACATATGACAGGCGCGCTCCGCGCGCAGCGCCGGCGGAGCCGGCGGAAACAGCGCTCTGCGCTTCACACAATACAGGCTGCAATTTTATTTACATAAAACCATTTTCACTTTTGATTTAAGGAAAATCCGGAGGGAGAAAAAAATGAAAAGAAGAACAAAGATACTCGCTGGTTTACTCATTGCGGCACTTGCCGCAGCAACATTCACAGCATGCGGCAGCTCAAGCTCGTCATCAGGCGGTTCGGCAGCTGCATCTTCAGCTGACTCAAGCACATCTTCAGGACAGAAGGTAACTCTCAAGGTAGGAGCTTCCCCTACACCTCACGCTGAGATCCTCGAACAGGCTAAGCCTATACTCGCTAAAGAGGGCGTTGATCTCCAAATCGTAGAGATGGAGGATACAGTAACTCCTAACACCAGCCTCAAGGCAGGCGAAATAGACGCCAACTACTTCCAGCACGTTCCGTTCATGGAAGACTTCAATAAGCAGAACGACGCTGATCTCGTTTCAGCAGGCGCTATACACTACGAGCCTTTCGGCATCTACGCAGGCAAGACAAAGAGCCTCGACGACCTCAAGGACGGCGCTGTCGTAGCTGTTCCTAACAACACTACAAACGAGGCAAGAGCTCTCCTGCTCCTCGCTGACCAGGGACTCCTCAAGCTGGACGACCCTTCCAATATCAACGTCACTACCCAGAACATCACTGAGAACCCTAAGAACCTGCAGTTCAAGGAGATAGCTCCTGAACAGCTGACACGTTCTCTCCAGGATGTTGATATCGCTGTTATCAACGGCAACTACGCTATAGAAGGCGGACTCCATGTGAAGGATGCCCTCGCAGCCGAGAAGAGCGATTCTGTCGCTGCCCAGACTTACGCGAACATCGTAGCTGTAACATCTGAAAACAAGGACAACGAAGCTGTCAAGAAGCTCGTCAAGGTTCTCCAGAGCAAGGAGATAAAGGACTTCATCAATAAGAATTACGACGGCGCTGTAGTTCCTGCAGACGTGGACACAGCAGCTGATTCCTCAGCCGACAGCTCAGCTGAATAATACAAGCAAGACAGTCAAGCACACAGATAAACACACAACACAAAGCGCGGAACGTACTATCTTTCGGCAGCAGTCGTTCCGCGCGCCGCTCCGGCGGTACATACAGGGCAGAGTCCCGGATAAAATGCAGCACCACTTTTATCTGCTGCCGAAACCCGGATACCGGATAAAGGTATCCGGCCAACAGAGAAAAGAACTTATCATATTTATATTGGAAATGACCGCGGCCGGCAGATCCGGATCCGCGGTAAAAAGGAGAAACAAAATGTCAAGAGTACCACAGATCACAAGAGATAAATTACAGGGCGACGCTCTCAAAGCATGGGATTCACAGAAGAAGAACAACAACCTCACTAATATGAAGGAAGTTCTCCTCCAGGATTACCCTACTTACGACGCTTTTATGGCATGGTATACTTCATGGAACAGACTCGTTCAGGTAGTCGGCGTAACTGACGCTACTTTCTACGCCCACGCTATCTCAACAACAAACAGCTGCATGCTCTGCTCCCTCTTCTTCATCAGCGATATCAGGGAGCTCGGCCTCGATCCTGAAAATCTCGAACTCAATGAAAGACAGCAGGTTCTCGTAGAACTCGGTCAGCAGATCGTAAAGGATCCTACAGCTGTATCAGACGAGCTCTTCGACAGGCTCAGGAAATTCTTCACTGATCCTGAGATCGTAGCTGTAGTAGGCTTCGGCGCTCAGATGATCGCTACAAACAACTTCAACTCAGTACTCCAGATAAACATAGACGACAGGCTCCTCCCTATCAAGGACCAGTTCAAGCCTGCTACATGGAGAAACAGCAGTAAATAAGGTGAATCAAATGATCCCATTCAGTTATTACAACCCAGCCAGGATCTGCTTCGGAAAAGACGCCATAAGCAATCTGGGCGGACTGCTGAAGGATCTGGACGTAAGATCGCTGCTGCTGGTTTACAGCGGCGATTTTATCAAGGAGCTGGGCATATATGACGCTGTAAAAGACACCTGCAGCCGTGAAGGCATAGACTTCCACGAGAACGGAAGCGTACAGCCCAATCCCAGGATAGAGCTGGTAAGAGAGCTCATAGACGAAGGCAGGAAGAATGGCGTCGACTTCATACTGGCTGTCGGCGGCGGCAGTTCCATAGATACAGCAAAGGCTGTATCCCTGGGCATCCCTTATGACGGCGATATCTGGAACTTCTTCGAGAAGCAGATCCCGCCTGAGAAGGTCCTGCCGGTAGGAGTCGTCACGACTCTTCCGGCCAGCGGATCCGAAACATCAAATGCCGCCATCCTCTCCAACGGGACACTGAAGGTAGGCTTCGAGAACGACATGATCATTCCTAAGTTCGCCATCATGGACCCGACTTATACGCTGGGACTCCCGCCTTTCCAGACGGCTGCCGGCATTGCCGACATAGCTTCCCATCTCATCGAAAGATATTTCAGCCCTGTCTCCCATACAGATCTGACAGACTATATGATAGAAGGCGCTGTAAAAGCCCTGCTGCTGAACGGCAGGCGCGTAATGGAACATCCACTGGACTTCGACGCCAGGGCGGAAATCCAGTGGACAGCGTCAGTAGCCCACAACAACCTGCTGGATACAGGAAGGATAGGCGACTGGGGCTCGCACAGGCTGGAGCACGAGCTTTCGGCTCTGTACGATATAACCCACGGCGAAGGAATGACTGTAGTCCTGCCGGCCTGGATAAGGTATATGGCCGACGTAAAGCCGTACAAGATCGCCCAGTTCGCGGTGAGGGCACTCGGCTTCGACCCTTACGACTGGAGCGAAAAAGAGCTTGCGCTCAAGGCCGCTGATCACCTGGAGGACTACTTCAGGAATGTCCTCCATCTCAGGACTCGTCTCAGCGAGCTGGGCATAGGCACTGAGCATTTCGACCAGATGGCAGCTCAGGCTACACACAACGGAAAGGATCCGGTCGGGCATTACGTCCTTCTGGATGAACAGCGCTTCAAGGATATCCTGAAGCTGGCTTTATAGACAGGACGGAGCCCAGGCTCTTCCTGAAACACGATTTTGCAAACTCCAAATCCAAAACCTTTTATATTCAGAGACCGTGTCCATCTGGCCGCGGTCTCTGTCCCTATATGCGTATCATCTTTCGGCAGATCAAGGCCTATCACAGCATCTGACAGGTTTACACAGACACAGAGATTGACAAGCAAGTAACGCTTGACTGTTTCAACTCCGGCTATTAAACTTTTTATAAGAGTGATAGCAAACCCATGCCGGAGCTTACCGGCAGTTGTATTAAAAGAAAGGATACGGATATGGCTCAGAGATTTTTCAAGTGCAGCAAATGCGGTAATATCTATGCGGTAGTAGAGGACAGTGGATGCAGAGTTTCATGCTGCGGAAGCCCTATGGACGAGATCATCCCTGGAGAGGTAGACGCTTCAGCAGAGAAGCATGTCCCTGTTATCGAGCAAGACGGCAATAAAGTTACTGTAAAGGTCGGCGCTGCTGTTCATCCTATGACAAGCGAACACTACATCCAGTGGATCTCTATCGAGACTAAGGAAGGCAACCAGAGAAAGCTGCTCGAGCCGGAATCAGCTCCCGAAGCTTCATTCGTCCTCACAGACGACGATGAGCTCCTCGCTGCTTATGCTTACTGCAATCTCCACGGACTCTGGAAAAAAGAGATCTAATCCGCCGGATACAGCATATACAGTTTAATATACGACTATTTCAGCCGCGGGCTTCCAGGTCCGCGGCTTTTCTTTTATCCTTCCCGCTAATATCACACTGCCCACCGCTGCTATATGTGATATAATTTCGTTGTGACTGAAAGACCAGCTCCATCCGTCCCCTGCGGACGCGGAAAAAGTCGATCACTCAGGCGGTCTTTTCAGCCATTCCGGTCCGTCTCCCGCGGACGCGGATGAAAGGATGTGTATATATATGAGATCAAATGACATAACAGAGAGAAAGCTCAAGAGAGCTCTCGAGTTCAAGCTTCCCAGAAAAGACACATCGTCGTCGGTGCTCGTGCCTATGGTAAATACAGATGCCGGCTGGGAAGTCCTTTTTGAGGTCAGGTCAGACACTGTCAGCCAGCCCGGAGAAGTAGCCTTCCCCGGTGGACATCTCGAAAGCGGCGAAAGGTCTATAGACGCTGTCCTCCGCGAGACCGTCGAGGAGATAGGCGTCACTCCCGAATCAGTAAAGATACTGGGCGAGCTTCCCCGCGAAAGGATCCAGGGCGGCCGTCTCGTGAAGCCCTTCGTAGGTCTCCTGAGCGATTACGCCTATAAAAACATAAAGACCAGCGCCGAGGTGCAGCAGGTGTTCACCGTGCCTATGTCTTTCCTCATGAACAAGGAGCCGGAACGCTACTCATACAAGATGAGCATAGAAAACGACGAATCCCTTCCTGAAGTCCTCCAGAAACACCTGAGCGTAGAAACACCTTACGGAGTGACACTTTACTGGGAATACAACGGGTTCGGCATCTGGGGGCTCACAGCGCGCATACTCAATAACCTGATCCTGCTCACACAGATGTATCAGGACTAGCGTTTTTCGCGGCCTGCGGCCGCCATGGCGCGCGGAGCGCGCGTAAAACGAGCAGCAAGATAAAAACACGTATTTTACACATAAAAAAAACGCCGTCTCCGGCGTTTTTCTTTGTTTTTGTTTATATATTGATAATCTTCCCCCGTTCGTCTAAGCCTGGCTTTCGCTGAAACGCTTCATGAGCTCCGCGTATTTAGGCCCGAGCTTATCTGCCATGGAAGCTGTGCTGGTCTCGACATCGGACTTGAGCACTCCCGTGACGTTCTTCATCTTCTCCCTGTAATCTCCCGTAAGCACCATCTGGACCAGCTCCGCTGTCTTCTCGGCGTCGTACAGCGCTCTGTGAGCTGATTCATCGTCGAAATCTATGCCTGCCAGCTCCGCAGCGTATTCCAGTGACATCTGGCGCTTTATCTGGATGCCGGTCTCTCTGGGGAACATCTCCTGGAAATCCACCCAGTCGGTCATGTTTTCAGGGAATTCCACGTTCTTAAAGACGCATTCGCATTTTATCTGGTTTGAATCAGACGTAGACCAGCTGTATATGCGCGCATGCTCGTCGTTTCCGATCCATTCCGAGAACTTTTCCATGGCTTCTTCGTAGCCGACGGCATCAGTCAGGTCTTCGGTGCAGATGCCGGTCAGGCTTTCTATCTTTTTCTCCACCACATCGTTAAGGGCCGGCTTTACAAGTATGCTGAACTCATCTATCCTGCGACATCCGTCTTCAGCCAGCTTTACGGCGCCTATCTCTATGATCTCGCTCTGCAGCCTTCTGCCGTGTTTCTGATGCTTGTTCTCGCGGTTTTTCTCCCTTTCCTCTCTTGAAACAGGATTCATCTCAAAATCCAGTACGATATGAACCGTTTTCATCATCTCCTTTCTATTTTGTCCGCTCCGCGGACGATGGCTCCCATGCGCTGCAGTATGAGAGCCGCGGCCGTTCCCAGCAGTATGCCCGTGACCGTGCCCGATATCAGCAGAACAGGAAGGTAAAGATATATCTTAGGCGTCTCTGTTATCAGGGCCGCCACGGTCAGCTGGCCTATGTTGTGAGATACGCCGCCCGCTGTACTCACCCCTATAGGACTGAAAATATCTGTCTTCATTAATATTAACATAACGGCGAAGCTCAGCAGGCCTCCCGCCAGACTGTAGAGCATGGCGGAGACTCCGCCGAAGAGAAGTCCCGACAGCACTATCCTGGTCATGTTTATGGCGAAAGCATAGCCCGCGCCCAGGCTGTAGAGAGCGACCAGGACCACCAGATTGGACAGGCCCAGCTTTACGCCCGGTATGCCGAAATTGAAAGGCAGTATCGCTTCCACATAAGAGAATATCATAGCCAGCGCTGTGAGCACAGCAGAAAGCGCCACCCGGTAAGCGGCCGAGTCTTTTTTTCTATCTCTACCCTGCATCGTTCTCACCTCCGGACTGGCTGTTTCCTGCGGTCGGGGAGCCGGATACAGCGTCAGGCGTTTTTTCCTCCGCGTCCTTTCCGCTGTCCTCGCTCTCATCGCCCTCGATGGAAACTATGACCTTGTTGGGAAGGCAGATCAGTGTTTCGTTGGATCTGTCTATGCCTCCCTGCGACTTATGCTGGTTCATGCAGTATTTATCGGGGCAGCTGGCCTCGGTCATAAGGGCCTTGCCGTCTTTTATCGTCAGCTGATTATGCCCCAGACCGGTGTCTATATCTACGACCTGGTCCTTATCCAGATCGTAGGTGCCGTATATCTTTCCGTCTGCCTGCACCTTCACGGTCTTCCCCCCGCTGCCGGCATGCCAGGCCAGCCATGAGGTCAGGGCGCAGACGACTGCCAGCGCTATTATCAATATGATGTCAGACAGTCTCAGTATTTTCCTCAATTTTCTTTCTCCCTGTGAGTTCAATACCGCATATACTGCGGTATCCGCAGAAAGTGCAGGCGTCGAATCCGCCCGCGACCTTAGGGTCCGCGTCGGCGGAGCCGTCGGAAAGCCGCGAAGCGGCCTGCTCCAGTATTTCATCGACATCTGAGATCAGCTCGTCGAATTTCTCCGGCGCCAGGATCTTTGCGCTCTTGCCTATGGACGAATCCTTGTTCCTGCTCACAGGAATGACCATAGAATTCTGGCCCGCTTCCAGAGAGCTGTCCATGCTTTCCACTATGCCTTCCCCGCCGTTTATGATACCATCGAGAACCGATTCTTTCATGATCTCAGCCTTCAGCGAATCGTCCGAAATGTCCGGATGCTCCGTCACGTCCACGACATGCTCGCGAGCCGGGAAATAGAATACTCCTGCAGGCTTAGCGTCCCTTATGCCGCCCATGGCGCCCTTGAGGTAGATCATGAGCTGCAGCATGACGCCGGCTTCTACCTGCTGGAGCTTGAACTTATCGCTGCCCGTCTTGTAGTCTATGATGCTCACATAAGTGTGTTCTTCATCGCCTCTGGCCGCGATCTCGTCTATCCTGTCTATCTTACCTTCCAGGCATACTGTCCTTCCGCTCTCCAGAGTCAGCTCGACCGGCGGAAAAGCGGACCTGCTGCCGCGCCTGAATTCCCTTTCGAAGTGGATCCTGCGGATCCTGCCCTTCCGCACCTGTGTGACCAGGATCCAGACATTGACGAAGACAGCCTCCTTGAGCCTTTCCCTGATATAGATGCTGTAGTCGGAATATCCGAACACGCCTTCCCTGTAGCTTTCAGTATACTCATCCACGTATCTTTCGACCGCTCCGCGGACATCGGCTTCGCCTGCCCTGAGCCACAGAGACTCCTGCGGCGAGTCGACAGGCATTCCTTTGGCTGAAAGCTCCTTTACCGCTCTCATGAAGCAGTAGTGGAATATCTCGCCTATGGACCGCGAGTCGACGTCGAAGGGCCTGTTCTCTTTCGGCCTCAGCCCGTAGGCGACAAAGAAGGAAAATGGGCATCTTGAGAATTTCTCTATCCTCGATGCCGACAGCGTGACAGCTTTTCTGCCTCCGACATCTTTGCTGTAAAGGTCTTCTACGGTGCTGCGCCTAAGCTTCTCGGCTTTCCTGGTGAAGAAAAGGCCTTCTTTCATCGCCTCAAAGGAAGAAGAACCGTAGAGAAGAAGGGATGCCGCCTTCCAGGCGTCTTCAGGTCCTTCGCCGCTGTCCGCGGCTTTTCTGAGCACTGCGGCCAGGTGCGGAACCGTTCCTCCTTTTGTCTGTATCAGCCTCATAGGCTCTGTGAGATCTCCGATATCCAGCTCCTCTATATCCTGTTCCTGTTCCTTATACCTGTTCCTGATCGACTGGATGAGCGATGAAGGCCTGATCTCGCTTCCTTCGATATCCTGGGAAGCATATGAGATGAACAGCCAGCCGCTCACTCTGGAAGTATTCTTGTAGATATCGAGATCCTGCTCCATGTTCCTGGCAGCGTCCGTGCGCCCTACAGCCCTGAAGCGCTCTTCGACAGCCCTCTTCTCGAGATCCGAGAATATTCCGTCGGCGCTGCCCTCTTCAGGAAGGACGCCATCGTTGGCGCCCATGACGAACAGGGCTTTGATATCGCCGGTGCGGGTCCTCTGCATGCTGCCCAGGAGCACCTGGTCACCGGTAGCCGGGATCAGGCCTATCTCCAGCTGGCTCAGCCCCTCGCGGAACATCTCGCTGTACTCTTCAGCATCTGTTTCGTCGTCTCCGGCCACCTGTACCATCTGGTCCATGATGCCGATCACAGTCTTCCACATCTGGCGGGCTGTCTCAGCGCTCTCGCGCATATTCCTGGCTTCCAGGTCATCCGCGGCAGCCTGTATCCTGTCGTACATACCTGCTGTATCTGTCAGGAAGTAATAGAGGGCTTCGGTCTTTTCCCTCACCGTCAGTTTATCCCTGAACAGATCTTCGAAGCTGCCGAGGAAGTCAGATACGTCAGCGCGCATGCGGTTAATTTCAGCTAACCCTTCGATACCTTCCTCTTCTTCGCCGTACCTGAAATCCTTCTTCCAGCGTCCGCTCTTTATATGGTACCTGCGGCAGTACATCTCCAGCCTGTCGCATTCACTGCCGTCTACAGGACCGAAGCCTGTCCTCAGCATCCTGAACACATCGTCGAACTGCCTGCCTCCGGCAGCGCAGTCTATGAGCGCGCAGATGAACTCAATAGCAGGCTCCTGCATGACGGGCCTCCTGCTGTCGAAGAAAAGCGGTATGCCGTACTGCCTGAAGGCGCGGGCTATTATCGGCCCCCTCACTTCCATGTCATTGCAGATCACAGCTATATCTCTGTAGCGCAGGCCTTCGTCCCTGACCAGCTCCGCTATCCGGCCAGCGGCAGCCTCGGCTTCTGTGTAGAAATCACCGGCCGCGGCTATGGTCACCTTAGGAGACCTTATGTCTCTATATTTTTCCGGCACTTCATGCGCTTTTAATTCCACTCCGTGCTCTTCGCACTTTGTCCGCAGAGCGGACGTCATGCGGTGGAACATATCGTATTCGGGTCTGTTTTCGTCTTCCCCGGTAAAGACCACGTTTACTGCCGGAGCGTACTCAGCCGCGGAGACTATGAGCTCCATCATCGCCGGAGCCATGTATTCGAAGCCGTAGACCCAGAGTACGGTGTCCTTTATGCGGGCGAAATCTCCCATCTGTTCGGCCGCTGCCCTCTGCAGGTCATCGTTATCGTTATATGTGCCGGCGGTCTTTTCCTGATAGGCCTGGTAGATATCAGCAGTCTGGCTGAGCTTTTTGCCCAGCACGCTGCCATCGAAGGCCTCGGACATGACCCGCAGGTCGTCCGGCATGATCCCGAACTGCTTGAGCTCCGAGATCTCGTCGTTCAGCATCTGCGAAAAAGACGTCCTTGCCGCGCGGCTCCCTCTGATATATTCTGAGAAGACCCCGCCGGGTCCGGATTTCCTGACTATGCCGGCCAGGAGCATGAAACGCCCGTATTTTGTCACCGGTATCCCGGCCGGATGTCCCGTGCTGTCGAGTATCTTTCTGGTGAAGCCCGACCGGCTCATTATCTCCAGGTTGAGAAGGGTATCCGCCCTCATGTATTCCAGCGCGTCTCTTTCGGCCTGAAGGGTAAACTGGTCAGGGACCATCACTATGGCAGGGTCAGGCATGCGTTCCGCCGCCTGCCCGAACATAAACCGTTCCAGGTCGAAATCGGCAGAACCGAAATACATGTTAAGCATCTTAGAAGCCTGCCTGGCGTATAGCCTTGGAGAGCTGGTCGCCGCATGATGTCTGCTTGAAGCCGCATCTGAGGCCTTCGAGAGTATCCGCGATCTCGGACGCCTTTTTGCCCTCCGCCAGCAGTCCTATAGCTTTAAGATTGCCGTCGCAGCCGCCGAGATATTTGATGTTATGGATGAGTCCGTTTTCATCTATGTCGAACTCCAGCTGGACTGAGCATGTACCGCTTGTGTTATATACCTGATGCATTTAAAACCTCCATATAGCGCGTATGTCTGCGCTTACTCAAAAAGGCGGGGCAGCAGCATACAGCCGCTACAGGTCCCGCCTTCCGTCCATCGCTTTTGAAAGTGTGACCTCGTCTGTATATTCGAGGTCGCCGCCCACAGGAATGCCGTGCGCGATCCTCGTGACCCTGATACCCGACGGCTTTATCAGCCGGGCGGCGTACATGGCCGTAGCCTCCCCTTCTATGGTCGGGTTTGTAGCCAGGATGACTTCCTTGACATCACTGTTCTGAAGCCTGATGATAAGCTGTTTCAGATTTATATCGTCCGGCCCTATCCCGTCCATCGGCGAGATAGCTCCGTGAAGGACATGGTAAAGTCCTCTGTACTCCCTCGTCCTTTCCAGGGCAGCCACGTCCCTGGCCTGTTCCACCACGCAGATGGTGGTCTTGTCCCTGGATTCGTCTGAGCAGATGGCGCAAGGATCCTGGTCTGTCAGGTTCCCGCACACCGAGCAGTATTTCATTTTAGATTTTGCTTCGGTGATAGCGCCCGCCAGCTGGGAAGCCTTTTCATCAGGCATTGAGAGTATGTGAAACGCCAGGCGCTGGGCAGTCTTGCCTCCTATGCCCGGCAGCCCCGAAAGCTGTTTTACCAGGTTCTCGAAGGGACCCGGAAATCTGTAGCCCATATCAGCCCTCCATTAAAGGCCCGGGATATTGATGCCGCCTGTTACCTTGGACATCTCGCTCTCGCTGTACTCCGCTACCTGCTTCATAGCTTCGTTTACGGCAGTCATGATCAGGTCCTGGAGCATTTCCACATCGTCCGGATCCACCGCTTCAGGCTGGATCTTAACGTCGAGAAGCTCTCTTTTGCCGTTTACCTTTACAGTAACGGCACCGCCGCCTGAAGACACTTCGAATTCCTTAGCTTCGATCTCTTCCTGAGTCTTTTCCATAAGAGCCTGTACAGCCTGCATCTGCTGAAGCTGTGCCTGCATGTTTCCCTGTCTCTGGCGCGGACGTTTGCCCGCTCTCATACCTTTGCCCATTTTTCTTACTCCTTACTGCTAATTGATGTCGACGCTGCGGCCGAAAAAGGCTTCGAGCTCTTCCCTCTGCCTGTCGGCGTCCGCGCCGCCATTACCGCTCATGTTTTTTTTTACTATATCAATGGAAAAATGCTTTCCCATCTGTTTTTCTATTATCTCTTCCAGAGCCGCCTTAGCCCTGTTCCTCAGCATGGTTTCAGTATTGTCGTCGTCGCAGCTGACTCTTATCATATCGCCATCAGCGCCGACCAGATGTGTCCTTCCGTTCAGCCTGCTGAACATGCCGTGCTGTGAGGCAGCGGCTTCCACCGCTTCTCTCCAGTCCATCTCGCTGAATCCGCCTGCCGCCTGATCCACTGGCTGAGGCTTCGCCGCTTCAGCACCGGCCGGAGCGGCAGCTTCTTCCTGCCTTACCGGCGCGGATACATCAGGCTCTGGCGCCGGACTCAGTTCCTCCCATGGAGGGATGTCCTGATACTGGTCTATATACGGATCCTCTTCGAAGACCGCTGGCTGAGGCTCAGCCGCCATTTGCGGTGCCGGTGCCGGATCCGGAGTCGCTGCGCGCGGCCGCGGCTGTGGCTGCGCCTGTACCCGGCCTGCTCCTGCCTGTACAGAAGGAGCGGTGGCCTGCCTTTGAGCAGCCTGTCCGCTCTGCGGCCCGACCACTGCTTCAGCTGCCTTATCCTGAGGCTGGCTCAGCTTGACTATGCTCATCTCCAGCATCACGCGCGGCCGCGGCGACCATCGCGTCTCTGATATAGTGCCTGTCAGCTCCCGCACAGCCCTGTCCAGGAAATCCTGTGATACGCGGCCTGCCTGAGCTATGAGGCGCGCCGCGTTCTCGTCGGACATGTTGAGCATATCCCCCGGCTTGTCGACATAGCGCGCCAGGAGCAGGTTCCTGAAATGCTCCAGCCATTCCTTCATGAAGGAGCGTACGTCCGCTCCGCTGTTGATTATGTTATTGAGCATGAGCAGGGCGCCCGAGGTATCGGAATCTATGACGCAGTCGGTAAGCTTCAGCAGCGATTCCTCGCCTGCTGTGCCGAGCACCGCCGCTGCGTCGTCCCTGCGCAGGGGCTCTCCCGGGCATATGCACTGCTCCAGTATGCTCAGGCTGTCCCTGACCGACCCGTCAGCGTTGACAGCTATGAGCGACAGGGCTCCGTCCTCGGCTTCTATGCCCTTGGCGTCGCAGATGCGGCGCATGTTTTCGACAAGGGCTTTCTCTGAAACACGCCTGAAGTCCAGCCTCATGCACCTGGAAAGGATAGTGGCCGGCACCTTCTGCGGCTCTGTCGTCGCAAGTATGAACACGACGTACTCCGGCGGTTCCTCCAGAGTCTTCAGCAGGGCGTTGAAGGCTCCCTGCGACAGCATATGCACCTCGTCTATTATATATACTTTATATTTCCCGACGGTAGGAGCGTACATGACGCTGTCCGTCAGGTCTCTTATATTGTCAACGCCGTTATTTGAAGCGGCGTCTATCTCTATTACATCTATGAAGGAGCCTTCCGCTATAGCCCGGCAGTTATCGCACACGCCGCACGGTTTCTCTCCTTCTCCGGTACAGTTCAGCGCCTTAGCCAGGATCCTGGCCGTAGTCGTCTTGCCCGTGCCGCGCGTCCCGCTGAAGAGATATGCGTGGCTGGTGCTCCCAGACGCTATCTGGCTTTTCAGTATCCTTACGATATGATCCTGGCCTATCAGCTCCTCGAAGCGCGAAGGCCTGAATTCTCTGTATAAAGCTTGATGCATAATATCCTCCATCAGAATACCGCGGCAGGATCGCCGGCCGTGACAGCCGGACAGATACCGGATATAAAAAAATTGTCCTTTAAAGGCTCTACCGGAATGACATCAGACTGATCTGCGGCACATAAGAGACACCGCTTATCGCTGCTTCCTTCCGGACCTGACGAGGTTCACAGGCTCTTATTGCGCAGGACCCGACGCCAGACCGATAAAGCCATCAAAGGACAACTGCAACGATTATTATATAAAATGAGTGCCTTTACGTCAACTAGATTTTTGCCGGCGGACAGTGATGTCAGTTTCCCCGTAAAGAGCCTTCATGAGCTCATCGCTTCCCGGCGGATCTATCTTTACTCCTTCGCCTTCAGGAACTATACGGCCTATGACCGTGTAGTCGACACTGCCCTCCGCGAACGCCGCCTTAAGCCTGTCCAAAGCCTCCAGCTGAGCTATGATCAGCATGCAGCCGCTTGATATGAGCCTGTAAGGATTCAGTCCGTAATGATCGCATATCTTCTTAGTGACCGGCCTGACCGGCACTCTGTCGAAATCCACATCGGCTCCCACACCGCCTATCCTGGTGATCTCCCAGAGAGCCCCGGCTATGCCGCCTTCTGTAACATCGTGCATAGGGCCGGCGCCGGCTTTTCCGGCTATGACTCCTTCACGCACCACGCTGGTCTCTTCCAGATAAGACTCAGCTTCCGCTATCTCGTCTTCATTGAGGAATTTTCTGCACTCTTCAGTCCTGTCAGAAGCGATGATCCCGCTTCCTTCAAGGCCCACCGCCTTTGTCATGATGATATAGTCGCCGGGAGCCGCTTTCCTGTATACTCCGTCATTTACCGGCTGGCGGCCCACAGCGGTCGCCGAGATGACAGGTGCTTTGACCACAGGGGTTATCTCTGTGTGGCCGCCTATGATCTGGACCTTTACTTTCGCGGCTTCGTCAGCGGCGTCATCCATGATGCGCGCTATCTCTTCTTCTGTGATCTCCGGCGGCAGCATCACGGTGAGCATTATCCCCAGCGGCTGGCAGCCGTTGGACGCAATGTCGTTGCAGGAAATATTGATCGCGAGGCGGCCTATGTCCTTTACTGCGGCGGTTATCGGGTCTGTAGACATAACGCAGTTGTAATCTCCGAAGTCTATAACCGCGCAGTCCTCTCCGACCGCCGGACTGACCTTCACCTCGTCCCTTCTGTATTTAATCTTGTTTAAGACAATTCTTTCGAGTGTGCTGTTGTCCAGCTTTCCGGTCTTCATTTCTGTTCTTTCTCTTCTCCAGACAGGCGTCCTTCAGCGGTTTTCGCGGGCTCCGCCCGCGGGGGCGCGCAGAGCGCGCGGGAAGCCGGAGGCTGACCTGCCTGTTTATCAATATATATTATCTGTTCATATCAATGTACCGCGTCAGGCGTCGGCATTTGAGATAAGGCGCCTGAGCTCAGCCTCGTCTATGATCTCCGTACCCAGCTGCTGAGCTTTCGTAAGCTTGCTGCCCGCGTCTTCTCCGGCAAGGAGATAATCTGTCTTCTTAGACACGCTGCCTGTGACTTTTCCGCCGTTGGCTTCGATGAGCTTCTTAGCTTCGCTCCTGGTCATGGACGGAAGGGTTCCCGTTATGACCACAGTCCTGCCCGTAAATACGCCCTCCGCAGGCTGTGAAGCGGATTCAGCCATATCCATCCTGACGCCCTGCTCCCTGAGCCTTTCCATGAGCTCCAGGTTCTCATCGCTGCTGAAGAAGGCTATGACAGCGTCGGCTGTGATATCGCCTATATCCGGTACCGAGACCAGCTCTTCCTTAGACGCTTTCTCCAGAGCCTCCATAGAATGGAAGTGGAGCATGAGTGTGCGCGCCGCTGTCTTGCCGACTCCCGGGATGCCCAGGCCTGTCAGCAGGCGGTCGGGGTCGTTGTTACGGCTGGCGTCTATGGCGTCCAGCAGTTTATCTGTGCCCTTCTCGCGGCCCGCCGTGCCCTTTTCTATCAGCTCTTCGCGCTTTTCGCGCAGATCGTATATATCCGATATATTGTGGATATAGCCTTCGCTGAGCATAGCCGCGGCTATCTTTTCGCCGAAGCCCTTGATATCCATGGCATCACGGCCCGCGAAGTTTATGATCCTGCGCTCAAGCTGGGCAGGGCAGGCGCTTCCTGTGCACTTCATATCGGCCGTGCCGCTCTCCCTGACCACGGGAGCACCGCACACCGGACATGTGTCGGGGATCCTGAACCTTACTATGCCCTCAGGGCGCTTTTCCTTTACGACTGAACGGATCTTGGGGATGATCTCCCCGGATTTATATACCCTGACAGTATCGCCTATCCCCACGTCCAGCTCGTCTATATAGTCCTGGTTGTGGAGGGTGGCACGGGAAACATTTGTCCCGCAGAGCCTGATGGTGTCAAACACCGCAGTCGGGGTCACCCGGCCCGTGCGGCCTACCGAAAGCTCTATGTCGCGGATGACGGTCTCCTTTTCCTCAGGCGGATACTTGTAGGCGATGAGGAAGCCGCCGTTCTTGGCGCTGTCGGGGCACTTTTTCCTGTCCTCCAGGTTATTGATCTTGACGACAGCCCCGTCTATATCGTAGGTCAGGTCGTCGCGCATCTCGCCGATCTTCTGGATGGCCTCCCATACTTCGTCCGCGGTCCTGCAGACGAAATACTTTTCTATAGTCTTAACGCCCCGCTGGCGCAGGTAATCGTAGAAATCCGTATGGTTTACGAAATTCACACCCCTGGCGTCCTGCAGGTTGAATATGAACATGGACAGGCCGCGCTCCCTGGTGATCTCCGGATCCAGCTGCCTCAGAGTTCCGGCCGCGCAGTTTCTCGGGTTAGCGAAGAGAGGCTTGCTCTCCAGCTCCTGAGAAGCGTTTACCTTATCGAAGTCCGCCTTCTCCATATAGACCTCGCCCCTGAGCTCCAGATATTCCGGCGCGTCTTCTATATGCTGCCTGACATCCTTGATCACACGCGCGTTAGCCGTCACGTCCTCGCCCTGGACTCTTCCGTCACCTCTGGTGACAGCCATCTTAAGTTCTCCGTAGTCATACCACAGAGACATGGAAAGCCCGTCTATCTTGGTCTCCACCACGAATTCAGTCTCTTCTCCCAGCTTTTCTCTCATGCTGTTGACGAAGTCATCGACTTCTTCTTTAGAAAAGACATCCTGGATGGAAAGCATGGGCATCCTGTGCTTTACCAGTACGCCAGCCTTTCTTCTCGCCCTGCCGCCGACATTCCTAGTAGGGGAATCGGGAGAAGCCAGATCCGGGAACTGAGCCTCCAAAGCCCTCATCTCCAGAGAGAGCTCGTCGTATTCCCTGTCGGTTATCTCCGGAGCATCGTCCTCGAAATACTTTTCATTATGATATCTGAGGAGCCCGTCCAGCTCCTTCATCCTTTTTTCTGCCTGTTCTCTGTCCATTTCCAGCTATCCTATGATCTCCAGCGGAGCTATGCCCGCTGCCAGCTTTTTTATGCCTGCTTTATCGAAGGCTACCTTGACAACAGAATCAGTCACATCTATGACCAGGCCCTCGCCGAATTTTTTATGGCGCACCTTCATGCCCTTCTTATAGACTCCGGCCGCCGACTGCGTCCTCCTCTGGATGTCGCTGTTCTTTTTCTTTATCTTTTCGGCCTGGGCCCTTATAGGGTCGAAAGGCCTGTTCGCGCTCGTATAATGTACCTCTGACCTGTAGCCGTCGCTTCTGGTGTTGTATGAGCCTGCTCCGACCTGGTCAGATCCCTCGTCCAGGAGGTTATTATCCAGCTCCGAGAGGAACTGGGATTCCTTTGTATAGTCCGTCTTTCCGTAGAGAGTCCTGGTCCTGGCGCTGGTCATGTAGAGCTTCTGCTTGGCCCTTGTTATGCCTACATAGCAGAGGCGGCGTTCTTCTGAAATGCCTTCCTCGCTGTCCATAGCTCTGTATCCGGGAAAGAGTCCGTCTTCCAGTCCAGGCATGAATACCACCGGAAACTCCAGTCCTTTGGCGCTGTGCAGGGTCATGAGGACCACCTTGTCGTCCGAAGCTTCATCGTCCGTCTTCTCGACCTCAGCGTCCAGGGTGATGTTTTCCAGGAAATCCTCAAGAGTCATCTCCGGATCCGCGCTCACGCGCTCGCCGATAGCCGACTTGAATTCCATGAGGTTCTCGAGCCTGCTCTGCGCCTCGTCAGTGTTCTGTTCCTCGAGCATTCTGAGGTATCCGCTTCCGGCCAGCAGCCTGTCGTAGATGTCCTCTACGCTCATATCGCCCAGAGCCGCCCTGCAGCCTGCTATCAGGCTGACGAAGCCCCTTATGGCCGACGCCGCCTTCGCCGACAGGCCGCCGACCACGAATTCATCTGTCATGAGCCTGAGCAGGGAAATGCCTCTCTGCTGGGCCAGTACGCCCAGCTTTTCCATGGTCCTCGGCCCTACACCGCGCTTAGGTTCGTTTATCACTCTCATGAGGGCTATATCGTCGTCCGGGTTCACCACCAGCCTCATATAGGCGATCATGTCCTTGATCTCCTTGCGGTCGTAGAACCTCAGGCTGCCCCTGAGCACATAAGGTATGCCCTTCTGCACAAAGGTTTCCTCAAAGGTACGCGACTGGGCGTTTGTCCTGTAGAGCACCGCGAAATCGCTGTAGCCGCGGCCTTCTTTAAAAGTCAGCTCTGATATCTCGTCTGCTATATATGCAGCCTCTGCCCTCTCGTTGTCCAGCCTCTTATACGTTATCTGGCTGCCGTCATCAGCTGTTGTCCAGAGCTTCTTGTCCTTGCGCTGCACATTGTGAGAGATAACGCTGTGGGCCGCCTTGAGGATATTGCCCGCCGAACGGTAATTCTGCTCCAGCTTCACGACATGGGCGCCCGGAAAGTCCTTTTCGAAAGAAAGGATATTGCTGATATCGGCGCCTCTCCACTCATAAATACACTGGTCGTCGTCACCCACCACGCATATATTTCTGCTTTTCGCGGCCAGCATCTTTACCAGCCTGTACTGCATGGCGTTTGTATCCTGATACTCGTCTACCATGATGTAGTGGAAACGTTCCTGGTACTTTTCCAGCACTTCAGGATGCTGCTCGAACATCACGACCACGCGCCAGATCATATCGTCGAAATCTATAGCGTTGTTCTTTTTGAGCTGAGTCTCGTACCTTGCGTAAAGGCTGGCTATGGTCCGTTCTTTATATGATCCGGCCTGAGCCGCGTACTCAGCGCTGTCCATTCCCTTTTCCTTGGCCTTGCTTATGCGGTTGAGGACTATCTTTGGCGTATAGATCTTGTCGTCCACTCCGGCAGCCTTTATACAGTTCTTCACTACCGTTTTCTGGTCCACAGGATCGTAGACTGTGAGATTGGGCAGATATCCGGCCTTCTCAGCGTTCATGCGCAGTATGCGCAGGCAGGCTGAATGGAATGTCATTATCCAGATATTAAGGCCGGTACCGACCAGGGATTCCACTCTCTCCCTCATCTCAGCCGCCGCTTTGTTGGTGAATGTCACCGCCAGGATATTATATGGCGATATGTTCTTTTCGCGGATCATATAGGCTATGCGGCGAGTCATGGTGCTGGTCTTTCCGCTTCCCGCCCCTGCCAGTATCAGCATAGGGCCTTCTGTATTTACAGCCGCCTCGTACTGTTTGTCGTTGAGGTCGGCAAGATAGCTTATCTCGTTGTTTCTCTGCATATTACCCCTGTTTCTGTTATATTATTTCACCCAGATCCCGCCGCCGATGAACTCGCGCATGATGGAATTGGTGCTTATAGTGCTGTAATCACTCAGCGGCGCCACGCATCTCAGTATCCTGAGCAGCCTCTGGGCGTCCAGGTATTTGAAATCGCCCGGCTCTACTGCTCTGAGCCCGTCCTCCACCAGAGGGCGCAGCACAGCCAGTTCGTATATCACAGTCGAGTTGAACAGCACGTCCGCCTCACCGTTGAACGGGAATATGTTCTTTTCTTCGCCCTTTCTGACGTCGTTCCACTGCTCCAGCGTCTGCTCGGCTGTCCTGTTCCTGGACCTCATATCCCTGGCCATTCTCCTGATCAGCCTCAGGTCGGTCACAGGTATCCTGTTGTTAGGGTCTATGTTCAGCGCCGTCAGCGGGCTGATATATATCTTGAATTTCTGGTCGTCGGCGATATGGTCGGTCAGCTTTGGATTCAGGGCATGGATGCCTTCGATAACTATAGGCTGGTCTTTTTCCGCCCTCGTTATGCGGGTTCCGTAACGCTTGGAGCCGGTGATGAAATCGAATACCGGCATGTCCACTTCCCTGCCGCTCAGCAGAGCGTTCATCTGATCATTGAAAAGATCCAGGTCGAAGGCCGTCAGATCCTCGAAATTGAGCTTGCCGTTCGTGTCCGGGACCATCTCGCTCCTCTCGAGGAAATAATCGTCCGTACCCATATACAGCGGCTTGAGCCCGTTCACGCGCAGCTGTATACAGAGCCTCTGCGCGAAGGTCGTCTTTCCCGACGCCGAAGGCCCGGCTATGAGCACGATCCTCCTTCCGCTCTGCTTTATCTGGTCAGCTATAGCGGCTATCTTTTTCTCGTGCTGGGCCTCGCTTATGAGGATCAGGTCACGCCATTCGCCGTTCAATATCTTTCTGTTGAGGTCGCCTATATATTTGACGTCGATATAGTCTCTCCACTCAACCAGATTATTAAAGGACTTATAGAGCTTTTTATCGTCCCTGTAAGGACGCAGGCTCGTAGGGCTCGCGAAATGAGGCACCCTGATGATTATGTTTCCGTTATACGGCACTATCTCGAAGATATCCACGTTCTCGGCGCACTGCATGATCGGGTCGAAGAACACGGCTGAATAATCTTTATAGCTGTACTCCAGGACCTCCTGTATGTCGCTGGTCTGCGTCAGGTAGGCCATCTTAGAAGTAATGCAGTCCGGACTGTCCTGGGACAGTATCTCTTCTCTCCTTATGACTCTCTTCCCGAACACCGCCCTTGAAGCGATGATCTCCCTCATCTTTTTCTCGATCTTAAATGCCAGCTCGTTGGCGTTTTCCATAGGATGGTCGAAATCCACCAGCAGCCCGTCGTTGAGCGGATACCTGAGCACAGAATCAGCCTCAGGCGCTATCTCGTGAAGAGCAGCCTTATATATAAAGTAGACCGTACGCTGGTAGGCCAGACGACCCAGCCTCGATCTCATATCTACCAGCTGAAGGGTGCACGAGTGTCTCATAGTATAGGTGAGGTCGCGAGGAAAACCGTTTACAAGAGCGAAAACAGGCTTGAGCCTGTCCTTTGTCATATAAAACCGATCCACCACTTCCTTTACGGTGGTGCCCCTCGGTACAGGAAGGTTCTCGATGTCTTTACCGACCCTGAGCTCTACCAGAATGTTATTCTTCATAAGCACCTCCGCTTCTGCCGCCCCGCCGCGGCCCTTCTCATAAGGAGCGCGTGACGCAGTCCTCCTTGTGATATAATATTAACCAGTTTACGGTTTTTATCACGGCTGTGGAAACCGCTTTTAAACCCATCAAAAATTCATCTGCCATATGATTTTGTTCAGAGAATTTATTATACCACACAGCCGATTGCTTAAGGAAAAATCCAATGAAAGATTTGACACTCGGGATACTGGCCCACGTGGACGCCGGCAAGACCACCCTGTCCGAAGCCCTGCTCTATACAGCGGGAGCCATCAGACAGGCCGGGAGAGTCGACCACGGTGACGCCTTTCTCGATACAGATAAACTTGAAAAGGACCGGGGCATAACTATCTATTCCAAGGAAGCCAGGTTTACCATAGGGAACCTTAACGTCCAGCTCCTGGACACTCCAGGCCACGCCGACTTCACCGCTGAAACGGAAAGGGTCCTCAGCGTGCTGGACTGCGCTGTCCTTGTCATAAGCGCCTCCGACGGGGTACAGACACATACCCGCACTCTCTGGAGCCTGCTGAAAAAATACCAGGTCCCGGTATTCATATTCGTGAACAAGATAGACCAGCCGGGCTTCGACAGCTCCGCTGTCATGGAAGAGCTCCGCTCAGAGCTGGGCGCGTCCTGCGTCAGCTTCGCTGACAGGGGCTCCGCCGAATGGGAAGAGAACACCGCCGTATCCAACGACAGGATGCTGGCCCGCTACCTCGACACAGGAGACATAAGCGACGAGGATATACGCCAGGCTGTCAGGAACAGAGAACTGTTCCCTGTCTGCTTCGGATCCGCCCTCAAGATGACAGGGATAAAGGAATTTGCCGGTATCCTGTCGCTTTACGCCGCGCCACCGGAATACCCGGACCAGTTCGGCGCCAGGGTCTACAAGATATCCCGCGACGCCCGAGGCGTGCGCCTGACCCACCTCAAGGTCACCGGCGGAGTGCTGAACGTAAAGGACGAGCTGGACGTAAACAGCGATAAGGGAACCGTCAGGGAAAAAGTAAACTCCATAAGGCTTTACAGCGGTGCCTCCTATCAGGAAGTGCAGAGCGTTCCTGCCGGGACCGTATGCGCGGTGACAGGACCTTCGAAGACCAAGCAGGGGGACGGCTTCGGCTTCGAGCCTCCGGCTCCCGAGCCGGTCACGGTTCCTGTCCTGCTCTACAGGCTCGTGCCTCCTGAAGGCTCCGACCCTCACAAGCTCTTCCTACAGCTCTCTGTTCTCGAAGAAGAGATCCCGTAGCTCCATCCGGTCTGGAACTCACAGCTGCAGGAGATACAGGTCCGCATCATGGGCGCCGTACAGACAGAAATACTGGCTTCAGTGATAAAGGAAAGGCTGGGGATAGATGTCACATTTGCCGACGGCACAGTAATGTACCGGGAGACGGTCGCCGCCCCTGTCGAAGGAGTGGGCCACTACGAGCCTCTGCGCCACTACGCCGAGGTCCATATAGTGATCTCACCTGCTGAACCCGGCAGCGGGATAACCATAGACAGCTCGGTCAGCTCCGACTCTCTGGCCCTCAACTGGCAGCGGCTCATAAAGACCCATCTGGAAGAACGCGAGTTCGCCGGGGTACTGACCGGTTCCCCTCTTACAGATGTACGCTTTACCATAGCTGCCGGCCGCGCCCATCCCAAGCATACTGAAGGCGGCGACTTCAGGCAGGCCACATACAGAGCGGTCCGCCAGGGACTCATGCACGCGGAGAACGTACTGCTGGAGCCTTATTACAGATATGTGCTGGAGCTGCCGCCTGAATACGCCGGCAGGGCCATGACAGACCTGGACGGCATGTCAGCCATAGAAACGAAGATAGAACAGACTCCTGACAAAGCTGTACTCACCGG
Organism: Bacillota bacterium; assembly: GCA_028724585.1. GTDB lineage: Bacteria > Bacillota > Clostridia > Peptostreptococcales > Anaerovoracaceae > RUG708. Next base: position 90,502 of record JAQYCQ010000039.1, on the reverse strand, counting down.
TCTGGCACCGGTATCGGCCATGCAGAACTACCAGGCCTCAGTCACGTCCTACTCCAGGGGTCTGGGCCGCCTGTCCATTTCCTTCGGAGGATACCGTCCCTGCCTGGATCCCGATAAAGTGATAGAGAGATTCGCTTACGATCCTGACGCTGATACGGACAATCCTTCTTACTCAGTCTTCTGCGCCCACGGCGCTGGTTTCGCGGTCCCATGGTTCGAAGTGCCGGAATACATGCACCTGCCGTCTGTGATGGACAGCAGGGAAACTGTCGAAGAAGTGCCTGCGGATAGCGGAAGGCGGGCTGTTGATGACGGCGAGCTCTGGATCAGCCCTGACGAAGTAGAAGAGATCATGAAGCGGACCTTCTACGCCAACAGCGGCAAGGATTCGAAAAAGAAATTCAAAAAGAACGTGATACGCAAAAACTCAGCGGCGTCCGGACCGAGGATCAACAGCGCTCCGGTCCCGCCTGACGAAAAGTACATGCTCGTCGACGGCTATAACGTGATATTCGCCTGGAAGGAAACCTCGGAGCTTGCCGAGGTCAACATAGACTCTGCCAGAGTCCATCTGCTCGACATACTTTCCAATTACAGGAGCATGACGGATTACGAAATCATAGCCGTCTTCGACGCCTACAGGATAAAGCAGCATCCTGAAGAGATCCTGGACTACGGGAACATCCATGTCGTCTTCACAAAGACTGCCCAGACAGCGGACGCGTATATAGAGAAGTTCACCCATGACAACAAGGCAAAGTACGACATCACCGTCGTCACCTCCGACGGGCTCGAGCAGACCATCATACGCGGTCAGGGCGCCCATCTTATATCATCCCACGAGTTCGAAGGCGAGGTAAGGATGATGAACGAGCGCATAAGGGGGATCCTTAAACAGAATGAGAACAGACTGCCTCGGAATAAGATCGACCTTTCAGCCTTAAAGGGGAAACTCCCTGAGGAGGATTAGGCGCGTTTCTTTGCGGACAGGATACGAAAAGATATAACCTATATCTGAAAATATATTTAAAGAGAAATTGAAAAAGGAGAAAAAAGAAATGAGTGGAAAGAGAAAAGAAAAGATACGGCCGTATAAATTCCTGCTTTTTACCCTGGCGGGCATGATAAGCTCACTGGGCATCACGGTATTCCTGCAGCCCGTCGGGCTTTATGACAGCGGCATAGCCGGAACCTCAATGCTTCTGGCTGGTGTCACCCCGTCCTTCCTCACCCTGCCTGTTTTCCTGCTGATACTCAATATACCACTCATACTGTACGGACTTAAGGAAGAAGGTCCAGTATTTACGGTATACGCCATCTACGCGGTAACGGTCTTCGCGGTCGCCACCCACTTTTTCGGTGAGCACTTCCATTCTGAAGCAATAGGCAGTTCTCCGATCGTAGGAAACGAAGTATTCCTCTGCTGCATATTCGGAGGACTTATCTGCGGTATCGGAAGCGGCCTGGCTATCAGGAACGGAGGCGCCATAGACGGAGTCGAAGTTCTGTCTGTAGTCATCTCCAACAAGACAGGAATAGCCGTAAGCTCCCTGCTCATGATCTACAACGTTATCCTCTTCATCGCCTGCGGTTTCGTCATCCACAACTGGATACTCCCGCTCTACTCCATGGTCGCCTATGAAGTATCCCTCAAAACGATAGACTTCATTTCAGACGGTATCGACAGGAGCAGATCGGTGCTCATCGTCACCGGCAAGGGAGACGAAGTCGCCGCCGCCCTTTCCGAAGAGTTCGCCCACGGCATCACTACCATGGACGCTCGGGGCTGGTATTCCGGAGCCAATAAGACCATGATCTACATCATCGTGAACAGGTTCCAGATGATCAAGCTTAAAGACATAGTCATCGAGATAGATCCTAAGGCCTATATAACCGTCAGCGAGGTTTCAGACGTCATAAAAGCAGTTTAACAGATCTCCGGAGACCACACCGGTTTTCTGACAACGGATCTCTGCTGCCGGTATATAAAAAATATCTTACAGCATACAAAAAGCGCGCCTTTACAGACGCGCTTGATCTTTATATTTTGTATTCTGCTTTATCCGCCGCTGAAGATCCAGGACGGCAGGATATCGTCCGCCACTGAAGCGATCACCAGACGGTTCGCCTTGGACTTATTATTCTCTTCAGGCTTTTCTTCAGCCTTTTTCTCCTCCTCCGATGGAGAAGAAACGAACTTATCGGCAAAGGCGTAAGCTTCGTCGACAGCATGGTGCTTATCGGCGTCAGCTCTCTTCCAGAGGCCTGTCAGCAGGAGTTCCCCGCTGTTCTCCCAGCCGAAGGCTTTTACCAGGTGCTCGAATGTAAACTTTATACCGTTGAACACCGAAAGTTTTTTCTGGGCGCAGCAGGAAATGAGAGCGCATTTCTTTCGGCCCGATATTTCTCCCGACCTTACCTTAGATCCTATTACGTCTAAAGCGGCCACCATCTGCGCCGGCATACCGTATATGTATACCGGGAGCACCAGCACTACACCCTCTGCTTCATCTATCTCTCTGATGAGCAGCTGTTGGAAAGCCGTACAGTCGTCATCACGGCTGCCTCCCTGGAAATAGGCGGTGCTTTCTGACCAGTCCGAGGCCGAAAAGCTGCAGGCATCGAACTCCGTCACTGTATATCCGAGCTCCCTGAGTCGGCGCTCGAAGGAAGCCGCAAGATGCGAGCAGTTTCCTCTGCGCCTCGGACTTCCTGTAATGATCACGATTTTTTTATCCATGTCAATAGACCAGTCACTTAGCTGTATCTTCTAAATCAATTCCAATCTAGTTAAGTATATCATGGATCAGCCTTTCCTGTCACCCCTCTTTGACGCGAAGAGGGCAGCGGCCGTCAGTTCTTCGCCGAAGCCCACCTGCGGATGTTGGGAACGCTGACCAGCTTTTCCACTGAATCTCCTTCCTTGACTACCAGGGTAGGAGCGCTGGCGATCTTATACTGGTCCACCAGGTCCAGATGCTCCTCCGCGCTTATGACATCATAGGATACTCCGGCATTGTCCAGCACTTTTTTAGCTATGCTGCAGTTAGGACAGGTGCGCGTTGTAAAGAGCATAACCGCGTCTGTGCCGTCCATGCCTTCCATATCCAGCTGCACTTCGCTGTTGTCATTCTCTATATGTTCTACAGCCTCCTCTCCCGCGTATACGCTTTCGGAAATCGGCGCGCTGATCATGTCCGCGGTGGCATCTGTAACGTCATAGAGTCTTCTGTCCCTGAATTCCTGGAGCTTGCCGTCGTTCCAGTTCTTTACAGGACGGTAGTAGCCTGTGATGCGGCTGTACACCTCGGACTCCTTGCCGCAGACAGGGCACTTGAAATGCTCGCCCGCTATGTAGCCGTGATCCGCGCATACCGAATATGTCGGCGATATAGTGTAATAAGGGAGCTTGAAGTTCTCGGCTATCTTCCTTACCAGGGCTGCCGCCGACTTCCAGCTCGGCAGCTTTTCGCCCAGGAAAGCGTGAAAAACAGTTCCCGATGTATAAAGCACCTGGAGGTCGTCCTGGATCTTAAGCGCCTCGAATATATCGTCCGTGCAGCCTACCGGCAGGTGACTGGAATTTGTGTAGTAAGGAGTGTCGCCCGGCTTCTTAGCCGCTGTGATGATGTCAGGATATCTCTCCACATCATGCTTGGCCAGCCTGTAAGTAGTGGACTCCGCGGGAGTGGCTTCCAGATTGTAGAGGTCGCCGTATTCCTCCTGATAGTCCTTGAGGCGCTCCCTCATATGGTTCAGAACGTCCTTAGCGAACTGCTGCGCTTCAGGATCTGTGAGGTTTTTCCCCAGCCATTTGGCGTTGAGCCCGGCTTCATTCATGCCTATCAGGCCTATTGTCGAGAAGTGGTTGTCGAAGCCGCCCAGATATCGCTTAGTATATGGATAGAGGCCCGCGTTCAGGAGCTTTGTGATGACATCTCTCTTGATCTTGAGCGACCTGGCCGAGATATCCATCATCTTATCCAGCCTGCTGTAGAATTCCTCTTCATTATCCGAGAGATAAGCTATCCTCGGCAGATTTATGGTAACGACCCCTATAGATCCTGTCGATTCTCCGGATCCGAAGAAGCCGCCGGATTTTCTGCGCAGCTCTCTCAGGTCCAGACGCAGCCTGCAGCACATGGAGCGTACATCCGAAGGCTCCATATCGGAGTTGATGTAGTTAGAGAAATAAGGCGTTCCGTATTTAGCTGTCATCTCGAAGAGGAGGCGGTTGTTCTCCGTATCGGACCAGTCGAAATCCCTGGTGATAGAGTATGTAGGTATAGGATACTGGAATCCGCGGCCGTTGGCGTCACCGCCTATCATGATCTCTATGAAAGCCTTGTTGATCATATCCATCTCTTTTTTGCAGTCACCGTAGGTAAAGTCCATTTCCACGCCGCCGACTATAGCCTTCTGGTCCGCCAGATCCTTAGGCACTGTCCAGTCCAGCGTTATATTGGTGAATGGAGCCTGAGTGCCCCACCTGGACGGTGTGTTCACACCGTAGATGAAGGACTGGATGCACTGGTTGAGCTCTGCCTGATCGAGGTTGTCCGCCTTTACGAACGGAGCCAGATAGGTATCGAAGCTGGAGAAGGCCTGAGCCCCGGCCCACTCGTTCTGCATGATGCCGAGGAAATTTACCATCTGGTTGCAGAGAGTCGAAAGGTGCTTAGCCGGACTTGAAGTTATCTTTCCCGGGATCCCGCCTAATCCCTCTTCTATCAGCTGCCTCAGACTCCAGCCCGCGCAGTAGCCCGTCAGCATGCTGAGGTCGTGGATATGTATATCGCCGTTCCTGTGAGCGTCAGCTATCTCCTTATCGTAAACCTCGCTCAGCCAGTAGTTTGCCGTGATCGCGCCGGAGTTAGAAAGGATGAGGCCGCCCACGGAATAAGTGACTGTAGCGTTTTCCTTTACCCTCCAGTCATTTATATTGAGGTAGTCGTTGACCAGCTTCTCGTAGTCCAGCATGGTCGACTTTATATTCCTCATATTCTCGTGCTGCTTCCTGTACAGGATATAGGCCTTGGCCACTTTATCGTATCCAGCGTTGCCGAGGACCCTTTCCGCGCTGTCCTGGATATCTTCGACAGCGATGAGCCCGTTTTTTATGCTGTCCTGAAAATCCGCCGTCACCTTAAGAGCTATAAGATCTATGACATCATCTGTATAGTCGATGCCGGTCGCGTCAAAAGCCTTTTTAATGGCATCAGAGATCTTGCTGATGTTAAACTTGACGATACTGCCGTCTCTTTTTTTTACCTTATACATAGCTTGTACCTCACGAATGTATCTTAAGGAGGATCAGATCCCCTGTGAATTTGACTGAAAGGAGCCTGCGTCCGTCTTTACACCGTCCGCTGACAGACCCCCTTTTAAAATATCAGGGGCGGTATTGCCTGCCCCTGAACATCATAGATATTCTAACACACCCTATCAGCTTTGTAACTACATATGGTATTTGTTTTATGAATACATGCGAAATGCATACAATATTTAGAATCAACACTTTTATTAGATATACCCTGAAAAGACAGACCTCAAGCGCCTTCAGCCTTTATTCTCAGACTATACGTCCGCTCCGCGGACAGCGACTTCGTCGAAATAGGGCTCCAGCATATTCTTAAGGCCCTGCATCTCTTCATCCGAGTACGATGTAAGCTTCATATCTCCGACCAGAGCTCCCGGATCCGTAAATTTCTGTATAAAATATTTAGAAGCTCCTCTGAGCCACTCCGCTATCTGCAGCAGATCCCTGGGAGTGTGGAACTGCCTTACGACCGTAGTGCGGAACTCATGATCTATGCCGCTTTTCTCAAGCACCTCTATGCTCTCAGAGATATCGGAGATGTTTATGACAGGCAGCCCCGCGGTCCGCGCGTATTTTTCAGGGCTGTTCTTTATATCCATAGCCACGTAATCCACGAGGCCGGCATCTATCAGAGCCGCAAGCCTTTTCGGGTAGGTTCCGTTAGTATCGAGCTTGAATATGAAGCCCATATCCCTGACTCTTTCCGCGAATTCTTCGACTCCCAGCTGCATGAGCGGTTCCCCGCCTGAAAGAACAACGGCATCCAGCAGCCCTTTTCTTTCCTCAAGGAAGCTGAACACCGTATCCAGATCTATTTTTTCCGTTTTATATTTTTCGTATTCGACCAGAGAAGCATTGTAGCAGAAAGGACATCTGAGATCGCAGCCGCCGGTGAAGACCGTGGCGGCAAGGCCGCCCGGCCAGTCTACCAGAGACAGCTTCTGAAGGCCGTATACGGCGGGACCGCTGCCCGTCTGTTTTCCGTTTCCGTCCATCATTCTTCTTTTTCCTTCACGACAGCAACTCTCCTGTCCGCATCGGTTTCCTTAACAATGTACTGAGGCCTGCAGCGGTCTTCCGCCAGAGCCTGCGAGATATAAGCGCCATTGACTCCCTGGGCGGTAAGTATCAGCGATGCCAGGAATATCATCAGGCAGGCTATCCAGAGCAGAGGGCTGACAGACGAAGCTATGGTGATGATCAGAAGTACAACTGCCATGACCACAGATATACACCCTGTAACGAAACCTATATATGCCGGTAAGACAGCCGGAAACGATGAAAATGAAAGTATTCCCCTTACTCCGTATCTGAACAGATTTTTAAAAGACCATGAGGAGGTACCAGCCGTTCTTTCTATATTCTTGTACGCGAACCATTTCGTCTCGTGTCCTGTCCACGCGAAGATACCCTTGCTGAACCTGTTATGTTCGCAGAGCTTAAGTACATCGTCCAGGTACCTGCGGGTCATGACCCTGAAATCACGCTCTCCCTGAGAGAGCTGAACATCGGATATGCGGTCCATCAGGCTGTAGAAGCGTCTGGCAAAAAAGCTCCTTATCGGCGATTCTCCTTCCCTGGTAGTCCTCCTTGCCGCCGCGCATTCATAGCCTTCGTTGACTACTGCCGAAAGCATAGCCGGTATCATGTCAGGAGGATCCTGCATATCCGCGTCCATGGTGATGATGTAATCGCCGTCCGCGGCCTTGAAGCCGGCCAGCATAGCTGATTCTTTCCCGAAATTCCTCGAGAAGGAAATGTACCTCACCCTTTCGTCTTCTTTAGCGAGCGAACGGAGCTTGACGAGCGTACTGTCGGCGGAGCCGTCGTCTACGAAGATTATCTCGAATTCGTACTTTTCCAGCAGGATAGCCTGTCTCATCACTGCCCTGTAGAAAATGCCTACTGTATCCGCCTCGTTGTAGCACGGAACCACTACGGAGATCTTTTTCATTTATTTTTCTGTCTCCTTTCCGAAAGCGGCCTGCCTCATGCCGCGCGGCGCTCCGACCCTGATGCTGCTGACGGATGAGCTGCTGCCAGACGAGCGGAATACGAAGAGCTTGCTGAAAACATAGTTAAGGACCATTACCACTACCTGCGACGTCATCTTTGTAGGCCATTCGCCTATGCCTATGACATCTATCATGAGCCATGTGATCCCCAGGTCCATGAGCAGAGTGGCAGCCCTCGCCCCGAAGAATTTTATCATTTCGGCGGCGAAGTGGGTGTTTTCCATGCTCCTGAAAACGAAGTACTTATTGGTGATGAAGGCGAACATGACCGCTGCTGCCCAGGATACGCATGAATTGGCCATGTAGTGCATGCCGAGATGCTTGAACAGTGCGTATACCCCGAAGTACACTACAGTTGTCATAACGCCCATGATACCGTACATGATGAGCTCGCGGTATTTTACCATCAGATATTTTACGAATCCGACGGGACCGAGCGATACTGCCTCGGATGCCGCCTTTTTTAACTTACTGATCATTTTCATTCACCCCAGAATCCTTCATTTTCCTCTTAGCGCGGACCATATGGACCACGCTCCACGATATCATCAGCGCCAGGCCTGCGGCTGAAAGAGCCGCTCCTTTATCAGCCGCGCTGTTGTGATATACAGCTTTTATATCATGCTCCCCGCTGCTGAGCGGAAAGCCCATGAACGCTCCGTCTGTCAGAAAGAAATCCGTTTTCTTCCCATCGACGTAGAACGTAAAATTATCATCGTAAGGTATAGTCGCGACGAAATATCCGTCTCCCTTAGCGTCAACCTTTCCATCGAGTATGACGCCTTCGGCCGGATCAGCCGGATATACGGCTTTTCCCCCGCTGTCTGTGGCCTGGACGAATCCGTCCAGCGACTCCCTGGCAGAAATTATATCATTTATATCCAATGCGTAGACCTTAAAATCAGATATTTTATAATTTCCTTCGCTGAATGTCACGCCGAGCGACTTAATAGGATCGTCAGACGACACAGCGAACTCGAATCTTTCGTTGCCGTTATAGTACCTTGATATAGGTGCCGTAAGGGTGTTGGTTATCCCGTTGACAGTGATCTTCATATCCGCCGGGCCTTCTCCCGGCAGCAGATCCTTGACCTCAGCCAGGCTTCCGTTATCCACCTTGAGGCTGACCAGCAGGACTTTGTTTTTCTGCTTTTTATCCAGCTTCACATATTCCTTCCTGTCTGACATGAGATCGAGCTCGTACCAGCCTGAAGCCAGCTTTTTCGCCGGGATGAGCTTGCCCGAGCTATCCAGAAAATCGTAGAAGCCGCTGGTCTTAACCTCTTTAGCACGCGGTATATCAGAGGAAGTATGTACCCTATCCGATATCGCGCTGGTCATCATGGCAGCCGCTCTGTCCGGCCTGTCCAGCTTCAGATAATCAGCGGTGCTCATCGTGGAATGAGTCACGTAGGCTAAAGGGTATGCCGCATCATTTTTCCAGAGAGACACGCCGTTTCTCTCTGCTGTCTGCTCATAGCCCGCGCACGGCTGATCCATCGCTATCATATATTTATTTCCCATGAAGAGGTTCATCAGCAGGCCTCCCGTCTGGCGTTTGATCATGCTGTTGCGGGAAGGCTCATCCGCGTAAAGGGCGTCCGAGCTGAAGGCGGCATATTTAGAGCTGCTGACTGACAGATAATCCGTCGTGCTCAGGTAACCGCTGTTCATGACCCTGTTGACACTGTCGTAGGGATAATAGAGGTTTCCGGTCCTGTACAGGGAGCCGTCCATATTCTGGGCGCATCCCGAGAGATATTCCTCTGTCAGCAGGTCGCTCTCCATCCGTCCCGTTCTCGAGACCAGATTTTCCTCCGCGTTAGAGGAAAAGCAGACCAGAGCCGCGGTCAGCACAAAAGCTGTCAGCGGACCTTCCGCCCTTCTGCCGTATCTGGCAGCCGCAGCCATGAGGACCGTAAATGCCATATCGACGGCGAACATGAGCCTGATCCAGGTTTCCTCGCCGTCAGCGCGCAGGAAGATAAAGACGCACAGAGCCGCGGATATCACGGCCAGCAGAGGGAAATTAAATTCTTCTTCCCTGAGCTTTACAGCGAAAGACTCCAGAGCGAGAGCAGCCAGCGGAAGGAAAGGTATCAGAACCTTGCCGTCCAGATATATCTTTCCATTGAGAAGGTATACGAATATATTTTCGCACGAGATCACAGCCAGAAAGACTCCCAGCATCCGTTCCCAGCGTTTCCCGGAAAGGATGCAAAGGATGACGGCTGCCGCGAAAGCCGCCGTAAGGCCCATAGTCGACGTCCCGTAAAAGGGTCCAGCGACGGTCGGGTCCGGCAGCAGCAGGTCAGCCCAGGTGTAGCTCACATTGTTTTCTATCCTGTTCCCTTTGATAGCAGCCAGCTCCGGCAGGAGCAGAATAGCGGATGTCATGACCGCGATGACCAGGGCCAGAGCCGCCCCGGCGGCTTTTTTTATCATGTCGGCGGAGCCGACGTCAAGCCCTCTGCTTTCACGCATTCTCACATACTCTACAAGCATGTAGAATGCCAGCGATATCAGCCCGCCAACGCTGAAATAAAAGCTGGTGAATATCATCAGGACAATGCCAGTCATCAGCAGCAGAGGCGATCTCCCCCGCAGAAACCTGTCAGCGCCCATAAAGGCCAGCATCAGGAAAGGCATGTAGACGATGAACATGACATGCCTGTGGCTGTGGAAGGTCAGCGGCACCGCGAACTCGAACATGAGCGCCGCGAACAGGGCCGGCATGAAGTCTGCCTTTGACCTCAGCCACTTGTAAACCAGGCAAATCGACGCGATCACCGAGATCACAGACGACCATTCTATATATGTCTTCATGCTCACCATAGGCAGCAGGTAGGAGAACATCATCACCGGGCTCATAAAGCCGTAGTAGGCTAGATAGTACATGTTCTGTCCGGCCCCCATATTAGGGTCGAACTGCGGGAAGAGCACGCCCGTATCGTAGAACATCTGCCTCATGTGATCTGGTATCACGGTATGCTGCACGTCCCAGTCGGTCGTCGACCCGTAAAAATACCTGCTTTTCGTCAGGAAGACCACCATGAGCAGCACGCTGGCCGCAAAAAAAATATAAGGCCAGATATCTCTGAACCTCTTCCCTATGATTTTTTCCGAATAGAGATTGTCCATGATCCCCTGCCTCCGGAGCGGCTTCCGGCTCATCCCCCGGGGAAGCCGTATAGACCGCGTATTTAAAATATGATCGACGGGCGAGTCCGCCCTTTATCCGCTCGGTGTAGTATATCACCAGCAGGAGGGAAAAACCTCGAAATCGAAATTTTTTAATAAAAAGTTAATATTGGATGCCTGCCGGCGATGAAAATAAAAGAAAAGAAAAAATCCCTTCCATCTTAAAAGGTGAAAGGGATAGACGACCGCTCCGCGGTCATGGTTCGCGTACGCGAAAAGGGCTTATCTGCCGTCCGGTCCTTTTGGCCTCATCAATATGACGAGTACCAGAAGCACGGCGGCTCCTCCTAACCAGAGCATAGCTCCTGACATATTACCTTGCCTGGAACTCTTTTCCTGTAAGGAGACTGAAAGCTTCCTTGTACTTATCTATAGTCTTGTCGATAACTTCCTGAGGAAGGTTGTAACCGCTGTCAGGGTTTGCCTTGAGCCAGTCCCTTACGAACTGCTTGTCGTACGAAGGCTGTGACTTTCCTACTTCATAGCCCTCGAGCGGCCAGAACCTGGAGCTGTCCGGAGTCAGCATCTCGTCGCCGAGGACTACTTCTCCCTCTTCATTTACGCCGAACTCGAACTTTGTGTCAGCGATGATGATGCCTCTGCCCAGAGCGTACTCAGCGCACTTATTATAAAGGGCGAGAGTGTAATCCCTGACCTTCTCGGCGTATTCACGGCCCTTGCCTGGGAATTCCTTTTCGATGACTTCTACAGTCCTCTCGAAATCTACGTTCTCGTCATGATCACCTATCTCAGCCTTAGTGCTCGGCGTATAGATAGGCTGGTCCAGCTTTTGGGATTCCTTAAGACCCTCAGGAAGCTTGATGCCGCAGACCATGCCGTCCTTCTGGTAGCCGGCCCAGCCGCTGCCTGTGATGTATCCGCGCACGATGCATTCTACAGGGATCATGTGCAGCTTTTTGCACAGCATGCTGTTTCCGTCAAACTCCGGCTTTCTGAAGAACTCAGGCATATCGTTCACGTCTGTGGAGATCATATGGTTAGATACGATATCCTTAGTGAAACCGAACCAGAACTCAGACATCTGAGTCAGGATGGCACCCTTGTTCTCTACCTTATTTTTAAGTATTACATCAAAGGCCGAGATCCTGTCTGTAGCGACCATTACAAGGCTGTCGCCTATATCGTAGATCTCACGCACTTTGCCGGATTTGACAGGTTTATATTCCGTCATTCTCTTCCTCCTACAAAAATCAATCTGCTGTTGAATTATTAGCCGGTTATATTGTATCACTTTTCAGTGTCTTCTTCTCTGCTTCTATCAATAGATACAATATCTCCTATATCACATCCCAGGCATTTGCATATCTTTTCAAGGCTTTCCAGGGAGACGTACTCGTCTTTGCCCAGTTTGGCCAGGATATTTCCGCTGATACCCGCCGCACGGGCCATCTCTGTGCGCTTCATGCGTTTGTCGATAAGTATCTTCCAAAGTTTAGTGTATTCTACTGCCATTGTTCCAGTCCTCTTAAATTACCGCTCCCTGTACTGATAAACAGCGCGGAACGATCCCCACCACATAAACTACGGCCTTTCCTGAGATCTTTCCATCGTACACAGGCCTGTCGTGAAACTTGATTTTCGGCCAGTCTGTGTTAAACATAAAAGATTATAAACATAGGTATAAACCAATCCAATGATATTTCAACCTTTATCTTAACACAAAACATATAGATGTAAGGGCTAAATATCACACACACATATTATTTTTGCAATCATTAAAACTGTACATCGCCCCATAAAGTGTATCGCCTATCTATAATATATTGCAGTTTAAGAAAAATTTCCATGAAATATTATTACTTTTGTTAATTTTTTCAGAAATTTTTGTCATTTAATGCATTTTCACAAAAAAATACTTACAAATGCGTGAAATTGACAAATAATTGTAATCTGTTAATCAAATTTTGCGGACTTTTCATTTCACCATTTCATCTCATGAAATTTTTTCGTTTTTCTGACAGCAGCCAGCCCCATATCGCTTCATTCATTAAAACCCTTATGATATTATTTATAAAAAATTACGGCACCGACTGGCGTCGAAAATGAAAGGACAGATATAAATGGAAATATTATTCGTAGGAGCCGGCGGCGCTGCAGGAGCCGCGCTCCGTTATCTGATAAGTCTGCTCCCGTATAAAGGCACATTTCCGGTCCTGACCCTGATCACAAATTTCCTGGGCGCCGCAGCCATAGGATATATAGCCGGGACAGCGGCCAGGAAAGGCATGAGCGAAGGAGCCCTGCTCTTACTCAAGACCGGGCTGTGCGGAGGCTTCACGACTTTCTCGACTTTTTCACTCGAGTCTTATGATCTTATACAGACCGGCCGCCATGCTGCTGCGGTCGTATACATGGTGCTGAGCGTTGTGCTATGTCTGGCAGGCGTGGCTCTGGGCATGCTGGCAGCCCGCCGGGCCGCCTGACGTCCGCTCCGCGGACCGGCTTTGCGCAGAAATATAAAAGGGCCGGCTGTACAGCCGGCCCGGATCTTATCCCGCGATCTTAAAATATCTGTTTAATGCTGCTGTAATGAAGGAATTTTCCTTCCTCACCCAGCTTTTTTATCTCTTCAGCGTCGGCGAACTTAAAGCCGGCCACCTCAGAATCCTGTACTCTGACATCTGACTCATCGAAATCCAGCACAAATCTGTACACATCAACGAAATAATTGTTCTGTTCCTCAGGATTTACCCGCTCGTAAGTAAATACAAGCCCGCCTTCAGCGTCTGAAACATCTATGCCGGTCTCCTCGCGGATCTCCCGAGCCACCGCCTCTGCAGACTCCTCGCCTGCCGTAACGCCGCCGCCCGGTATCTCCCAGCTGCCCGGAGCCCATTCTTTATCCTCGCGGCGCTTAGTGATCAGATAGCTGCCGTCCGGCCTCTGGACCGCTCCCAAAACAGTAAGATGATAATCCCCCGGAGCCATATGCCAGTCATTGCGCTTCATCTTCCTGCCGGTCTTCTGTTTGTTTTTATCGTAAATATCCCAGTATTCCATTTTCCTGTTTTCCTGTCTGTCAAAATTTCTATCCATTAAATTAATCATCCTGTCCGTGCTTCACGCGCAGTTAATTTAGATTATATCATCACAGCAGACGTTTACAAACAGGAAATCAGGCACAGCTGCTGCCGACCGCCTTCAGCCATTCATCACCTCATCTATAAAGTACCTGTATATCTTTCTATCCGGATCCAGCTCCGGATGAAATGACATAGCCAGCTGCCTGCCGTACCTTACAGCTGTTACGCGTCCATCAGTCTCGGCCAGGACTTCGGCTTCGTCCGCTTCGGCTATGTAAGGCGCGCGGATAAATGTCATAGGTATTTCTCCCACGTGCTTCATCTCTCCGCGTGTAAAGAAACTGCCCAGCTGGCGGCCGTAGGCGTTGCGGCGCACTGTTACAGGCAGGGTGCGGAAATATTCCCGATCGTCATTTTCCAGATGCTCAGCCAGAAGTATGAGTCCGGCGCAGGTGGCGAATACCGGCATGCCTGCCTCGATCTTTTCCTTTATAATATCGAACATATCCAATTCCTTCAGGAGCTTGCCCTGAACTGTGCTCTCGCCGCCCGGAAGCACGAAAGCATCGTAGTCCTGATCCAGATCAGCCTTCTGCCTCAGTTCTACACACTCGGCTCCCAGCTCCTCAAATACTTTTTCATGTTCCTGAAAATCGCCCTGTATGGCTGATACTGCTATTCTCATTATCCCTTTCCCCCTCTATATACCTGCGCGCGGAGCGCCCGTGATATTTCTATCTGCCTCTCTCAGCCATGAGAAGCTCTATTTCCTGCTCGTTGATACCGACCATAGCTTCTCCCAGATCCTCGGAAAGCTCCGCGATGAGTCCAGCGTCAGTATAGTTTGTGACAGCCTGTACGATAGCCGCTGCGCGCTTGGCCGGATTTCCCGACTTGAAGATGCCGGAGCCTACGAACACACCTTCCGCTCCCAGCTGCATCATGAGCGCCGCGTCAGCCGGGGTAGCTACACCGCCCGCCGCGAAATTTACGACCGGCAGCCTTTTATCCTCATGGACAGATTTCACCAGCTCATAAGGAACCTGCAGCTGCTTAGCCTCCTCATAAAGCTCGTCCTCGCGCATGGACACGACCTTAGCTATCTCGCTGTTCATCAGCCTCATGTGGCTGACAGCCTGGACCACGTCGCCTGTACCCGGCTCGCCTTTTGTGCGGATCATGGAAGCGCCCTCCTGGATACGGCGCAGGGCTTCGCCCAGATTTCTGGCCCCGCACACAAAAGGCACCTTGAATTTAGTCTTATCGATATGATAGACATCGTCAGCCGGCGACAGCACCTCGCTCTCGTCTATATAGTCTATATCTATCGCTTCCAGTATCTGAGCTTCCACAAAATGTCCTATCCTGCACTTGGCCATTACAGGAATAGAAACAGCTGCCTGGATTCCCTTGATCATCTTGGGATCACTCATCCTGGAAACCCCGCCGGCAGCCCTGATATCAGCAGGGATCCTCTCCAGGGCCATTACCGCGCAGGCACCGGCTTCCTCCGCTATATGCGCCTGCTCCGGGGTCGTAACGTCCATGATGACGCCTCCCTTGAGCATCTGCGCCAGTTCCTTATTCAGCTTATATCTCTCGTTTTCCATCGGTTTTTCCTCCTGCTTTCACTGCGTATCAGCAGCTTTCTTCTTTGCCTCCCTGTCCGCGGAGCGGACGCTTGTATAAAGGCATGTCTCCGCGCTGCTGTAAGCCGTGTCCGTCTTTTTCTGCATCACCGCAGTAAATTCCTGCGTTTTGATAGACTTATTAACAAAAATTAATTATACTCATAACTGACCATATATAAATATTCAAAACAAATATATTCAGTAATGCCAGATGGGAGAATATTCAGTAAAATGCTAACCTATTCATTCTCAGATACAGGGTCAGATACTCTCTATGAACATCTGTACAAATGCATCAAAAATGACATAATATCAGGCCGTCTGCTTTCCGGCGAAAAGCTGCCCTCAAAGCGCAGCTTCGCGAAAAATCTGGGCATAAGCACCATCACAGTTGAAAACGCATATAGCCAGCTCATGGCAGAGGGCTACATATATTCAATTCCGAAAAAAGGCTATTTCGTCTCTGATGTCAACGCAGCGGAAAAGCTCCGTCAGGAGTCGTCCGCTCCGCGGACCGGGGACAGCACTGCTCCGGCCGCGCCACCGGCATATATAGCCGACTTTACCAGCAATCAGACCAGGCCGGAGCAGTTTCCCTTCTCCGTCTGGGCCCGAATCATGCGCGAGCTGCTGAACAACCGTCAGGAGGAGCTGCTCACAAACTCTCCTGTCGGCGGCATCATGCCTCTCAGGCAGGCTATAGCAGGCAGTCTCAGAGACTTTCACGGCATAACTGTGCGGCCGGAACAGGTCGTAATAGGCGCAGGCGCCGAGTATCTCTACAGTCTGATACTGCAGCTGCTGGGCACAGACAGGATTTACGGTGTGGAAGATCCGGGGTACGACAAGGTCTTTAAGATTTACAGGAGTTTTGGAGCAGAGTGCCGCCGGGCCCGCATGGACCAGAGCGGCGTGGCTGTCAGTGAACTGGAGTCTAAGGGCATAGACGTCATACACACATCGCCGTCGCATCATTATCCGACCGGCCTGGTAACACCTGTAGGCCGCAGGTTTGAGTATCTGTCATGGGCTTCACGGTCTGACGCCCGCTATATCATAGAAGACGACTATGACAGCGAGTTCAGGCTGCACGGCCGGCCGGTGCCGTCTCTGAGGAGCATGGATGTCCAGGAGAAGGTCATATATATGAATACCTTCACCAAGACTCTGGCCTCGACTATCAGAATAGGCTACATGGTGCTTCCCGACCATCTGGCTGAGAAATATGTACGTGAACTCTCGTTCACATCCTGTCCTGTATCGACATTTGAGCAGTACGCGCTGGCGCGCTTCATATCCGAAGGCTATTTTGAGAAGCATATAAACAGGCTGAGGAATCATTATCACAGGAAGCGTGATGCTCTGCTGGCTGCTATAGAAGGGAGTCCGCTGCACAGGTATGCAAGTACATCAGAGGAGGATGCCGGCCTGCATTTCCTCATGAAACTGGACATGGACATGGATGACGGCGAGTTCTGCCGTCGCCTTGCCGGACAGGGGATCCGCATCTCTCCCCTCTCGTCGTTCTATTCAGACCCGCCTGCCGAAACAGACCACTGCTTCGTAATAAATTATTCATATTTAAAAGAAGAAAACATCAAAGAGGCGGTGGGTATCATATCCGGACTGCTGGCGGGCAGAGACCGGTGACGGGACAGGGACTTTCTGCGGGGGGACTGATATACAGGATCCCTGCCGCAGGCAGCCGTCAGCGGAGCTGTCGGAAAAAATGGATTTTTTATCTATTTGATTACGCTTGTCTTGTGTAGTAGAATGACAGGCAGAATGTTACAGAATGATGACGCGTATATTACAAGTCATTTACATATATATGGAAGCAGAGCGCAGGCGATGACAGCCTGACACTGCGCTCCGCTTCTTTCACGAAGGGATATTTTCATCATGCAGAATATAAAATACCTGCCTGGACTGGACGTGCTCAGGGTCTTCGCGCTCACAGCCGTCCTCCTGTTCCACCTCATGCCCGGCGTATTCCGCGGAGGCTATCTGGGCGTAGAGATGTTCTTTGTCCTGTGCGGCTTCCTGCTCACATATATACTTCAGAACCTGAGGAACATCAACGTCCCTGTATTCTACCTGACCAAGATACGCCAGCTTATCCCGCCTATGCTGATCATGATACTGGTGACCTGCGGGGCGCTTAAGCTGCTGGTGCCTGAGTCGGCGTGGGGTCTCAAGGGCAGTTCCCTGTCCATGCTGCTCAATTATTACAACTGGAGGCAGATCTCCATGTCCAGCGATTACTTCTCTTCTATAGGCGCGGGATCTCCTTTCACCCATATGTGGACTATATCAGTTCAGATGCAGTTTTTCCTGATATGGCCTTTCATATGGCTCTGGGCTAAAAAGAGAAACAGGCTCGGCCAGTTCAAGGCGGTCAAAAGGCTGACCATAGCCGCTGCTATACCCGCTGTCGTGATGTTCGCCGTCAGCTTTATGCCTAACACTTCTGCCTTCCTGTACTACTCTACTGTGACCAGGATGGGCTCGCTCCTCCTGGGAGCCGCGGCAGGCATCTACTACAAGCAGGGCAGCGAGATCACATACAGGCTCTATGGTTTTCTATCCAGGCACCTTGTGCTCAGCCTTCTTTTCTGGGGCGCTAATATAGCCGCCGCTGTATTCCTGCTCATGTTCGCGGATGGATCAAACATGGTCATCTACCGCGGAGGCATGGCCCTCACTGCTGTCTGGTGCGCTTTCCTCGTGCTTGTAGCGGCGGAATACGAAGGGAACAGTGATTCGCGCTTCATAAGGTTCTGCAATAAGATCAGCAGGAGCGGCTACGAGATCTATCTCTGGCAGTATCCAGTCATATTCATACTCAACAGCATGCTCGGCCAGACGGTTCCGGTGAAGCTCCTGGAAGCCGCTGTGACTTTCATCCTGGCATTCTGGGCGGTATATTTCCTGGGGAGGATCAGACAGATCATGAGCTCTTTCGTCTCTTCCCGGCGCGTTAAAAGAAAACGCAGGGCAGTAAAAAACATTAAACAGGAACCGTTCGATAAAAGGGAGTACAGGCATAATGAAAAAGATAAAATGGCTGACCAGCATACTGATGATAGCTACATGCTTCATCATGGTGATAGGAATACAGGCGATCGCCGCTTCTCCTGACGAGAATCCCTCTACAGCGCCGATAAAAGAATCGCTGCAGGCAGGCAAGGCTGCTATAAAAGCCGAACAGAAGGAAGAAGAAAGCTCAGCTGAAAATGAATCCTCCGACGCTGAAAAAGCGGAAAGCGAAAAAGCCGACAGCAAAAAAAGCGATAAGGCCAAAGCTCAAAAAGACAATAAATCTTCTGAAACGTCGACATCCGGCAGTACTGAGGACTCCGTCGATTCCAGCGGAGAAGCGTCCGACGGAACAGAGCTGCCGGACAGCGTATCAGCCATAGGCGACTCCGTCATGCTGGGCGCCGCGGGCTCCCTTCAGGAAAACGTGCCCGGCATAAACGTCGACGCCAGGGAATCGCGCCAGATGTCAGCCGCCTTCGGCATAGTCTCGAAGATGAAAAAGGAGGGCACGCTCGGCGATGTCGTCGTCATAGGGCTCGGAACCAACGGCACATTCGAAAAAGAAGACGGACAGAAGCTGATAAAACAGATAGGGGAAAAGCACCAGATATACTGGGTGCTCACCTACGGTAAAAACCTGAGCTACCAGAATGACGTCAACAAGACCATAAAGCAGCTCGCTAAAAAATACAAAACCGTATCGACCATAGACTGGCCCAGCCAGGCTGCCGCCCATCCGGAATGGCTCTACGGCGACGGCATACATCTCAACAGCGCCGGTCAGCAGGGCTACGCCCAGATGATAAAAAGCGCCATATCAGGCCCGCAGATAGAACCTGCCCAGAAGGCTTCTAAAAAGACAGAAAAATAGGAGATGAAAGCATTGCCTGAATTATCAAGGAGAACTGAAAACTTTACCGATTCCGTCATCCGCAGGATGACCAGAGTCTCAAACAAATACGGAGCTGTAAATCTATCGCAGGGCTTTCCTGACTTCGATCCGCCTGAGGAGATAACAGACAGGCTGTCCGAGGTCGCAAAGACCGGTCCCCACCAATACGCGCTGACATGGGGTGCCCAGAATTTCAGGGAGGCGCTGGCGGCTAAACAGGCTCATTTCTCCGGTATGGAAGTGGATCCCGACACCGAGATCGTAGTCACCTGCGGCAGCACAGAGGCAATGATGGCAGCTATGATGTCCGTCTGCAACCCGGGCGATAAGGTGGTCGTATTCTCTCCTTTTTACGAAAACTACGGGGCTGACGCCATCCTGAGCGGAGCTGAGCCGATCTACGTTCCTCTCGTTCCGCCTGACTTCGGTTTCGATGCCGATCTGCTCGAGGAGGCCATGAAGACACCGGGCGTCAAGGCTCTGATCCTCTGCAACCCGTCCAATCCGTCGGGCAAGGTCTTCAGCCGCGAGGAACTGCAGACCATAGCTGACCTGGCTGTAAAATACGACCGCTTCGTGATCACAGACTAGGTCTACGAACATATAATATACGAGCCTTACGAACACGTGTACATCGCGACTCTTCCCGGAATGAGGGAGCGCACCATCATCTGCAGCTCGCTGTCCAAGACCTACTCCATCACAGGCTGGAGGCTGGGCTATACCATAGCTGCCCCGGATATAACCGACAGGATAAAAAAGGTCCATGATTTCCTGACCGTAGGCGCGGCCGCGCCGCTCATGGAGGCGGCAGTAGTCGGCCTCAGCTTCGGCGATCCATATTACCAGTGGCTGCATGACAAGTACACTCACATGAAGAACCTCTTTGTGGGAGGCCTTAAGGATCTGGGCCTCCGCTACACTGACCCTCAGGGCGCTTATTACGTCCTGGTCGACATCAGTGAGTTCGGCTATGATGACGACGAACAGTTCTGCCTCGATCTGGCTGAAAAGGTCGGTGTGGGCGCGGTACCGGGATCCAGCTTCTTTAAAGAAGACGTAAAGCACCTGATCCGTTTCCATTTCACCAAGCAGGACGATACGCTCACTGAAGCTCTAAACAGGCTGGCAGATATAAAGAAGCTGAAAAAATAATAAGGCGCCTGACGACGACTCCGTCGACAGATGCCTGGCGGCAGCCAGTGGCATGAAACGACAGCGGCCCGGTCCTTCGAATATGAAGGGCCGGGCCGTTTTTTACATTTTCGCGGAGCGTCCTGTCAGCGGAGCTGACGCAGGACACGGTATTAATTCATATGTGCCTTGTAGTAGTTGATCAGGCAGCCGTCGAGGATGATCTCGCGCTCGTCGTCTGTGAGATTTCCGAGAGAGAGCTCGAACTCCGTCAGGGTCTTAGCCTCAGCATCTACCTTATAAGCGGTGATCTTGTCCCGCTTCTTCTCTACAGCGTCCCTGATCTCCGGAATGAAGATGAAGTCGCCGTTAGCGAACGGAAGCTCCTTGTCGTCGCAGTCAGTCACGAACGGGAGCATGCCCCAGTTTATGAGGTTGGAGCGGTATCTCTTTGTGGCATATTCGTTGGCGATGTTTGCCCAGCCGCCCAGTACCTTCTGACATGATGCGGCCTGCTCGCGGGCGGAGCCGTCGCCAGGCTTTACAGCGAAGATAGTGGAACCGATGCCCAGGTTGTCGTGGCTTACGTCTGGATACTTAGTGTGGATAGCTGCCATTACAGGCTTGAGCTCTGGAACAGCGTCGCCGCCGCACTTGCCGGATTCTATGGCTTTCTGGGCTTTCTGGATAGCCTTGGCGCGTCCTACGTACTCAGGATCCTTTCTGGAAAGAGCGAACTCAGCCAGCCTGAGCGGGTTTGAACGGTAGCTGGATGTCTCGCCCGAAGGGATAAGCTCGTCTGTAGTCGTTACAGGATCGTGGATCTCTGAGACCACCTTGATGATCAGGTTTTCAGGCAGAGCGGACATTGCCGGCCAGTCCTTGATGTTCGGTCCGAAGCGTACCGGAACTGAAGGATCCGCCTCGCCGTGTGAATCGAAAACGCGGTTCTTGTAGATCTCGCCGTCGAAGTGATATACCGGACGGCGGTACTCTCCCGCGAATTCTGTAGCTGGAGTCAGGTATCCCTTGTTAGCGGCAGTAGCGGCGATGGATCTGGCGTCCATGAGTGCTACTGAAGCGATCTGGCCTTCCTGGATCTTGGAGCCTTCTCTGTTAGGGAAGTTCCTTGTGGAGTGCCTGATAGAGAGGTCACCGTTTGCCGGTGTGTCGCCGGCGCCGAAGCAAGGTCCGCAGAAGGCGGTCTTTACGACAGCTCCTGTCTGGATGAGATCAGCGAGCACGCCATTCTTAGCTATCTCGAGATAGATAGGAGTTGAGGCCGGGTAAACGCTGAGAGTGAAGTCGTCGCTTCCTATGTACTGTCCCTTGAGGATGTCAGCCGCGTCGCAGATGTTTTCGTATCCGCCGCCCGCGCAGCCGGCTATGATACCCTGGTCTACCAGCAGCTTTCCGTTATGGATCTTCTTTGTCAGATTGAAGTCTACATCGCCTGTAAGAGTAGTCTTTGCCTTCTCCTCTACATCGTGGAGCACATCCTCCAGATTAGCGTTGAGATAGTCGATGGTGTAGACGTTGGAAGGATGGAAAGGCATGGCGATCATAGGGCGGATCTTGTCCAGCTCTACATATACGCAGCCGTCGTAATAAGTTACAGGAGCCGGATTGAGTTCCTTAAAGTCCTCAGGGCGGCCGTGGACCTCATAGAAATTCTTGATGGTATCGTCTGTTTTCCAGATGGATGACAGGCATGTAGTCTCTGTCGTCATTACGTCGACGCCTATCCTGAAGTCAGCTGAGAGGTTAGCCACGCCAGGTCCCACGAATTCCATGACCTTGTTCTTTACATAACCCTTGCTGAACACAGCGCCTATGATAGCCAGCGCCACGTCCTGAGGGCCTACGCCGGGAACTGGCGCGCCTGTCATATAGATGGCGATGACGCCAGGCATCTTGATGTCGTAGGTCTTGCCCAGCAGCTGTTTTACCAGCTCAGGACCGCCTTCGCCCATGGCCATGGTACCCAGGGCGCCGTAGCGGGTATGGGAGTCGGAACCTAGGATCATCCTGCCGCCGCCTGCCAGCATCTCTCTGGCATACTGGTGGATGACTGCCTGATGAGGAGGCACGTAGATGCCGCCGTATCTCTTGGCGCATGAGAGGCCGAACATATGGTCGTCCTCGTTGATAGTCCCGCCTACCGCGCACAGTGAGTTATGGCAGTTTGTGAGCACGTAAGGGATCGGGAACTTCTCGAGTCCGGAAGCTCTCGCTGTCTGGATGATGCCGACATATGTGATATCGTGGGAGGTGAGCTTGTCGAACTTGATCTCGAGGTCGCTCATGTTTCCTGATGTGTTATGGTCTTTCAGAATATTGTAGGCCATAGTGCCTTTTCTGGCTTCATCTTCCGCTACGGCTTTTCCAGCTGCTGCCGCTACTGCTTTATCCGCGTCTGGTCCTGCAGGGATCACCTGCTCGCCGTTGACGAGATAGACGCCTCCGTCCTGTAATCTGATCATATTTTTCCTCCATAAAATTTATATAGGTTGCTGAATATTAATCTGATCTTGTTTTTTTCGTCCTCTATTATCCCACGTACGTTTATGCGGCGCAAGATGTATACAATCAGCAGATTGTTCTTTCGCCCACTCCGCTTTTGCAGCTGCTTATAAGGTCACGATCCTGAGGCATCATTTCACAGGACAAGTCCATATCACTTAACTCCTGTGAAACGGTACACTCACGCTCGCTCCCCCATGCAGCTGCCTGTGATGCTGCGGGCATTGCTGACATTCCAGCGGAGCCCGGGCTACTCTCACACTGCAGCTGGTGATCCGAACGTGATCCTCCTTAACCTGTAACAGTGCCTTCGCGGGAGCCGGTGAACCGCGCCGCATCTTGAAAAAACACCGATGTGTTTTTCCTTCGGACACGTGCGCCGCTGCGTAATTAAGTTATGAGAACTTAATTCCGCTTCACCGTCTCAGGCCGCTTGGCGCCGGGAAGATATACGTTCGTCTCAACGCTGCTGTGTGAGAGTAACCCGGGCTCCGCTTATTTTCAGTCATTTTTATCGCGCAGAATGCTCTTTCCATGCGGGTCTGCGGCGTGAGCAATGTGCCCGGAGGGCTCGTGTCAGTTGTTTTTGAATAAATTCATGATAACTTTCACTTCATCTAAATAATTAACATTTTTATATTGTATAATGTACTTCTACACATTGACACCCTAAAGCTCTAAAGGGCTTTTGATACATCTGGAATAGAAAGGAAGATTTTTTTGAGCAGACTTACGATAAAAACCCTGTCTGAGGCTCAGACTACTGTCGAAGGGCTGTATAAAGACCTGGAGAGACGGATCATAGCCAGTCCCCCGGGCCTGTGTCCTGTCGACCTGGCCGCCTCTTTCCTCAAGCTGTGCCACGCGCAGACCTGCGGAAAATGCGTGCCCTGCCGTGTAGGGCTGGGGCAGCTGGAGAATATGATAGAAGACGTGCTTAACGGTGATGCCACCGAGGAGACTGTGGATCTCATAGAAAAGACAGCCAGAGTCATCAAGAACACCGCTGACTGCGCCATCGGCTTCGAAGCGGCTTCTATGGTGCTCAAGGGCGTCGAGGGCTTCAGGGACGATTACCTGGAGCACGTGAGACACAACAGGTGCGTCGCTTCCATGAACCAGCCTATCCCCTGCACAGCCCTCTGTCCGGCCGGAGTCGATATCCCCGGATATGTGGCACTGGTGAACGCGGGCAGATACGCCGACGCTGTAAGGCTCATCAGGAAGGACAATCCTTTCCCTGTATCCTGCGGTATGGTCTGTGAGCATCCCTGCGAGAACCGCTGCCGCCGCGGGCTCATAGACGCTTCCATCAACATCAGGGGGCTCAAGAGATACGCCTGCGAAAAGGCAGGTATCGTAGCCGCGCCAGAATGCGCTGAGCCTACAGGTAAAAAGGTCGCTGTCATCGGAGGCGGCCCCGGCGGACTCTCCTGCGCCTACTACCTGTCGCTCATGGGTCACAGCGTTACTGTCTACGACGCGCATAAGAACCTGGGCGGAATGCTCCGTTACGGCATCCCAAGCTACAGGCTGCCCAGGGAGGAGCTGCAGGAGGATATAGACGCTATCCTTTCGACCGGTATTGAAGTCAAAAGGAACACCTTCATCGGAAGAGATATGACCATGGACCAGCTCAGAAGCGAGTTCGACGCCGTATTCATCGCTATAGGCGCCCAGCAGGACAAGAAGCTCAACCTGCCCGGGGAAAACGGCCGCGGAGTCATCTCAGCCGTGGAGATGCTGGGCAGGATCGGCGACGGGGACATGCCTGACTTCGCCGGCAAAAATGTCTGTATCATAGGCGGCGGAAATGTGGCCATGGACTGCACGAGAAGCTCCAGAAGGATGGGCGCTGACCGCGTGACATGCGTATACCGCCGCAGGACAGAGGATATGACAGCTCTCCCTGACGAGATAGAGGGAGCTATAGCCGAGGGCTGCGAGATCATGACCATGTCGGCTCCTGTCAGGATAGAGCTTGACGAAGATGAGAATGTCACCGGCCTGGTAGTACAGCCGCAGATACCGGGAGCCATAGACAAGTCAGGCAGACCGCGCCCGACCAAGGCTGACCTTCCTGAAGTCGTCATACCTTGCGACGTCGTCGTAGTGGCTATAGGCCAGGGCGTAGACTCCAGGGAATTCGAGGAAGCCGGCATTCCTGTAGTAAGAGGAAGCATCAGCGCCTTCGACACAGGCGATATCGCTGACAACGAAGGCATATTCGCGGGAGGTGACTGCGTTTCCGGACCTGCTACGGCCATCAGGGCTATCGGCGCCGGCAAGGTGGCGGCAGCCAACATAGACCAGTACCTGGGTTACAACCATGAGATCACCGCCGGCGTGGATATACCGCACCCTGTCATGCACGACAGCAAAGCTTACGGACGCGTACAGCCTAACATGAGGCCGGCTCCGGAGAGAGCGCGTGATTTCCAACAGATAGAATACTGCATGACCAACGAGGAGGCCTGCCAGGAATCAGGCAGATGCCTCAGATGCGACCATTTCGGCTATGGAATCTTCAAGGGAGGTAGAAAGGAAAAATGGTAAATCTCACGATAGACAACACGCCTGTAAGCTGCGCCGAGGGCACTACGATCATGGACGCGGCGGAGGCGGCCGGCATTGCCATCCCTCACCTCTGCTATCTCAAAGGGATAAATGAGATAGCCGCCTGCCGCATGTGTACTGTCGAGATAAAAGGGACCGAGAGACTGGTGCCTGCCTGCGACAATGTCGTCCAGGAAGGAATGACAGTATTCACTAACAGCCCGCGCGTCAGGGAAGCCCGCCGTATAAACGCCGAGTTCATAATGTCGCAGCACAGCGGAAACTGCATCAGCTGCGTGCGCTCCGGCAACTGCTCTCTCCAGACCATGTGCAGCGATCTGGATATCCTGGACACCAACCCCTACAAGCCCGAGGTCCCGGCAAGGCGCTGGAATATGAACGCGCCGCTGATCCACGACGCCTCTAAATGCATAAAATGCATGAGGTGCGTGAACGTCTGCGACAAGATCCAGGGCATGCACATCTGGGATCTGGAAGGATCCGGCGGCCACGCCCACATCAATGTAACGCTGGGACGCAGCATCATGAGCGCCGACTGCACCTTCTGTGGCCAGTGCATCGTCAACTGCGCTACCGGAGCCCTCAGGGAGCGCGACGATACAGACGATGTTTTCGACGCTTTCGCCGATCCGGAAAAGATCGTAGTCGCTCAGACAGCGCCTGCTGTAAGGGCCGCGTGGGGAGAGGATTTCGGTCTCGCCAACGACGAAGCCGGCACCGGCCGCATGGTATCGGCACTCAGAAAGCTGGGCTTCGATTATGTTTTCGATACCAATACCGGCGCCGACATGACCATCATGGAGGAAGCCTCTGAATTCCTGGAGCAGCTGAAGGACCCTGAAAAATACAGGAAGCCTATGTTCACCTCCTGCTGCCCGGGCTGGGTGCGCTTCATGAAATCCCAGTACCCGGATATGGTTTCCCAGCTTTCCACCACAAAATCGCCTCACCAGATGATGGCGGCTTCGATAAAGGCCTGGTTCCGCGACATAAAGGGAGTAGATCCGCACAATGTCTATGTAGTTTCCATCATGCCATGTCTGGCTAAAAAAGCCGAGGCCGCTGAGCCTAACCAGAACGACGCCTGCGGCGACCCGGATGTCGATACAGTGCTGACAGTCCGTGAGATGAACCGCATGCTCCGCTCCGACCACATCAAGCCTCTGCTCTTATCCGAATCTGAGTTTGACGACCCCTTCGGCTTCTCTTCGGGCGCCGGCAAGATATTCGGCGTTACCGGCGGAGTCATGGAGGCAGCCCTGCGTACCGCCTATCACTCTGTGACCGGTAAAAATCCTGACCCGGACGCTTTTAAGGATGTCAGAGGCATGGACGGCTGGAAGGAAGCATCCATCGATATCGACGGCACTGTGATCAAAGTCGCGGCGGCGTCAGGCCTTCTCAACACACGCAGACTCATTGAAGCTATACGTGCCGGAAAAGTCAGCTATGACTTCGTCGAGATCATGGCATGTCCGGGAGGATGCTCCGGCGGAGGCGGCATGCCTGTCCACGACGGCATATCAATGACTGACACGAGAGGCTCAGAGCTCTACAGGCTGGATGACGCCAGCGAAGTCCGCTTCTCCCACGAGAATCCTGCTGTAAAGAAGATATACAGCGAATATTTCGGCGCCCCGCTCTCTGAAAAGGCCGAAGAGCTCCTGCACACAGACCACGAGGGATGGGATATGCCTCTCAACCCCCGCATGAGCCGCCGTTAGGTGACCGCCATGAGCCTTTACGCTATCGGCGACCTCCATCTCTGCTTCCAGCGGCCGGAGAAATCCATGAACGCCTTCGGCAGGGAATGGAGGAACCATGAAAAGAAATTCAAAAAGAACTGCGAAAAGATGCTCACCGACGAAGATACGCTGGTCCTGTTAGGTGATCACACCTGGGGCAGGAAGCTGCCCCAGTGCCAAAAGGACTTCGAGTACATAGAATCCCTGCCGGGCCGCAAGATCCTGCTCCGGGGAAATCACGACATGTTCTGGGACGCGAAGAAAACTGACCGTCTGAACGAGCAGTTCGCCGGCAGGCTGGAATTCCTCCAGAACAACTACTATACCTACGGCGATCACGCCCTTGTCGGCACAAAGGGCTATACCTTCGAGGGACCTTTCTATCTGGACGATGACGGCCATCTCATAGGCTGGGACAAAGAAGAGGCTGCCCACGCTGAGAAGCTTGTAGAACGCGAATACTACAGGCTAAAAGAATCCTTTGACAAAGCAGCCGCCGACGGATACAGTAAATTCATAATGTTCCTCCACTACCCTCCGACCAACATCCTGCAGACCAGGAGCTGCTTCACGGATCTGGCAGAAGAGTACGGAGTCGAACAGGTGATCTACGCCCACTGCCACGGAGCGTCCAGGTGGCACGACTCTGTGACCGGCGTAAAAAACGGCATAGTATACAAACTGGCGGCCGGCGATTTCCTGGGATGGAAGCCCGAAAAGATCCTGTAGCCCGCGACGGCTCCGCCGACAGGGCGCTGCCGCGCCGCTATGTGTGAATTTACAGTTATAGTTAGGAGATGAAAGATGATAAGAGAGATCTGCAGAGACACCTTTTTCCTGCAGCAGAGATCCGAGCCCGCGACTAAGGACGATATCCAGGTGGGCCGCGACCTGCTGGATACGCTGAGAGCCAACAGCGACCGCTGCGTAGGCATGGCGGCAAATATGATAGGCATAAAAAAGCGGGTCATCATCGTGCACCTGGGCCTGCTGGACCTGGTGATGTTCAACCCGGTAATACTTAAAAAGAACGGTCCTTACGAAACTCAGGAGGGCTGTCTCTCCCTCGACGGCGAAAGGAAGACTACCCGCTACGAGAACATAGAGGTCGAGTATTACGACATGAGCTGGAAGAAGCAGCGCCGGAGCTTCAGCGGCTTTACCGCGCAGATCATCCAGCACGAGTGCGATCACAATGACGGGATATTAATATAAATAACAATGGGCAGACGGGGACAGCCTGTCAGTCACGATTTGGAGACGACCGTGGATTTTCCGGCGTCGAGCGGTTAGAAGCGGAGAAGGAAAAATAAGTTTACAAAATTTATTTTTCCAGCGGAGTAGCTGGTCGGCAGGCCACTGTCTGAGTAAAAACGCATCGGCGTTTTTACGAGTTGCGCAGCGGTTCTCCGCTTCCCGCGAAGGCGCCGTGAAGATCCCGGTTGGATCCACCAGAGTGACTGACAGGCTGTCCCCGTCCGCCCTTTTTTGCTTTTGTTTCTTCCCTTACTCCGTCCGGAGTGACTCCACCGGATCCTTTTTAGCAGCCGACCTGGCCGGGAGAAGGCCGCCTATGACCGTTATGACCATGCTGAGCAGGATGAGGAGCGCCGCGTATTTTACCGGAAGATAAGCGTGTATCTGTCCGTTTTCCATGACGCTGTGCATTATAGAATTCATAGGTATAGTCAGCAGCGAAGATACCAGAACACCTATTATGCCCGAGAAGCAGCCTATGATGAAGGTTTCGGCGTTGAACACCTCCGATACATTGCGTTTAGAGGCTCCCAGAGCTCTCAGTATACCGATTTCCTTTGTGCGCTCCATGACCGAGATATGGGTGATTATGCCGATCATGATGCAGGATACCACCAGCGATACAGCCATGAGGGCGATCATGACATAGGAGATCATGTCAGTGATGCGGTTGAGCGATGATGTCAGGAGCTTCACATAGTCGGTATATGTGATCCTGTCCGCCTTTTTCGCCTGCCTGTTGTACTTGTTTATGCACCTGGCGACAGCTTCTTTATCGCTGAAGCTGTCGGTATAGATGCTGATAGAGGAAGGATCGTCGTAATCCACGCTTCCGAAGGACTTCAGGTTATCCTCATAGGTATATCCGGAGATAAATTCCGAATATATGGTCAGGAGAGCTCCCCTGTCGGGTGAGTTCTGCAGCCAGGCGTCCATGGCCGCTGCCATAGAGCTCTCGTCAGTCGGCTGAGCCTGCTGCGCTGCCTGGTCCTGAGCCTCCTGAGCCGGCTGCTGAGCTGTCTGGTCAGGATCGGCTGTCTGTTCCTGCTGCTGGGCCGTCTGGTCAGGATCGGCTGTCTGTTCCTGCTGCTGGGCCGCCTGGTTAGGATCGGCTGTCTGGGCCGTCTGGTCCTGGGCAGCCGCGCCCTGCTGGCTCTGGGCCGCGTCCAGCGCCGCCTGCTGGTCAGGAGTAAGGGCAGCCTCGGTCTTCACAGCCAGGGCAGGACCGCTCATAGAATTTCCCGCCTTTCCGGCCCCAGTGTAGGACTGCTGCTGAGCCGCTGCCGCTTCTCCCTCAGTTCCATCCTGCTGTCCTTGAGCGTTTTGTGCCATATACATCATGACTCTCTGATACATAGCCGCCTTATCTGAAACGCCCAGCGACGAGATATATTTCTTAGCCTCGCTGACCTTCTCCTCATCAGTCGAAGCGTTGAACTCCACTCCATTCAGCACGTTTCTGGCCGGATCAGCCTTCTGCGCCTTTACCACCGCGCTTTCATCCGTGTATTTTATGAGGTGATCAGTCAGAGCCCTCGTATATCCCAGCGCTGTCGAGACTGAAGCCGTGCTCTCGCCCTTCTTGGGCTTAACGACTCCGGAGATCTTGACCTCGAGTCCCTTAGACACCAGTTCATTTATGTCAGCGGAGCTGTCGTCCAGCCGCCTGAACTTTCCATCACTATCCTGGGTATACCTGTCGCAGGCCGGGACCAGGTAGAAAGACCGCCCGCACATGCCCTCGTAATCTATATCCAGCTTTTTCGCGCTGCCCGAATCGGCTATCTCCCGATTCATTCCCTTGTACTGTTCTTTCGTTATCAGGCCCAGCTGATAGAGAGTTCTGGTCGGCAGAGCATTGTTCTCGTCCAGCACCAGGACCAGCTGATCCTTCTCCTCAGGCCATTTGCCGTAAAGGACTTCGTAATTGTCCTTGAGGACCTTGCTGACCGACTTTCCGTCCGGCCCGGCCATCAGCTCAGAGAAATTCTGCGCGGCCTCTGTCTGGGACCCGCCTGAAAACATCGGAAAAGATCCGCTGGAAGCCCCCGAGGTCAGCTGGCCGCTGCTTTCCGGATCCGCGCCGCTGTTTACATACGCCCCCGAAGGATCCTTGGTATATGCGTCGAAGCTCACATCATAGCTGTAGACTATGCCGTTTTTGCCCAGATACCCCCGGATATCGCTCTCCGGATCGTCCAGATAGGCCTTGAACTTCTTCAGGTTGTTGGTTATCACACCCGAAGTCAGAGAACCGCTGTTGTCGGCATAGATCCCGTCCTTAGCACCGCTTTCCTTCTGCCCGTTCTGCGAAGCGCTGTCCGTTCCCAGGCCAGACATATCCACAGCCTTAGACTCTATAGTCAGCGGATAGGCCGTGAGCGTGTCAGTCTGCACGTCCGTGATATAGCTCCTGACCCCAGCCGTGAGCGCCAGCACCAGGGCTATGCCTATGATACCGATGGATCCCGCGAAGGAAGTCAGCAGGGTCCTGCCCTTCTTTGTCCTCAGGTTATTGAAGCTGAGCGCCAGGGATGTAAAAAGGGACATGTTGGAACGCCTGCGCCCGCGCGAGCTCCGCTCGCGGCTGCGGCCGGAGGCCGCGGAGGTGCCGGCAGTAAAGTTCCTAGTGCCGGCCCTCTTTTTCAGGTCCCTGCTCCCATTATCGGCGGGAGCACCCTTTTCCATGCTC
Organism: Bacillota bacterium; assembly: GCA_028724585.1. Classification (GTDB taxonomy): domain Bacteria; phylum Bacillota; class Clostridia; order Peptostreptococcales; family Anaerovoracaceae; genus RUG708. The sequence goes on along the minus strand of JAQYCQ010000039.1, from coordinate 59,429 downwards.
CCGTTTTCCGCAGGAGCGTCGGCTTCTTTTTCCGGATCGTAAGGCATAGTATCGCCGATTATCTCTCCGTCCCTGAGCTTTATTATCCTGGTAGAATACTGCTCAGCCAGCTCCGGGTTGTGGGTGACCATGACGACCAGCCTGTCGCGTGCCACCTCTTTCAGTATCTCCATGATCTGGACGCTGGTATCGGTATCCAGTGCTCCCGTAGGCTCGTCGGCCAGGAGGATATCGGGATCGTTCACCAGAGCCCTGGCTATAGCGACCCTCTGCATCTGTCCTCCCGACATCTGGCTGGGTTTTTTATGGAGCTGGTCTCCTAGGCCTACCCTGGCCAGCGCCCTTTCGGCCCTCTGCTTCCGTTTCTCCCTCGGCACACCTGCTATGGTCATAGCCAGCTCCACGTTGGAAAGCACCGTCTGGTGAGGTATGAGGTTGTAGCTCTGGAACACGAAGCCTATGGTCTGGTTCCTGTAGGTGTCCCAGTCGCGGTCATTATAGTTCTTCGTCGATACGCCGTTTATGACCAGGTCGCCGGCGTCGTAGCGGTCCAGACCGCCTATGACGTTGAGCAGAGTGGTCTTTCCCGAGCCGGAAGGCCCGAGTATGGACACGAACTCGTTATCGCGCAGGTTCAGGCTGACGTCTTTCAGGGCGTTCTGCACCAGGCCGCCTGTCCTGTACTGTTTATGTATATATTTAAGCTGCAGCAAATGCTTTCTCCTTTCATAGTGTTTAGATTTTAGCATAGCAGACTGCGATTTCGTATTAAAACATATGTTAAAACCGAGCTTGACACAAAAAATATCCCCGGAGGGATACGCGCGCGGAGCGCGCGTATGATCCCGTTTTTATATATGCGAAAAAAAGACCGCATACCCTCAGATATACGGTCCATCACATTTTCTTTATCCTATCCTTCGACAAGGGTGACTTTTGTAAATACAGACTGCTCCTGGCCGCCGCTTCCCCGGAAGATGCCCTGCTCTATCGGGCAGTCGCGGAAATCCCTTCCCGTACAGAACTTCAGATAGCTTTCATTCACCATCATGTTTCTGGTCGGATCTATGCCGATCCAGCGCCCTTTGTACCAGACCTCGGCCCAGGCGTGGCTGGCCCCCTCGCCCTCCGGCAGGCCGCTGACGTACCTGGCGGGTATCTTCCTGAGACGGCATAGAGCCAGGAAGATATGTGTATAGTCCTGGCACACGCCCTTCGCTCCTTCGAGGGCTTCTGAGGCCGTTGTCTTTACGCTTGTGACTCCGGACACGTATTCCATCCTGGCGTATACAGCCTCCCGGATAAGCTGAGCCTGGACAAGAGCGTCGTCATCCTTATCTATCGTATCCAGGAAACTGACCAGAGACGCAGAAGGCCTGGTCAGCTCTGACGGATATGAAAAGCACGGAAGAGGCTCTGATCCTTCTATGAGGGAATCGTCCCTGACAGCGCGGCCCTGCACGGTATAGCTGAAGCTGTCGTGGGGCCAGGTGATCCTGCCGGTATACGTTCTGTTGCCGAAGCTGTCGGTACCGTAGTTTCCGCCGACAGGGCTGGGATCGACTCTCAGCTCGAAATTCCTTATCCTCTGCTCCGGCAGGTCCTGAGGTATGCACCTGAGGAGAAAATCGTGCTCTACGGCGGGCGAAGAATAGCTGTTAACTGTCGTATAGAAAAAATCCAGTTCCTGCATGTCTCTTAATATTCCTCCAGTTGGATGAAACGCGGATAGCCTGTCTATACATCTATGATCTCTTCAGCCGCGGTTATGAGGTCAGAACGGTCCTCCGGAAGCTTACCGCCGGCATCCGATATATCGGCGTATTTCAGCAGGCTCGCGAAGGCGGCGGATCTTGTCCTGACCGGCGTATTCCTTAATCTGGACAGCAGCTTCCCTATCTCCGTCGCGCACTGGCTGTCCGGGTAGCCCAGTCTCAGGCACAGGCTCAGTTTTTCAACGTTGAATCCGCATTTTATTATATTTCTCGTGCTTTCATCGATTATCCTGTCATCAAAATTGCCTCTGAAAGCCATTATATAGTCCATGACATGCTGAAGGACGACCATGGGAGCTGAGCTCTTCTCCGCGTGTCCCAGCTCATTGACCGCCATCTGGAGATACGAGAGCGTATCTGTCCCTATCGTCTCCCGCAGGGTCATGCCGTTGCCCAGCATCCTGTCAGCCGCCACAGCGAGCGAATCGGGGTTTGTCCCGTCGAAGATGAATTTCCTGGAGAAATCCGCGTCACTGCTGTAGACATCGGGAATTGCCAGCCTTTCGCATACATCCGCGTGCGGCATCTGCACATCGTCTATCAGTTTGTCGTAGTAGTTCATCATGAAGCGGAGCGTAGTGTTGACGCGTTCCGCGTACCGGCCCATCCAGAAGAGCCTGTCTATCTTGTTTACCGTGAGAGAACCCATGTGTCCTTAAAGCCTCCTCCCTGAGATGAATTTACAACCATACTGTCCGGATCGCGCGAAAAACGCGTGAGCCCGCACGGCCATACCTCGGTCGACGCGCCTGTAAGCACGAACGCCCTGAGATCAGCTTTTCTTTCGACCTCTTCGCCGTCCTCTAGGACCGGAAGGTCCTGGAAGTCGACCACCTCCTGGGAGATGAACCTGCGCGGCTCGGCCTTCACGATCTCCCTGAACTTATCCAGCTCTTCCCTGCTGAGCTTGTCCCCGAAGACCACTCCGTGGCCGCCGGCCTCGGCGACGTCTTTTATGACCAGGCTGTCCATGTGCTCCAGCGTGTACTTCATATCGTCTTCGAAATACGGCAGATAAGTAGGGGCGTTGTGGAGCAGCGGCTCCTCGCCGAGATAGTACTTTATCATCCTGGGAACGAAATAATAGATGCCTTTGTCATCCGCGACACCGTTGCCCGGAGCGTTCAGGACAGCCACATTGCCGGCCCTGTAAGCTGCCATCAGGTTAGGCACGCCGATGACGGATTCAGGATTGAAGCAGAGCGGATCCATGAACTCGTCGCTGAGCCTCCTGTAGACCGCACCTACCTTCTGCGGGCCCTTTTCTCCTTTGTAATAGAGGCAGTTGTTCTCAACGTAAAGGTCCTGGCCCTCGGCCAAAACGCAGCCTGACTGCTCAGCTAAGAAGGAATGCTCGAAATACGCCGCGTTATACCTTCCGGGAGTCAGTATCACATTTATTCCGCCGCAGTTCACATAATTCATGACATTACTCAGCATTTTACCATAACTGCGGTTATCACGTACAGGGTTGTCACGGAATGTCTGAGGACAGCAGCGGCGGCTGAGCGTCCTGACTATGAGCGGATATGACGCTCCCGACGGTATCCTGAGATTGTCCTCGAGTATGTACCAGTTTCCGTCCTTTCCCTTGACCAGGTCTATGCCGGAAATATGGCTGTAGATATTCCTGGAAGGCGTGACACCCTCGCACTGGGCCAGATAGCCCGGCGAACGGTAAACGAACTCCTCCGGAACAGCTCCGTCCTTGAGTATCTTTTTTTCTCCATAGATATCCGCCAGAAAGAGGTTCAGAGCGTCCACCCTCTGCCTGAGCCCCTTCTCAAGCAGGTCGAACTCCTCCTTCTCTATCACGCGCGGTATAGGGTCGAAAGGAAATATCCTTTCGTCGAACCGCCCGTCCCTGTAAATACCGAACTTGACACCGTACCGCGACATCTGCCGGTTTATCTCATGGGCCTGAAGACGCAGATCCTTAAATCCCAAACTTCCCATAATGGCTCTCCTTTACTATTTCATTTGAAAAAAAAGCAGGGCAGAGACGTCTTTATGATACGGCGCCCTTGCCCTGCTCTTGTGATCATCCTTTAATTTTTCAACTTTCAGCTGTGTATTTTTAAAGTACGCAGAAGAAATATAAAAAGAATATAGATAATAATAAAATAATTTTGCCAGTTATGTCAATCGTATACGATTATTTATACAATACAGAAATGCGTTTTTTATTCCATTTCCACTTTTTCAAACCTGTACTTCTGCTTTATATCAGGGTATTTTTCATGGTCGACTTCGCTCATGAACATGTAATACGGGCGTGCGAAGGTCTCAAAACCGCCGTAGAGGCATTCGTAGATCATCAGCTTCTCACCGGTCTCGGTATGCTCAGCCGGCCCTATTATCCTGTAAAGGTACCTGTTCGCATTCTTTTCCTCTTCGGACAGGTTCTCGCGCTTAAAATGCCTGACTATATCCCCCGGATTGAATTTCCTTTCCATCACTGCTGTTTCCCTCCTGAATACTGCTTCCATCTCACAATTCATCTGCAGGCCTATGTATACTTTTCTTTTTACAGTTATCTGATAAAAGCCGTGCATGGATATATTATAATAAAAGTGCTCGGATCATTCGTATTACTCATAAAATTTTTTATTCAGGAGGAAATTATGAATTCACCCGCAAAAGTAGCTGAAAATTACGTGAATACGGGCCTGGGCAAGATGAAGCTCTCGATTCCTAAGATGCTGGTCCTCGGTTTTCTGGCCGGCATGTTCATCGCTTTCGGAGCTCTGGCCAGCCAGGTATCAGCCGTGTCCATAGCCGCTCCTTCTGTAGGCAAACTCGTCGGAGCCATCCTCTTTTCAGTCGGCCTCATGATGGTCCTCTGCGCGGGAAGCGAACTCTTCACAGGCAACTGCCTGCTGATCATCCCCGTGCTGGAAAAGAAGGGCAGTGTCGCGCTCATGCTCCGCAACTGGCTCTTCGTCTACATCGGCAACTTCCTCGGAGGCCTGTTCGTCGCCCTCATGGCCAACTACGGACATATCTATTCCCTTTTCGACAGCAAGCTGGCCGCTTCGGTCGTAACGATAGCGGCAGGCAAGGCGACGCTCAGCTTCTCTGACGCCCTCATCCGAGGCGTCCTTTGCAACATCCTCGTCTGTATAGCTGTCTGGATATCCTTCGCCGCTTCAGAACAGGCTGGCAAGATCCTCGGCCTCATGCCTCCGGTGATACTCTTCGTACTCTGCGGCTTCGAGCACAGCGTAGCCAACATGTACTTCATCCCGGCGGGACTCCTGGCATCGGGAACTTACGGCATAGCTGCCGACGGCCTCAGTGTCGGTTCCTTCCTGCTGGGCAACCTGCTCCCTGTAACGATAGGCAACATCATAGGCGGCTGCGTAGTAGTCGGCTGCGGCTACTGGTTCTGCTACCTCAGAAAAGGAAAGTAAACAGGATCGGCGCATAAAACATGATAAAAATCAGGAAAGCCGGAAGCGCGATGCCTCCGGCTTTTTTCGGCCGCTCCGCGGGCCCGGCCGGCGCTGACGCGCCGGGAAACAGCTAGATCAGTATACCTGCCACTATCAGAGCCGCCCCTATGATACCTTTTATGGAAAGCTCCTCTCCGAGGCAGACCGTGCCCAGCACCGCCGCTGTGACCGGATTCAGCGCGCACATCATACCGGCGCGTTCCGCGGTCGTTCCTTTCTGGGCGAATGGCTGGAGAGTAAAGCCAAACACGCTGCAGACGATGGCCAGATAGAGCATGCAGCCCCATTCCGGGCCTGTCGCGGGAAGAGCCGGGCTCTCTGTTATGAAAGCCGCGATCATGGACAGGAGGCCCATGCTTCCGACCTGATACACCCCTGCTCTTATAGGATCGGCTTTGTCTGACAGATACGATATCAGGATTATAGTCATAGCGTATGTGACCGCCGCCATGATGCCGAATACGTCTCCCCTGTTGAAGCGGAAGCCCTCCGGCTTGAAGCTCAGGAGCACTATGCCTGTGCCCGCAATCAGGAATATGAGCAGGGTCTTCTTAGACGGCAGCTTTCTGGTGAGTATGGCTGTGAATATCGGTACCAGCACAACAGCCGAGTTTTCCTCGAAGGAAACGGCTACCGAAGTCGTATTCTTCAGAGCCGCCAGTTCGAAGAACATGACGATGAAGAAGGCAGCGCCTATAAGGCCGCCGCAGATGACATCCTCTTTCCTGGTTTTCCTCAGCGTCCTGAAGCAGACCAGGGCCAGCACTATGAAAGCTATGGACGACCTCACGCCGAGCAGGGTAAACTGTCCCATAGACTGGAGCAGTATCTTTGAAAACATATAACTTGTAGATCTGGCTATTATGAGCGCCGCCAGCAGTATCTCCGAGCTCCTCCTGCTGAGGGCGCCTCCGTTAAGCCCTACTGTCCGCGATGCCGCGCCTGTCTTTGTCATTTCTCTCTCCTTATTCATTTATGTCCATACCACATTCTCTGGTACATCCTCGATCTTTATCCTACGATGATTATAGTTCCGTGGTATCATTGAGTAAAACGCTGATATATCAATTTTATCTTGATAAAATATCAAAGATACAGCGCGGCATGCCGCAGAAAAGGGAGAAAGAAATGACAGGAGATAAATACAAGGTCCTGCTGGCTGTCCTGGAGGCCGGCAGCATATCAGGAGCGGCGGAACGGCTGGGCTACACGCCTTCGGGAGTAAGCCGCATGATGGCTTCACTCGAGGACGAGCTCGGGCTCAGACTGCTGGAACGCGGCAAGAGCGGAGCTTCAGCGACCCGCGAATGCCAGGCCCTGCTGCCCTCCATCAGGAGCGCCGTATATTACCAGAGCCAGAGTGAGCAGCTGGCTGCCCGTATCCGCGGGCTGGATGTAGGCACGGTGACGATAGGAACCTCTTACGGCGCGTATTACCGCTGGCTGGCGGGGATAACAGCGGAATTCACATCCGCTTACCCCAATATCGAAGTCCGCTTCGTATGTAAAAACAGTACTGACCTGTATAAAGCAATAGAGTCACACACAGTCGACATAGGCATCATCAGCAGACGAGACACGGACGGTGTCTGGATCCCTCTGCGCGAGGACCCTATGGTGGCATGGGTCCCCGGGGACAGCAGATACGACAGGCTGGGATATGTCCCTGTAAAGGCTTTCGCTGAAGAGCCTTACATAGAGCCTTATCCCGGCGAAGACACGGATACTCTCAGATATTTTAAAAAGCACGGGATCAGCCCCAATATCCGCTACACGGTCAACGACACCTACGCCGCCTTCTGCCTGGTGGAAGCCGGGCTAGGCATCACGGCAATGAACGACCTGACAAAGGGCGAATGGAACGGAAAGGTCTCTGTGGTTCCTGTGAAGCCTGCCGAGACGATCAGCATAGGAATAACAACTCCTAAGGACGCCGTACTTCCCGCGGCTGAGAAGCTGATCAAGTTCATGAAGAAAAAGCTTTAAGATTCGCGGCGCAGCAGCGTCAGCCTGTGCGCGGAGCGCACGAAAAAAGCCGGAAACGCAGTGCCTCCGGCTTTGTAGATATATTATTGATATTTTTCAGTCATTCCTGATACTGATCCTAAGCGGCTTCCTTATCTTTTTTCTTAGGCTTGGTGCGCGTAAAGATTATAGAGCAGACTACCGCGACGAGGAGCAGATAAGGATAGAAGAGCCAGCGGATTATGGATACGCTGGAGATCCCGGACAGGCTGGCCGCTATGAGCAGCTGGGCTCCGTAAGGGATTATGCCCTGCATTATGCAGGAGCAGGTATCAAGCAGGGAAGCTGTCTGCCTCGGGTCTATATCGTACTCTTCGCTGATGTTCTTGGCGATAGGGGCGGCTACGACGATAGCTACGGTGTTGTTTGCGGTAGATACGTCCATGATGCCGGTCAGAATGCCGATGCCTGCCATTCCTCCGCGCTTGCCGTGGGCATGGCGGCGTATGAATCCGAGTATAGACTCAAAGCCTCCGTGGGCCTCTATGAGAGCCGAGATAGACGCTACGAGGATGGTTACGATCATTGTCTCAAACATGCCGGACGTGCCTGAGCCCATGGACAGGAATACAGAATCGAAGCTGAGAGATCCGACGAATACTCCGGAGATGGCGAACAGGATTACGCCTATGCCCAGCACGATGAAAACGTTGATGCCGATCAGGGCAAGTATGAGCACGATGAAGTAAGGCATAGCCAGTGCCAGATTGAAATCGTAGTGGCCCAGATGAGCGTCTCCGCCCATGACCGCCATGACTATCAGTATTATGAAGGTGGCCGCTGCCGCCGGCAGGGCTATCTTCAGGTTGGCCTTGAATTTCTCTTTCATCTCGACGCCCTGGGTCTTTGTCGCCGCGATGGTCGTATCGGAAATGAAGGACAGGTTGTCGCCGAACATGGCTCCGCCTACAACAGTTCCTACGCAGAGCGGCAGATTGAAACCGGCCGTCTGGGCTACCGATGCAGCGATAGGCACGAGCACGGTGATAGTTCCTACAGAAGTACCCATAGCCATGGAGATAAGGCAGGCTATGACGAACAGACCCGGGATAGCGAACCTCCCCGGTATAGCGTTGAGCAGCAGATTGGCTGTGCTCTCTACGCCTCCCGCTTCCTTGGCCAGCCCGCTGAAGGCTCCAGCCATAAGGAATATGAACAGCATTATCGTTATGTTGTCATCGCCTATGCCCCTGGCGCATATATGGATCTTCTCATCGAAGGACAGCTTCCTGTTCTGGCAGAAAGCCACTATCAGGGCGAGGCCGAAGGCTACGACAACGGACATTACATAGAAGCCCATCTGCCCCTTGAGCGGATGGATGTAAGTGTAATAGATACCGAGTCCCAGATAAAGGACAAGGAATACCAGGATCGGGAACAGCGCTTTGGCGTTAGGCGCCGGTTTGCCGATCTCAGGCTGGCCGGACGGCTTCAGAGCCGCGTCGTCTTTGTTTTCCATAAACATTTCCTCTCTTTCGCGGGAAATACCGAAAGTAAAATCCTACTTTTTCAGCCGGAATTTCCATTAGCTTGTGCAGTTTATCAAAATTCTCCATTTCCAATTATGTACCATGATACATTGTCTTGACAAGGGAAAATTAGGATAGTAGAATAGCATCTTTTCCATTTACGCGCGCTCCGCGCGCAACTGCCTTACGGCAGTAAAAGTATCTCTGGCGTAAAAAAACAGGACGCCCGGCAGACGTCCCGTTTCTTCCGATCTATTCTTTTTAGCAGGGTCAGGTCCGTGATCCTGGTCTTACCACCTGTCGTAGTGCTTGCCGCCCCAGTAGAGACGAGGATTCTTCTCTACCTTTTCGCCCAGCTCTACATCTCTTAAGATATATTTCTCGAATTCCTCGAATCCTGTACGGTCCACGATATATCCGATGTGTTCCTTTCTGTCAGGAGCCTCCGGAGATATATATTTCTCGCAGTAATCATAGGAATTCTTGATGATCTTGACGATAGAATCCTCATCGACCCACTTCATGTAGTCCTCCGCGAGACGAGGGTTCTTTTTGCCTGTACGTCCGAGCAGAGTGAGACGGAAGTAATGCTCCTTGCTCCTGCTCCATGCTCTTGTCGGGCAGTATGCTACGCAGACTCCGCAGCCGACGCATTTCTTAGGATCTCTCTTTATCTTGCCGTTTACGACCTCGAGGGCTCCTACTGAACGCTTCTGGCACCACTTGACGCATGCTCCGCAGTTTACGCAGCGGCCCTTGTTGTACTGAGGCTCTGTCATGCCTATGATGCCGAAATCGTGCATCCTGACCTTGGCGCAGTCGTTTGAGCAGCCTGTCATAGCTACCTTGACATGCAGGTCGTGAGGGAATATGGCCTTCTCTATCCTCTGGGCGAGGGCTGTAGTGTCATAGCAGCCGAACGGACATACACGCTTGCCGATGCAGGCCATTACGTTTCTTGTACCTGAAGCGGAATAGCCCTCACCAGGATTGTCCTGATTTATGTTCATGCTGTCGATGATAGGCTGCAGCTCAGCCTTGACATCCTCCATCTTCTCGAGAGGTATGCCCGGCACCTCGACTCCCTGTCTGAGAGATACGTGGATAGTTCCGTTTCCGTACTTTTCAGCGATCTTCGCTATCCTCTCCAGATTTTCATACTCTATATGGCCGCCCGGAATACGTATGCGGGCAGCAGTCTCGCCGCGTTCCTTGGAGTAACGGAAAGCGTATTTCTTGAATTTCTTCTTGTCGATATCTCTGATGCTAGTGTCCATGTCAAGCCTCCTCAGTCGATCAACGCTCTGTGCTCAGTAAACTTGAATACAGGTCCGTCTATGCAGACATACTTGGAGTTGATCCTGCAGTGTCCGCACTTGCCCATTCCGCAGCACATGCGGCGGGAATCGGAGATCCATACGTTTTCCTCGTCGAAGCCTCTCTTTACCAGCTCTATGATCGAGAATTTGATCATAGGAGGAGGGCCTACTACGATGGCTTTGCATTTCTTGATATCTTTTACTTCGAGGAGAGGGATATACTTAGTGACCATTCCGATATTTCCCTCGTAGCCTTCAGGCGCTCCGTCTACTGTAACTGTCAGGTCGACGTGGTCTTTCCACACCTTGAGGTCATCCCTGAACAGGATCTCGTCAGGGTTCTTGAAGCCTGTGATGACATGCTTGTCGCTGGCGTCAGGAAGAGTGCACAGGTACTGTACGACACCCCTTATTGGGCTGACTGCCGATCCGCCGGCAACTATGATAAGCTCCCCGTCCGCGAACATCTCCGGATCGAATCCGTTTCCGTAAGGTCCGCGGAGGAAAAGTCCGTCGCCCGGCTTCATGTTTTCGAAGAGCCAGTCAGTTACTTTTCCGACCTTCCTGATGGTAAGGTCTACATAATCTTCGCCTATTCCGCTGACGGAGATAGGTGATTCGCCTACTTTAGGAACAGAAACCATAAAGAACTGTCCCGGCTTGCACGGTCCGACATAAGTGAAGCGGAAAGTCCACTCCGCGTCGTTGTGTTTTATCAGATCCTGCAGCTTTGAAGAGAAAGGCAGGTATTCGTTTTTGCTCATTATTTCTCAGCCTCCAGTTCCTCTACGCGTCTGTTCAGTTTGTTTATGCAGTTAGCGAAAGATATGTACTCAGGACATACGGAATCGCACCTGCCGCAGCCTACGCACATGTCATATCCGAAGCGTTTGCGGAAATCATATACCTTGTGCAGTACCTTGAAACGCATACGCTCGCCGTTCGTTTTCCTGAACTGGAGTCCGCCGGCTACGTCCGTGTAACCGTCTACCATGCATGAAGCGTTGACTCTTCTGCGCTCTCCTACCCTGCCGTTATCTGTATAGAAAACATCCTGGGTAGTAAAGCATGTGCATGTAGGACATACGAAATTGCAGCGGCCGCAGTTAATGCAGCGCCTTGTGTACTCGTCCCACATCTCGTCATTGAATATCGAAAGCGGCACATCCTCAGGACGCTCTACATGATACTCGCTCTCGGTGATATAGTGAGGCTCTACAGCCTGTTCCGAACCAGCGTGGTCCGCGAACGCCTTAACGAATTTCTCGTCCTTTACGTCAGAAACGAATCCGTCCCCTTCCATATCGATTGAAAAAGCGTACTCGTCGCTCTTGTTTGCTCCCATGTCTACGCAGAACGAATTTTCACACGCCCTGTCGCAGCCCATAAGGGCGAAGCTGATCTTGTTTCTCCTGCGCTCGTAGAACCAGTCGTTATCCGGACCGTTGTCCATATACATCTGGTCGAGCCTTTTAACCGCGTTAAGGTCACACGGCCTCAGGAATACTATGACTGGTCTCTCATCGATGGAAGCCTCCTTTACCTGATCCTCAGTAAAGAAGAACATAGTCTCTGAAAGCGGGATCAGAGAATCCTTGAAGGAATAATCAGATCTTTCATCCCATACGATCTCGTCCGGGTCTTCCACGAAATCATAGCGGATGACATCAACATCCGTAAAACGTCCTTCCCCGATCTTACGGACCGGCGCGAAGAGACGGTAAGTCTTACCGAGCTCGTCGAACACCGCTTTCCACTCCGTTCTGTCCATTCGGTATCCCATAGCAGTTTTCCTCCTAGTTACCGACTGCCGCGCGAAGTTTTCCTGAAACTGCCGAAAAAGCCGAGCATGCTGTTTCCGAAAGTCTTTCAACGCTCTTTAAAATATCATACTTTCCTGTTTTAATTGTATTGTAAAAACGTATCCGCAACAAGCTCACTGACGTTAAATATCGACAGGGAATAAATATAGATAAATTTAACGCTATAGCCTGTCTGTGATAGTACCCCTGAACAAAAGCGCTGCGGCATGATATCCGCCGCAGTCTTCCGGCTGTCAGGGGCTGATCCGTTTTTCATTTCATTATATCATCTAACAGAATAATGGTATGTTGTTACAACAACGAATACATATATTTTTCTTCGCGCGCTCCGCGCGCACTGCGGCCGGAGGCCGCGAAAACACGCGAAAAAGCGGCAGCGCCTCTGTTCGGAGGAGACACTGCCGCCAGGAAAGTATATTATCCTATGGAAGGATAATCTGAGATCTGGCGCGGCGGCTGAAGGGCTGGAGCAATGATCTTACTGAAGTCCGCCGCGCGTTTTTTCTGTGACTGCTTATATTTGTAACCTATGATCGGATGATAACTGAAAAAAAGAAGCATGTATGTTGTTAAAACAACATATCCGGTCATTTAACAGAAATTTTAGCATTCGATACCGTCTGCGCGGCCGGGGAAAATCATGTCGAAGGAGCAATGTTTCTGTGTTAGAATATGTAGCAATGGACTGAATACGCGGATCACTTTTGATAAAAAGAGAAAGGTCATTTTACCAATGGATATGGAAGAGAGAATAAAGATCACAAAGGGCAGCGCTGCCCTCACTGAAGACATCCAGGCGGCTCTGGAAAAAGCAGCTGCAGACAAGGCTGAAGCTTTGGAGATCGGAGCGCCGGGAGAAACAGAACAGAACTCTGATATGTTCAGCGACGCGACCAGGATAGAGAACGCGGTCGTAAACTTCCTCAGGAAAAACGAATATCCTAAGGAAGTCAGCGTCATATGCGAGAGCGACCGCGAGGTCGAGATCTACATGATGGCGTACAATTACTGGTACGCTACAGAAAAGAGCGAGCGCATAAACGACGGCCGCTGGGACTAGCCTGCGTCAGCTCCGCTGACATTGCGGGCGGAGCCCGCGCAGGTACGCGGATCTTCCAGGCATAGCAAAACCGGTTCGGACATACACACGTCCGGACCGGTTTTTTCATGCATTCTTACTTTTACGAGTACGCTTTTTATGCTTCAGCCGGCTGAGCGCCCTGCGCCTGGATCTCTTCTGAAGTTTCCTCCTTGGCGCGTACAGGACCTAATGTCAGGTCTCCGTCCTTTACCCAGCCCTTCTTTCTGCAGAACATGTTGATGAGCGGAGCGAGGACAGCCGGGAGAACAAAGCTGATGAGGATCAGTCCCAGCCAGTCTGTGCCTGTGATGGCTGCCATCTTTCCTGCTTCTATGTCAGCCAGCCAGCCCTGGAATACGCCTATCTGTCCGCAGAGACCGCATGTGCCCATGCCTGAGTCGATTGCCGGGCCGTTCATCTGGAGATGGAACACGCAGGTCGCTATAGGGCCGGTGATAGCCGAAGCGACTGTAGGCGCTATCCATACGCGAGGATTCCTGACTATATTAGGCATCTGCAGCATGGATGTGCCGATACCCTGTGAGACGAGGCCGCCCCACCTGTTTTCTTTAAATGACATGACAGCGAATCCCACCATCTGAGCGCAACAGCCTGCTACGGCGGCTCCGCCGGCAAGGCCTGTCAGTCCCAGAGCGGCGCATATAGCCGCGGAGGAGATAGGCAGGGTCAGGGCTATGCCTACTACTACTGAAACAAGGATCCCCATCAGGAAAGGCTGCAGATCTGTAGCCCACATGATGAAGGTTCCTACCATCATCGCCAGCTTTCCCAGCGCCGGAGCCAGCAGCCAGGAGAAGAAAACACCTACGCCTACTGTGACGAGCGGTGTTACCAGTATGTCGACCTTAGTTTCGCCGGAGACCATCTTGCCAACCTCGGCAGTGATGATAGCGACGAAGAGGACTGCCAGAGGGCCGCCCGCTCCGCCCAGGGCGTTAGAAGCGAAGCCTACAGCTACCAGCGAGAACAGGACCATCGGAGGACACTGCAGGGCGTATCCGATGGCGACAGCCATAGCCGGGCCGCTCATAGCCATAGTGAGCCCGCCGACTGTATAGTCCGTTCCGGCGATAGTCGCTACTGTGGCTGTGAGGAAGCCGATGTGAAACAGTGTGCCGAGGGTATTGATGATAGTACCGATCAGCAGCGAGCAGAAAAGTCCCTGAGCCATGGCGCCGAGCGCGTCGATGCCGTAGCGCTTGAGGGAGATCTCGATATTTTTGCGTTTCATGAACGCCTTGAAATTCTCCATGATACACTCTCCTATGTAAATAAACCTGATGATTAAATAAAAACGGAATTGTATTGCTACGTGTCTTGACACATGACAATACGTTGATGTCGATTATAGAAGAGCTGTTCTCGTTTGTCAACTGCTTGCTCACGTAAACTAAATTATTTTTTAAAATCCAAGATAACAAAAAATATTCCGGCTGGTCACCGGAATATTGTGTAAAGTTTTTTCTGTTTTTTGATGCTGCTATCTGTCCAGCAGATAGCCTTTTTTCTCCAGCTGGTCCCTGACCCGCTCCCATGAAGCCTCGTCCGGACAGGACAGAGTATGCAGGTGTATACCCTCAGTGAGGAAGGAAAGGGGCAGAGCGTCTGACTTCTCTACCTTCTCTATGAACTGGTCCACATCGTAGCGGCTCTTGAGATGGAGCGATCCTGCCAGCTGGCCGTATACCGGATGCTCCACGATAACATCTATGACTGTGCAGCCGTTGTCGACGATGGTGTAGAGCTCGTCCTGCATCTGTTCAGCCGTATGCTTCGACGCCACGCGCCTGACTATGCCGCTGCTGTCATTCTGTTCCTCCCTGCCGCGCAGTATATAGCCGCGCGGAGTCGCCTCTATCTCCGTGCCTGCCGCCCTTATCAAAGCTACGTCACCGACGATTATCTGCCTGCTTACCTTGAATTCCTTCGCTATCTTCGACGCGCTGACTGGCTTGTCCGCGCCGCTGAGAAATTCAATTATCTTCTTCCTTCTGCTCTCCGCGTCCATTCGCTGTGCCCTCTTTCTTCAGCCATATATATCCTTATCATTATGTAAATCACAAAATATACATATAGAAGCACAAACCCTTGCCCATATATGTGTCATGACATCAGAATAACACAGTTTTGTATTCATTAACAAGTACTTGGAATACTTAATATTCTCAGCAGATGCCGCGCGCTCCGCGCGCCTTGCGGCCGGAGGCCGCGAAAACCGCGCTTCTGCCGTACGACACACTGTCTGTGCGTCATCCTAACACAGCGACTGCGGAGCCGACACCGGGCCGCTGGCAGACTCATCTATATAAAGCGCCCTGTCAGGCTTTCTTTGTTCTTTCTGATCTCCTCCGGTGTGCCGCTGGCTACTATCCTGCCGCCTTCCGTTCCGCCGCCCGGTCCCATGTCTATGATATAGTCGGCGTTGCGGATCACGTCCAGATCGTGCTCTATTACGATCACCGTGGCGCCCTGGCCTATCAGGCGCTGGAACACGTTAAGGAGCGTCTGCACATCCTTCGGGTGCAGGCCTATTGTCGGCTCGTCGAAAACGAACACTGAATCATGCTGGCCCTTGCCCATCTCGCTGGCGAGCTTGAGCCGCTGAGCTTCTCCGCCGGAAAGTCCCGGCGTTTCTTCGCCAAGAGTCAGGTAGCCAAGTCCCAGATCGTGCAGTACAGTCAGGTGCTTTTTCAGAAAAGGAGAACCTTTGCATACTACAAGAGCCTCGTCGACGCTCATGTTCATGAGCTGGGGCAGGCTGTATTGCCCGCCGTCCTTAGCTTTGTGAAGTATCTCGTGGGCTTTCCTGCTGTAGCGGGAGCCTCTGCAGTCCGGACATGTGATCTCCACATCCGGCAGGAACTGCACGTCTAGAGAGATAGTTCCGGTGCCATCGCATGTCGGACAGCGCAGCTTACCGGTATTGTATGAGAAGTCGCCGGCCTTCAGTCCCTCTTTTTTCGCCTCGTCTGTTTTCGCGAATATCTTCCTCAGGCGGTCATGAATGCCGTCATATGTAGCTACTGTAGACCTGATATTTATGCCGATAGGAGTAGCGTCTATGAGCTTTATCTGCTCAACACCGGGGGCCTCTATCTCTTTCACGTGTTCAGGAAACTTTTCGCCCTTTACCGCCGCGCTCACAGCCGGCACAAGGCTCTCCAGGACCAGAGTGGTCTTTCCGGAACCTGACACGCCTGTGACCACAGTCAGCCTTCCCATAGGGATATCAGCCTCCAGCGGATGAACGGTATGGATCTCATCTGTCTCTATGTGGAGCCTGCCCTTTTCGAACATCTTTTCCGGCTCTGTCAGATCACGGATCCTGTACTGCCTGTCTTCCTTCAGGAAAGGTCCTATCTGTGACTCTCCGTCCGCTTCCAGTTCTTCCACAGTACCTTCAGCTATGACGTTTCCGCCCTTGACGCCGGCTTCTTTGCCCAGCTCTATGAGCCAGTCGGAATGCGCCAGTACCTGCGTATCATGATCTACAAGAACGACGGAATTGCCGTCGGAGACCAAGTCGTCCATGACTCCGGTCAGCCCTTTAAGGTTATATGGGTGAAGGCCTATGGACGGCTCATCCAGCACGTAAAGTACTCCTGTCGTACGGTTCCTCACTGCTCGGGCAAGCTGTACGCGCTGCCGCTCGCCTGTCGACAGAGTCGACGCAGCCCTGTCCAGGGAAAGGTAACTAAGACCCAGGTCCATGAGGCGCTTAGACGTGTCGAGGAATGACTCGCAGATATTGACGGCCATGGGGCGCAGCTCTTTCGGCAGGGAATCTGGTACACCTTTTACCCATGGGATCAGCTCTGAAAGTGTCATTGCCGAAGCCTCGGCGAGACTGATGCCCCTGAGCCGCGGCGCCCGCGCGGCCTCCGACAGCCTGGTGCCTCCGCAGTCAGGGCATATTCCTTCCTTCAGATATTTCTCTACACGTTTCATGCCCTTTTCATTCTTGACTTTAGCCAGAGCGTTCTCGACAGTATGGACTGCGCTGTAGTAGGTAAAATCCATCTCACCCTGCTGCTTGCTCTGGGGATTGAAATACGACATATGCTTTTTGACCGCCGGACCATGATATACTATCTCTTTTTCCTCCGACGTCAGATCCCTGAACGGAATGTCCGTGCGTACGCCCATCTCCCGGCAGACGTCCTTCATGAGCGACCACATGAGAGTTCCCCATACAACGACAGCGCCGTCATCTATCGAGATGCTGTCGTCTGGAATAAGGGTCGATTCATCGACTGTCCTGACCATACCGGTACCGGCGCAGGTCGGGCATGCCCCGGAGCTGTTGAAAGCCAGGTCCTCCGCGCCCGGGCCGTAGAACTTTTCCCCGCATACCGGGCAGGTGATCTCCTGCTCAGCCGCTACAGCCATCGAAGGCGGCACATAATGGCCGTTGGGGCATCTGTGGCTGGCCAGCCTTGAAAACATGAGCCTGAGGCTGTTGAGCAGCTCCGACATAGTCCCGAAGGTGCTCCTTATGCCCGGAACCCCCGGCCTCTGCCTGAGCGCCAGGGCCGCCGGCACGTAGCGGACATCCGCCACATCGGCTCTGCCTGCCTGAGTCATGCGCCTTCTGGTATATGTCGAAAGCGATTCCAGATAACGTCTGGAGCCCTCCGCGTAGAGCACTCCCAGAGCCAGCGAGGATTTGCCCGATCCTGATACGCCGGCTATCCCCACGATCTCGTTCAGAGGGATATCAACATCTATGTTCTTAAGGTTGTGCACGTTGGCTCCGCGCACTTCTATATGTTCAGGAATTTTATGTCTGTCTTCTTTCATTTTCTTTTCTCTGTTATCGTATTACTTTTGATGCGCGCTCCGCGCGCGCTGCGGCCGGAGGCCGCGAAAACCGCGCTTCTGCCGTAAGGCACTCTGTCGGAGGAGCCGACGCCGCTCCGCTAGCAGAGCGGCGAGAATATTCTCAATATGCCGTCCAGCAGGATACCGAATATATTTCTCTTCATGTTTTCCAGCGTGATCTCGCGGCACTTAGACTGGGTTTCCAGATAATCCGCCTGCAGCTTCTCATGTATCGATGAGTTCCAGAATATGCTGTTGTTCTCGAAGTGCAGGTAAAGGCTCCTGTAATCCAGATTTACTGTGCCTATAGTGCAGACGCCGCCGTCGTAAAGCGAGGCTTTGGCGTGTACGAAGCCCGGCGTGTATTCGAAGATCCTGACGCCGGCTCTGAGCAGAGGCAGGTAGAAACTGCGGGTCATGCGGAATACCAGCTTTTTGTCGGGTATTCCGGGTGTGATGATGCGCACGTCCACTCCGCGTTCTGCCGCCCTTACGAAGGCGTCCAGAAGTGTGTCGCCCAGCATCAGGTAAGGGGTGTAGAACCAAGCATATTCACTGGAATTCCCCAGCATTTCTATGAAAAAGTTATTCGATACAGGATCCCGGTAACCCGGAGAATCGTAGTAAGAAAGCACCATGCCGTCTGTTTTTTCCGCAGCTTTAAAGTCCGCATCGAAGATATCGCGCGGTACCTTGTCCGGAGAGCAGGCGTTCCAGAAGCTTACGAACATATAGAGGAAATTATCCACCGCCGGTCCTGTTATCCTGAAACCGATATCCTTCCAGTGGCCGAAACGCTCGCGCCTGTTGATATATTCGTCGGCAAGGTTGATGCCGCCGGAAAAGGCGGTTCTGCCGTCTATTATCAGCATCTTGCGGTGCGACCGGTTGTTCAGAGTTCCGGTTATGAACTTAAGCTGGTTGAAAGCTATCCATTTGACCCCGATAGAGTCCAGCTTCTTTCTGTCCTTTCGGGTAAATGTTGCCAGCGAGCCCATATCGTCGTATATGAGTCTGACGTCTACGCCTTCCTTTACTTTCTCCGCCATTATATCCGTCATAGCCTGCCACATAAGGCCGTCTTCAACTATGAAATACTCGAGATATACGTATTTCTCGGCGGTCTTCATCTCCTCCAGCATAGCCTGCCAGCAGTCTTCGCCCAGAGGATAATATTCTGTTCCGGACGCTGGTCTGAGGGATGAGCCGGTCAGCTTGGAAACATAGGCCAGGCTTTCACCAATGCGCTTATCATACAGCTCCGGCTGCGATTTCCGAAGCTCCGTGACCAGCTGCGCCTGCTGTGCCGCTTTATCTCCGGAATTCTGCCCTTCCGCCTTCTCAGGATTCGGAGTGTTATCCGAGGCTGCCCCTTCGAGCAGCTCTTTCTGAGCCTGCTCTATTTTGCCGGTTATCGGCTGGACGGTGCGCTTATTGCCCCAGAGCAGGTAGGCCAGCGCGGCAGGTATTGGAAAAGCCGCGAAGAAGAGCAGCCACAGGACTTTATACGCTCCCTCCGACCTGTACGAAACAACGAACAGTATACAAAGCAGACCTATGATCCTGAAGGCCGCTTCAATGAAGACGGCCCAATGGTCCAGAAACATGAACAGGAGCAAAACTATCGCGGCTTCCAGCAGGACAGCCGGAAGTATCACGAAGGCCCTTTTTATCAATGCTTTCATAAAACTCACCTCAAAGATCAAATTCGCGCAGTATGCCGGTCGCAATCCACCGCGCGGGTATTTTAGCCGGCGCCGGGCGCTTTATCACATTATATGAACTGGATATCAATGCCGTTAGGGTCTTTTACGAAAAAGAATTTTACATGCGGATTCGGAGAGATGATCTCTGTCGGCTCAAGTCCGTCAGCCACGAGCTTTTCCCTGTAAGCTTCTACGTCATCGACAGCGAATCCTATTGAAAGCCCGCTGGTCTGAGCCGCTTTTTGCGCGTCGTCTATCACCTCGACGGCAGTCTGGCCCTCGCCGTCAGCCAAGAAGGTTATCATATCGCCGAGCTCGCGCTGGACCTTCAGCCCGCAGTATTCCTGATAAAATCTAACAGTTTCGTCTTTCTTTGCGCTGTGTATAGTTACATGTGCTATTTTCATCGTCTTTCCTTTCATTTGCAGGTTAGTTTTTATTTTTTCCGCTGTCATTCCATCTGATCAGATCTTTAGTGATATTTCTCTTCATCCTGAGCCTCCTTTCAACATAAATTTACCACCTATGAAAGAAAGCCGCAATTAAATCCCACATTTTTCCATCGAATTTTGCAGTTTATCACACGTTTTTCAATGTAATAATGCAGGATCACTCATCACGCGCGCTCCGCGCGCATGGATTTCCTTATGTATGATCCCGCGCGGAAGACACTACATCATCCTGATCGTCTTTAACGCTTGCTTTCCTGTATCTCAACTATAGTCTTCTCCGTTTCGACCATGCCCGGCGAAGCTATCAGGCCCATATTGCGCATGGTGTCCTCCGGCGTCAGTCCGTTTATCCCGTGGACGGAGTCCACGTAAACGCCGCCGAGAGCCAGCTCCACGCTTTCGAAAGCGGCGGCGCAGGCGGCTATTCCCTTCATGGTACAGCCCTGATTGCCGCCGTCGCAGATCATTCCCGTGACCGATGAAGCCATGTTGTTTATTACATATGTGATCTCTTCGAGGCCGCCGCCCTTAAGCCAGCATACAGCCGCTGCCATGCCTGTACCGGCCGCTATCCCGCAGCCGCAGAAGGCCGAAAGACGGCCCGAGTATTCCTTTATATATGTACAGACTAAGTACGAGAGCATAGTAGCTCGGCAGAGCTGTTCCTCGGTCAGACCTTCTATCCTGTAGACCGCGTAAAGAGGCAGAGTCGCTATTATCCCGTGGGCCCCGGAGCCTGTGATGCTCATAGCCGGCTTGTCCAGACCTATGACTCGGGCTTCGATAGCGGCGTTGCAGAGCAGGGAAGCTGTGCGCTCCTCATTGTCCGAGATCACCTTTCCTCCGTTCATGGCCAGCAGCCTCCGCGCGAAAGTCGTCCGTTCGCTGTCCATACCCTCGCAGAAAAGCTCCAGATTGACCTCATACGCCTTCTTCACAAAGCTGATCTCTTCCAGCGGCACTGTATCCACATACTCCAGCAGCTGAGCAAGGGTATAACGGTGTATAGCGTGAGTCTCCGCTGCCGCATCGGCTTCAGTCGTATCGCAGGCCTGCTCAGCTTCGGTCTCAAGCACTGTCTCGCCGTTCACGACTATCTTAGTTATATTAGTATGCGAATCGCGTATCGTGACCTCTGCCGTGCCCGCGCTGGTCACCAGTCTGGAGCGGATAAAGATCCTGCTAGTGATACCGCTCATGCTGACAGACACGCGGCCTTCGTCTATATATCTCTGCGCCTCAGCGTTATCCTCAGGAGTCACATCCGCGAGAGATTCCAATCCCTTTTCCGGATCACCGGCCGTGTATCCAAGTGCCGCGGCAAAGACATTGCCGACCTTATCCGAGTTAGGAATGCCGCATGAAAAGGCGTTCTTGTACATACCGCTGTTCATCGCCACACTCAGATGCTCCAGCTCTCCGCCTATGAGCGAACGGGCTTTAGACGCGCAGAAGGCTATAGCTCCCGGCTCGGTGACTCCGAGTGCGGGCTTCATATCTTTTTCTATTATTTCCGTAAGTTCATGCATAATATATTCCTCAGTTTGTGCGGAGCTGGCCCGTGAACTAGAAAGCTCAATGTGAACGGCCATCCAGCGACTGCGGAGCGGACGCAGTGAGCTGACCGTCATCCGTGCCCGTCCCGGATCCTTCCGCGAAAGGCTCCCATTGCAGTACGCGGTCAAGCATTTCCTGTACCTCCAGTACACCGCAGGCGAAGCCCTTGCGCACCAGCTCGTCCGGCAGGTACTCGTCGTATTTGTCGAAGGTCGGGACTTCTTTAGGATACAGCAGCTCCATAGGATCGACGCCTTCGCGCGCCTTCTCTGTTATTATCCGGTAGAAGTCCTGCTCCGAAACTTTCATCGTAAATATCATGTAATAAGGACGGCGGGGATCGAAGCCCTTTATGCCCAGCTCGGTGCCGCAGATCAGGCGCAGGAAACGCTCCAGCGCAAGGAAAGCGTAGCTGCCCAGCCAGGGAAAAAGGACCCACATATTTCCGCCCAGACATCTGAGCGGACGTTCCGTCACTCCAGCCGCGCCGGCGGTATGTCTGGCTTTCATCAGCCTGGCTGAAGCGTTCTTCATCAGATAAGGATAGGTCTTGTCAGGTGCTTCGCGCAGTATGCCCAGCATCCTCTCCAGGATCTTAGTGTTTATATCTCCGGCGACATCGCCGAAATAGGCAGGCACTTTGCCTTTGACCATGGTGCAGTAAACCGTATGCCGCTTCCTGTCGACTTCTTCTACTACCCAGACATGGCCCGCTATGGCTATCCTCTCGCCCGCCGGAGGCGGCGCCACAAGAGTGCCTATCTCCTGTGACTCGCTGCGTACCGTGTATTCCTCGTTATCCTGGAATACAGCGTAGAATTTAAAATTATTGACTACCCGCTCTCCGGCTATGCCTACTATCAGGCCGCCCCGCTCGGTCAGCTCTATGTGGTCTATCTCGATGAGGTGATTGAGCAGGACCCTGTAATCGTCCTGGCTGACCAGATGGAAGACAGAAAGCGTCAGCACACGCGAAGCCAGCTGAGCCGGCGTCATCTCGCCGCCTGAAGCCAGAGTACTCATGGTCTGGTGGTAGAGCAGGCTGTAAGGAAGCCTGTCCGGCCTGGCGGTCTCCACCCAGCGCTCTTCCAGATAAAGCTGGACCAGCGCTATGCCCTGTATGAGCTCCCAGGGTATAGAATCAGGCATCATAGCCCGCGGCACAGGAGGCTCTTCCCTCATCACAAACCACATTTCCGGCGGCATTCCCCGCCGGCCGGTGCGGCCCATCCTCTGTATGAACGAGGAAACGGTAAATGGCGCGTTTATCTGGAAAGCCCTCTCCAACCGTCCTATATCTATGCCCAGCTCCAGCGTAGCGGTAGTGACTGTCGTAAGAGCCGTGTCTTCGTCTTTCATGTCTTCCTCCGCCGACTGCCTTATAGAAGCCGACAGGTTCCCGTGATGAATCAGGAAGCGGTCAGGTTCGCCCTGGGCCTCGCAATACTGACGGAGCGTAGTCGTCACAGCCTCCGCCTCCTCGCGGGAGTTGCAGAAGACCAGGCACTTGCGGCCGCGGCTGTGCTCGAATATATACCCCATGCCCGGATCGGCTGCGACAGGCGCTTCATCCGTTGCCGGTGAAAGCACAGGCAGCGGTCCGTCATCGCCCCCTTCACCGCGCTCGCCTTCGTCCACCTTGATAGAAGGTACCACCAGAGCGTCGACAGCGTCCTTGTCATGAGCTCCGGATCCGAGACTGTTACGGTCCGCTCCGCCCTGTTTTCCGCTGTCTGTGTACGAATCCCTGTAAGCCGGATCCGAAGCCTGAGGTCCGGTCGTAAAAAAGTGTTCCATGGAAAGCCGCCATACCTGGCCTTTTTCCTCGATCCTCGGAACGACCGTACCGCGTTTGGTCCCGGCAGCCAGGAAGCGTCCGGCGGACTCCGGGTCTCCGATAGTGGCCGACAATCCTATCCTGCGCGGATCGACTCCGGCAAGCCGCGAAAGGCGCTCTATCAGGCATATGGTCTGGCCTCCTCTGTCGCCTCTCATCAGCGAATGTATCTCGTCTATTACCACAAATCTGAGATCCCCGAAAAGCTTCGGAATAGCTGCATGGCGGTGCAGCAGCATAGCTTCCAGCGATTCCGGAGTTATCTGCAGTATGCCTGAGGAGTGCTTGAGCAGCTTGCGCTTATGGGACTGGGAAACGTCGCCGTGCCAGTGCCAGACAGGGATCTCGCCTTCACGGCATAGATCGTTCAGCCTGTCGAACTGGTCGTTTATCAGCGCCTTGAGCGGAGCCACATACAGGGCGCCTATAGAAGACGGAGGATCCTCGTAGAGCATGGTCAGTATGGGAAAAAAAGCCGCCTCGGTCTTTCCCGAAGCAGTCGTCGCGCAGATCAGGACATTCTTGTCTGTGTTGAATATCACGTCGCCAGCCGCTGCCTGCACAGCCCTCAGGGATTCCCAGCCGTTCTCGTAGATAAAATCCTGTATGAACGGCGCGTACCTGCTGAAAATGTCCATCTTTAAACCCCTTTCTGAAAAATGATCCAGTATACCGGCCATCCAACCCCTGTCCGGATAACCTCTATCCGGCCTTATGCCGGCCCCTGCCTCTACAGCTTAAACTCAGCGAATTCCTCGCTGACATCTGTGTTATTCCCGTCAGACGGATCAGCCTGAGCAGTCATAAAACCGCCTGACTCCATCAGGCTTTCCGGCGTCTGGTCAGGATGCTGGTAAAGAATATCCAGGAGCTCTATGAAATCCCTGATGATCTCCCTCGGTGTTATATGCGAATCCGCGCCTACCCTCTCGTATTCTCTCTGTATGAAAAGAGCCAGCTCTTCGTCGGTGAGCCGCGGCTCGTATTTATACAGCTGGGCGTGTATATCAGCCAGCTTGCCCGTCAGCACCAGCATCTCCTCCGCCGAAAGAGGCTCCAGATGTATGACAGGAGCCAGGAGGTCCCTGGTGCCTTCCTTAGAAAATCTGCCGTCAGCAAGTCTGGACCTGAGCGCCTCATAGCTGTAGATCCCCCTGCGCCTGTCCTCGACGCACTGGGGCGTCCCGCACATGATGATGCCCAGATATTTTGCCTTGCCCTGCATGGTGTCGTTATACATAGTCAGCATCTTCTCGTAGTTGTTCTGCCTGCTGATGGCGTTAGGGATCTTGTAGATATTGACCAGCTCGTCTATCATGACCATGAGCCCGCCGTAGCCGGCCCTCACCAGGAATACAGCGAAGAGCTTCAGATACTCGTACCAGTCGTCGTCAGTGATGATGACAGAGGCGCCCAGCTCCCGCTTAGCCTCGGTCTTGGTCGCGTACTCGCCGCGGAACCATTTGAGCACCCTGCCTTTAGCCTCATCGTCTCCGTTTTCCTCAGCGCGGTAGTAAAGAGTCAGCAGCCTGGCGAAGTCAAAGCCGTGCACCATCTCCTGCATGGAACGCACTACATCCATGATTGACCTCTCGACAGACAGCTGAAAAGCCGGATCGCCCGGATCAGGAGCCGCGCCCTTCTCCTCCATGATACCGTCAGCCGTATCCGCCTTGACCGATTCTATCCATCTGTCCAGTATGAGAGACAGAGCTCCGCCCTCAGGCCTGGTCTTTGTCGACATGTTCCTCATGAGCTCCCTGTAAGTGGCCAGTCCCTGGCCGCGCGTGCCGTGAAGCCTCCTCTCCGGCGAAAGGTCCGCGTCCACGACCACGAAATTCCTGTCCATCACATAGCTCCTGATAGTCTGCAGCAAAAAGCTCTTTCCAGACCCGTAGCGGCCCTCGACAAACCTGAAGGAAGCGCCGCCGTCAGCTATGATATCCACATCGTGGAGCAGCGCCTCTATCTCCCTCCTGCGGCCCACCGTTATATACGGCAGGCCAGTCCTCGGGACGACGCCTCCTTTCAGTGAATTTATGATCACGCCCGCTATACGCTTAGGCACTTTTCTATTCTCAGCCATATAAACGCCTCTCTATCATAAGCCGGCTTCCTCTCAGCCTGCCCTATTCATTATCATCCAGCCACTCGCGCACGTCTTCCTCGTAATCCTCGACCAGCTCCGGCTTCTCGCCGTCGAACTCTATCACCGTGTCCCCGATGACCTCCATCATGATCTCATTTACCTTATCCGCCGTTATCGAAAGCCGAAGATGCTTCTCACGGAAATAATCCTCATAAGGCCTGCCGTCCAGCAGGGCTTTGAGCAGGAAGATCTCCGGCCCCGCGTCGGCTCCGCCGACATCCTCCGCCCGCTCCGCGGGCTCCGGAAAACCGCTGTCTGCCGCGTCCGGCGCTTCCGCAGATCCTGCCGGCGCCGGCACGTTCTTATCCTTAGCCTCATCCACGTTTTCCGCTTCAGCCTCGTCAAACTCATCTTCTTCATCTATGATCAGCGAGTCCCGTGTCACAGCCGCGTCCCGCCTTATGGCCGCCAGTGCCGACATATCTATATCGATATGAGGACGGGCCGCTTCTTCTAGGTCTGCAAAATACCCGTCAAGAGCCGCCTTTACCGGCTCCGTGATCCCCTCTCCATACGAACCCTGCTTAAGCGGATGTTTCTGATCCAGCCTCAGCCTCAGCTGCCTGTCTGTCTCCCTCACTATATATCCTAATATCTTGCTCGGTTTTTCGAATTCATAAGGGCAGACGACCTTCCATCGCCCGTCCTGCCGCCTGGCGTACGAACGTATATCATCGACTGTAAAAGTCTCTCCTGCCCAGTCGTTTAGCGAAACATGGGACGAACCCAGATACTTTCTCTCATATTTAGCGCCGCGTCTGCCCGGGCTGCGCCAGTCGTAAAATATCGCGCGGTCGAAGAGCTCAGCGCTTTTTTCTCCGTGCCTTACTCCGAAACATAGATCCGTCAGAGTCCTCCCATCCTTTTCCATGAACTCCTTTGAAAACTCCGCGACTACTCTCTTTATGGCCTCCGCCGCCGTCTCCCTGTTCTTATTAAAAAAAGCCGACCTGTTCATCTGGTAAGCCGCCAGCCTGTCTACAGCGTTGAAATACTCCTCATAAGACTCCGCTTCCCGGCTTCCCGCCAATATCGCCAGGCATCGGTCCGTCTCCAGCTCAGGGAAAAGCTCTTCGCTGACATGGTCCTTTAGATGGTAATAGATCACATAGTCGTGCATCCATTCAGCGACCTGCTCCGAAAACTCGCTGTCGATATCCCTGTAGATATTGCGGATCCCTTCTAACTGCTCAAATCCCTCCTCGGGAGTCACGCCCGCTCCGCAGAGGATCTCAAAGACATGGACCCGTATAAAGGAAATGTTCCTCTTAGGCGCGGTCTCCACGCCCTGGTTCCGCCTGAATTTCGTCCTCCATGAAAAATATCCGCGCAGCTGCTCCAGGCTCATATTTCTGTAGACCGGCCTGAACCTGACGAAGCTGCCGTCCCATTCGTGATCGTCCTCGTAATCAGCCGCTATACGCGCCTGCAGATAAAACTCAAGATTATTGCCGCGAAAACCGCCGAACTCGTAAGATGGAATATATACAGCTCTCAGCTTCCTCAATGTTTCAGGGATCGCGGTCCCGCCGCGCTCTTCTTTTATACTTTCATCAATGATCTTCCTGCTGCCGCCGCGCTCTTCCTTTACACCTGCATCAATAAAACCTCTGCCCCCGTCATGACTGGCAGCCGGCGTCCGCTCCGCGGACGGGGTGCCTAACGGCACGTCTTTATATACCTCAGTAAAAGTGACCTGAGCAGGTTCATCACGCTCCGCGTATCTGTCCAGCCATGCTCCCGGTTTTTCCTCCTCCAGTTCATCCAGCAGGTGAAGCTCGCTCTTATCCGGGTCGTCGCTGATGCGGAAAGCGTCCAGCAGCAGAAGTCGTACCATCTCCTCGTCGGCGCTGCCATCCATGCTGACTGTGATCCAGCGGCTTTTGTCCAGATATAAAGCCGGACTGAAGCCCGGCAAGTCTTTCAGGATCTCTATATGTTCCGGACTGCATCTGAGAAGGAAAGCGCCTTCTTTAAGGAAGATGCCGTACCATCTGTCACTGCTTTTATGGCAGAGCACCATGCTGGCCTTTGACCGTTTGCCCGGCCGTAGCGGCTCGGCGCCGAACCTGCGCTTACAGTAATTTATGATCGACACCATAAAGTCAAGATCGATCAAATCGGCGCCTCCCTTCCTTTTTCACAGAACGAAATACGAAATATCAAACATGTGTTCGACTATTATTATACACTGAAATCCGCCCGCTTCAAACACCTTTTGTGCTGGAATATAAAGCCTGTAAACATGCAGCCGACCCGGGATGCGTCCAGAGACTGAACGCACTCAGGTCACTTCATTATCATGCAGCCGGGCAGGCCAGCCTGCGTCTTTTTCCATCCGGGGAATGGACCATGGTGACTGATAAGGAAGCGGAAAAGGAAAATGTGCCTCTTTCCGTCTTAGGAGCGAACGCAGGATATCTTTAGTGAAATAATAAAGATCGATCTGAAATAAGACAAGAAATTACAAAAAATACGCGAAGCCCGGCAGACCGAAAAATATCTGCCGGACCCTTGCGAGCGCTCCGCGCGCAAATAAGCTCACGCTTTTCCGCCTTAGCGGACTGACGCCCACGGAGGGCTGTGTCAGTGGAGCTGACGTGAATTTAATTCTTTTTATTTAATCTAATTCGAAGAACCAGCGCAAGAGCGTGTTTATCTTACGTGAATCGAGCGCATGGTCACTGGTCTCATATGTGTAGAGGATATCATGATAAGGCATTATTCCCGCATCGGTATAAGCGCTGATCTTTTCCAGGTTATGCTTAAGATAAGCCGGATCGTCCATCATGCCCAGATGTTCCAGATAACGTATCTCCCATGTTCCGGGAATCATTATCGTAAAGTCTGGCACAAATTGCTTCCCATCAATGTGTATAACCTCCTCATAATGATATGGGAGTCCCAGCGTGTCTAATGAATCAGCGATCAGGACCTCAGCACGCGAACGCATATTGATCCCTCTCGCCGACGTATGGATCAGGCCCTCAGGATACGCATTGTAATGTTCATATGTCCAGCCGGCCCATTCCTCAGCTGTCGGATAGCCCATTCTGCCGATAAACTCATCACTCACACTTCCCCTGTAGGCAAGAGGCAGTTTTTCCCTCAGCTCATATGGGTCAGTAGGCCTGAAGTCTTCCAACGGCCTGAAGATCTTCTCAAGCTGTCTGATATTCTTTTCAGCCTCCTTTTTCATGAGATCCATCATCTTCCATTGAGCATGCTGCTGAGCGATACGCGAATCGGCGCTGACCGAGGTACGCTTTCCGTTGATTTCAATATTAAGGTAAACGCCTTTCTTTCCGCTCGTAGCCCTTATCTGCCCTTTTGGTTTCGACGTCCTGTGCCGTCTGCAGCTTTTTACTATTTTATTTTCAAAGTCGAGCATCCGCTCTTTATTGTAATTTTTACTTTTCATGTAAATATCATACATCATTTTGATGTAAATTTAAACCATATTCCGTAAATATTACTAAGAAAAATCACATTTTACTGGCTGATAAATTTTCTGACACGATTTTTTGGCAAACGACCCGATTTCGAAGGTTCTTTGCCAAAAATTTTAGAAACTAAGTTTTACCTGATCAAAATTTCTGGAAAATATTATATTATTTATTGAAAATATTTATATAATCGGCTCATTATATTCCTTATTAAGTAAAATGAAACAAATATTTTACAGGGTTATCCTGCCGATCTTAAGCTACCCAAAAGACAACATTTCCTAAAAACTCAATTTTCACTCTCGAAAAGGATGAATCCGACAAATTTTTTGGCAAACCCCTTTCTCAGAACACCCTTTTGCCCAAAATCGCTGTCAGAGACCTGTATCGTTTCCAGATCATACATCATAATTTCCATTTTTACTGTCTCCGAGCGCTCCGCGCACGAGGCCGGCGCCGGAGGCGCCGGAAAACCGTATCCCAGTGGGAGCTCGGCAGACTGAAAAAGCTCTGCCAGGCCCTTCTGAACGCTCCGCGTACAAAAAATCCGGCGGGAGCTCCATGCTACCGCCGGATCGCGCTGTCGAGGCCGCGCCTGCCGCTATACTATTCGTCTTACATGCTGGCCAGTACCCTGCTCATGAACTGAGCTGTCTGGGCGCGGGTCGTGAATTCCTTCGGCGCCAGCCTGCCGTCAGGAGTACCGGCAATATAGCCGTTTGAAACAGCCCATTCCATAGCATCCTCAGCATACTTGCTGACGCTGGCCGCATCGCTGTATCCGCTGAGATCCGCCTGAGATTCTGCCGAGATCTTTCCTTCGCCGACCAGATAACGGTGTACCATAGTGACCATTTCTTCACGCGTTATATTGTCGTCAGGGCCGAAGGTACCTGAGGTCGATCCATAAGCTACGCCGGCACTCTTGCACCATGCTACCGCCGGAGCGAACCAGGCCGCCTTAGATACATCGCTGAATGAATCCGTGTCGTACATATACGGCTTTCCATCGCAGTTATAGAGGATCTGCGCGATAGAAGCTCTTGTGATCTGGATATCCGGTTCGAAGATATGATCCGTCACGCCGTCCATGAGATTTCTCTCTTCCATGGTCTGTACCGCAGAAGCGAACCACTGATTCTTGTTGACATCTAAAAATCCGCCTACCATGTCGCCCTGAGTATAAGGCTCCGCGTGTGACAGACCGTAGCTTATCAGATCCGCGCTGTCGTTATACAGGGAAGTCACATTGCTTTCCTTCATAGTGACGGTAATGACGCGCCTGCCATTGGCAGTAGAGGAAGTCACTAAGCATTTTCCTGCCGCCGTCGTAGTGCCCGTCTTAAGGCCGTCTACAGCCGCTCCGTTCGCTGACCACGCGCCTCTGACGAAACGGTTCGTATTGCCGTGCGCGGTCCCGTCCCAGACTATAGACGGAGCAGATGTGAACTCCAGTATCTCAGGATGATAGAGCACCAGCGCCCTGCCCAGCTTAGCCAGCGACTCCGGAGTAACCTTGTTCTTAGCGCTGCCGCCGTAGCTGTCTACGAACTTGGCGTCCATTCCCAGAGAAACCGCCGTAGAATTCATCCTGTCTACAAAAGCGCTCTCGCTGCCTGAAGTAAATTCAGCAAGCGCGACCGTCGCGGCACAGGCGGACGATACCATCATAGCTGACATGAGCGAGCGCACCGTATATTTCCTGTCTGCCGAAAGAGGCAGATTCGAATATTTGACCATCCTGCTGAAGAGCGCTGTCGACGGCGATATAGAAACCTCACTGTCCAGAGTATACTCACCCTTGCTCACAGCGTCCAGTACTACGAAAGCCGTCATCATCTTTGTCGTGCTGGCAGGGACCAGCCTGGTATCCGCGTTCTTGCCCCATAGGAGTTTTCCGGTCTCCACATCCATCACTGCCGCTCCCTTAGCGTCCAGTGAAAGATCAGCTGAATCAGCGTAAACGTTCATAGCAGGAAGCGTTCCCAGCACCATCAGCACCGTAAGGACCAGAGCCGCAGCTTTAAATATCAGCCCTCTGCTTCGCCGCGTAATTTCTCCATCGATCTCAGATCTCATGATTTCCATTATTCGTTTCCTCCCAAGCAAAAATTAGCCGCCGCCTGAAAAAACCTCCGGTTTTTCCACTTTTCAATAAAAAAGCACGCAAAAAACAAGAGCCTCGTCCATTTACAGAAATAAATAGCACGAAAAAACAGTAAATTCCGCAGCTCAGCGGATAAAAACCAGCCGCAGAGCGCAGAAAATCAGAGGGGATGCCGAAAAATTCCCCTTAATTTTATGATTTTTCAGTCCGACAGCAAAAAATACTGCTGTTTTTTTGTTCTAACAAAAGATTATCACAGAATGCCCTCCGTTTTTTTCCGACCGCTCCGCGGACCGACGCGATCTTTATTGCCGAATTAAGATCGCGGAAAAAGACCGAAAGGATAAAGGCGGCGGCCTCAAAAGCCGCAGCCGCCCGGCCTGTCTCACCGCCGGGTAACATCCTGCCTGAATTCTTAAAAGTTTCTTAAAGCATCACGCTTTATACTTTGGTATATTAGCCTTTTTCTAAACATTTGTCAAGTTTGCTCGGCCGGGCGGCCCTGCCGAGCCTTCAGCGAAAATTTCCGGTTCCATCCCGGCGTGAAAAGTGGAATAATATTCGTTAAGCTAAAACAGTTTTTTGAGAAAGGAAAGATAAATGAAAAAGATCCAGACACTGATCGTCTCACTGGTCGTCTGCATTCTGCTGCTCACAGGATGCAGCGTCAGCACAGGGAGCGGATCGTCCGACTCCGCAGCTTCAGCTCCTTCTGTAAGCCAGGAAGAGACTTCGGCTCCCGCTGAAAGATCCAGCGCTTCAGCAGCGTCAGCTGAATCAGCAGATCCTGAGCAGGCTCCGGCAGTAGAAGAAAGCTGGACGGGCGACGATGAAGACGGCGTAGCAGCCTATCTCGAAGCCTACGACAAGCTTCCGTCAAACTACATGACAAAGAAGGAAGCCAGGAAGCACGGCTGGGAGGGCGGAGCCCTCCACCTGGTAGTTCCGGGCAAATGCATAGGCGGCGACCACTTCGGAAACTACGAAGGCAGGCTCCCGGAGGACAAGGATTACACAGAATGCGACCTCAATACTCTGAACAGCAGATCCAGAGGCGCTGAGCGTATAATCTACTCAAGCGAAGGCGATGACCTCGACATCTGGTACACGGGCGACCATTACGAAAACTTCGAACTCATCTACGGGGACGGTAAATAGACATGAGCGTAATGACAAAACTTCAGTTTGAAAATATCTCAGACAGAGAAAAAACAAGAACCTTCGCTGCCGATACATTCGGGATCAGCGAAAAAGACGCTCCTAACCTGGACGCCCTGGCAGACTGCCTGTCAGAAGTCACAGAAGAAACTGCCGTAAAAGTCGGCAGAGAAGCGCTCATACAGATCTGCAAGGACGACTACGCCTACCGCTTCCTGCGCGTATTATCGGCAGCCGCGGACGAAAACCCCCACCTGCACCTGCTCATAACGAGATAAATACGCGGACGGAAGCAGCTTTTCAGGCATCCGGAATGTTTTCGCGATCGGTTTCATGACACAAAGCTTTTACATTTCGTTCACTTTTTCCGGAGGGTTCGTGTAGTATAATTACTTTCGTTTTTGAAGGATTTTACGACGAAAGGAGGCTGGAGCCCTGAGCAGCGGAACACAGACCGCCGGGGCTCCGCAATCGATGAAGAAAGAAGAAGAAAAGAAGCGTTTTCCGCTTTTTCATAAGATCAAGAATAACGAAGCGGTGAAGACATATATAAGCTGCCAGAACGAGGCGCTCAAAGCCCTGCAGTACACCGAGCACAGCTTCGCCCACGTGGGTATCGTCACCGAACGCACCCTTTATATCCTCGAGACTCTCGGAGACGATGACCACACCATAGATCTGGCCCTGACAGCGGCCTGGATGCACGACATAGGCAACATAGTCAACCGCGTGGACCACAGCCAGTCGGGAGCGATCATGGCTTTTCAGATCCTCAACGAAATGAAGGTCCCCGCCAGCGACATAGCCCCGATAATCTGCGCCATCGGCAACCACGACGAAGGCAATGGAGTTCCTGTCAACCGCATTGCCGCGGCGCTGATACTGGCGGATAAATCCGACGTAAGGCGCAGCCGCGTCCAGCAGGACGACGAAAGCAAGTTCGATATCCACGACAGAGTCAACTTCTCGGCCACCGAGTGCGAATTTAAGATCAACCAGAACCACTCCGGCATAAAGCTCAAGCTGCACATAGACACCCGCTACGGCGATATCGGCGAATTCCTGGAGATATTTATGGACCGCATGCTGCTCTGCAAACGCGCTGCCAACAGCCTTGGTCTCGACTTTCACCTCATAATCAATGAAACCTCGCTGATGTAACTGGATCTTCTGCCGGCTCCGCCGGCTCTGCGGCCGGAGGCCGCGGGGGATCTGTTTTCTTTTTTTCATTCCTGTAAGCCAGGAAACGCTCGAATTCCTTCTTTATCAGGGCTCCGGCAGGAACTGCCACCAGCATTCCTATGATGCCGCCCATGGCGCCGCCCGCTATGACGCAGACTATGACGTAGAGGGGATGGATCTGGATGGCGTTGCTGAGCAGGCGCGGGTTTATCACGTTGGCGTCTATGAACTGGACTATGGCGAGGGCTATCAGCCCGATCACGAGGGCTTTGATGTCCTGGCTGACCAGTCCGGAGAGGATGATCATGACATAGCCTATGATGGGGCCGAAATAGGGGATCATATTGCCTATGCCGGTCATTATGCCGATGACCGGACCGTACGGAACGCGGGCGACCGTGAGGGTTATGCTGGCGAGCACACCGACACAAAGAGCGTCAGCGAACTGGCCGCGGATGTAGCCGGAGAAAGCCTGGTCGGCGTCCTTCATGAAGGCTTTAGATACGCCGATCATCTTTGGATTCAGCAGGGAGTCTGTGACCCTGCGCCAGTAGGCGCCTATGCGTTTACCGTCATAAAGGAAGTATATCGCGAAGATCACGCCGAAGAGGAGGTTCTTGGCTACGCCTACTGCCTGGCCCGCGAAGGCCTGCAGCCAGTCTCCCAGCCTTTCTGAGGAGAATCCCTGACCCTGCAGGTAATCCATGATATTTCCTATCAGGCTGCTGTACTGCGATTTTATCTGATCCAGCATTTCCTGCAGCGCTTTTATGTCCAGGCCGTTTATCTGCTTGTAAAGGGTGACGAAGAAGACCACGCCTATTGCCCCGACCGCCGCGGCCACTATGATCATGGTAAGGGCTACCGCCCCGGCCCGGTGAGTTCCCTTCAGCTCATCTCCTCTGGAGAGCTTGCGCTGAAAAAAGTTAGTCAGCGGCAGCAGCAGATAGGTGATCACCAGGCCGATGACCAATGGCTTAATGACCGCTGAAAGTATGGCGCCCATCTTTATCCAGAAGCCGCCGGAAAGGTAGGCCAGGCCGATTATGATCACTGCCGTGAAGAAGGTCCCCAGCGCGTAGAGGGAGATCTTCAGGTATTTGGGATCGAATTTTTTCAAGAATTTATTGTTCATTTTCTGTCACATTATAGGGGAGTTCTTTCCTTTGTCATCTGTCCTCTCTTTTTTATCCATGGTATCGACCATCTGATAGAAAGGATCGCGGACCATGCAGCCTGTCGGGATCTTCCTGTCGAACATGCGATAGCAGCTGTCGCAGCGCATGCAGAGGCTCCTCTGGTCTACAAAGTCATTTTTGATGGCGTTAGGTAAAAAGCTGTCGTCGGCCATGATATTGCGCCCAAAGCCTGCAAGATCGAACCAGCCCTGTTCTATGCCGCCTGAGCCCACATAAGGAGCGAACTGGGCGAAATAGGCAAGGCCTGTGGCGACAAGCTTGAGCTCCGAATGCTTTTTCTTGAGCTCGCGGGTGACCTTCAGCAGATGGGATACGCCGCGGAACTGGTCTATGTACTCGTTATCGAGGAAATTAGACAGGTAACCCAGGTCCTCCGGAGCGAAACGAGGCTCGTTTGTCGTGATGTTTACCAGCTCTACGCCGCGCTTTGAAAGCTCGTCCAAGAGGATATCTACCTCAGCCTGGTCGTCCTCCATGACGCCGGGTGTCTGCTTCATGCCCCAGCCGTAAGGATAAGGGACTGAGTCGTAGGCACTGAGGCGCACGACTATATCTACCGCGTCCCCGACCGCCTCCTTGATCGCGTCTATGGTCTCGAAGGCGAAGCGGAACCTGTTTTCTATAGAACCGCCGTACCTGCCCGGCCTCGTGTATGCGCACAGCATTTCCTTCATGATGTACTGGTGGCAGAGCTTGAGGTCGACTGCGTCGAAACCGGCTTCCTTTGCGAGTCGGGCACCTTCAGCGATCGCCTTTTTAAGGTTCTCGTAAAATTCGTCCGAAACCACCTCTGCCTTGCCCATGGTCGTGTCCAGATAAGGGTTGGCGAAAGCTGTCTTCGGATGCGGCTTTCCGTCGGAAGTTTCCGCGCAGCGTCCTGAATGAGTGAGCTGCAGGATCTTATAGGGCTTGAAACCGTTGGCTTCCTGGCTGATCCTGTCTACTTCGTCCACCAGGGCTTTGAACTTGTCCACATTCTCCGGCCTGATCCATAGCTGATTTGCGCAGTCTCGTCCGTCTTCGGTCACTGCTGTCGCCTCGAACCAGATGACAGCCGCTCCCTGGCGGGCGAATTTGCCGTATCTCCTCTCTGTGATCTTTGTCGGAGACCCGTCTGTATCAGAATCAGCGCCTTCCATCGGCTGGATCAGTGTCGAGTTGGGCAAAGTCTTTCCATAAATCTCTACAGGACGGCGGAGTCCGTCGAGATCGCTGCTGACCGGGGCTTCAAGGCCCTGCTCCTTCAATTTTTCTATAAGTTCATCGGGTTCTTTCAGCCTGGATATCTGAAAGCCCGGTCTCATTATCGCCATTTTTCTTCCTCAAATATTTACTTTACTAATTTGCTAAAACGTCTTTATATGACAGTAAAATACATTCAGCGGCTTGTCAATGCAAAAACAGCGTATGTATCTCGCGAGAGCTCCGCTCACGGGATCAGGAATTAATGAAAAAAGCAAGACACAGAAATAGCCGCCCCAAACCCCAGGAAAGTTTAAGCGGCTATTACCGTAAAACATATATTTGATCACCCGTGGATACTATTCGTCTCCGTTCAGGATGCTCATGAACTCATCGCCCGTGATGGTCTCTTTTTCATAAAGATATTCAGCGATCTCATCCAGCTTCCCGCTGTTTTCCCTGAGGAGCGATAAAGCCTTCTGGTGCTGCTTTTCCACCAGAGCGACCACCTGCTCATCAATCTTTGCCTGAGTCTCAGGCGAACATGCCAGGGACGTATCTCCGCCCAGATACTGGTTCGTCACTGTCTCCAGAGCGACCATGCCGAAGTCGTCGGCCATGCCGTATCTGGTGATCATCTGGCGGGCCAGCTTAGTCGCTTTCTCTATGTCGTTGGAAGCGCCCGTAGTCACATGCCCGAACTTTACTTCCTCTGCCGCGCGTCCTCCTGTGAGTGTGGCTATCTGCGACAGGAGCTCTTCCTTAGTGTAAAGGTTTTTCTGTCCTTTGTCGACCTGCATAGTGTAACCGAGAGCGCCGCTGGTCCTCGGGATTATCGTGATCTTCTGGACCGGAGCCGTTCCGTCCTGAAGGGCAGCGACCAGAGCGTGGCCGACCTCGTGGTAGGAAACTACCTTCTTTTCTTCGTCTGAGAGGATAGCGTTCTTCTTCTGGTAGCCGGCGATGACGGTCTCTATAGACTCTTCCATGTCAGCCTCTGTCGCGTATTTCCTGCCTTCGCGGACCGCCCTCAGAGCAGCTTCGTTTACTATGTTTGCCAGCTCTGCTCCTGAAGCGCCTGCCGCCATCCTGGCTATCTTGTTGAAATCTACGTCCGGGCCTGTCCTGATCTTCCTGGCATGAACCTTGAGTATATTCTCGCGACCCTTGAGATCAGGCAGCTCTACAGGTACCCGCCTGTCGAACCTGCCCGGCCTTGTCAGCGCCGGATCCAGCGATTCCGGACGGTTTGTCGCCGCCAGGATGATGACGCCGGTATTGTCCTCGAAGCCGTCCATCTCTGTCAGCAGCTGGTTAAGGGTCTGTTCCCTCTCGTCATTTCCTCCGTACGCGCTGCCGGCTGAACGCTTCTGGCCTATGGCATCTATCTCGTCTATGAATACGATACATGGCGCCTTCTCTTTGGCCTGCTTGAACAGATCGCGGACCTTGGACGCGCCCATGCCGACGAACATCTCGACGAATTCCGATCCGGATATAGAGAAGAAAGGCACTTTTGACTCGCCGGCGACTGCTTTTGCCAGCATTGTCTTGCCTGTTCCCGGAGGGCCTACCAGCAGGATGCCCTTAGGCATCTTGGCGCCGATCTCTTCGTATTTAGCCGGGTCGTGCAGATATGTCACTATCTCGGACAGGCTCTGCTTTGCCTCTTCTTCGCCCGCTACGTCTGAGAACATGATGCCGTCCGACGATTCCACGTAAACCTTGGCTTTTGATCTGCCCAGGCCGCCCATGCCTTCTCCGCCGAACATCATGGAGTCTCCGCCCAGAGCTTTATTCATCTGTCTGCGCATGAGCCAGCCGATGAATATGAATATCAGCAGCGGCACTATCCAGTAAAGCATGAAGCTGGCCATAGGTGACATCTGCTCGACTATCTCTTTTGAGAATTTCGCGCCGGAGCTGTACAGCCTGTCGGTCAGGTTCTCGTCCGGCATGACGCCTGTCTCATAGACATTTTTGCCCGACTTATCCGTGAACACTATTTTGTCGTCCTGGATCTGGACTTTGCCGATCTCTTTGTCCTGGGTCATCTTCATGAATGTCCCGTAATCGACCTGCTTTATCTCTCTGTTGTTCATAAAAGGAACAAGGATGAAATTGAAAAGGAGCAGGATCAATACCGCGGCGATCCAGAATGTGATCAGGGGTTTTTTATCGTTTTTTACTTCCTGCATGATCTAACCTCTAAAATTCAGTAATAGGTTGCTATACGTGCTGTATGCATTATTAATACCCGGATAATGCTCTGTGATTGTGAAGATATCATGAATTTCAAAAAATTCCATGCCTGCGACGGCTCCGCAGTCGCTGGCTAGCCGCTCACCTTGGATTATTTCGTTCGCGGGCCAGCTGCTTACTGTTATTCTGCTACATGACGCGTTATGCTGCGATTCCGGGGTATCGTTTTACAGGACAGATCCACATCACTCAACTCCTGTAAAACGGTACACCCGGGCTCGCTCCCGGCGCGTCATTTTGTTATTACAGTTACTGCCGAGCGGTTAAAGGCTCGATCGTTAATCGCGTGGCAGCGGAGTCCGGGCAGTCTGACGCAGCAGCATTGGAGATGATCGTAGATCTTCCCGGTGCCAAGCGGCTGGAAGCGGCGAAGAGAATTTAAGTTCTCAAAACTTAAATTCTCAGCGGAGGGGCTGGTCAGCGACCACTGTCTGAGCGAAAACACATCGGTGTTTTCGCGAGTTGCGCAGCGGTTCGCCGCTTCCCGCGAAGGCACCGCACCAGGAGCTCAGGAAGATCACGGTCAGATCCACCGCTGCGCGTCAGACTGCCTCCGGACTCCGCATGCGGCTTTTCAAAGCATAAAAAACCGAGATCCTAAATCTTCAATCGCCCAGCTGCCGCGGCCGCGGATTTCAGATTTCATTTTAGATGTTCTTATCGATCTGCTCCCCGTATTCATAGATCTGATCCGAAGGAAGGTCTATATGATCGTTCCAGAACACACATGTCCTGCTTTCGTCGAGCTGAACGTGTTTAAAAAGGCCGTAAATATCCTTCAGATCCGAATAACCTGGCAGTGTTTCTATATCGTCTTTGACATCGTAAACAACATTTTTTCCATCGTCGAATGAAACATAGAGCTTATAGTCTTCAAGTGCTGATATTTCTCTGATCCTGGGTATCATCGGCTTCTCCTTTTCCAATCATTCTAAAGGCGGCAGTTTATCTATCTTCTGCTCGCTCCACATTATCTGAAGCGAATCTTTATGCTGTTCCATCCATTCTATTACCAGTTCCTGCGCTCTATGCGGCAGATCACCTTCTATCATCTCCAAGGTTTGTATATTGAACAAGCCTACATATTCACCGTACAAAACATGAATGTGGCTTGGCTCATGTTCCTTAGGCTTGAAAAACATCTTTATTACGATTCCGTAAAATCTGCATATTTCCGGCATATTAATCTCCTGTAATTATATATTTTATCAACAACAGTAAAAGAAAAATCTGCAGTATTTTTCATTCGAATATTAAGAGCATGATCTATTTTTACAGCATCTTCCAAAAATGTTTTATGTCAATATTTGCTAATTCTTTCTATTCACGATGGCTCCGCCGACGGGAGCCTTACGGCGTGAACTTTGTTAAACGGCAGCGGAGCTCACGAAAAAATCCGGCGCGGGTCTGTGTTTCCGCGCCGGATTTCCGGTTTTTTCTATATATCAATGTGTATCAGGTTCATATATTACTCGTCTTTAGACGATATGAACGGCGTGTAGCGGACTGTATTCCAGGTATCTTTGAGCGCGTAGCCGTAAAGATAATCATCATTTGTCAGCTCCACATCGCTCAGCTGCAGGTCGCCGGCCTTGAAGGAATCGCCCATATAGTAGGAATCCTGATAGCTGCCGTCGTAGCCGTAATAGTCGCAGACAAGATCTATCTTATCGTCAGGCTCGATCTTGATCAGGCCTTTGCCGGATGTGCCGCTGTCGTATACCTTCTCGGCGCCGAGGATCTTTCCATCCTCCTCTTTGTCGCTGTATTCCAGCAGGATGCGGACCTGTTCGCCGTTGAGCATAGCCGGGATGTAGCTGTGGATCGTATAGGAATCGTCGTCGCCATACTCGGCATCAGTCGTGTAGACCGCAGCTGGATGGTTGTTGAGCGCGATCCAGTCTCCGTCATAGTCGGCTATCAGGTCGCCGTCGTCGTTGAAATCGTAGATGCTGTCGTAACCCAGGTCTATGTAGCCGCTGCCGTCGTCTATCCAGATATTGAGATCTATCTCGTGGATGTCAGACCATTCCTGTTCGCTGAGGGACAGGACCTTCTGCCCGTCCTTCTCTGTGTAATCCAGGGCGTCCGACGAGAGATGATCCCTGCCCAGGACCTGCGCTATCGCGTCGAAGGCTCCAGTATCCACGCCTGACTGGCCGCCCAGAGCGCTTCCCAGATCGAGTCCACCTCCGCTCAGCATATTGAATATGGACGAATAGTCCAGGCTCGTACCGTTGGAAGGCGCCGCTCCGCCCAGCATGTCGAAGACAGAGTTTGAGCCTGCCGCTGATACGTATCCGGCCGAAGCGTTGAGAGTAGCGAAGGACCTCATGGCGCCTGTGTACTCGCTGTCCATCTTGATGTCGTTGTTTATGTCGGTCATCCTTGAGACCAGGCGGTTGTTCCTGTAAGGGAAGTAAACAGAAAGGCCGTAGGAATTAGAGATGTTCTGGGTCCTGTTGTACTTGACCGCGGAATCTACCGTCTCAGTCAGAGCTTTAGCTTCAGCTGTTCCCAGTTTCCTTGCGAAATCTGTCAGGTCTATCTGGTCTATCTTGCTGGAGCTGGCGAATTCCTTTGCTCCGGCGCGGGCGTCCGCCACCTTTTTAGCATTGTCAGACTTGATATCCTGGCTGAGCTTCGTGCTGAAGTCCCTGAGCGGCTGGGCGATGGTCCCGGAGATCTCCGCCAGATCGGTGATGGAGAGGGTGGTCGCTCCGCTGCTGTGCGATGTATATGAATCTATGATGCTCTGAGCAAGGTCGACCGTTGATATCGACGGATCCTTAGCCAGTTTTCCCAGCCATTCCGTGTAGTACCAGCCTG
Source organism: Bacillota bacterium (assembly GCA_028724585.1). Classification (GTDB taxonomy): domain Bacteria; phylum Bacillota; class Clostridia; order Peptostreptococcales; family Anaerovoracaceae; genus RUG708. Next base: position 18,574 of record JAQYCQ010000039.1, on the reverse strand, counting down.
TACCCGGCTCTGTCTCTTCTGAGGCTATCAGGTAGTCGCTGTAAGGCTCCATAGCCACCGCCGTCTCCAGAGTCGCCATCAGGCAGGCGTCGAAGCCGATGAAATCGAAACTGCCGCGGTAAGGTCCCAGAGCCGACGCTATCTGATTGAGAGCCATAGAACCGTTATTGAACTTCTCGTCATATCCGTAGCCTGTCACCGAACCGCCGCCGTGATCCCAGAAAATGAGCATCATCCTGTCCGAACGATAGTTCTGCATGCCCCAGTTCAGGAAATCCTTAAGCGTAGACGGGTCCGTCATGGACGCATTGCCAGCGTTTTTCTGCAGCGGCACCAGTCCCTTGTCGGTCACCTGCCATCTCTGCAGATGCTGGCTGGAAATACCGCTTGTCTTCCACTGCTGCGCTCCGCCGGTCTCGACTATGATCTTTACGTTATCGCTGTGCTGGGCTTTTGCCATTTCCTGCAGGTCTCTGGTCGCCATTCCGGATCTGGACTCCAGGTCGGCGCCGCACATGTAGACCAGCACGGTCGCGTTCTTCGCATTGGCGGCATCCGTATATTTTGCCCTCGCTCCCTGAGCCACTTTTTTGTCCGGCTTGCTGTCGTTCTCAACGCTGTTGGCGTATGCTCCAGACGTGGACATCATGTTGTTTCCATATGTCCAGCCGGATGGTGCTCCCGAAGGCACGGCGCTGCCGCCTCCGCCGCCGAGAATGTCTCCCAGGCCGAATTTTCCGCCGAATATTACGAGCGCTATGACTATGATGATGGCGAGCGGTGATATCCGTCCTCCGCCGCCTCCGCTCCTGCCGCCTCCTCCTGACGGCCGCGATGAGTTGCCGACGGGGCCTGTGCCGAGCCCGTCTCCTCGTTTAAACACTGTGCCGGTCCCGGTGACGTTCCGGCTTCGTCCGTGTGGTCTTCCTGCCATTTTCTCCTCCTAAACGCGTCTCTGTTCTAATGCAGATCCTGTTTAGACACTATCGAAAAAATGAAGGAATGTCAATAGATTCGAGTCCTGCGACGGCTCCGCCGACATTGCTCACGCTGGCGCTCGGACAGTTGCTTACTGTAACTCTGCTGTATGACGCGTTACGCCGCGATTCCGGGGTATCGTTTTACAGGACAGGTCCACATCACTCAACTCCTGTAAAACGATACACCCGGGCTCGCTCCCTGCGCGTCAGACTGCCGTCTATACTGCGCGGCGCTTAACGCGGTTTCTGCGGAAGGTACATGCAGCTGACATCGTCCGCGGAGCGGTCGTGGGATGTGTTCTTTATATTTTTTATCAGATGGCCTGCGATCCCGACCAGCATCAGGCCTGCGCCGACATTCCAGTAGACCGCCATCAGCGCGTTAGTCGTGCCGTAGATCTCCAGCGCGCCCTGCATCAGGCTGCCCGTAGTCAGCGTCGCTATGCCGAATGTGTAGAGAGTCTTGAAAACTCCTGCCGGGATCCTCTTTCCTGCCAGAGCGAAGCCGAAAAACGGCAGGGCGCCCCCGACAAGCGGGAATACAAAGGCGAAGATCATGAATTTCGAATAGACTCCGTGGCTGAAGACTTCGTAGACCATGCCGAAGACCAGCACGGCCAGCGACACAAACAGGAACCTGAAGGCCGTCCTCGCCTCCGAGCCCATTTCTTTAATATCCGATCGAGACAATATCGCTCACGCTCCTTTCAGAAATACTGCGGCCGTTGGTGGTAGGCTTGTTTACCACCTGGCCGTTGAAATACATAGTAGACGAGCCGCCGCCGTCAAGGTTGTAGGCCGTCGTGACACCCAGTCCCTGCATGAATTCCGCCATCTGGCTGAGGGTCAGCCCCTCGCTCTCGCTGGTCCTGCCGTCGGAGACCACGAATACATAGTGGCAGTCGTCGATGATCCCTATAGCGGTCCTCGGGTTTGAGGCCATAGCCTTGCCGACCTCCTCGTTCTCAGAAACCGAGACCTGACCGTTCTCGACCAGAGCCGGCCCGAAGGAAAGCACCTGCTGAGCCCCCTTCTCCAGAAGTTCCTCCGCGGTCACATCGTCTTCATCTATCACCCCGAAGCTGCCGTCCTCGTAGATGACCAGATCCTCCTTGCCGGCAGACGTATCCCTGTAGATCACGCCGTTCCTGATCACGTATCCGGACTCCTGAGCCCCGTAAAAATCCCCGTTTATAGCGAGTATCGAACCCGCCTCCTCCGCTATCTCCGAGGTCTTCTCCGTAACATTCCTGCCGTAGGAATTGTTTGCCAGCACAGTTTTCAGATACTCCGGCGAGGAGACCTTAACATCTGCCACATATATCGATGTGTCATATTTCCGGTATGTGGTGACATTGACACTGATGTTGTCATCGCTGTAGCTGGAATCCGTCGTCTCAGCGTCGGTGCTCCCGGCTGCCGCGGTGCCCGAGCTGCCGGAGCCTCCCGAGGAGGCTCCATTTGACGCCGTGCTCCCGCTCTGTCCCGACCCGGATGTCAGTGCTCCCGAGGTCTGCTCTGTCGAGACACTGGAATAAACCTGAGGTATGACGAAAGTATCCAGTGCCACATAAAAGGTGAACATGACCAGCAGGACGCTGAGCACGATGGGCAGTATGCTCCGTTTTATGAAAGTCATCTAGAAACTCCTTTCCCAAGATCCGTTAACTTGCGACAGCTCCGCTGACATTGCTTCCGCTGCTTTCCGCGTTTCCGGCGGCATCCTGTTTTCCGCCGCCGTCAGAGTTCATGGCGCCATTTCCGCCCATGGCTCCACGGCTGCCTCCGCTCATAGCTCCGCGGCCGCCTCCGCCCATGGATGTCGGATCGGATTCCGAGCCGTCATTGGTGGTGACGCTGCCTCCGTTATTGCTGTAATTACCATTGCAGTCGAGAGCCGTGTTGCCGTTTCCATTGCAGGTCAGGTTCAGCTTGCCCCCGTTGATAGTCAGATCTCCGTTGGAATCTATGCAGTCGCCGTCAGAAGTTATCGTGAATGTACCGCCGTTGATAGTTACAAAGCTGGAAGCTGTATCCGAGCTCGAATCGCTCTTCGAGCTGCTGTCGCTGTTAGAACTGCTGCTGTCTGAACTGCTTCCGCTCTTAGCGTCGCTGCTGTTTTTCGAGCTGTCAGATTTTCCCGAGCTGCTGGCAGCTGAATCGTCATTTGTATCGTTCGAAGCTGTATCAGTGAATGTAGCGGCTGTCGTTACAGCGGTCACAGAGCTTGTCGTGCTCGCGCTGGTGGTACCGTCCGCGCTGTCGGAAGCGCTGCCTGCGGCGGAGCCGCCCTTGTCAGCGGAGCTGTCGGAAGAGCCGGACGGACTGCCTGCCTGGCCCGGGCCGCCTTTCATGCCTTTCATGCCGCCGGCGAAATCGCCTTTTCCTCCTCTGCCGCCCATATCGGACTCATCGCTTCCTCCGGCAGCATTTATGCCGTCATCTGAAGTCGTTATACCGTAGGTTCCGTCATCTATAGTCACAGTCAGACCTTCTATGCCTTCGTAGCTGTTGATCTTGAAATCGCCGTCCTTGATGCTGACGTCTATATCAGAATGGATGGCGTCGTCACCCGCGTCGATGTTGAATGTGCCGTCAGCAATGTAAACGAAGCCCTTTGTCGTGTCATCTGAGTTTGATGAGTGGATGCCGTCCTCGCCGGCTTTTATAGTGTACGTTCCATCAGCTATGCGGACGCTGTTCTTGCCCTGGAGTCCGTGCTTTTCCGCTGTTATGTTATATGTTCCGCTGGCCAGGACCAGATCATCCTTGGATACTATGCCGTGGCCCGCGGCGGCGTTTACTGTGAGCTTGCCCTCGCCGTTGAGTGTCAGATCGGACTTGGAGAATATCACTCCGTCGATGTTTGTATCTCCGTCCGCTGTATAGCTGCCGCCGTTGGTCAAGGTGTTTTCAGTGCCCGAAGCTGTGGTCACGAACACTTTGTTGGCGGTCTTGACATATATAGCCGCGTTATCCGCGTTGGTAATGCTGGCGCCGTTCAGGACCAGCTGGACCTTGTCGCTGTCCTCTGCCTCCACGACTATCATGCCGTCATCCAGAGTTCCCGACAGGACATAAGTGCCTTCGTCTGTTATGGTTACTGTGCTTCCATCCACTTTCACTTTATCTGAATCGCTGGAGGCCGTATCGCCTGAGAGGGTGATCTTCACAGCGTCAGATTCGTCATAGCCTGTCTCCATGTCCCTGTCTGTAAACATATCCGTCCTCTCTGTCGCGGCTGTCTGCGAAGCTGAAGCCGCCGAGTTTGAGGATGAGCTTCCGCTCCCTGACGACGTCGACGCAAGAGCGCCGCAGCCGGCGAACGATACAGCCATCGCCAGCGCAAGTCCTATTGCCGTTATTTCCTTCTTCAATTGCTTGTCCTCCTTAACTATATGCCTTACAAAGTATTCACAGCTGTCTCCTGCTGCGAGACCGTTATCTCCAGATTGCCGTTGCGGCATCTGAGCTTATCTATCATTTCTTTTTCCAGGCCCGCGTCCCTGAGTGTCAGGTCGTAGGTCAGCTTAAAAAGGCTGCCCATGTTGGTCGTCTTGACCGCGATCAGCTTGTGATCCGAGGTGTACTCGCTGAACACAGACTCGAACACGCCCGTGTAGTCGAGATCCTCGGGGATCGTTATACGCATCGTCCTGTACAGACTGCCTTTTCGTCCGAAAAGGTCCAGCCTGTTGAACAGGGCTCCGGCGAATCTCAGGATCAGGGCGCACAGGAAGGCGTAGCCGATGTATCCCATGCCGGCGACCAGGCCTGTACCCATAGCCAGGAATATGGAACCTATCTCCTTGGCCGTGCCGGGCACCGACCTGAAACGCACCAGACTGAAGGCTCCCGCGACCGCGATACCTGTGCCGATGTTGCCGTTCACCATCATGATCACTACGCATACGACCGCCGGCAGCAGGGCCAGCGTCGCTATGAAGCTCGTAGTGTACCTGCTGCGGTACATGTAAAAGCCGGCAAGGATCAGACCGATGACGAGGGCGCTGCCCACGCATACCAGGAAGTCCGCCAGGCCTATCGAGGCCGCAGCTGTCGTGCCCGCGCCTGTGTCGAAAACTCCGTTAAAAAGCTTATCCAGCATTTAGGATCCTCCTTTCATTATTGCCGTCATATTTCGCGCCTGCCTTTCTGCTCCCGCCTGCCATGATGTCGCGATAGGCCAGGCCGTATTTTGAAAATGACTCCTTAAAAAGCCCCAGTCTGTTGAGCTCACTGCTCATCCACAGAGGCATGCCGCCGGCTGTCTTGACTTCCATGAGAGTCTGCCCCGGCTTCAGCAGAGGGACTCCGTAAACTCCGTCTGCCAGAGACAGGTCGTAGTCCCTGTAGAGGATATCCTCGTCGAATGTCACTCGGAAATCGCTGCCGTCCAGGGCGTAGAAGGCTTCCCGCTCATAGCTGAGGAAGACCGCTGGGCGCAGGCCTTTGTAATATCCGCGGAAATACTCTATCTCATCGCTTATCTGCGATGCGGCGGGAAGTCTTGTGCCCCGCCTGAAGCAGTCCTCTACCTGGTCCAGAGGCAGGGCTATCCTGCGCTTGTACACAACTTTTTTGTATTTCTTTTTTATCTCAACGAAGACCCTGTCGCGCGGGCCTGCCTGACCGTAGCTCCTGACCCTCAGCTTCTCCTTGTATACTGGTTTCTCAAGAGACCGCCTGATGAGCCGCCAGTTTTCGGTATCGTAATATATGGACCTGACTGAGCTCCGCCCGTAGCTGTCCAGCTTCATGTGCGGTTCCATGGCCGCGAGAATATCCGCTTTCTGCGCCTGATCCATCAGGTATTTGATCTCATGCCTTTTGAATGTCGACTGATATGCCATATATATATCCTTTCTCAAGTGCCGCGCCTGCGGCAAGACTCTGCGAATGCAGACCATCCGATGCAGCCGGATGCCGCCCGGCCGGGTGCCTGCGGCAGAACCGCTGGCGCCGCGCCTTTCACGATTTCATGATCAAAGTATATGGCCCGCGGCTTAGGCGAAGTTTAAAACGAAACTTAAGCCTACTTAAAATTCAGGAGTCCGCGGCGCGGGCGGGACTGCGCTTTCGCGCGCTCCGCGCGCAGACTGCTGCCGGAGGCGGCTCGACGGCTTCGCGACAAGGCGCTGGCGCGCGGGCTGCTGCCGGAGGCGGCGCTCTGCACAGAAATGCAGAGGCGGCTGTGAGCGGAGCTCTCGCGGTGTATTCTCGTATTGCTTCCTCAGATTCCGGTGGCGTTTTCGGTGTTTTATTCGATTTTTCTGATTTCATCTAAACGTTCCCGCTGAATTTTCGGTGTTTTACTTTCCGATGAGCATTTCGTCTAAACGGTCTTGCGAAACTTTCGGTGTTTTTCTCATCTATGAACATATCGTCTAAAAGTTTCTGCTGATTCAGGTTCTGCCGCTGGTTTTAAATTCATATTACTGGCATTCGTATCACGTTAAGCTGATTTTTGCTTGTTGATCCGCTGGTTTTAATTTTCCTGATTTTCCATTCCACCTGAAACACTCCTCTTATCCTGAAATGCTTTAGACGTTTTGCTCGCCGACAGTCGTTTCACCGAAAGTTCCGCGAGGAGCTTTAGACGTTTTGCTCATCGCCGGCCGTTTCACCGAAAGTTCCACGAGGAGGCTTAGACGTTTTGTTCGCCGGCGGGCATTTTACCGAAAATTCCGCGGGCCAGCAGCCTCCAGCACCGCTTCAAGCCGCTCGCGAAGAGGTGTCCAAGCCGGAGAACGCCTGTCCGCCCCGCCTCTGCCATGCGATTGCTGTTCCCGCGCCGCTTACCGCAGTTTCTGCCGTCAGGCACTTGTGAGCGAAGCTCTCGTGATTAAGCCTGAAATTTTTCTGACACGGATTTTTGGCAAAAGGGTGTTTTGGAGACCGTGTTTGCCAAATTTTTTATGAATCTCAGACCGAATGATCCCGTTTTCGTGATTTATTGCTATGACAGGTAACCGATTCTTCATTAATAAATCCAATTTTAATACCTTGTTTTTTCCATTAGCAGGGTTAACCTGTCATAATATAACGTTTCAGTGAGAAAATTTATTCGTTCTCACCAACCAGCCGCTGTATTTTTGGCAAAGTGCCTCGTAAAAAGCAGTGTTTGCCCAAAATCGCTGTCAGAAGATTTTGAACGTGAACCCGGAAGGGCAGAACATACGTTTGCTGTCTGCGCGCTTTCTGCCGGAGGCGGCTTGTGCGCGCGAGCGCTCGCAATACAAAAAGAACGCCGCCCGTAACGGGACAGCGTCCTTGATTTATTTTCCTATTCTCTTTTATCCGCTGGCGGCCTCCGTGCCCAGCCGCACCTTAGGGTCGGCTGCCGTAAGGCGGGGAAATCAGATTCATCTGCCAACAGGAAGTGCGCGCAACACTAACCTGCCGGAAGGCAGGGAAAGCAGATCCGTCTGGCAGGCTATGCTGAAGGATCACACGGGGAAGCTGGCTGTGATCAGCAGTGATTTTTCGTCTTCTGTCGACGCGGCGATCTTACCTTTATGGGCTTTTACAATGGCGGCAGCGATCGAGAGGCCAAGGCCGTAGCCGCCGGTGTCCGAATTGCGGGACTGATCCATCCTGTAGAAGCGGTCGAAAAGGTGTTCTACATTTTCCCGCGGCACTGACTCAGCTGTATTGAAAACGCTCAGCTTTATCGTGTTCTTCTCCTTAGACAGGGACGCTTTTATGCGGCCGCCGGGATTCGTGTATTTTACCGCGTTGTCCAGCAGGATCGTTATCAGCTGGCCGATAGATTTCTCATCGCCTCTCATTGTCAGCATAGGCTCTATGTCGGCCGTAAGAGTCTCATTGTGGGTCTTTGCCAGCGCCTGGAAGGATTCCAGATTCTCTTCCAGCAGGTCCGACAGCGGGAACTCTATCATCTCTATCTGCGGCTGTTCCTGCATACGGGAGAGCTGGATCAGCCTGTTCGTCAGGTCAGCCATGCGGCCGGCCTGCGACTTTATGTCGTCCAACCACTCATTTTCGCCTATGTCCATCTCCAGCACTTCGGCGTCCGCGCTGATGACAGTCAGAGGTGTCTTCAGCTCATGGCCGGCGTCGGTTATGAAACGTTTCTGCTTCTCCATATTCTCTGAAAACGGCCTGACGACCCTCGCCGAAAAGACTATCAGCAGGAGAAGGACCGCTATCATTCCAGCCAGCGAGACAAAGATTCCGGTCAGCAGATAGGACCTGAAGGATCCCAGGTCGCGTCCGCAATCCAGAAATATCAGATAAGTCGAGCCGTCCGATGTGTAGGAAATGTAACGGTAATCGTCCATATATCCGCTTTTCTTTCCGCTTTCAGCGGCCTTTTTAGCGTAATCGGCAGCTTTCTCAGTGTCGACCGCCGCTATTTTTCCGGTATTCACGGACATAACGCTGCCAGATTTACTCAGCGCGACTGTGAAATATCGGGTCTCGTAAGGCAGCTCAGCCGAGAAATGCCTGCCGCCGGCGATCTTTGAGCCGGGAGTTTTTCCTGCTTTAGTGTCAGAATCGGCTGCCGATCCCTGCTTCTGTCCGCGATCCGTTCCCAGGCCCATGCCGCCGGGCTTCATGTATGAATCCGGAAAAGTCCCGCCGTTTTCCTTAAGGACAGCCAGCACACTGTCGGCGTTCTGTGTGACTGACCTGTAGCTGAGAGCCCCGACCGCCCCGAATATGACCGCCAGGACTATGGCCAGAGACAGCATGGCCGCCAGTATGAACCTGACCCGCAGTTTCTTTATCATCTGATCTCCTCCAGAGTGTAGCCGGCGTTGCGTCTGACCTTTATCTTGATGTCCGCGTCCAGGGCCTTCAGCTTTTTGCGCAGGTACGAGATGTATACCCAGACCACATTTATCTCTGCCTCGCTGTCGTATCCCCATATCTTCTCCATGAAGCGCTCTGACGATATGAGTGTGCCTGGATCTCTCATGAGCATCTCCATCATCTGAAATTCTTTATTTGCCAGCTTGTAGCTGCCGGAAGGCGTCGAGAGCTCATAGGATGCCAGGTCCAGGGTCACGTTTCCGGCATGCAGCTTAGAGTCAGGCTGAGCCGCTCTTGTCCGGGTCATGGCTCTGATGCGGGCCAGAAGTTCCCGCGAGTTAAAGGGTTTTGTCAGATAGTCGTTAGCTCCGGCATCCAGCCCGTCCACTTTGTCGTCTACTTCGGATTTAGCGGTCAGCAGCAGGACCGGCACAAGTTTCCCTTCCGCGCGTATGGTCTTCAGGACGGTTATGCCGTCCACTTTAGGCATCATGATGTCCAGTATCACTCCGTCATAATCGTCGGCTCTCAGGTAATCAAGCGCTTCCTGGCCGTCATATACTGCGTCCACTGAATAGTTGTTTCTCTCAAGTATTGCTTTCAGCGCTTTCGAAAGCGCCTTTTCATCTTCAGCCAGCAACAGTCTCATCTATGTCACCTCTTAATATTCTGGTCTAATACTCACGCTTTATTATATCCCTCTCGACGCGATTCCGTCCGATGCACATGTGTGAAATACAAAATCCGCGGACGGCGAACGGGCGAGCCCGCGCTTCCGCGCGCTCCGCGCGCAGAGGTGCTCCGCAGGACTGCCGTAAGGCACTTGTGAGCGTGAGCTCACGCCGCTGCTTTCTTTCCTGCTGACCATTTGTTCTGCAGGACAAAGCTCAGAATGTACATCAGGCTCTCAACCAGGATCTTCATCAGATAAGCCGGCATGCCGAGAATGTCCGTCAGAAGGTGCATGAGAGCTATATTCGCGCAGAGGATAAAAGCCGCGAGGGCCGCGTACCGGGCCAGACTGTAGCTGGAATCGCTCCCGGCGTGGAAGACCGCGTATTTGTTCACCAGAAAATTTGCCGACGCGCTGACCAGACGGGCGCACACCGTCGATCCGGCGGTGCCGAGGGAAAGCACGTAGAAAAAAAGGTTAAACAGCGAGTAATCTATGCCGAATGCCAGCAGCGATGAAGCCATGAATGCCGGAAACCTGCGGAGAATGACCGCGAAGATTCTGGCGCTGTCCTTTACAGGGCGGAAGTGACTGCCCTTGTTGCCGTCGAAATACACCGTGCTTATAGGCTGCTCGAAAATGCCCGCGGGGAAAAGGCTGGCGCTGCGGGTCAGCATCTCCATCTCGTACTCATAGCGGTCGCCCCTGATCGCCAGAAGCCCTTCTCTGCTGTGGTCCGTGAGCGGTATGCCGCGCAGGCCGGTCTGAGTATCCTGCAGATCTATCCCGTAGAGCAACTTGAAGACCCGGCGTGTCAGGCGGTTGCCTCCCTGGGATCTCGGCGGCATCTTGTCAGTGTCACGAGCGCCCATGATGAGCTTTCCCGGATTTTCCGCCATGGCGGCAGAAACTTTCTTTATATCCTCGACCAAGTGCTGGCCGTCCGCGTCGGCCGTAATAACTCCGCCGAAGCCGCGCTCCTCCATGCTCCGTATGCCGGTTTTCAGCGCGTACCCCTTGCCTCTGTTCTGCTCATAGCCGATCAGGGTGACTCCGGGGATCAGCTTCACCTGCTCAAAATACTCAAGTCCCCTGCTGCTGCCGTCGTTGACGACCGTCACCTCAAAGCCCGCTTCCGCGCACTCCCGCACGAATTCCATCATCTTTCCATCCGGCTGATATGCCGGTATCAATATTCCTGTCTTCATGATCATCTTCCTTTCCGGATAGATCAGAAACAGAGACAATGCCTACGAAAAAACTCCTTTTATCTCCTTAGAAGATGATACAGCATGAGACTTAAATCCACTTTAAAAGTTTCGACGGCTCAGCTAACAGAAGCCCGCAGAACCCGGGCAGCCTCTGCCCTGACTCCGCCGACAAGGCGCGCCGACGGAGGCCTTACGGCGTGAACTGTGTAAAAAGGCAGCGGAGTCCGGAGGCGGTCTGAAGCAGCAGCATTGGAGATGATCGTAGATCTTCACGGTGCTGAGCGGCATTAAGCGGCGAAGAGAATTTAAGTCCTCAAAACTTAAATTCTCAGCGAAGGGGCTGGTCAGCGATCACTGTCTGAGCGAAAACACGTCGGTGTTTTCGCGAGTTGCGGAGCGGTCCGCCGCTTCCCGCGAAGGCACCGTACCAGGATATCAGGAAGATCACGGTCAGATCCACCGCTGCGCGTCAGACCGCCCCGGACTCCGCATCACTCACCTCCTGTAAAACGATACTCTCGGGCTCGCTCCCGGCGCGTCATTCTGCTTTTACTGTTACTGCGGAGCGGTTGGATACGCGATCGTCAGTCACTCAGCAGAGGCGCCGGCGCGGGCAGGCAGCCGATGAAATATTGAAGGATCTACAGCGGCTGATAATTAGAGATCGCGGTAAGATGTCGTAGAAGTTGTACTGAATAAAAATACGGGATCCAACATCATATAAATATGATATTATTCGTCCTATATCGGGAACACTTGTTAGACGACGAAGTATTTTCGTCTTATCCAGAAGTCTTTTAAAACTGGACGAAAGACAACCGTGCGATCGTAGCAAATCTATACGATTGTCGGCTGGTAGTTGCCGGCAGATCAGAGCTGGAGCAGATGCATTTAGCAGATAAAAAATAATTTTTACAGATATGGCAATTATGATGAGCTCAATAACAGCATAAATATACAGGAATAATGAATATCCATACATTTTTTCGTCCACTTGAAGTAAGGGCGCAGATTGGACGAAAATATTTCGTCGTCTGGATGCCCGCCACGAAATCGGACGAAAAAGCCGGCTGGCGAGGAGCGCTTCCATATAAATGGAGCCGCCTGCGAAGGCTAGCAATCAAAAGAGCTCGCGGGTCGGCGAAATCAGGCACCGGGGTGTTGGCACGCGGCAGCCGCCTCCCGTATGATCCTTCCTGCTCACGACGGCTCCGCCGACGGGGCGCTGGCGCGCGGAAACTGCAGAAAAGAGGAAGCGGGCTGCGCAGTCGCTGTATTAGGATGACGCGCGGATTGAACTGCCGCCGGAAGCGGCGCTTTCGGTGATTTGCTCGATTTTTCCGATTTCATCTAAACGGCCCTTCTGAACTTTCGGTGTTTTGCTCGATTTTTCTAATTTCGTCTAAGCGTTCTCGCTGAACTTTCGGTGTTTTGCTCATCGGTGAACGTTTCGTCTAAAAGTTTCAGCTGATTCAGGTGCCGTCACTGGTTTTAAATTCATATTACTGGTATTTGCATCACGTTATGCTGATTTTTCACCTGGCACTCCGCTGGTTTTTATTTCCCTGAATTTCCATTTCGCCTGTAACAAGCCTCTGATCCTTAAATCTTTTAGACGTTTTGTTCGTCAGCTGGCATTTTACCGAAAGCTCCGCGGAGAGGCTTAGACGTTTTGCTCGTTTCTAGTCGTTTCACCGAAAGTTCCGCAGAGAGGCTTAGACGTTTTGCTCGTTTTTAGTCGTTTCACCGAAAGCTCTGCGGACGGGGCGCGCCGACGGGGCGCTGGCGCGCTGCAGCGGAGTCCGGAGGCGGACCCGCGCTCGCGACCTCTCCCCATCTACCCCAGCATGCTGCTGGCTAAGACCAGAAGGAAACCCAGCAGGGCGCCCGTTATATTCAGCGGGACATCGCGGGTGCGCAGCACATGCGGCAGCAGCTCCAGGAAAGTGATGTAGATTATCATGCCCGCGGCCGCGCAGACCAGAACACCCGTGACAGCCTCATTGACATGTGTCTTGACCATCTGCATGACGATACCGCCCAGCAGAGTCGACAGCGTCACCGCCGACAGGACCAGCACATGCTCCCTGGGCTTATCCAGCTCCATGGTGGACTCTATCAGCATACCCATAGGAATGTTGTGCAGAGCGATGCCGACCGCAAATATAGCCCCCTCGCGCAGCGAATTCATGGACAGGCTGTAGACCGTCATGCCCTCCACGATATTGTGGAGCACTACGGCCAGCGCGGCGATCAGCCCTATGTGAACGGCATTTTCGCTGTCATGGTTGCTCTCGTTGTCCTCGTGGTCAGGCACGAAATGGTCCAAAAGCTTGAGCAGGACGACGCCTCCGGCGACAGCCGCTATCGCGAAAGCCCAGCCTATGCCCTCCGCCGTCTCCCTGACGTCGGGCAGCAGATCCAGGAACAGCAGGGCCAGCAGGGCAGCCAGAGCCATAGCCATGGAAAGGTTCTCGACCGGCTCGGTGTTTTTCGAAAGGCGGATAAAAGCGGCTCCTATCAGTATAGAAAGCCCTGCCGCGAATGTTATCAGCAGTTCCATGCCCTTACTCCCCCTTCTCTCTTTCGCCGGCATTTCCGCCGGTAACTCCGTTTGCGTTTCCATCGGCATCTTCGCCCGCGTTTCCACCGGCATCTCCGCCGGACTGACTGCGCAGGCAGTCCTCGCAGATTCCGTACATTACTGTCCGCTTAGGGTTCAGGCTGAAATGGTGCTCCTTGAGCAGATGCTGCTGCAGCTCGTCTATCTCGCCGCAGTGCAGGTGGATCAGCTTTCCGCAGACCTCGCATTTGCAGTGATAGTTCGATATATCTTCGTGCTGTGGGTCGTGGTCTATGAATTCGTAGCATGCCGGCGATGCCGGATCTATGGTGTATTTGGCGACCAGCCCTTCGTCGGTCAGCCTGCTAAGCAGCCTGTAGAGTGTCGTCATCCCTATATTCGTGCCCTGCTCCAGAAAATGAGTGTGTATTTCCTGGACGGTAACATGCCGGCCGGGTATCGTTGAGAACCAGGCAACAAGCTCGTCGTAGTGTTTAGATCTATAGTTTCCTCTCGAAGCCATCGTGTGCCTCCTGTATTTATGAAAATGAAAACCGTTTTCGAATTTGCAACAGGGCATATGTTAGCACAGGCCGGCAGAGAAGTCAACCGATAAAGAGGCCAATAAAAAAGGCCGGCACGATTTTCGTACCGGTCTATCTGCTGTATGACGCGTTATGCAGCGATTCCGAGGCGCTAGTCGCCCGCCGTATGAACCATCCTGCTCACGACGGCTCCGCCGACAAGGCGCTCACGCGCGACGGCTGCTGTAGTTCTGCTGTATGACGCGTTATGCCGCGGAGTCCGGGGCGGACTCCGCATGCCTTATGGTTCTTCCTGGTCACGACGGCTCCGCCGACAAGGCGCTTACGCGTGGCAGCGCGGTAGTTCTGCAGCTGGCGCGTCATTCTGCTTCTACAGTTACTGCGGAGCGGTTTGATACGCGATCTGCAGTCTCGCTGCGGGCGCGGGGGCATTCTTTTCTGTGAGCGGATTGTGAGCGGAGCTCACGTAAGCTTATTTCTCAGTTTCCTGTGCGATCTCTTTCCTTACTTCGTCAGGGTCAGTGAGCAAGGCCTTGAAGTCAACTCTCTTCGATGCGAAATCCGCCAGGTTGACGCAGGCGTTTCCTATCCTGCTTACCGAAGTCAGCAGGGCGTTGTATGAAGCGGTCTTGCTGGAGTCGCACTCGCCTCTCGCTACACGCGTCATATGCTTGTCGCGCAGCTTGTCGTCCTGCTCGAGGAGAGTTACACGGTCGCTCGCCAGAGCCTCATCCTCTATATTCTCTCCGGACTCTATAGTATCCATGATGCGTCCGTAAAGTCCGGCTATCCTCTCGGAAGCGTCTCCTACCTCGGTAACAGCCTGGTCGGAGAATTTCATCCTGCCGCCGCTGACCTGGTTTTCCGCTATCTGGGCGGATATGTTTGTAGTACTGTCTGCTATACGGTCTATGTCACTCAGTACGAAGAGCGTTCCTGTAGCCTGTGAGGCCTGTTCTTCAGTAAGAGTACCTGCCGCGAATACCTCTGATACGTAGTCGTTTATCTGGCCGGAAAGTGTCTGTTCATAGACACGCTTTTCATCCAGAGTCTTATGGACTTCTTCAGCCCTGTCGCTGCTGATGCCAGCGAGGTTCTGCAGCATATCCTTTACTATATCTCCGCAGTGGAGTACTTCCTTGCATACGAGGTGGAGAGCAAGGGCAGGCTGGTGAATGCTGAGCTTGTCCAGGAATCTCGGGCCGTTTGCCGCAGCCTTTTCTTCTTCTGTGAGCGGGAGTATCTTCATAACGATCTTTACCATTACTCCGATGAGGATAGTCCAGATGATCGTCATAGTGAGGTTGAAGCCTGTGTGGGCGTTTGCTATCTGACGGGCGATAACGTCTACTTCAGGCCCCTTCTCTGTGATCTTCTGTATGAGAGCCGCGTAAGGCTTAACGAACCAGATGAAGATAAGTGTACCGGAAATGTTGAATATGCAGTGTGCCGCTGCTGTACGCTTCGCGTTTCTGCTCTGTCCGAGAGAAGCGAGTACTGCTGTGATGGTTGTACCGATGTTATCTCCGAGCAGAATAGGGATAGCGCCCGCGAGTCCTATGATGGACTGGGTAGTTCCCGGGATAGCCTGAGCAGCGAAGTTCTGCAGTACGGCGATGGTAGCTGATGAAGACTGTACTACCAGTGTCATGAGTAATCCTACGAGTACTCCGAGGCCCGGCAGGTCGGCTACCTTTCCTATCATATTTACGAAGAATTCACTGGATGCCAGAGGCTTCATCGTGCTGCCCATGGTCTCGATACCGAGGAAGAGAAGACCGAAGGCGAATATGGTATTACCGATATATTTTATCTGTTCTTTCTTAGCTATAAATCCGATGATAAATCCGATGAATATGATTATGTATATGTAATCGCTTATCTTAAAGGCTATGAGCTGGGCCGTCATAGTGGTACCGATGTTGGCGCCGAAGATGATGGAAATAGCCTGCGGCAGCTTCATCAGTCCTGCTGATACGAAGCCGATCGCCATTACTGTAGTTGCTGATGATGACTGGAGCACTGCTGTTACCAGGGCGCCTGAGATTACTCCCAGTACCGGGTTCTTTGTCATTGCTCCGAGCACGGCTTTCATCCTGTCGCCGGCAGCTTTCTGGAGACTGTCGCTCATCAGGTTCATTCCATAGAGGAATATTGCCAGACCGCCGATGAGTCCGAATATTATCTTGACTGTCTCGTTCATGGTGTTTTCGTCCTTTTGAATTCCTTTCCTTATTTCCCTTACTTGTTCAGGTCAGACCACTTAGTGACTTTTCCTGTGTAGATCGATTTGAGCTGATCCAGCGTGATGTCCGTCATAGGGTTATCGGACGGAACTACTACAGCGATGCGGTCTTTTGCGACCGGTACGAATGTCAGGATGTTCTCTTCGTAGCTCTTAGGGCTGCGCGATGACATTCCCAGGTCGTACTTTCCTTCCATCGTATTGTTGATACCTGTTCCTGAATCTGTCGTCTCTACTGTGATCTCTGCGTTAGGGTTCACCTTCATATATGCTTCTGCCACTTCTTCCATGGCTGGCGCTTCTGAAGAGGATCCTCCGATCTTGATAGTTCCGGACGGCTTGAGCGAAAGGAATGTTTCTGCCTTCCCAACGGTCTCAAAGTGTTTCTTGATGATGTCCTGTCCTTTGCCTGTGGCGTAGCTGATGAATTCTTTCTCGAGATCTGTAAGCTCGCCGTTATATACCAGGTAAAGCTGTCTGGTCATTGGATAATCAGGATCATCGACCTTCTTGCCTTCAACGGTCAGTGTCTTGACCTTATCGTCCACAGCTTCCACCGTCATGTAACCGATGGCTGATTTTGATCCTTCTACCTCTTTGAGCAGGTCTTCTGTCGATCCCGCTACTTTGAGCTGGTCATTCTCACTGGTGATGCCTGTGATATCATCGAATGACGCTCTCGTACCTGAATCTGCCTCACGTGTCACAGCCTCGATATCCCCGAGTTTATCGAGTCCTTCGATGTGCTGGCCGCCGGAGCTGCCGCACCCTGTGAGCATCAGGACTCCCAAGATAAGAATGGCGATTCCGGCTCGCCATTTGCCTTTTCTTTCCATAATGTTCTCCTTTATGAATAATTGCATTTCCTGTTCACAAGTTTACACATTTGAAAAATAGGTATCATGCAGGGTAATGTAAAATTTTTGTATAGTATATTTTACAAAAGTTGACATGACATGAATCTATACACCTGACGACGGCTCCGCCGACTAGGCGCTGGCGCGCGGGCAGCCGCGGCAGCGGAGTCTGGAGCGGTCTGACGCGTAGCGGAGTCCGGGCAGGCTGACGCGCAGCGGTGGATCTGACCGTGATCTTCCTGAGCTCCTGGCGCGGTGCCTTCGCGGGAAGCGGCGAACCGCTCCGCAACTCGCTAAAACACCGATGTGTTTTTGCTCAGACAGTAATCGCGGACCAGCCCCTCCGCTGAGAATTTAAGTTTTGAAAACTTAAATTCTCTTCACCGCTTCCAGCCGCTCGGCACCGGGAAGATCTACGATCATCTCCAATGCTGCTGCGTCAGTCTGCCTCCGGACTCCGCATACGGACCCAGTCAGCGCGGCAGTTCTGTAGCCGGCGCGGGAACAGAGATCGCACCGCAGCTGCGGGCGCGGGCAGACTGCCGGTGAAATGTTGAAGGATCTGCAGCGGCTGATAATGCGAGATCGTAGTGAGAAGGCGTAGAAGTTATGCTGAATAAAAATGCGGGATGCAATATCATATAAACGTGATATTTTTCGTCCGATATCGAGAACGGCTGCTAAACGACGAAGTATTTTCGTCTTATCCGGAAGTCTTTTTAAACTGGACGAAAGGCAACCGTACGATCGTAGCTGATCTATACGATTGTCGGCTGATAGTTGCCGGCGGATCAGAACTGAAGCAGATGCATTTAGCAGATAGCAAATAATTTTTTACAGATATGGTGATTATGGTGAGTTTAATGACGGCATAAATATTCAGAAACGATGAATACCTATACATTCTTTCGTCCACTTGAAATAAATGCGCAGATTGGACGAAAATATTTCGTCGTCTGGAGGCCCGCCTCGAAATCGGACGAAAAAGCCGGCTGGCGGAGGCGCTTACATATAATAAATGGAAGCCGGCTGGCAACGTCGGGATATAATTGACCTGATAACGCTGAAAAATGCCCGACGGCTCCGCCGACAGGGCGCTTACGCGCGACGGCTGCTGTAGTTCTGCTGTATGACGCGTTATGCCGCGATTCCGAGGTATCGTTTTACAGGACAAGTCCACATAACTTAACTCCTGTAAAATGATACACTCGGGCTCGCTTCTGGCGCTTCTTTTTGCTTTTGCAGTTACTGCTGAGCGGTCGGAGGCGCGGTCGTCGATCACTCTCTGCAGCCGCGGATAGCGGAGTCCGGGCAGTCTGACGCGCAGCGGTGGATCTGACCGTGATCTTCCTGAGCTCTTGGTACGGTGCCTTCGCGGGAAGCGGCGAACCGCCCCGGACTCCGCATACGGACCCGGTCAGCGCGGCAGTTCTGCAGCCGGCGCGGGCATAGGACTATTGAGCAACAGCCGATGAAATATTGAAGAATCTTCAGCGGCTGATAATGCGAGATCGTAGTGAGAAGGCGTAGAAGTTGTGCTGAATAAAAATGCGGGATACGATATCATATAAACGTGATATTCTTCGTCCGATATCGAGAACGACTGCTAAACGACGAAGTATTTTCGTCTTATCCGGAAGTCTTTTTAAACTGGACGAAAGGCAACCGTACGATCGTAGCTGATCTATACGATTGTCGGCTGATAGTTGCCGGCGGATCAG
>JAQYCQ010000038.1 GCA_028724585.1 Bacillota bacterium | reverse complement strand
GCTGTCATTTTCCGTTCTTCTTAAGCTGCTCATTTTGTATCCTCCATAGTCATGATCCGGAGAAGATCGTATTGGCTTCCCCTGATTATTTTATTGGAGTTAGGGCAGCCTTTGAATGTACGTGTTATTTACCGTTTACCGTCATTTTGCTTTTACAGTCACTACGGAGCGGTCTGGTACGCGGTCGTCAATTGCGCTGCAGCCGCGGATCACGGATTTCAAAAAATAAAAAAGCCCATTCCCGGGCCGCCTTATCATTTTGCCTATATCAGCTCAGCCATGCTTCGAAAGCTATGGCATATCAATCGCTGTATCAAGTCAAGAAAACCCAGGCGGGGAAATCGGCTTTCCCCACCCGGGCGGTTAATCTTTCTTCAAACCAGAAGTTTTGTCAAAATTAAGAGTATATAACCTATTTAGTAGGAGCTACATAATCTTTTGCAGTAACATCTGTTACATAGATTTCAGAGATTACATTCTGCTCATCAGCCTTGAATGTAACAGCAACATTGTTATCAGCTACTGCATCTACGAGATCAGCAACTGTAGCAATCTTCTGAACATTATTAGTGTTACCAGCTTCTGCGATCTTATCCTTATCACGGAGGTCTCTTACTGCTGCATCATCCTTAATGGAGTATGCTGTTCCTTCAAGTACGATACCCTGTGCATTAGCGCTATCTATAGCAGTATCAGTTACACCCTGCTTGTCAGCGAGCCTCGCTGTGAATCCTTCACCTTCAGTAGTAAATTCAAAGAACTTATTGATGTTTTTTTCTGTAACATCAGAGCCCTTAACTGTTGCAGTCTGAGGTTCAGCACTATCCTTAGTGTAGTACTCTACAGTAACACCCTTATCATCCTTACCATCAGCATTCTTAAATGATGCTGCACCAGTAATTGCAGAGATAAGAACTGTTGAGCTCTCTGCATCCTTGAAGCGGTATACTGTTGTTACTACATTAGTCTTATTGATAGTCTTAGTAACATATACATACTGACCAGCTGTAAGAGCCTGCAGACCATTTACTGAAGTAACCTTAAGATCTGAGCCAGAACCACTTACATCAATTGTCTTAACGTCTGATGATACTAATACATTCGCAATATTATTTGCTCCAGCCTTTACAGTCTTATTTGCAGTAAGGTCTGCATGTCTTTCACTATTTTCGCCTACTCTAGCGAACTCATAACCATCTGGAGTTTCTTTGTAAGCTAAGAGCATCTTCATCTGAGGAGCATACTGCTTAAGTTCGGCAGCTGGAACAGGTGACTTATCTGAAATCTTCAGATCTTCAACTGCTTCGCCCTTCTCGTTTACGCCCTGTACGTAATCAACTGTTTTACCATACTTATCTGAAGTAGCATAAGCAGCTGTTACGAGAATCCACTCTGAAACTACAGTATTATCAGCATCTGGGTTGCCCTTAATGTAGTTGTACTTATCAAGATAAAGGTCAACGTCCTTTGAAGAATCTACAGCAAGTTTAACGATAGAGTTAGTCTTCGCTGCTTCATACTTTGTTCCATTTACTGTTGCGCTTACAGGCTTAGTTGTTGTTGCAGTAACTGGTCCTGTTACCTTTGTAGGAATATATGCATCAATTACACCATCATGACCTACAGCGACAAGTACTTTATCTTTCTTTGCTACAGAAGATAATGCATCATAGAAAGTTGCGTCCTTAGTAATTTCGCCATTGGCTTTAAGAGTAATTGTACCTGTCTGTGAATTTACACCAGCTACTTCATCAAGTACATAGTCAGCTACAACAGCCTTTGTAATTGCTGTATCTTTGTCATTAGCGTAAAGTTCTACGAGAACGCCATTACCTGTTTCATCAGCGATATCCTTTACAGATGTAAGGTTTTTAGCCGCAGCGCCATTTACAATTTCTTCTGCATCGATATCATAACCCTTGAGATCAGCCTTAAGATCCTTTGCTTCCTGCTTGCTTGTATAAGTGTAAGCAGGCTTTGCTACTACATCGTCAGAAATCTTATCTCTGCCGTTCTTCCAAGCTGTAGCAGTACGACCAAACTCATCCTTTGCTTCAGGCTTATAAGTAGCCTTAGGGAAGAGCTTTTCAACGAGCTGCTCTGTCTCATCATCAGTACCCTGATAATCGAGCTTAGAATCATTCTTTACTGGCTTATAGAGAGTTGAACCGTTTGTACCAGTAGTTGTATCCTTTACAACGTCTGTAGCCTTAAGAGCATTGAAGATCATCTGAGCTGCTTCTTCTCTGTCGAGATTGTCGTTAGCGCTCTTGTTTACGTTAACGAGCAGTCCAGCTTCGTTTGCCTTAGCCATAGCGTTTTCAGGCCACTGGTAAGCGACGTCTGCCTTACTGTATCCGAGGATCTGGTCAAGGATAGTAGCGAGCTGAGCAGTTGTTACGTTGTTGTTAGGAGCGTAAGTGCCATCGCCCATACCGTTGATGTAGCCCTGCTGAGCGCCGTATGCAACGTAAGGTGCAGCCCAGTTGTCCTTTGCTACGTCTGTGAACGGATCCTGTGAAGGAGCCTTCAGTGATGATGTGTCTCCGCCTCTAACGAGGATGGAGATCATTGTTGCAGTCTGTGCTCTTGTTACATCACCTTTTGGCTGGAATGTTCCATCACCCATACCATTGATGATGTGGAGTCCTGTGAGTACTGAAACAGCTTCTTTGTTTGTGATGCTGTCAGCGTCAGAGAACTGTGCGAGTCCAGTAGCTTTTGTTGTGTTGTCTGCAGTTGTAGTAGCATCTGCTGCGAATGCCATAGCAGGCATGAGGCAGATGACCATAGCTACAGAAAGCACAATTGTAAGTACTTTCTTCATATGTTCCTCCTTGTAGAATTTTGCGGAAGGGAAAAATATTATTTAAACTATCTGTCCCTTCCTCGAAAGATAGTTTGACATCGTCATAAAGATAGTTATCCCTATGACTAAAAGAAATTATACATAACAATCGGCCTGCAGTCAAGTATCTGCAAGATTATTTGTTATGTATGACAACGACCGCGCCGCTGAACCCCGGGCGCACACCGTTTTACAATTATTATTATACTACCCCTATATGATTTTTCAATTACAGGAATATTACAAAAGCGAAACATTGTGATACAAAAAGAGTCCGGGCTGGATTCCTGAACTCTTTTCTTCCATTATATATATGCTTATATATGCGCTTTTTATATCTACTTATAAGAAACCGTTTTGATCCCGGCTTCTTCAGCCATCTGCCGCCAGCGGGCCAGCTGCTCTGCAGCCGGAGGCTTGAATGCCGCCGGAGGCGGCGTAAGGCCCAGCTCTTTATACTTATCCAGCCCGTATTCGTGGTAAGGCAGAATCTCCAGGCTGGCGCCGGGAGCCTTTTCCTTTATAAGGGCTATGGCCGAGGCCATCGTCGTGTCGTCGGCGTTCACTCCTACCACCGCGGGGATCCTGACCACCAGCTGGGCGTTTAGCCTGTCCGCTTTTGACATGTTATCCAGGATCAGCTCGTTTCCGACTCCGGTCCAGCGCCTGTGTTCATCGCTGTCCGGGTGTTTGAGGTCCATGAATATGGTATCCATCCTCTGCAGGGAGGGCTTCAGCGTCTCCCAGTCGAAGAGTCCGCAGGTCTCTATGGCCAGATCGTATCCTTTATCGTAGAGGATGCCCGACAGCTCGTCCAGGAAAGCGGGCTGGGCTGTCGCCTCTCCCCCGCTGAAGGTCACCCCGCCTCCGGAGAACCTGTAGAAGATGGCCTGGCGGTCTACTTCCTTTATGATGTCCTCCGTTTCCACGTAGTGGACCATGGGGTTGTTCTGGGTCTGGCCCTCGGGGTTGGAGCACCAGGCACAGCTGAGCGGGCAGCCGGCCATGAATATTATCGTCCTTATGCCGCTGCCGTCGTTGACCGACATGTTCTGCAGCTGCATGATGAAGCCGCCCATTTAGATGGCGTGCTCCGTGCGGGCGATGATGGCGTCCTGCATGCTCTTGGACAGGTTTACGAACTGGGTAGAGTAGCCGGCTACGCGGACCAGCAGGTCCTTGTAATCCTCAGGATGCTTCTGAGCGGCTCTCAGAGTCTCGGATTTTATGCAGTTGAACTGGACGTGGAAGGCTCCCAGGGAGAATAGGGTCTGGATCATAGCTCCCAGGTTTGCCTGTCCTCTCTTTGTCTCTACCATGTCCGGGTTTATCCTCAGGTTGAGGAGGGTTCCGCCGGAGTGGATCTCCTGGTTGACCTTGGCCGAGGATTTCATCGCCGCGAGAGGTGTGGATGTATCTGTGCCTACATAAGGGGAAACACCTTCGCTGGAAGGGTCGCCGTTCTTCCTGCCGTCCGGGGTAGCGCCGAGGACGCGGCCCATAGGGATGTAGTTGGAGATACCCATGAAGGCTGTGAGGAAAGGCGAGCCGAATATGTCCTTGTACTGGTGGATCTCTTTGTAGAAGTGATTGGACACCTCGAGCGCGATCCTGTCGACGGAGTCGTCGTCGTTGCCGTATTTAGGGCAGGCCTGGGCTTTTTCCCTGAGGTCTTCGTAGCCGGCCCAGTTTGCTTTCAGGGCTTTGACCAGTGTTTCCATGTCGCAGACTTTATCCTCGAAGACCAGTTTTCTGATCGCTTCCAGGGAGTTGGAGACTACGGCCAGGCCTATGCCGGTGATGACCGGTCCTATATTGTACTTGGCGCCGCCTCTGCTGAGGTCTTTACCGCTGTCCATGCAGTTCTCTATGCAGGATGAAAGGAAAGGCCTCGGAACCTGCTGCTCGTGGACTCTCTGGGCCTCGATGGTAAGGATGATGGAGTGGCGGCAGAGATTGTCGAACTGCTTATAAAAGGCTTCTTTGACGTCTTCGAAGCTGGTGAACTGGTCGGCCGGTTTTTCGTCCAGGCCCATCTTTTCGCCGGTCATAAGGCTTTTACCTTCGTTGAGGGCGTACTCGAGGGCGGAACCGAAGTTCATGTTCACGGCGGCGGTCCACTCGCCTGTCTTCCTGTTGTGAGGGACTACGCAGCCGCAGTTGTTCCAGTCTCTGGCGTCTTCAGGCTCGTAGCCGGCGTTCAGCAGCATCTGGTAGCCGACGGAGTCGGAGTGGATAGCCGGGAAGCCGGTACCGAGGGAGACCAGGTGGGTAACAGCTTCCAGGAATTCCGGCGGGCAGTCCGCCTGTACTCTTACGGAGAGGCCCGGCTGGTGGGTCTTTACTTCTTCTGTAGCCTTGATGGCCATGTAGGTCACCGGGTTTGTGCCGTCTGAGCCGTCGCGTTTTTTGCCGCCCACGGTCAGGTTCTGGAACTGGTTGTAGCCGGCGAAGTAGTCGGCTGTGTTGGCGGAGATGGTCCATACCCACTCGGAATACTTGAGCCAGAGAGCGTCTACCAGCTCCTGGGCGAAGTCCGGTGTGATCTTTTCTTCCTTTATATCTTTCTCGTAGTAAGGGTCCATGTACTGGTCGAACCTGCCCGGGTTGAGGGAAAGCGGGTTCTCGGAGAGGATGCCGCCTATCTGGACGAACCAGAGGAACTGCATGGCTTCGTAGAAGCTCTCAGGCGGGTTTTCCGGGACTTTGCGGCAGTTGGCTGCTATGGTCCTGAGCTCTTCGGCTCTCTTAGGGTCCTTCTCTTCTGCTGCCAGGCGTTCAGCCTCGTCGGCGTAGCGGTTGGCGTATTTTATGATGCCCTTTGATGTGAGGATGATGGAATCGTAGAATTCCTTTTTTTCCTCGTCCCCTGGCTTTGTGATGTCCAGCTGGGCTATATGGTCCTGGGCCTCGCGGATGATGCCGCCGAAGCCCTTCTTGAAGAGGACGTCCTGGTAGTCCGGTGTCACCTCGCCTACGGCCTGGCGCCACTTGGAGTCGGAGTCTATGACGCCGGTGTCGACGCCTATGTGTTTAGTGTCCTCCGGCAGGCGGGCCAGGAAGGCTTCCTCGAGGGATCTGCCCTTCCAGTAAGGGAATATGTTTTCGCGCACGAACGCGCACTGGTCCTCTGTCATGATATAAGGGTCCTGAGGGCGGTCGGCGAATGTGTCCATCTCACGGTCCACCCACTGCCAGGAGAATTCCGGCGTAAGGATGCCGCATTTCCTGAACTCGCCGATGGCGCCGACGATGAGCTCGCCTTCGAAGATGTGGACGCCCAGCTGCTCGCAGCAGTCGTAGAAGGCCTGGGCTGAGCGGATGGCCGCTGGTTTACCGGCTGTCTTCTTGTAGGACTCTGTCCATATGAGGGCGCGCTCGTAGGATATGCGCGGTTTTGCGTTTACGTAGTTCTGTCTGATCTTTTCTATACGGTCTGTAACCATTTTCTTTTGCTCCTTTTAGGTGCCGCTTTTCTGCTGATCTGCCGCCGAGTTGGTTCACCGGACGGCGGTGCGCGCTGAGCGCTCGTGAGGTCCGGTCTGCTGTCCGCGGGCCAGGCGGTGCGCTGCTCGCACGGCTTTATTGCAGTGTCTCGCTACACTCGTTGTTCATTGTAGCAGTGTGGGCATGAGGTTTCAAGAGCCTACAAAAAAGAAAAGCGCCCGCAGCGGTCCTGTGGCGGACCGGGCAGGCGTGGTTTTTATGTATATTTGTTTTCTGGCTGGGCATTTATTTCGAAGTGTCCCAGTTGGACTGGACATCCTTCTGCACGGCAGCGTGCTGGGCGAAGGTCTCCGCGAAATGGAGCCGGCCGGACGAGTCCGACTGGAAATAGTAGTATCCGTTTGGGGTCGGGTGCAGGACGGCTTCTATGGACTCCTGGCTCGGGCAGCAGATAGGCCCGTAAGGGAGGCCGGCGTACTTGTATGTGTTGTAAGGCGACTCGAACTTCGTGTCCTCCAGAGAGATGATCGGCTTCTTCATGTTCTTGGCGTACTCGACGGTCACGCATGACTGCAGCTTCCAGCCCGGCTGCTTTAGGCGCTTGAGGAAGACGTCGGCCACCAGCTTGCGGTCCTCCTTGGTAGTGGCTTCGCTCTCGACCATCGATGCCAGCCTGACCATGTCGTCCACCGTGAGGCCCTGCTTCTTAGCGTCGGCGCGGATCTTGCTGGTATAGACTTTTTCCTGGAAGCGGTCGAGCATCCTGCTGATCACGGTCTCGGGGTCGCTGTCCGGCTGGAAATAGTAGGTGTCGGGATACAGGTAGCCCTCCAGGCCGTCTATGCGCTTGGATGTATCTATGCCTTTAAGGAATGGATAGTCGAATTTATGGTTTTTACAAGTCTCGAGAAACTCGTCTGCTCCGCAGACGCCCGCGCTCTCCAGGAGGGGGGCGAAATGCCGCGCCTGCATGCCCTCCGGTATGGTGACTTTTATCTCGCCGGCATGCGGTTTTATGAGGGCTTTTATCGCGGCCGCGGCGCCCCCGTCAGGGTCGAGCTCGAAGGCCCCCGGCTTCCATTTGTCGTCTGCCCCGCTGATCTTGGCGCGGGCCCTGAACATGGCAGTGCTGCTGATGATGCCCGCGTCCTTGAGCTTGCCGGCTATGGTGATGGTCCCGTCGCCGGGGGCTACCGTTATTTCAGTGGAATCCGCGGCGCTGTCCTCCGCGCCGGCCGCGGATGGATCTGAGGAGGCGGTATCCGCGGATTTCGCTGATCCGGCCTCCGCGGATGGATCTGATGAGGTAGTCGCTTCCGCGCCCGCGGAAGCTTCCATCTTACTCGCGCCGGCCGCGGTGCTATGGATGCCGGCCGCGTTGTTATCCGCGCCGGCCGCGGATGAGTTCGAGAACGCGGCGGGCGCGGCCGGGACGCTCAGCGCCAGCAGCAGCGCACAGGCTGTGGCGGCCGCTCTTAGTCTTTTTATCTTCATTTTCTTCTCTTTCCTTTCTTTTCGCGATTTGCGCCTTCTTGCGTTTTTCAGCGCCTCTCCGGGCCTTCTTCCGGTTTCAGTGCCTTTGCGTTTTCTGCACGCTTCGACGTTTTCGCGGTTTTTCGTGTATTTTCGCGGTTCTTCACGTTTATTGCTTTTTTCCGCGGTTTTTGCGTTTCTTCGCGTTTCCTACTATTATATACTAAGTGCGGCCGCCATAACAGCTCTCGCGGAGCGACTCTGTCAGCGAAGCTGACGTCGGCGCGTCATCCTAACACAGCGATTAACGAGCCTGACAATAATAATATGGCGAAGTCAGAGCTGATGTAGGATGTCTGCAAAGCTGGCCCGCGAACGACATTATCCAAGGTGAGCGGCTAGCCAGCGACTGCAGAGCCGTCGCAAGGCGCGGCCTTTCCCTCTCCGCGGAGCGAGACGTCGGCGAAGCCGTCGCAAGGCGGAATTTGCTACTTTTATGCAAACGCTTTCGGTGTTTTATTCAAATTATTATTTTTCATCTAATCAAAAGGCGGGTTTTTCGGTGTTTTATCTGTTTTACAGGCTTTCGTCTAAACGCCCCTGCGGAATCTTCGGTGTTTTGCTATTTTTTAATCATTTCATCTAAGCCTCCTCTCGGAATTTTCGGTGTTTTGCTGCTCGCAGATCATTTCATCTAAAAGGTTCCGGCGGCCGATACGGGCGGCACTGGTAATTAATTTTTATTTCTGCTAATTGTATCACGCATTGTTGATATTTTCTTTATTTGCGCTGATATTAGTATTTTATGGCTTTTGGCAATCAATTCACTTCTTTTCCAGTCGCATTTACAGTACTGGATTGGAATTTGTAGTTCTATCCTTTTTATCATGCTTTAATGATTTTTTCGATGCCGATCGCTGGGTTTTAATTACTCTATTTTCCATTCCTGCCGCCGGCCGCCTTTCAGCTCAAAAAGCTTTAGACGTTTTCGTTTATTTCAATCATTTCACCGAAAGTTTCAGAGGGAGGCTTAGACGTTTTGCTGATTTCTTACTATTTCACCGAAAGCTTCGAGGGGAGGCTTAGACGTTTTGCTGATTTCTTACTATTTCACCGAAAGCGCCGCCCTATTTTGAGCGAATCTTAGTACGCAGACGCATATTTCAGGAATATAGCTTCGTGATCGACGACATCGGCAGGTTAACATCGCCGGTTTGAACTTCCATATTTTAAGGGCGGCTCCTCAGGTCCGCAGGGAGCCGCCCTTACGCAGTTTCGCCGGAGGCGCTTGTCAGCGGAGCTGTCGCGGGGAGCGGGTCGTCAGCGGAGCTGCCGTAGGCGCGGCTGCTGCGGGTTTGCTGGGTTTGCCGGGTTGGCCGGCGCAAGGAGCCGCGCACGAAATTTTATTTACTTATTTTGGATTTGATGGTTTACTTTTACTCTTTTCTGCTGTATAATTTTTCCATGAAGATCTTAATTGAAAGGCTTAAGGAGCTGCTTGCGCGCGAGCAGCGCATTCTGAATTATTGCGATCACAATCTGAAGGATGAGCCAAAAAATAAAATGCGCGCTGAAACTAAAAAAGGCAGGACTTATCGGTACATCCGGAAGAGCGAGGATGAGGAATGGCAGACGGCGCAGGCAGGCGACTACCGTGTGAAGGCGATCCAGCGATATAAGCTGCTTAAGAGGATCCGGCGGTCGGCGATGTGGAATATTGAATGCATAACGAAAGCTATCGTGTCTCTGCAGAAGTTCCAGTCGACTGATCCCGCAAGGATCAACGAGAAGCTTCCAGTCGGGTATACGGCTGAGCTGAGCGATGGGTTTTTGGACGCGCTGGACAGCATTGACGTGGAGCGCTGGGCGCTGGAACAGGATTACGACAAGTATGACGGTTACCCGGAAGGCAAGATACACACGGCCAGGTGCGGGATCATGATGCGCTCGAGAGGCGAAGTGATCATCGCGAACATTCTGGACAGGATCGAGATCGGGTTTCGTTACGAGCAGTGGCTGCGCCTCCCGCACGACATAAATCTCGTGCCCGATTTTACGGTCATCGATCCGGTGACGCACAAGTTCAAGTACATTGAGTACTGCGGCATGATGGGCGATCCTGATTATTCTAAGGATTTTGTCAGAAAGATCAACAAGTACAGGAAAGCCGGCCTCATACCGGGGATCGATGTGCTGTTCTTATTCGATACTGACGACAATGGAGTCGATGAACCGGAGCTGGAAAAGGCTATCAGGATCTTCATGCATATGTAATGCCGCCGGGCGCGCTCGACCGCTCCGCGGACGCTGTATCAGGATGACGCGCGGACGGGGTGCCTTGCGGCAGAAATTACGAAAAACAGGAAGGCGGCCGGTCTTTCAATACATTCTCCCGGTCGCCGTCAATATTAATCTCATACAACACTACATAATGAAGGAAAAGCATGCTTTCGGGGAGGGGCATGCTTTTCCTTTTTGCGCTGCGCGGCGGCAAAGCTGAGCGCTTCACAAGGTGAGCGCGAAAACAAAACGGGCGCGCATCGCAGGGGCTGGGTGTAGAAGCAAAGCGCGGATTGGCTGCCCCTTCAAGGCTCTAAGGGGCCGCCCGCGCAGCAAAAAAGCGCGCCGGAGCGCGCTTTCATACATTTATTTATTCGTTTTCGGCACTGTCAGCTTCGTTTTCTTTCACGTATTCCTTGATCCTATCGAAGGTTTCGTTGCTGATCACGTGCTCCACGCGGCAGGCATCGTCAGCGGCTATCTGAGGATCAACGCCGATGTCCTCCAGCACTTTGGTGATCAGCACGTGGCGCTCGTAGATCTTGGTCGCGATGTCGAGACCCGGCTTTGCCAGCGTGATGTAGCCGTTGCCGTCCATCTTCACGTAGCCGTTCTCGCGGAGCTTTTTCATCGCTATGCTGACGCTCGGCTTGGAAAATCCCAGCTCATTCGCGATGTCGATCGACCGCACGACCTGATTTTTCTTGCTGAGCATTAAAATCGTTTCAAGATAATTTTCTGCAGATTCGTGAATTTTCATCATATCTGTCGTCTCCTTTCAGCAGGTTCGCCGTATTTTCCCCGGCTCGCCCTGCCGAGCGCCGCAGTTCCTTCAGCCTTTAATTTCCCTGCTGATTTCTCAGTCTCGCCTGGGCCGCTCTGCTCTTAGCGCGATCCTGCTTGCCGAGTATTGATTTCCTTATGCGCAGGCTCTCCGGAGTTATCTCCAGAAGCTCATCGTCAGCCAGGAACTCTATGCACTGCTCGAGTGACATCTGTCTAGGCGGAACGAGGCGGAGCGCTTCTTCGCTTCCTGCCGCACGCATATTGGTAAGATTCTTTTTCTTGCATACGTTGACGTCTATGTCGCCCTGCTTAGGGGAAACGCCGACTACCATGCCTTCGTAGACCTTGACTCCAGGTGATACGAAGAGGGCACCTCTGTCCTGGGCGTTGAAAAGCCCGTACGCAGCGCACTCGCCGGTCTCGAATGCCACCAGGCTTCCGTTTGTACGGCGGGCAATATCACCCTTAAACGGAGCATACTTCTCGAATGTAGAAGCCATGATACCTTCACCTCTGGTGTCGGTCATGAACTCGTTCCTGTAGCCGAACAGGCCTCTGGACGGAACGAGGAATTCCAGCTTCATACGGTTTCCGACAGGCGTCATCTGGATGAGGTCCGCCTTGCGCTGGCCCAGCTTCTCGATGACCGAGCCGACCGAACCCTCAGGCACGTCCGCAACCAGCCTCTCTACAGGCTCCTGCAGCACGCCGTCTACCTTCTTTGTAAGTACACGAG
The DNA here is from genome assembly GCA_028724585.1 of Bacillota bacterium. GTDB lineage: Bacteria > Bacillota > Clostridia > Peptostreptococcales > Anaerovoracaceae > RUG708. The sequence continues at coordinate 99,383 of JAQYCQ010000038.1, read as the reverse complement.
GAGGCGACACAGCGAATTCGTAACCCTCTCTGCGCATAGTCTCCATAAGGATGGAAAGATGCATCTCGCCTCTGCCGGCAACTATGAAAGCGTCAGTAGTATCAGTCTCGCTGACCCTGAGCGAAACGTCCTTTAAAGTCTCCAGCTGAAGCCTGTCGCGCAGGTTCCTGGAAGTGACGTATTTGCCCTCGCGGCCCGCGAACGGCGAATCGTTTACGCAGAATGTCATCTCTACCGTAGGCTCCGAGATCTTCACGAAGTGGAGCGGCTCTACGTGCTCCGGATCGCAGATGGTATCGCCGATGGTGATATCGCTGATACCGGAAAGAGCGATGATGTTGCCAGCGTAAGCTTCAGAGCAGCTGATCCTGTTCAGGCCGTCGAACTCGTAGAGAGCAGTAGCCTTGGCCTTTCTGGAAGCGCCCTTGTCCTCGCTGTGGTAGTTGCAGACAGCGATCTCCTGGTTCTGCTTCAGCGTACCCCTCTCGATACGGCCGATGGCTATCCTTCCGACGAACTCGTTGTAGTCCAGTGACGAAACGAGCATCTGGAAAGGCTCGTCTACATTTGCCTCCGGCGCAGGGATATGCTCCAGGATAGTGTCGAACAGCGGCTTGAGGTCTGTGCCCGGCTCATCCATGTCCTTAGAAGAGATGCCGTCCCTTGCTGAGCAGTAAAGGATAGGCGAATCCAGCTGATCCTCTGTAGCGTTGAGGTCCATGAAGAGCTCGAGGACTTCGTCCACTACTTCGTTTATGCGCCTGTCCGGCCTGTCTATCTTGTTGATGACGATGATGACCGGGTGACCCAGCTCCAGCGCCTTGGAGAGCACGAACCTCGTCTGAGGCATAGGGCCCTCTGCCGCGTCTACCAGCAGGATAACACCGTTTACCATCTTGAGGATACGCTCTACCTCGCCGCCGAAGTCAGCGTGTCCCGGAGTGTCGACTATGTTGATCTTAACGTCGTTATAGGTAACAGCTGTGTTCTTAGCAAGTATAGTAATGCCTCTCTCACGCTCCAGGTCGTTGGAATCCATGACTCTCTCGACAACCTGCTGGTTCTCGCGGTAAACACCGCTCTGCTTCAGCATCTGGTCTACGAGCGTCGTCTTGCCATGGTCGACATGGGCGATGATCGCGACATTTCTGAGTTTTTCGTTAACCAATTTTACATTCTCCCCTGACATCCGTCCGGTTAGTATATATATGACGGATTACAATCTGATTTAATCAATTCAGCTTATTATTATAACTCTAATGTATACGTAATTCAATATTTTACAGCCGCCGCGCGCCTTTACGCAAAAAATTAAAGGCAATTTTACAAAGTCACCATCCTGCGGACACCAAGGGCTCCGCCCGCCTTTTCAAAGCATCCGTACACTTCATTATTTTTTGTGAACATGAGGTAAAATTAAATTTGTGGAATTATCCCAAATCATTGACAGCAATTGTTTTTTTGTATTATACTGATGGAATCGTAATGTCGAACGATTGTGTGTTCGTTTGATTTGTTTGGGATTATGATTTTTAAGTGTGCGGTTATTATATGTATTTTTACCGGGAGGGTACCGATGAAGAACGGGACAGTAAAATGGTTTAATCCTGACAAAGGATATGGTTTTCTCGCTGACGACGAAGGCGGAGACGACGTATTCGTACATTTCTCAGCTATCATAGCTGACGGCTTCAAGACTCTTAACGAAGGCCAGAAGGTTACTTTCGACGTTGAGCCTGATCCAAAGAACACTGACAAGCTCAGAGCTGTCAATGTAAAAGTCGTAGAGTAATACGCAAATATATCTGATAAAAATCATCGTCATTTACGGGCTGTCGGAGAAGTCCTTTTTCTCCGGCAGCCCGTTTCCGTTTTTTTGGCGGAGTCCGGGCCGGGCGCGGCGCGGCTGGCGGCAGTGTGCCCGGGCCGGACCGCAGCGTCAGCAATGTCCGCGCAGCGGTCGGAAGGCGCGCGGCGGCAGGTCTGCGGAGCCGCGCGCCCCGCCCTTTTTATTTCCTTATATCTGCTTTTTTCATGTCGGCCACGCGCTCTGTTATGCCCATGAGCGTGTTGGCAAAGGGAGCTATAGTCTCGATGTCGCAGCGCTCGTTTACCGTGTGAGGGTCGTGGACGTTGGTGCCGCTGCTCAGCATGTACATCTTAGGGTTGTCACCGTAGAACACCGACGGCTCTATGCCTATGTGGACCGCGTAAGGCTCGGCTTCTCTGCCGGTGGCATCTTTGTAGGCTGCCGCGGCTGCGTCCAGGAGCGGATTCTCGCCCGTGAATTCCCATGCCACATACTCGTCTCGCTCTATAAGCTTGAAGCCGTTTCTGGCGGCGGCGGAAGCGTGCTCCCTGATCAGTTCATCGTGTGCCTTTCTGTCGATGGAACGCTCAAAGTACATCACGTGAGCCTTCTCCTTCTCGGCGTCAGCCCAGATCCTGCCCAGGTTGCAGGAAGTATCCACGATGTCAGGGAAATGCTCCATATACTTGTAAACGCCTATTGTTGTCGTGTTCACGAAATCCAGGAAGGCGTCGCGGATCTCGTCGCTGACAGCTTTCGCCGGAACCGGGACTTCTATGAGCTCGAAGCTGCCCTCGTCCTCTGAATTCTCGGCTTTGGCTTCTTCGAGAGTCCTGTGGGCGATTTCCCTTACAAGCTCTTCCTGAGCCCTGTCAAAGGCGATCACGGCGTCTGCCGAAGGCGGGATGACGTTGTGGGCCACGCCCGAATCCACCGAGCAGAGCGCGTAATCCACGCCGGCGTCCCTGATGTCAGCCAGCAGCCTGCAGATGAAGGCCGCGCCGTTTATCCTCTTCTTGTCGATGTCGAAGCCTGAATGGCCGCCCAGGAGACCCCTGATCTTTATCTGGAAGGCATCTCTCTGCTTAGGTGCTCCGCCGACTATGGACTGGACCGGAACCGTCTCCGAAGGGCTCTCGAACACCTCGCGCCTGCCGCCGGCGCTGGCTATGATGAACCTGCCGACCGTGAAGCCGTCCACGTTTACGATGAAATCCACATCGTCGAAGAGAGATTTACGCGTGTCCTCCGCTCCGTGGAGGCCCTGTTCCTCCCGCACTGTCATCAGCACTCTCAGAGGACCGTGTTTTCCTGCTCTGATGCCGCCCCTGCCATCGCTGTCGAACAGCCAGAGGAAGGAAGCGACGCCTATCCCGTCGTCCGCGCCCAGCGAAGAGCGTCCGGATGTATGCAGGATCGGCGTACCGTCTGCGTCCCTGCCCGCCAGCAGCTCTATCGGATCACTGACCGGATCGTAGCCGCTGCCGTCGCCTACAGCGCATACCATGTCCAGATGTCCCTGGAACATGAGCACAGGGGCGTCTTCGAAGCCCGGTGACGCCGGAAGGGCCGCCGATACGTTGCCGGAGGCATCCATCTTGGTAGTGCAGCCGGCCTTTTCCAGAAAGGCTCTCAGCCTCTCTGCCAGCTCTTTTTCGTGTCCCGAGCTGTGGGGGACGTAGCAGATCTCGTCGAAGTGGGCTATGACGCCGGCAGTCACGGGTTCTTCGACCAGTTCTTTTATCTCTTTGTCGTTGTTTTCTATGATCATCTGAAGCTTTTCCTTCTTGTAAAAAAGGCGGAGACTTTTGATCTCCGCCGGAATTTCCGCTTTTATGTGTTTTTTAGTCTATAGCAAGCCTGTCGAACTCGTCAGCGACTCTCTCGAACTCCGCGTCGTCCTCGATGTCGTTTATCTCGAACTCGCCTTCGTCGTTGATCTCTCTGTACCTATATAAATATACGTCGCCGCTGCCGTTGTCAGGCAGGAGGGCCATGTATTCTTTGCCGTCACAGTCGAAAACTCCCAGTATCTCGCACTCTTCCTGCTGACCGTCGTCAAATTCGAGTGTTATGTAATCAGCTTCGTCCTCTTCAGGTACCGGAGTGTTCTTCTTCTTATCGTCTGCCATGACTTACTCTCCTTTCGGTATGTCATCTTGCTCTGGATTTCTCTGATTATACATGATAAGCCGGCTCCGGGTCAACGCCCTCCGCCAATTATGCTATGAATCATGTGTCCTGCGTCGACTCCGTCGACAGGGCGCTGACGCGCGCGGCCAGTCTCACGGACACCGCGGCTCCTTCCGGGATTTTCATGCGAACCTGCACGGCGCTTTCGCGGGAAGCGGCGTAAGCAAGGTCAGCGGAGCTGTCGCCAGGTCAGCCGAGTTCTGACAGGAATTTGTAGAGCTCTTCCGCCGCCGGGGTGTTCATGCCGTCTACCTGAGCCAGCTCGTCTACGCTTGCCTGTTTCATCTTGTCTATGCTGCCGAACTCGGAGAGCAGGGCTTTTTTGCGCGCGGGGCCTATGCCCGGGACTTCGTCCAGGACAGATTTCTGCATGGACTTGTTCCTGAGATTATGATGATAGCCGATGGCGAACCTGTGCACCTCGTCCTGTATGGTCGTCACATACCTGAAGAGGACCGGCCTGGACTTGAGGTCCAGCTCCTCTTCATCGACTATGAGACCGCGGGTCCTGTGCTTGTCGTCCTTTACCATGCCGGCTACGGTGATGTTTTCGCCCATGGCGTCCAGGATCTCGTTGACCGCGTGTACGTGGCCGAGGCCGCCGTCCACGAAGATTATGTCCGGACGTCTGGAAAAGCCGGGATCGCCCTTCTCAGCGCGCCTGAAGCGCCTGTAGATGACCTCCTGCATGCTGGAGTAGTCGTCGGCACCCTCGACGGTACGGATCTTGAATTTCCTATAGTCACGGCGCTGAGGCTTTCCGTCCTCGAAGACCACCATGCCGCCCACCGAATCCACGCCGTTGATGTTAGAGATATCGTAGGATTCTATCCGCCACTTGACCGGGACCTCGGCGCCGGTCTCGTCCTTCATCGTACGCTTGCCGAAGACCGAGGCCAGCTCCTCACTGACTATGTTGCGGCGCTCTTCCCTCTGGGTTACCCGTTCGTCCAGCATGGTCATCATCTGGAGCACGTCGCGCCTGGTCATCTCCAGCAGCTTGCGCTTGTCGCCCTTCTGAGGCACATAGACCTTGACGTGGGCGCCCCGCATCTCGGTGAGCCATTTCTCCAGCACGACCGTGTCGGGCAGCGGTGTCTCGGTGATTATCTCCTTTGGTATCATCATATCCGGCGTGTAATACTGCTTCATGAAGGCCTCGATGATCTCGGCGCGCTCATCGTCCTCTGAGGCTTCCATATGGAAGCTGTCGCGCCCGGAGAGCTTGCCGTTCCTGACGTAGAAAAGGACGATATGATAGCCCTTTTTGCTCTTGGCCGAGTGGATTATATCCATGTCCTGCTCGCCGCCCAGCACCACCTTTTGCTTCTCGCCTATAGCCTTGACGGCTCTGATCTTGTCGCGGTACTCGGCCGCCCTCTCGAAGTTGAGTTCCTTGCTGCATTCCTGCATGCGCTGGGTCAGCATGTCTATCATCTTCTTGTTGTGGCCCTTGAGGAAGTAGAGCACGTCGTCGATGGCTTTCCTGTATTCTTCCCTGCTGACGCTGCCGGTGCAGATACCCCTGCACTGATCGATATGGTAGTTGAGGCATGGCCTGAAGCCGGGCGGAAAGACCCTGGACGAGCATCTTTTGAGCTGGTACTCGCTGTTGAGCAGGTCTATGGTCTCGTTGACCGCGCCCACATCGCTGTAAGGCCCGAAATACTCCGCTCCGTCGTCTATGACTCTGCGTGTCTTGACCACTCTCGGGTAGTCGTCGGCGAGCGTCACCTTTATATATGGATAAGTTTTGTCGTCCCGCAGGAGCACGTTGTACTTGGGCTGGTATTTTTTGATGAGGTTGCACTCCAGGATAAGAGCCTCGTACTCGGAGTCGGTCGTGATGTACTCGAATTCCTCGATGTGCGATACCATTGCCCTTACTTTCGCGGGCATGTTGGTCTGCGACCTGAAGTACTGGGTGACTCTGTTCTTCAGGTTTACTGCTTTGCCGACGTAGATGACGTGGCCGAGCTTATCCCTGTGCAGGTAAACTCCTGGCTTTTCCGGCAGTCGTTTTATGTTCTTTTCTATGTCAAACATATTACCCTCCTGAAAAACAGATCATAGGGCCCACGCCTGCGGGCGACGCGTGCCACCTCTTGTGCCACCTTTTATTTTGCGTGCTCCGCCATCATTTCCTTGACCGCGCCAACAAATGTCTCCATATCCTCCGGTGTTCCGATAGTGATCCTCAGGCGATTGTTGATGCGAGGCTTGGCGAAATACCTCACCAGGATGCCCTTGCCGCGGAGCTCGTGGAAGAATTCCTCCGCTGTGGCGGAACCGGCAGGAGGCTGCGCGAAGATGAAGTTCGACTTGGAAGGGATGACATCCCATCCCAGCTCCGACAGCTGAGCCGAAACCTTGTCGCGCGTATCAGCGATCTTCTTCCTGGTCTCGTCGAAATACTCGACATCGGCGAAAGCAGCGCATGCCGCAGCATTTCCCAGCCTGTCGAGCGTGTATGAGTTGAAGGTGTTCTTGACCGTATCGAGCACGCCGATCAGTTCCTCGCTGGCGATGGCCAGACCGCACCTGATGCCCGCCAGCTGGCGCGACTTGGAGAGGGTCTGCACTACCAGGAGATTATCGTATTTATTTACCAGTCCGACAGCAGTCTCAGCGCCGAAATCCACGTAAGCTTCGTCCACTACGATCAGCTTGTCCGCGTCGGCTTCGAGGATAGCCTTTATCTCGTCGAGAGAGATGGCGGCTCCCGTCGGCGCATTAGGGTTGCAGAGGAACATGCCTGCCACATCGTCCGGGAGATTCTTGACGGCATCCTGATCGAGAGTAAAGTCGTCCCTGAGCGGAATGTTCACGCACGGCACCTCGAAGAGGGAGGCTATGACCGGATAGAAAGTATAAGTGATGTCCGGGAATGCCACCTTGCTGCCGGAGAAGAAAGCCGGGCAGAGGAGGGCCAGGATCTCGTCGGATCCGTTGCCCATGAAGATGTTCTTCTTAGTAAGAGCGTCGCCGCCGGTGAGACCGAGCACCTTATTGAAATATTCCGCCGCTGCTTCGCGCGGCTTTTCCGCGTCAGGATCCGGATAGAGCCTGAGGTTCTCCAGCTCGGATTCGATAGCTGCCTTTACCTTCGGCGAAGGTGGATAAGGGTTCTCGTTTGTGTTAAGTTTTATGTATTTCTTGTCCTTCGGCTGTTCGCCCGGCACATAAGGCACGAGGGTTGCCGCAAGGGGGCTGATGAATTTCGTCATTTTTCTGCCTTTCGGTTATCTGTTTCGATAAAAAAATATATAGAGATATAATACCACAAAGACGGGCTTTAAACACTGCCAGCTTGCGACGCCGGCTGCCCTGCATTTCCACTTAACAGCAAAAAAGGAGCGCCGCGGTTCTGTCCGCGGCGCCCCAGCGCTTCCGGCCCTTTTAAGGCAGAAGCCATATTATATTCTCTAGACTTTCGATCTGAGCTTAGAATCTCTCTCTCGGAGTGTAAGTAGTGTGGAGGAGTTCGTGAGCCTTTTCGCTGCCCGGCTCGCCGAGATATCCTTCGTAGATACCCTTCATGACAGATTCGTTCTTGTGGGACTTTCTGATCTTGGAGTTTCTGTCCTCGCTGTAGATAGCCTTCGCTCTCTCTGCTCTGATGTCGATCCAGTTCTTTACCTTTGCAGGCTGGATAGGCTGTCCGCCGCCGTTTACGCAGCCGCCCGGGCATGCCATGATCTCGATGAACTGCCAGTCAGCTTCGCCTGATCTGATCTTGTCGAGTACCTTGCGGGCATTGCCGAGGCCGTGAGCGACAGCAACCTTGATAGTCTGGCCGTTGACCTCGACAGCAGCTTCCTTGACACCCTGTACGCCTCTGACGTCAGTGTATTCGATGTCCTTGAGGTCTTCGCCAGTGAGGATATCAGCAACAGTTCTGAGAGCCGCTTCCATAACGCCGCCTGTAGCGCCGAAGATAACGCCGGCACCTGAAGCGTCGCCGAACGGACGCTCGAAGTCGCCGTCGCACTCAGCGAAGTTGATACCGCATTCCTTGATCATCTTGGCGAGCTCACGAGTAGTGAGGACGTAGTCTACATCCTGCATACCGTTGTTGCTGAGTTCAGGTCTCTGACACTCGAACTTCTTGGCTGTGCAAGGCATAACGGAAACAGTGACGATCTTCTTAGGGTCGATGCCTGCTTCCTGAGCGTAGTAAGTCTTGAGGACCGCACCGAACATCTCGTGCGGTGACTTGCATGACGAGAGGTTAGGAAGGAGGTCTGGATAATAGTGCTCAGCAAACTTGATCCAGCCAGGGCTGCATGAAGTGATCATAGGGAGAGTACCGCCGTTCTGCATCCTGTTGAGGAGCTCTGTTCCTTCTTCGAGGATAGTCAGGTCGGCTGAAGTATCTGTATCGAATACCTTGTCGAATCCCATGCGCAGGAGAGCGCCTACCATCTGCCTTGTAGCAGCAGTGCCGATAGGCATTCCGAATTCTTCGCCGATGGCTGCTCTTACAGCAGGAGCTGTCTGAACCAGTACTACCTTGTCCGGATCCTCTACAGCCTTCCATACATCCTTGATAGAGCTCTTCTCTGTGAGCGCTCCTACAGGACATGAGATCACGCACTGTCCGCAGTTTACGCAGGCAGCTTCGCCGAGAGGCTTGCCGAACGCAGGAGCGATCAGTGTATTGAATCCTCTGTTTACAGCGTCGATAACGTGAATTGCCTGAAGGTTAGTGCACGCGCCTACGCAGCGGCGGCATAATACGCACTTCTGAGGATCTCTTACGATAGAAGGTGAGGAATCATCGATAGGTTCCTGGCACATCTCGCCTTCGTAAGGGATCTCCTTAACGTTCATCTGCTCGGAAAGAGCCTGCAGCTCGCAGTTTCTGTTCCTTTCGCAAGTAAGACACTCTTTCTTGTGGTTCGAAAGAAGGAGCTCGAGGTTTGCTTTTCTAGCGTTCCTTACAGCAGGGGAAGCTGTGTAGATCTCGTTGCCTTCGGCAACAGGATATACGCAGGCTGCCTGGAGGGCACGAGCGCCCTTGATCTCTACAAGGCACATACGGCAGGCGCCGATCTCGTTAACGCCCTTGAGATAGCACAGTGTAGGGATATCGATGCCAGCTGACTTAGCAGCTTCGAGGACAGTAGTGCCTTCCTCTACCTGTACTGCTTTTCCATCTATTGTGATATTTACCATACTCATAAACCGTTGTCCTCCTACGACTCTTTGTATATAGCCTTAAACGGGCACTTCTCAAGACATGCGCCGCACTTCAGGCACTTTGACTGATCGATCTCATAAGGTACTTTCTTCTCGCCCCTGATGCAGGCAACAGGACAAGTCTTCGCGCAGATACCGCAGCTTCTGCACAGTTCCTTGTTGATCTTGATCCTTACGAGCTTCTTGCATACGCCGGCAGGACACTTCTTGTCCACTACGTGAGCTACATACTCATCTCTGAAGTATCTGATCGTGCTCAGTACAGGGTTAGGAGCAGTCTGGCCGAGTCCGCAGAGGGCTGAAGCCTTGATGTTCTTAGCGAGTGTTTCCAGCCTGTCGATGTCTTCCAGAGTTCCTCTGCCCTCTGTGATGTCTGTCAGGATCTCGAGCATTCTCTTAGTACCGATCCTGCAAGGAGGACACTTTCCGCAGGATTCGTCTACTGTGAATCCGAGGAAGAACTTGGCGATATCTACCATGCAACTGTCTTCGTCCATTACGATAAGTCCGCCGGAACCCATCATGGATCCGATAGCGCTCAGGTCATCGTAAGTCATAGGAGTATCGATAAGGGAAGCAGGGATACATCCGCCTGAAGGACCACCTGTCTGGGCAGCCTTGAACTTCTTGCCGTTAGGGATGCCGCCGCCGATGTCATAGATGACTTCTCTCAGCGGAGTACCCATCTCGATCTCTACGAGGCCGGTATTGTTGATGTTTCCGCCTACAGCGAATACCTTTGTGCCCTTGGACTTTTCAGTACCCATAGCAGCGAACCACTCTGGTCCGTTGAGGATGATAGGGCAGATGTTAGCGTAAGTCTCTACGTTGTTCAGCATCGAAGGCTTGCCGAAGATACCCTTTACAGCAGGGAAAGGAGGACGTGGACGAGGCTCGCCTCTCTTGCCTTCTACTGAATTCATGAGGGCTGTTTCTTCGCCGCATACGAACGCGCCGGCACCGAGCCTGATCTCGATATCGAAATCGAAGCCTGAATCGAAGATGTTCTTGCCGAGGAGTCCGTATTCTCTGGCCTGCTTTATAGCGATGTTGAGTCTTCTTACAGCTGTAGGATACTCAGCTCTTACGTAGATATATCCCTGGTGAGCGCCTGTAGCGTATCCTGCGATAGCCATAGCTTCCAGAACTGAATGAGGGTCGCCTTCCAGAACGGATCTGTCCATGAACGCGCCCGGGTCACCTTCGTCGGCGTTGCAGGCTACATATTTAACGTCGCCCTTTGAAGCTGCCGCGAAAGTCCATTTTTTGCCTGTAGGGAATCCGGCGCCGCCTCTGCCTCTCAGGCCTGAAGCTGATACTATGTCGATGACCTGCTGAGGCGTCATCTCTGAGAGGACCTTACCGAGGGCTTTGTAGCCGTCGTAAGCGATATATTCATCTATGTTCTCAGGATCGATCTTACCGCAGTTCCTGAGGGCAACTCTCTTCTGCTTCTTGAAGAAGTCAGTGTTCTCGACTTTATGGCCTTCTTCGTCGTAAGCCTCTCCTCTGTTTGCGATGAGGAGTTTCTCACAGATCCTGCCCTTGAGAAGGTGTTCTTCCGCGATAGTATCGATGTCCTTCATCGAAACTCTCGAGTACATGGAGCCTTCCGGATAAACTACTACGATAGGGCCCTCGGCGCAAAGTCCGAAGCATCCTGTCATGATGGTCTTGACCTCGTCCTGGATCCCAAGCTCAACGAGCTTCTCTTCAAGGTGCTCTTTGAGCTTCATGGAATTGTTGGAGAGACATCCGGTTCCTCCGCATATTAATACGTGTGATCTTGCAATCTGCATGAGTTCTCCTCCTATTTCTGCTCAGCTCCGATAGTGTATTCCTCTACCGGCTGTCCGTTTACGATATGCTCGGCTACAACTCTCTTCGCTTTTTCCGGAGTCATGTGAATATAAGTTGTCTTGTTGCCTTTTTCATCGTATACATCGACCATAGGCTCGAGTGCGCACATGCCCATGCATCCTGTCATTCCAACCGATACGTCTTCGAGGTGTCTTGTGTTGATCTCCTCTACGAAAGTGTTCATTACAGGTCTTGCGCCGGCAGCGATACCGCATGTAGCCATACCTACAACTATCCTTTCTCTTGTATCAGTATTTCTCATGTTCAACTTATCAAGGCTCTTCTGTCTGAGTTCAGCCAGTTCAGCTAATGATTTCATCTAGTATACCTCCGAATATATTTTTCACTTGTTCGCTGATCATTTCCTTAAGATATCCGATAATGACCATGTCATTGATAGGCACCGTGCCGATCTGCTCCCTCACATCTTCTGTGCGGAAAACATATTCCTCTTCGTCGTTGGCGAGTATGAGGTGGAACTCCAGCTCCGGATGGCCCATTATCGAGATAGCCATCGTTTCGCTGATGTCTCCCAGCGGCTTCCTGTCGATATTGTCTATCTCGTAAGTCGCCGTTATGGTCGTGCCCTTTCCGGGCTCCGATTCTATAGTGATGCCGCCTCCGGCCATCTCCGCCGACAGCCTCAGCAGAGGTATGCCCAGCCCCGCCTTGCGGGTGGTGCGGGTCGTATAGAAAGGATCTGAAACCTTTTTGATGGTTTCCTCCGACATCCCCCATCCATCGTCCTTCACATAAAGGGTGAGGAGATTTTTACTCTTCTCCGCCTTTATGCCGGTCTCGACGTAAGTCGATCCGACGACTACCGAATTCTGCATGATATCCATCAGATGCAGCGATAAGTCAGTCATGGTTCTTCTAGCTCTCTCTGTACTTGTCGCAGATGCTCTTTACATCGGCCTGTACGAGCTTTCCGTAAACTTCGCCGTTTACGATAGCTACAGGGGCGAGGCCGCAGGCTCCTACGCAGCGGCATGCGTCGATGCTGAACATTCCGTCGTCAGTAACGTCTCCAGCCTGAATGCCGAGCTCCTGCTCGAACTTCTCGAGGATCTTGCCTGAGCCCTTAACGTAGCAGGCAGTTCCCAGACAGACGCTTACAGCGTACTTGCCCTTAGGCTGAGTAGTGAACTGAGTGTAGAAAGTAACGATACCGTAGATCTCAGCGAGAGGAACATTCATAGCGTCTGAAATGATCTCCTGAACTTCGATCGGAAGATATCCGAAATAGTCCTGAACATCGTGGAGAACCTGTATAAGAGCTCCCTGGGTGTCCTTGTAACCGTCGATTATATCGAGGATCTTTTTCTTCTGTTCCTCCGTAACATCGACTTTTCTAAGTTTGCTCATAAAAACTTACCTCCTGTAATATTAAAAGCAGCACAGAATCAGATTCTCAGGAATCAGTCGTCCGATCCCAGCTCGTAGGCCTCACAAGGACCCTTGAGCAGTTCGATCAGACTGCCGGCATCTGTGATCTGTTTTTCTGTCGATATATAATTTAACCTCTCGGAGATGTCCCACAGGAAGTGGGCGTCGGAGTCCCTTAAATGAGGATAGTCCGCAAGACCGGGATAATTAACAAAGAATGAATCCGCGTCGCACTTAGCTGACAGCTCAATTAATTTTACATCTATATCCTCTGGAATGGCTCCCAGATTTGAGATCATGCTGTAAGAAGTCTTGTCAACGTGCGCCGGTATCGCGATGCCTCCGGCATCAAGCGCTTCCGCGAAAATCTGCTCCGAAGTGAGCATAGTCGCGGAGATGAGCAGATTGTCGATCCTTCCGACTTCCTCGTCGTTTTTGTCCAGGATCAGCTGCTCCCCGAAAATATCCTCCCTGTTCCTGACAGGAGGAAGATTCTCGGTCACGGTCTTTTCCATCTTTTCGGCACTCTCTATATCAGGGAAAAGCGTGAGGATGTGAACTTCCTCGACGCTCTCCACCTCCATGCCGGGCACCACTATCACACCTGCTTCGCGCCCAGCTTCCATAGCGGCAGCGGCGTTGCGGCAGGAGTTGTGATCCGACAGGGCTATGATGTCGAGGCCCTTCAAGACCGCCATATTCGCAATATTGTTCGGCGTCATGTCATTGTCGCCGCAGGGCGACAGCGCCGAATGCATGTGGAAATCGTAGTAGTATTTCAATTTTTACCGCCTGTAATAGCTTCGTGGATCCTCCACGAGATCTCATAGCTGTCCATTCCTGATGAGATGATCGGGATGTTTTCCTTTTCTGCCCTCGATATCATGCTCTCCGGCACCGGTATGTCCTCGGGCAGTATCACGCAGCCGATCTCAGCCAGCTCCGCTACAGCTATCACATTTACGTTGGCGAGGACGGTGACCCAGGCGCATCCGGCCGGAGCCTGCGCCATTACCCTGCTGAGCAGGTCGCAGCAGTAGCCCGTCGTGATCTCGCGGTTCTTATATATTGTGCCACTCAGCAAAGTGCCCTGTATACAATCCGCCAAATCGTTTATTGTCAATGGACTCACTTCCTTCCTCCTCGTCCGCGGAGCGGTCGTCAGGCGCTTCGTTTTCAACTGGAGCTTCCTCCGCGCCTTCTTCATCGCTTTCGCTCTGCATGCTTCTGAAAATATATGTCGTTTCTGTGCCTTCCTCACCGGCATCGGTCTCTCCGACTTCGTTTCCCATAGTAGGCGGGAGAACGCCCTCGAGCTCGAACATCTCGTTGGCCAGGGTGCGCACCCTTTCACGGAGCTTGAACACACAGTCCGTGAGCTTGGCTTTGCCTCTGACTATGTCTTCGGCAAGGGCCGCGCATGTCGGAGCGCCGCAGGCCCCGCAGTCGATGCCCGGCAGGCTGCCGGTGATCTCCTCCATATCGGAGATCATCCTGAAAGCTTTTGTCATGTCCGGGTCCAGCTTGTCGACCGGTATATGGACTGGCTTTCTGTCCCAGAGCACATCGTGGTAATCTATATCTTTTTCCGGGAGCTCGGCTACCTTGTAGCGGTTGTTCTGCTCCGAGCGCATGTCCTTCATGATGACCTGGGCTATATACACGTTCTTGACCGTGAGCGGGCCGCCCAGGCAGCCTCCTTTGCAGGCCAGGCACTCTATGAACTCCAGCCCCCTGAACTTGCTGTCTTCGTTGGTCTCCACCGTCTCGAGGATCTCGGCCACATCCTGGACGCCGTCTACAGAGACGAACTTCTTTGTGCCCAGGGCCAGGCTCTCGCCGCCGGGGTTAGGCCACCTGACTCCGAAGACGCTTGCCGTAGCTATATCTTCCTCTTCTTCCGGCTTCATCTCCTTGATGACCGAACGCAGAGGCATGTAGGCGTCCTGAACGGAGATGATCGCGTCTATATCCGACTTTTTACCCCTGAGCGGAGCGTATTTGGTATGCATCTTCGCCGCGCAGGGCGATATGAAGAACACGCCTATCTTATCCGGATCGAGTCCGGTCTCCTTTACTGCCTTTTCGCGCGCCATGCCCGCGGCTACCTCTACAGGAGCCTGCAGAGGAAGGAGATTATCTATCAGGCTCGGGAACTTGACCTGGACCAGCTTTACTATAGCCGGGCAGGCAGTCGATATGACCGGGCCGTCTATGTTGTGGTTTTCTTTAAGGTACTGGCGGGTCGCGTTGCTGACCGCCTCAGCGCCTTCCGCTACCTCGAACACATCGTCGAAGCCTATCTTTTTAAGAGCCGTCAGGATCTGGTTTCTGGTCCTCGCCGTCCTGTACTGGCTGTAAAGGGCCGGCGCCGGCAGCGCTACGGTGTACATGTAGTCGTGGATCTGATCCAGACTGTCCGTTACTGCTTTCTTAGCGTTGTGGGTGCAGGTCCTGATGCATTCGCCGCAGTCTATGCAGCGCTCGCTTATGATGACCGCCTTGCCGTTTCTGACACGTATAGCCTGAGTAGGGCATGTCTTTATACAGTTCGTACAGCCTATACACCTTTCCCGGTCCAGGCGCACGGAATGAAACATGTCCTCCTCTGCCTGAAGCCTCTGCTTCTCAGCAAGGCTCTTCTGGTCTCTGTCATTAATCATCTCAGCCTGCCTCCCAGTATCCTGCCAAAACTGTATATGATCCCGTATACCCTGGTACGCGGCACCTATTCTATATTGAAGCGCATCTTAACGCGCGTCCCCTTTCCGGGACTTGAAACAATGACCATGTCGTCCGAATTCCGTTTCATGTTAGGCAGGCCCATGCCTGCTCCGAAGCCCATCATCCTTACCTCGTCCGACGCTGTGGAATATCCCTCCTGCATCGCCAGGTTCAGATCCGCTATACCCTTGCCGTGGTCCTCTATCAGGATGTCCACGTGATCCGGGAAGATCTCCGTGTAAGCCATGCCGCCGCCCCCGTGTATGAAGGCATTGATCTCGGCCTCGTACATAGCCACTGAAATGCGTTTTATATGCTTCGGGTTGACGCCGAGCATAGTGAGCGTCTTCTTTACTTTGCTGGACGCCTCACCCGCCGACGCGAAATCGTCTTTGAGGATCGGCGTTTCGATACGCATACTGCTTTCCGCCAATTTAAACTCCTCCGGCCTTAGACCTTAGACCGCCTGACGTCCCGATACCATGCCCTCGCGGAAAAGTATCCCGCTGGCCTCGAACATGGTGAGCTCAGTCCTGAGCACCGTGACCGACCTGTCTTCCGCCAGATCCATCACCGGATCCGGTACCTTCTTACCTCTCACGAACAGCACAGCCGCCGCGTTCATCATTTCCGCGGTCCTTATTACCTGCGGATTCATAAGTCCCGTGATGATCAGGCTGCCGTCTGCCGTTCCGACCATAACTTCACTCATAAGGTCAGCCGCCACCGCGTGCGTGATATCGGCCGGCCCGGATGTCTCAGGTTCATAAAGCACCTGCGCCGATACGAGACCGGCAATTTCCTGAATGTCCATGTAGAAACGTCTCCTGCCACAACTGAAATATATTTTTTATAAACAGCTTCTTTTCTATTTAAGGAAGAGAAGCCGCGTTCTGCGCATTTGATATTATGATTTTAATCAAATTCAATAATTATTTCAAGACAGGCAAAAGGCTGGTAAAACCACCTTGGTTATTAAATAAACAACAAAAAAACCGAAAAATCTTCGGTGACGACCGCTCCGCGGACATTGCCGCGGAAAACGCCGTTTTTTCGCCTGCCGGACCGGCATATTCCGCGGTAAACTGCGACAAAAAGCAGGATATGTTACCAATTTGCACAGATATTTTTGTTCTATATATAATATGTAAGCAAATTTATTCCTTTACTCGGTTAATTTATTAACGTAAAATTTCAAAAAAATTCGCGGAAGCTGCCATCCCAAACAAGGATCGCAGCCTCCGCTAAATGAGTTTTATAAACATGCTGACCCATATGGCATCATATGTCAGTTAAACAGATCCTTAAAGAATTTAGACACTTTATATGAGAAGGACCCATCTACATCCTTCTGTGTCACAAGCTTATATGAGACCAGTTTAGAGCCATCTTTATATATCGTTATCGTACCGGCTTCCGTGCCCTTCTTTACCGGCGCGGTCAGCGGCTTAGCCTTCGTTTTATACGAGAGATCCTTCCGGCTCGTCACATTCTTCTCGGCAGCCATTTTGATATCCTTTTCAGGCACCAGATTTACCGTCTTTGAAGCTCCGTTCTCCACATCAGCCTCGGCTAGGACCTTATTTTTATTTATTACAGTAAGTGCCTTATAGTTGGCGAAACCCCAGTCCAGTATCTTGATCGCGTCAGGATACTGTTCTTCGCGCGAATCATGCATAGTCACGCTGATCAGGTCCAGTCCGTTTCTTTCAGCATCAGCCGCCAGACATGCCTGAGCCGCGTTTGTGAAGCCGGTCTTGACTCCTTTTATGCCATCGTAATGATAAGGTCTCTCAACCCCGTCCACCATAAGCGTTTTCTTGTTCGTCAGCAGCTGGTTGGAGTTAGTGACCTTTCTCTCCGGGCTCATATTGGTCGCCGGTATCGTATAATGCTTAGTTTTTACGATCTTGGCGAAGGTCGGGTTTTTCATGCCCTCCGCCGCTATCAGTGCCAGGTCATGCGGCGTTGAGACGTGTTGGTCGTCTGGCAGCCCGTTAGGAGTCACAAAGTTAGTGCCGGTACAGCCGATGCGCGCCGCTTTCTGGTTCATCAGTATAGCGAAATTAGCCGAGTTTCCGGACACCGCGTCTGCCAGCACTACTGCCATATCATTAGCAGATTTGAGCATC
The DNA here is from genome assembly GCA_028724585.1 of Bacillota bacterium. Lineage (GTDB taxonomy): Bacteria > Bacillota > Clostridia > Peptostreptococcales > Anaerovoracaceae > RUG708. The sequence goes on along the minus strand of JAQYCQ010000038.1, from coordinate 82,073 downwards.
ATGCCGTACAGGAGCTGTTCTACCGTAAACTGCTCTCCCGGCTTTATATCCAGACCGCTGCCATCTATATTTACTACATCCTCGCCGACAGTCACGACCTGGTCCAGGTCAAGATGCTCTATGGCCAGAAGAGCCGTCATCATCTTGGTCGTGCTGGCCGGGAATTCAGTCATGTTCATATCCTTGTCCATGAGGACTTCTCCTGTGTTCGCGTCTATGAGCACCGCGCACTGGGCAGCTGTCTGAGGCGCCGGAGTCACGTCCGCGTAAGCTGTCCCTGTAAATACCGCTGTCATGATGAAGACGGCGGTGATCATTATCGAAATAAATCTCTTCTTCACATTTCCCCCTTCTATGATCTTATCTCTTTCCCAAAATCAAGTTATAGATTTGATTATAGCACCCCGGTTTGATAAGTCCATTTTTAGTTTCTTAATTTTAATGTCTGCCGGAGGCACTCTGCCCGCGCGAGCGGGCGCCGGGTGAAAAATTCGTTAAAGTCCAATTTTAAGTCCCATTAATAGAAGGCTTTTCATTGCTATTCACTGCGCAAAAGCGTATAATGTATCCATATTTTTATAATGTTATTAAATTAACAGCGTCTGAATTTAATGTAGGACACTGTTCAGGAGGACAAGTATCTATGGATAGAGTATATAATTTCTCTGCGGGTCCTTCGACATTACCTGTAGAGGTACTCGAAGAAGCTGCCGCGGATATGCTTAACTACAAGGGTTGTGGAATGTCTGTAATGGAAATGAGCCACCGCTCACAGGATTTCCAGAACATCATAGACGCTGCCGAGAGCGATCTCAGGGATCTCATGCAGATTCCTGACAATTACAAAGTCCTGTTCCTTCAGGGCGGCGGAACTCTCCAGTTCTCTATGGTACCTATCAATCTGCTGAGAAACACTAAGAAGGCTGATTACATCGTTACCGGAAACTGGGCTAACAAGGCTTACCAGGAAGCCCAGAAGTTCGGCGATGTCGTCGCTGCCGCATCCTCAGAGGACAAGAATTTCACTTATGTGCCTAAGGTCGGCAAAGACGCCTTCCGCCCGGACGCTGACTACGTATATATCACTACAAACAACACTATCTACGGAACCAGGTACAACTACATCCCTGATACAGGGGACATCCTCCTGGCCGCTGACCAGTCTTCCAACTTCCTTTCAGAGACTTACAATGTCGAGGACTTCGGTCTTATCTACGCCGGAGCGCAGAAGAACGTAGGCCCTGCCGGCGTGACTATCGTCATCGTCCGCGACGACCTGCTCGGCTTCGCTCCTGAGAACACTCCGATCTACCTGGACTACAACACTCACGCTAAGAAGGGTTCTATGTACAATACTCCTCCTTGCTACGCCATCTACATGGCCGGCCTCACTTTCAAGTGGATAAAAAAGCAGGGCGGCGTAAAGGGCATAGAGCAGCACAATATCGAGCAGGCTGAGAAGCTCTACGACGCCATTGACAACAGCAGCCTCTTCAGCTGCCCTGTAGTCCCTGAGGACCGTTCCAGGATGAACGCTGTATTCGTAACCGGCGACAAGGACCTCGACGCCAGGTTCGTCGCTGAAGCTAAAGAAAACGGCATCGTAAACATCAAGGGCCACAGATCCGTAGGCGGCCTGCGCGCCAGCATCTACAACGCTATGCCTGACGAAGGCATAGACGCTCTCATCAGCTTCATGAAGAAGTTCGAAATGGAAAACAAATAGATTTTTTAGAAAGAAGAGAGTTCCTTAAACATGTATAATATCGCTACACTCAATAAAATTTCACCTTACGGCTTAGGCAAGCTGACTGACGACTACAAGATCATCGACAGGACAGACGAAGCCGACGGCATCATCGTAAGAAGCCAGAACATGAAGGAGATGGATTTCTCCGACAAGCTGCTCTGCATAGCCAGAGCCGGAGTCGGCGTAAACAACATCCCTATCAAGAAATGCGCTGAGAACGGCATCGCTGTTTTCAACACACCTGGAGCCAACGCCAACGCGGTAAAAGAGCTGGTAATCGGCGGCATGATCGCCGCTTCCAGAAACTTCGTAGCCGCTTCCGACTGGGCCAGGGACCTCAAGGCTGGCGAGCTCACTGTAGCAAAGCAGGTCGAGAAGGGCAAGAGCCAGTTCAAAGGCAACGAGCTCAAGGGCAAGACTCTCGGAGTCATCGGCCTCGGCGGTATCGGAGTTCCTGTGGCTAACGCGGCTGCCGCTCTCGGTATGAAGGTCATCGGCTACGACGCTTACCTTTCGGTCAAGAGCGCTCTCCATCTGGACAACAGTATCAGGATCGTAGAGAACATTGAAGATATGCTCCCTGAGCTCGACTACCTCACTGTTCACGTACACGCCAACGACGAGACAAACGGCATGATAAACGCCGACGTGTTCAACGCTGTAAAGCCGGGTCTGGTGCTCCTCAATTACGCGAGAGCTTCTATCGTTGATTTCACTGCAGTCAAGAAGGCTCTGGAGTACGGTACTGTCCGCAAATATGTGACTGACTTCCCTAACGAGGAGGTGCTCACTCTTCCTAACACTATCGTGACTCCGCACATGGGCGCTTCCACTGACGACGCTGAGGACAACTGCGCCGAGATGGCCGTACATGAGCTGATGGACTATGTCGAAAACGGCAACATCAAGAATTCTGTGAACCTGCCGGCTGTAGACATGGGCGTATGCGCTGCCGCAAGCCGTATCGCCTGCATCCACAGGAATGTGCCTAACATGATCGGCCAGATCACTGCTACTATCACTGCTCACAACATCAGGGACCTCACCAACAGATCCCGCGAGGGCTTCGCTTACACTCTGATCGATCTGGATTCCAAGATCACTGACGAGACTGTCGAGGAGCTCAGGAAGATCGACGACATGATCCGTGTAAGGGTCATCAAGGCTTAAGGGCTTATACATTTTAATATATAGATCCACCGGGGCGCCGCGTTTGCGGTACCCCGTTTTTTGCGCCCTTACGACAGCTCCGCTGACATTGCTTACGCCGATTCCCGCGTCAGCGGCTTGTGCGCGTGAGCGCTCGTAAATAAAAAGCAGCCGTCCGTTCCCGCGCGGGTACGGACAGCTGCTCGCTTTCTCGCTTTATGACTGCAAAAGCCCTCTGCTATTTTTCTAATTCCTTTACCAGGTCCCTGATGCGCTTAAGCCCTTCCATTATGCTGTCTATATCTGACGCGTAGGCGATCCTGATGAAGCCATCCATTCCGAAGGCCGAGCCCGGCGCTACGGCAACGTGCTTGTCGTTCAGGAGCTTGAGCGTGAAATCCTTGGAATATTCGTCGGTCGCGCCCGGAAGTGCCCTTACAGCTTTCTCTACGCAGGAGATATCAAGGAAGAGATAAAAGGCGCCCTTAGGCTCTATGAACGGTACCTCAGGCAGCTCTCTTCTCAGGAAATCCACTGCGGCTTCCATGCGGGCCTTGTACTGGGTCACCATCCATTCGGTATATTCAGAGCACTTGTTGAGCCCGTCAACTCCGGCCCACTGTGACGGCATGGACGGATGTGACGTGATGTGGCCCTGGAGAGATCCCATAGCCTTGGCGATCTCCTTTGTCGCAGCTGTGTAGCCAATTCTCCAGCCGGTCATCGGGATAGACTTGGAGAGGCCGTTTATCAGGATGGTCATGTCCTTTGCTTCAGGAATAGCCGCCATTGAGACGAACTCGTCAGCGAAGCAGATTCTTTCGTAGACTTCGTCCGACATCATGTATATGCCGCGCGGCACACAGACGTCAGCTATTCCCTGCAGTTCCTCGCGCGTATGCACTGTACCCAGAGGGTTCGAAGGGTTGCAGAGGATTATCATCTTAGTCTTTTCTGTAGCGTACTGCTCTATGTCAGCGCCCGTAAGCTTAAAGTCATTCTCGCGCTTAGTCTCGACAAATACCGGCTTTCCTCCGCAGATCTTCACGATCTCAGGATAGCTTACCCAGTAAGGAGCCGGGATGAGCACTTCGTCTCCTGGATTCAGCAGAGCCAGGCAGGCGTTTGTGATACACTGCTTGGCGCCGTTCGTTACGATGATCTGGTCCGGCGTATATTCCACGCCGTTCTCTTTGCTCAGCTTGGCGCATATGGCTTCGCGGAGCTCCATGAGGCCGGGTGCCTTGTCGTATCTGGTCTTGTTCTCTATGATGGCTTTGATGCCGCCTATCTTGGCTGAGTCAGGCGTGTTGAAGTCCGGCTCGCCTACGCTTAAGTTTATGATCTCGGTACCGGCTTCTCTGAGCTCGAATACACGAGCGTTGATCTCCAGGGTTCCTGACGGAACCATATTCTGTATTCTTTCTGAAAGCATTTTCCCCCTCCTGAATAACTTTAAATGCTTTTTATATATACTCGCAGAATGATTGCTGCGGGATTTACGAGTATCGCTCCTCGCCTCTGCCGAACCATACGGCGTTGACCAGCATCCCGATGACCAGTATGTAGCCCAGCCAGTAGAACCAGACCATGAGGGCTATGATAGCGGCCAGTGAGCCGTACACCACGTTGAGGTGCGAGAAATATTCGAAATATATGTAATACGCGATGGTAGCCACGAGTATCGCCGCTGCCGCGAAAAGGCTGCCGGGAATGGTTTCCCTCAGGGATATGGTCTCGTTGGGCGTCATCATATAGTTTACTGCTATTACCAGCCAGAAGATAAAGAGGGCCAGAGGCCACCTCAGTATCGACGACATGAAATGGAAGCTGATGTGGAAGGCGTCGCCCAGAGCGTCATTGGCCAGGCCTATAGCCACGTTGCCGTACACCAGCACCAGCATGCAGCTCATGATCGTCACTATCAGTATGACCAGAGTCAGTATAGCTCTGGCCCGGGCCTTGAAATAGCCCAGGAAGCCGTTCTCACCGCTGCACATATATGTGTAGTTGGCTATCCTTATCATGGAAAATTCCAACTTTGAAGCCGACCACAGGGCCACTATGATGAAGATCAGGTTTATCCCTCCCGTGTGGGCGCTCTGGAGCGCGGTCAGGAGCGAGTTTATCACTGAGTTGCCCTTAGTCGCTTCGATCAGCTGCATATACAGCGCCCTTACAGCGCTGAAACGGTAGACCATCTGCAGCATCAGCGTAACTACAGGAACGATGGTAAAGAGGAAATAAAAGCCTATCTCGGCCGCTGTTCCCTGATAATACGGATCCTGAAGCCGCCTGATGGTTCTCATCCCGACTGTAAAGATCCTCCTGCCGGTGCCCATGTTCTTCAGATGCTCTGGTATGTCGCGCCTCATGCCTCTGCGGAAAAATTTCATAGTCCCTCTTTCGAGATCTTCTCTCTGAGCGCTGCCAGCGCCTTTGCCCTGTGGCTTATGCCGTTCTTCTGCTCTTCACTGAGCTCGGCGAAGCTTTCCTCGTAACCGTCAGGCACGAAGAGCGGGTCATAGCCGAAGCCGCCTTCACCGCGCGGAGCTCTGAGTATCCTTCCCGGACACTCGCCTCTGGCCCTGATCACGCTGCCGTCCGTCCTGCAGAGAGTCATCACGCACACGAAGCGCGCCGTCCTCTCTCCGTCAGGGACCTTTTCCATCATCCTGAGTAGCTTGGCGTTGTTCTCCTCATCGGAAGCGTTTTCCCCGGCGAATCTCGCCGAATACACGCCAGGCGCTCCGTCCAGGGCGTCGACCACCAGGCCTGAATCGTCCGCTATGGCGTCCATACCGACGGCTTTCATCACGTCCTCCGCTTTGAGCAGTGAGTTTTCTTCGAAAGTAGAGCCGGTCTCCTCTGTCTCCAGATCTCCCGCGCCTGCTTCCTTTTTCGATATGACTTTTATGCCGAACTCGGCCAGTATTTCCCCGATCTCGCGCAGTTTATTCGCGTTTCCTGTGGCGGCGGCCAGCAGCGCGCCGTCTTTTCCGGAATCTGTCATGTTTTTACCTCCTGAAAAAGCGGTTTCTTTTACAGAATATTTTAGCAGTTTAAAGCCCTAGTGGCAATAAGGCGCGGTAATGACACTGGACAATTATTCAGTTTACGACTACCCGACGGCTCCGCCGACGCTGCATCAGGATGACGCGTTACGCGGCGATTCGCTCGGCAGCGGAGCTCTCGAAAGCTGGACATCATTGCAATATCCAGTAATTTGCATAAAAGTCTGCAAACATAGAATAAAATCCGAAAATACATGTTGAAATCAATCTATTTCAAGATTATTATGTAGAAGTTTATTGATATTAGAAATCAAAATGGAAGGTATTTATATGTTTTTTCTTACTCTTCAGCAGGTCGTCATCATGTTCCTGCTCATGCTGCTCGGGCTCCTCTGCGTTAAAGTCGGATTCCTGCATGACTCTACTGTAAATGACATGACTCGCGTTCTGCTCTACATCATATCGCCGTGCGTCATCCTCAACGCTTTCCACAAGCAGAAATTCACGCCGGATCGGCTGGCCCTGCTGGGTAAGCTGTTCATAGTCATGGGCGCGATCTTTGCCGCCAGCATACTGCTCTCGATGCTGATCTTCAACAAAAAGGTATGTAAGGACGGGGACAAGCGCGATATCCTCAGGTTCAGCGGCGCCTACACCAACTCAGGCTTTATGGGTATCCCTCTGGCTCAGGCGATAAACGGCCCAGCCGGAGTCTTCTGCGCTGTGCCTTACCTGGTGCTGTTCAATCTCTTCGTCTGGACCCACGGGATATCCCAGTTCAAGAAGAAGAACGATGCCGCTATAAGCCCGTTCGAGACTGTGAAGAAGATCATATCCAACCCTAACATACTGGCATCTGTCGCGGGCTTCCTGCTCTTCCTGTTCAACGTGCCTTTTCCGGGCATGGTGAGCAATACCCTGAAATACATGGCAGACCTCAACACAGGCCTGAGCATGCTGATCATCGGCTCCAATCTGGCGACCATAAACTTCAGGGAGCTCATCACTGACGGCTGGTCCTGGACCGGCGTTGTCGTGAGGAATTTCGCGCTGCCGCTGGTCACGGTCGCTATCCTCTTCTTCCTCCCTTTCCAGTTGGAGGATGTGGCGGCGTCCACTACTCTACTTGAGGCCAGCTGTCCTGTAGCCAGCATGGCTGTAATGTTCAGTATGCTGAGCGGCGGCCGCACGGCCGGCTTCGCTACAAAGCTGGTAATGCTCTCCACGGTAGTCTCTATGCTCTCGATACCGTTCATGATGCTGATAGGCGATACGCTGGGGATCATATAGGAAATCTTAAGATTGATGTAAAAAAGGCTCTGAGCTTTCGATGCCCAGAGCCTTAGTTTTTATTCAGTTTGCCGCGGCTTGTCCGCGTCCGCGCGCAGAGCGCGCGCCGTGTTCGTTCCTTTTTATTATCTCTTGTTGCTTGCGCCGAGGACGTCTCTGATCTTGTGGGATACCATGCCCTTTACAGCGTCTCTTGCTGGTCCGAGATATTTGCGAGGGTCGAATACCTCAGGATTCTCGACCAGGAACTTCCTTACTTCTGCTGTCATGGCCAGCCTGATGTCTGTGTCGATATTTACCTTGCAGACGCCGTGCTTAACAGCCTCCTGGATCATATCCTCAGGAACGCCCTGAGCGCCCGGGATATTGCCGCCGTATTTATTGCACTTGTCTACGAATTCAGGGATTACAGTCGATGCTCCGTGGAGAACGAGAGGAATGTCAGGGATGAGCTGGTGGATCTCTTCGAGTCTGTCGAAGTCGAGGTAAGGAGTGCCCTTGAACTTATACGCGCCGTGGCTTGTTCCTACTGCTACAGCGAGGGAGTCTACGCCTGTGCGCTCTACGAATTCCTTAGCTTCCTGAGGGTCTGTAAATGTAGCGGATCTCTCGTCTACGCTGACGTTGTCCTCTACGCCTGCCAGTCTGCCCAGCTCGGCTTCTACTACTACGCCGTGGTCGTGGGCGTATTCAACGACCTGCTTTGTCATGGCAATGTTTTCCTCGAACGGGTGCTTTGAGCCGTCGATCATTACTGATGTGAATCCGTCGTCTACGCACTTTTTGCAGATGTCGAAGTCTTCGCCGTGATCCAGATGAAGGGCTATGTCGAGGCCTGTGTCTTCTACTGCTGCTTCTACCAGCTTTGTGAGGTAGATGGATCTGGCGTATTTACGCGCTCCTGCTGATACCTGCAGGATCAGAGGGGCGTTTTCTTCGATCGCGGCGTCTACGATTCCCTGAATTATCTCCATATTATTTACATTGAACGCGCCTACCGCATAGTCTGAGTTGAGCGCTTTCTTGAACATTTCTGTAGTTGTAACAAGTGCCATAAAAAACCTCCTGTTAATTTTCCGTTAGCATTTTTACTCCAATGATTTTACTACCTCCGGCGCGATATGTAAACTAAATGGAAAAATTCCGCCCGGCGTCAGCTCCGCTGACATTGCTTACGCTGAGCGGCGATGCGGGCTATATGCCTGTGAGTCTGCTTTGAAGCCATTCGCGCAGGACAACTGCGTTATTATAAGTCTTGCTTTTCGCGCCGTACAGAAGAGTCACCTGATCACCCGTCCTGATCTGTTCCGCGATCTGGTCCGCGAACTCATCCGCGTCTGGATTAGCGTCCAGTTCCTCTATATAGCGGCTGCGGAAATCCAGATAACGCTCCTCCTTGTGGCCGAACCACTGGCGCAGCTCCTTAGACGGCGCTATCGTTTTCACCCAACTGTCCAGCTCAGCCTTCTCCTTGCTGATCCCGCGCGGCCAGAGCCTGTCCACCAGTACTCTGTAACCGTCTGCTTCCTCCGCTTCTTCATATACTCTTTTAGTCTTTATATTGCCATCTGCCATTATGCTGCCTCACTTTCTGTATATAGCTTCAATGTTATCCTTCCGATCCTTCAGCCACAGATAAGTATAGCACCTGAGGCCATACCGATAACATTAAAAAAGCGCCCCGCGGAATGCTCCGCGAAGCGCTCTGTATCCATATTTTCTATAGTTCCTGTACGGAGCCGTCCATCTTAGTCCTGCAGGAAGAATATCAGCGTATCGATGATAAATGTAGGAATGAGGATGGAGAATGACCATGCCATGTATCCGAAGAATGAAGGCATCTTGATCTTGTTCTCTTCCGCGATGGATTTAACCATAAAGTTCGGCGCGTTGCCGATATATGTGTTGGCTCCCATGAATACGGCACCGGCTGAAATAGCTTCCAGCATCCTGACATGTACCATGCCGACCGCTGTGGATACGCCTGAAGCTTCGCCCAGGGATCCGGCAACCTGAAGGAATACCAGGTAAGTCGGTGTATTGTCGAGGAAGGACGACAGCATACCTGTTGCCCAGAAGATAGGAGCAGGATGCGAGAGTCCGAGCTGTGATCCGTGTACCTGAAGCAGAGCCAGAGCAGGGATCATTGTTATGAAGATACCGATAAAGAGCTTGGCAACTTCTTCGATAGGTCCGTATGTGAATTCGTTGAGTTCTCTTGTCGACTTCTTTGTAGTCTTGAGAGACAGGAAAGCGGCGATGAGGATGATCACGCACTCAACGAGCGAGCCCCAAGGGAATACGCAGTCGTCGAATACGTGGATGCCTGAGCCGTGTGGTACAGGAAGTACGCCTGACAGGATAACGCCGAAGATGATCATAGCGATGAAGATGAAGTTGTGGGCACCTTCTATGCTGATCTTTTCCTTAGGAGCGTCAGCGTCCATCATGTCTTCAGGTGATCTGCCTGCGGCATATTCCTTCTTGCAGTAGTGTCTGTCGATGAGTACGAATACGACTGAGAGGATCACTACGTTGAGGAGCAGGATCGGCAGCATGTGAGTCGTAGTCCAGAGGAAAGGCACGCCTCTCTGGAAGCCCATGAACAGAGGAGGGTCGCCCAGTGGTGTCAGGCAGCCGCCCATGTTGGCTACTGTGAAGATGAAGAATACGACGATGTGAGCTTTCTTTTCTCTCCAGGCATTGGCTCTGATGACCGGTCTGATCATGAGCATAGCCGCGCCTGTGGTTCCGATCCAGCTGGCGAGGAAGGTACCGATGAGGAGCAGGATGAGGTTCATCTTAGTGGTCCCGGCGATGGTGCCCTTTATCGCGATGCCTCCGGCAACTACGAAGAGTCCGAAGAGCAGTACGATGAACGGAACGAAGTCGAGCAGTACAGATTCGAGGAGTCTGTAGAACGCTTCTCCCGGTCCAAACGCTATAGCGAACGGAATAATGAATAACGCGGACCACGCGAGAGCAGCCCAAAGCATGTTCCTGTCCCACCAGTCCGGTTTAACGAGCGGAATGATGGCGATGGAAAGCAGCATTCCGACAAACGGAATGATACTCCAAATAGGCAGTGCTTCGTTTACAGCTTCATGCGCAGTCTCATCCGCGAATACCGCAGGGGCGCTCATAACGAGCACGGCTACAGCAGCGAGGATGGTCCTGAATGCTTTTTTCATAAACATTACCTCTCTGATTCGATTAATAAAAACGTAAACAATACAATTGCGCGCCGCTTCTGCTTCACGGCGTATATTGTTGATTTTAGACTTCTACGCATGATAAATCAATAGAATTTAAGATAATTAATTCGTTATCAATTTAAAAATACCGAAAAAAACAGGAGCGGCAAATTCCTGCTGCTCCTGCAATTGCTATTTTATTGTCTATTTACAATTTGCTTTTTAGTCGACAAGGAAGCCGAAAGGATCCCTGACATTGTGGATGAAGTTCATCATCACCAGCGCGCACATAGTCGAAACGTTTTCTTCCTTAAGGATGCGCTGGCACTCCCACCTGTCGGCGAGGATCACCTCTATATCCTCTGTGCTCTCCTCGTGCTCGCTGGTCGGAGTACCGGAAGCGAAGCCGTACACGAGCGAAATGCTCTCGTCGGTCATTCCGGCGGAGCTGAAGAAAGGCCTTGATGAACCGAAGCTCTTGAGCAGCATCAGCTTCATGCCGGTCTCCTCATAGAACTCGCGGACTCCCGCGTCCTCCGTCTTTTCGCCCTTCTCGATGAGGCCTGCGGGAAGCTCGTAGATATAGTCATCCAGCGGATAGCGGAACTGCTTCTCCAGCACCAGCTTATCACCTGTAACAGCGCAGATCATGACCGCGTTGGCTATCTTGTCCGAAGCTTTTTCCTCGCCGCTGAGCTTGAGGCCGTTTATATCCTTTGCCCTCGAAGCCAGCTCGTAAGTTATCTTCTGTCCGTCTCTGGTCTCTGAATCGAGCAGATAGAGATTGAGGAACCTGTTATCTGTCTGCTTAGTAACTTTTTTTACTCTTTTATTCATCCAATATCACACTTTCCTGCCTGTATTTTATCGAAAACTCCTAAGAGCCCTGCTGGCTGCTTAGTCAACTACTGTAACGCTCGAGATGACCGGCTGGTCCGCCTTAGCTACTGTTCCGTTCTGGTCCTGGACCTTGGCGTTTTTGCAGATGTCGTCTATGACGTCCATGCCGTCGGTCACATAGCCGAAGCAGGCGTACTGTCCGTCGAAGTCTGTGTAGTCAGCGTCCATGATGAAGAACTGGCAGCATCCGCCGTTGTTATCCACTGTCCTGGCCAGGGAGATGGCTCCGCGGGTATGAGAGAGAGTATTATTGACCCCGTTGGCCTTGAACTCGCCCTTGATGTTGTAGCCGGCCGAGCCCGTGCCGTCGCCGTTAGGGTCGCCGCCCTGTACGAACTGGCCCGGGATGATCCTGTGGAAGGTCAGGCCGTTGTAGAAGCCCTTCTTAGCCAGGTCTATGAAGTTAGTGACTGTGATCGGCGCCTGGTCAGCGTCCAGCTCGAGTGTGACCGTACCGTGGTCCTTGATGTCCATCTTAACGTGGTGCTTGCCTGTCAGCAGCTCGTCCTGGCTGAACTCCTTGAGGCTGTTGTCAGCCGCTGTCGGAGCCGCTGACTGGTCCGATCCCGCGCTGCTGTCCGAGCTCTCAGATGCCGCCGATGAAGCCGTGCCGCTGCCGCTCTTGTCCGAGCCGGATCCGCAGGCTGTGAACACAGCCAGGCACATCATGACGCACATCGCTATGCATAAAAGCTTTTTCCTATTCATTTTGATCTCCTTATACAGATTTTTTATTACTAAATAACAAGCCGATTATATCACATATACGGGCAATAAAAAAAGCACCCCGGGACCGGCAGTTCCCGGAGCCGGCCTGAGCCGGCTCCGGTCGCGCGCGGAGCGCCCGCGGGATGCGGATATTCTAATATTGATCTTATTCTCTTGCCATTGCTTCTTTATACTGGTCGAACTCGTCTGTGACTTCCTTTTCAGGCTCGCCTGTAACGAGGCTGACGATGATTATCATAGCCAGCGCAACGAGGAATGCCGGAAGGAGCTCGTAGATGTCCCAGCCGCCGCCAAGAGGGCGTACGAGGAACTTCCAGATAAATACCATGGCTCCGCCGAAGACCATGCCTGCCAGAGCGCCCCACTTGTTGGCCCTGCGCCAGAAGAGCGCGCAGAGGACTACCGGGCCGAAGGCAGCGCCGAAGCCGGCCCAGGCGAAGGATACGATCGTGAATACCGAGCTGTCCGGATCCTTTGCCAGGAACATTCCGATCACCGCGATGACAAGCAGCGAGATCCTCGCTATGATCATCTCTGTCCTTGCGCTTACTTTAAAGCCGAACACTTCCCTGATCAGGTTCTGGGATACGCTGGAGGACGCGGCGAGAAGCTGCGAGTCAGCGGTCGACATAGTAGCCGCCAGGATACCGGCGATGATGAGGCCGGCGAAGAGAGCCGCTCCAAAGCCGTGCTCTGCGATCAGGTCGGCGAATTTTACGATTATAGTTTCTGAGGACGAACCCTTGAGGAACGGGATCTTGCCTTCAGCTGTGACAGCGCGTCCCGCGATGCCGATACCGAGAGCTACAGCCATGGAGATGAATACCCATACAGTAGCGATCCTTCTGGAGATCTTGAGCTTCCTCTTATCATTGATAGCCATGAATCTCAGCAGGATATGAGGCATACCGCAGTAACCTAGGCCCCAGGCGATCTGTGAGATTATCCAGATGACACTGATATCCTCCACACCGCCGGTCTCTGCTACATGGGACTGAGTCAGGCTGAGATATCCCTTGAGGCTGTCGGCATTGATGATCACCTGCTCTACTCCGCCGGCCGCGTGAACCCCATAGAAGAGGACTGCTACGATAGCGATCGTCATTATGATACTCTGCACCAGGTCGGTAGTAGACGCCGCCAGGAAGCCGCCCAGAGCGGTATACGCTATTATTACCAGGGCGCTGACTATCATAGCCGGCAGATAATCTACCCCGAAAAGGCTGTTGAAGAGCTTGCCGCATGCCGCGAAGCCCGAAGCCGTGTAAGGAATGAAGAATATGACGATGATCACAGCCGCGATAGCTGTAAGGATCCTCCTGTTGTCACGGAACCTGTTCGAGAAAAACTGCGGGATCGTGATGGAGTTATGTGAGATCTCAGTGTATGTCCTTATACGCTTAGCTACGAACAGCCAGTTGAGATATGTACCGATACCGAGACCCAGGATAGTCCAGAAGTTGCTGGCTACACCTGACAGATAAGCCAGTCCCGGGATACCCATGAGCAGCCAGCTGCTCATATCTGAAGCTTCGGCGCTCATCGCCGTTACCAACGGTCCCAGCTGCCTTCCGCCAAGATAGAAGTCATCGGTATTCTTATTCTTTTTCGATGACCAGAGACCGATCAGTACCATCATGATCAGGTACACTACGATCGAGATTGTCATGAAAATCGTTGATGATGACATAAAATTCTCCTTAAAATAACTTATTTAACAATTTCGCGACGGGCCGTGAGCCTGCCGTATGTGCCTTGCCAAACTTTAACGCAATACAGCAACATAATATTAAAATTATATCACAAGTATGAAAAAAATGCAGAATACATACACATATCCTGCATATTTATTTACAGTTATTTAATATTCCCCTGCGAGAACTCTGCAGGCCCCTTGCGGGGCAACCACCGGCTTAGCCGTTTATAGTCTTGATAGCGGCCGCGATCTTAGCCGGAACCTTTCTGCACTTCTCTTCGCTGATGGCTGAGATGGCGATCCTGACTCCGCCGCCGATAGCGATGCCGAAGATGTTGTCCTTGAAGAGCTCCTGGTTTACAGCGTCATCGTTTTCGCAAGGAACTGTTACGAAGAAGCCTCCCTTGAACGGGCATGTCTTAAGTCCTGCCGCGGCAGCTTCTTCCTTAAATGCTGTGCATCTCGCTGCCAGCATGTTTTCGTGGATCCTTCTCTCGTCCGATACCTTCTGGAGGAGGGCAGCGTCGTTAAATACTCTCGCGATAGCGAGCTGGCCTACTCTTACGCAGTTAGACCATGATCCTCTGCTGGCGAACGAAGTGACTCTCTTGAACTCCTCAGCGATCTCCTTGTTCTGAGTGATGCAGAGCATGCCGCCTGTGCGCAGTCCGTAGAAAGTGAAGCCTTTTGAAGCTGAGAAGCCAGCGATGACGAGGATGTTGTCCGGCATGTTTCCGAACTTAGGCAGGAATCTCCTGGCGTCCGGATCTCCTGAGAAATCTATGTAAGCGATGTCGAGGAGCATTGTGATCTTCTTGCCTGAAGCGCCGCATCTCTTGAGGATAGCCACGATCTCGTCCCACTCTTCGTCTGAAGGAGTGTAGCCTGTAGGGTTGTGTGCCGGAGCGTTGAAGATGATGACGAGCGAATCCTGCTTCTTGAGGAGCTCCATGATCTTCTCTTCGAAGCCCTTGAGGTTGAAATGCTCGTTCTCGTCGAACATCTCGTAGGTCTCTACTCTGCGGCCGATCTCTGTAGCGATGATATTGTAAGGGCTCCAGAACCAGTTTGATGTCAGCACAGCGTCGCCGTACCTGCTGTAGCATGAGATAGTGTTCCTGATAGTTCCTGTGCCGCCCGGTGTAGCGCAGCCTTCGATATATCCGTCAGGTCTGTGGTCGCCGAAAGCCGCTCTCGGGAGTACCTCGAGATATTCAGGAATGCCGGCGATAGGCGCGTATTCCGCGAATTCCGCAGGTTTCATTTCCTTAAGGACATCTATCATCGACGAGAGCACGATGAGCTCGCCGTTATCGTCGATAAGTGCTCCGATAGTAGCGTTAGTGACGTTTTCTTTACCGTCGCGCCTGATAGCTTCCTTAGCCAGGGTGCTGACTCCGAAGATCTTGTCCTTGCCTGAGATTACTCGGCCGTTGCCTTCAGCAAATACATAGTCCATTCCATTTACCTCTCGATCTTTTTATCTAAAAAATGCGGCAGTGAAAATGCGCCGCCAGGGTTTTTGGATTTATCCATACTATTTTGCAAGTCTATCACAATCGTATGCAAAATTCAATAAGACCCTGTCATTACAAATGTTCTTCTGTCGGCTCCGCCGACAAGTGCCTGACGGCAGAACCGTAATATGCGGATCGCATGCTGCATAGCCCGCGGTCGGGCTTGCGGACACCGTGGATCCAGCCGGGATTTTCATGGCGGATTGTGCGCGTGAGCGCTCGTATCTGCTGAGGCAAAATTTTATTTAGGAAAAAAGTAATGTACTGTAATTTGGACTATATACTTGAAATGAGAGCAAATTATATTAAATGTAAAATTTTACTCATGTTTTCGTGATAGATATTGGATACATGTTTTTAGCAACTCACAATATCCTGAATCGTTGCCGGATGTTATTACCAATTTTTCTCCACAAGATTCCTAATTATGATAAAATGAAGTTAACAAATAAGAAATGGAGAAATGAATCCATGGACAAGGAAAAATTTCTGCAGCAGGCTCTGCGTATCAAAGACCCGGAGCTGCTGTCAAGGTTTGCCGCATCTTCGGACGTCAAGCATTTCAAAAAAGGCAGTTTTCTGATCCAGGCAGATGATCGCCAGGAATATGCCGATATGATCGTTTCCGGAATATTCAGAGGTTTCTTCATTGACTATCAGGGCAGGGATATTACAGACGGTTTCTTTTACCAGAAGGGTGAGATCGCTATGGGGTGTCACGGTTTTAACAAGCCCGCTATCATCAGCATAGAATCCCTTACAGAAAGCGATGTCCTTCGCATACCAGTTCCTGAAATATCCAGGCTTCTCGAGGAATATCATGAACTGTCAGTGGTCTACACGAACATCCTCATGAAGGCTCTCGACGATCACTGGAAGATCAAAAGCGCTATCTATCAGTATACAGCAATAGACCGTTATCAGTGGTTTATGCGCACGTATCCGGAACTTCTTCATACAGTTCCAAACAAGTACATAGTGTCCTTCCTCAACGTCACACCTGTCACGCTCAGCCGCATCAAGGCCAAGCTCAAGGCTGCCGAGGCAGATCAAAAAGAAAAGCCGCTTTAAAAGCGGCTTTTCTTTTTAGTCTTTATTTTTTAAGTTACGCGGCAGGCGCTACATTTTACGCAGCCTCTCTGCTCTCTTCGCTTCTTTGATGCCTGCGGCTTCCATAGGCTTTTCGATTCCGGCTTTCGCCATCTTCTCGTCCTTCTCTTCCTCGAGCTCGTCTATCTCCGATTTGAACTTTACGCCTATCTGCGCCGGTACGTCCTTAGTAGCCTTTACGCTCTGTCCATCGGCAGTTATCTCCCTTCCCAGAACGTCATCGCCTACGTCTACATGAGCGAAAGTACGTTTCCTGTGCTCGAAATCGTTATCGATCATATCGTCCAGGTTCTCGCTGCTGTAGTCCTTAGTACCGCCCTTCTTCATCCTGAGGCCCTGCTGCTGCGCCTTGGCCTCTTCCCAAGGAAGCACATCGCCGTCTTCCTTGAGATACTCCAGCAGCTCTGGAATGCCCTCGCCGCTGTAGGAGCTTATATAAAATATCTTGGTGCATCCGGCCAGTCTGAGCCATCTGGCTGCCTGTCTCGGATTAGCATTTCTGTGGTCTATCTTCGTTACGATACCGATGACCTCACGGGTGCTTACCGCTGTAACACAAGGCGGATAGAGAGAATATGGCTCTATAGCGCTTATCAGCAGACCTATGACATCTGCCTCGCAGGAGTATATAGCCAGGGCTTTGGCGAGCCTGGAACACTCCGCGTACTCACCCGGCGTATCGATGATAACATCGAACGCGTTGACATACTGCGTTTTATGATAAGTGATAGTCTCTCCTCTCATGGCCTGAGTAAGCGAAGTCTTACCGCACTCACTGCGGCCCATGAATAAGATCTTGCGCATATACCACTACCTCTTTGTAATCTTACAGCACGCGAATTCCAATTCTTCTTTAAAATAGTCGACAGTTTCGCGTATGGCATTCTCCACTTCAGACATAGCTCCGGTAATGATCAGAGTACCTGCGAAACGGTCTACAAAGCCGAGGTAAATGTCGCCTGCCTTTGTGCAGATATCTGCTGCGATTACGGCTGTCTCCGAAGGACATAGCGTCATGATGCCGATCGCTGAACCGTCGTAGTCGATGTCCGGATTAAGTCCCAGCTTCTGATAGATGATAGGCTGCGGACTTCCTATGATATGAGCGAGAGAAATCTGATTGCCCGGCACTGTTTCCTGGATGATACGCATCCTGCCTGCTTCATCATGAGGCATCAATTCTTTAAGATCCATACCTTCAGATGTCCTCCCTTCGTAAACTTACAGAAAAACGCGGACTGCCCCCCTGGCATCCGCAAAATTTTGAAGAGCGGATGGGAGGGCTTTTCAAAAACCCGCCTCATCACTCTTCTGTTACATATATTCTATTAACATTTTCTGTGAAAGTCAAACGTTAAATATATAGCTAATGTTCTCTGGAAGTTCCGCTGCTAAGGCTGCCGATATGGTATACCATTTTCTTTCCTAATGCTGTCTTTGAAACCGCGGCTGTCGCAATGCCTCCGACCACTATGCCCAGCACTCCCTGGATGATCATGCCGGCCGCTTCGGCGATGGATCCGCCTATACCGCCTTCCAGGAAATATGCTGCTCCTGAGTATACTGCTGTCTCCACAAGGAAACCGATGACCATTGAGATCAGCCACCAGATCCTGCTGCTTCCTCTGTCGAGCAGGATTCCTATGACAACTACCATGAGGACTTTGGCTATTAGCGAGAAGGGCGCCCACATAGAGTAGCCGAGGATTATGTCGGAGAGCATAGCGCCTATGCCGGCTGCTGCCGCTCCTATCTTCTTGCCCAGCATCATTAGGGCCAGCACTACCATGGCGTCGCCGAGATGGGTGTAGCCGCCTACTCCGTTAGGGATACTGATGCAGGTTACTGCGAACACCAGCGCTGCCATTACTCCGCCCAGCACTATATTTACTGTCTTTTCAGAACTGTTCATTTTGCTCTTCCTTTCTGGCTGTCAAGAACCATATATTTAACGTATTATACACCGGTGAAATAGGTTATTCAAGGCAACTATCATGTCGCGGAGACCGGGGCAGGGTTCACGTAGCGGCGGTGGATCCGACCGCGATCTTCCAGCTTACTTAGTGCGGTTCCTTCGCGGGAATCGGCGAACCGCGCCGCATCTTGCGAAAACACCGATGTGTTTTCACTTCGGACACGTGCGCCGCTGCTGAGCTGAGACTTGAGGTCTCAGCTCAACTTCGCCGCTTCAAGCCACTCGTCACCGGGAAGACCTGCGATCGTCTCCAATGCCGCTACGTGAACCCTGCCCCGGTCTCCGCCGATATTACTTCTGCTGCAAACGCCGGCTGCTAATAATCATCATACTGCGGTGATCGGGAACAGTCTCACGCGCGGCGGTGGATCCGACCGCGATCTTCCAGCTTACTTAGTGCGGTTCCTTCGCGAGAATCGGCGAACCGCGCCGCATCTTGCGAAAACACCGATGTGTTTTCGCTTCGGACACGTGCGCCGCCCTAACGATCAGCTGCAGCATATGAAAAAAGGGAACCGGCTGGATGGCTGGTTCCCTCTGTATTTGCAGTTTCCGCGCGTCAGCGCGATATGTGAGCGGAGCTCTCGTTGTTATTTCTGGTGATAGTCTGCCAGGAATGCAGCGAGACCCTTCATAGCAGCTGTGATAGTGTCTACGTCAGGGAGCATTACGATCCTGAAGTGGTCAGGGTCAGGCCAGTTGAAGCCTGTGCCGCTTGTGATTAGTACGTGCTGCTGCTCGAGAAGGTCGATGGCGAACTGTGTGTCGTCGTGGATGTTGAATTTCTTGACATCGAGCTTAGGGAAGCAGTAGAAAGCGCCGTGAGGCTTAACTACTGAAACACCGTCAATTTCGTTGAGAGCGTTTATAGTAGCTTCTCTCTGCTCGTAGATCCTGCCGCCCGGCTGGAGCATAACTTCGAGCTCGCTCTTGTCTTCGAGGCAGCTCTTTACTACTGACTGAGCCGGTACGTTGGAGCACAGTCTCATCGAAGCCAGGAGAGTCAGGCCAGCGATGTAGTCCTTAACCTTTGATCTGTCGCCGCAGAGGATCATCCAGCCGATCCTGAAGCCGCACATGAAGTGGGACTTTGAGAGGCCGCCGAATGTGATAGTGAATACGTCAGGAGCGAATGTAGCCAGTGAGTGGTGCTCATAGCCGTCCATGAGGATCCTGTCGTAGATCTCGTCTGAGAAGAGGATGAGCTCGTGCTCGCGGGCGAGGTCAGCGATCTGCTGGAGGACTTCGTCAGGATAAACAGCTCCTGTAGGGTTGTTAGGGTTGATGACAACGATGCCCTTAGTGTGGGAGTTGATCTTCTTTTTCATGTCCTCGATGTCAGGCATCCAGTTGGACTTCTCGTCGCAGAGATAGTGTACAGGTGTGCCGCCGCCGAGTGTTACAGAACCAGTCCAGAGCGGATAGTCCGGAGCAGGTACCAGGATCTCGTCGCCAGGGTTGAGCAGAGCGTTCAGCGACATAGTGATCAGCTCGCTGGCACCGTTTCCTGTGAAGATCTCGTCAGTGTTGATGTTAGGAAGGCCCTTCTTAAGGCCGTATTCGTAGATAGCCTGGCGAGTCTCAGGCATACCCTTTGAGTGCGAATAACCTTCGTTCTCCTCGAGGTGAGCCTTCATTTCGTCGACTATTCTCTGTGGAGCCCTGAATCCGAACGGAGCAGGGTTTCCTATGTTAAGCTTGAGGACGTCGATGCCCTGGTCTATCATTTCGTTGGCCTTGACAGCAACTGGTCCTCTGATTTCATACTTTACGCTATTAAGCTTCTGAGACTTTTCGAATGTTCTCATGTTATACCTCTCTCGTACAAAAATGTATGCACAATATTTTTACTATACCTAGAAATAATATTACGCTGGAAGGAATATATCAAGGTTTAACGGCCTTTTTGTTGTTTTATTCCGTTTCACGACGACTCCGTCGACGAAGTGCCTCACGGCAGCGGCCGGACTGCCGCTCTGCCGTCAGGCATATGCCGGCGGAGCCGGCGCAGGATATGTATTTAGAACTTTTTCCATGTCTTCGGCGTAAAGAAGAGCAGGATCGGGAAGATCTCCAGCCTGCCCGCCAGCATGTCGAAGCTCAGCACCATCTTGGAAAAGTCCGAGTAAAGGTCGAAGTTGGAGGCCGGCCCTACCTTGCCCAGTCCCGGGCCTATATTGCTCAGTGTCGCGGCCACTGCCGTGAAATTGGTCGTAAAGTCGAAGCCGTCGAAGGATATGAGCAGCAGGGATACGGCGAATATCATAGCGTAGGCACCTGCGAAAACGTTGATAGAACGTATTATTGAAGTGTCCAGCTTTTTTCCGTCCAGCCTGATCTGGCGGACCGAACCCGGATAGAGGTAAAAAAGCAGTTCCCTTGCCAGCTGCTTGACCTGCACGACCAGACGACAGACTTTGAGTCCTCCGCTGGTGGAGCCGGAGCAGCCGCCCAGTATCATAAGGAAGACCAGCACCGTACATGAGACTGCCGGCCACTGGTTGAAGTCGGTCGTCGAGTAGCCGGTCGTGGAGATGATAGATGCCACCTGGAAGGCCGCCTGCTGTATTGCCTGCCATATGCTGCTGTGATCACCACGGATATCGAAGGCTATGAGGCCTGTCGCCCCCGCTACTATCAACAGGTACCAGCGCGCTTCTTCCACAGAGAAGGCGTCCTTGAACTTTCTTGTCAGCGCAAAGAAATACACGTTGAAGTTGACCGCGAACAGGATCATGAACACCGTTACGACCACCTGCTGGTAGGTCGTATAGCTGGCGCAGCTGTCGTTCAGCACGCCGAAACCGCCTGTTCCTGCCGTGCCGAAGGTGATAGTGAGCGCGTCGAAAAGCGGCATCCTGTCGGCCAGGAGCAGTACGACCATTATTACAGTCATACCAATGTAGATTTTGTACAGCATCCTGGCGCTCTCTTTAGCAGTAGGCATTATCCTGCTGACCGAAGGGCCGGAGCTCTCCGCTTTCATCAGGTTCATCTTGCTGCCGCCCACCATAGGTATTACGGATATTAAAAATACCAGGATGCCCATGCCGCCTATCCAGTGGGTCATGCTGCGCCAGAAGATCAAGCCTTTAGGTACAGACTCTACAGAGTGGAGTATGCTGGCTCCGGTGGTAGTGAAGCCGGATACAGTCTCGAAAAAAGCGTTGAAGGGGTTCGGTATCGCGCCCGCGAACATGAAGGGGAGCATGCCGGCGGCGGACATGACCAGCCAGGCCATGGCGACTGCCACATATCCCTCTTTTATCGAGAACTGGCGGTTCTCAGGTTTCTTTATGACCAGAGCGATCCCGCAGACCGCGCAGATCAGGATCGCGAAAACTATCGGCAGGCAGTCTTCCTTGTAGATAAGTGAAACAACTACAGAAGGCACCATGAACACAGCTTCTATGTTCAGTATCCAGCCGGTTATGTAAAGGATCAGTCTTATATTCATCTGCAGCCTCCGCCGCTAAACCAGTATATCGTTCAGGTCGTGGAGGCCTTTATCGGCTGTTACGACTACTACGGTATCGCCTATATGTATCATATCGCCGCCTCGCGGGACGATTATCCGCCCGTGGCGGTTTATGCAGCCTATGAGGGTGTCAGGCTTCAGGTCGAGATCGGCCAGTCTTGCGTCTATTACCGGAGATTCGGTGCGGGCCACGAACTCAATAGCTTCGACACGGCCGCCAAACATGTGATAGAGAGTCTCTACGCTGTTTCCTGTACTGTTCTGTACGGCGCGCAGGTACTGCATTATGTAATCCGCCGTCATAAGGTCCGGAAATACAGCGCTCTCCAGGCCCAGCTCACTCAGTATGTCGCGGAAAGCGGTCTTGGCCATCTTCATTACGAGCTTAGCGCTGCTCTCCGTTTTGGCGAAGAGGCTGATCATGACATTTTCTTCGTCCGCGTCCATAAGTGTTACGAAAGCGTCGGCATTCAGAAGTCCCTGATCCAGCAGTGTGTTCCGGTCAGTGGCATCGCCGAGGATGATGGTCGCTTTATCCAGCTTGTCTGAGAGCTGCTCCGCCCTCTGCCTGTTTTCCTCGATGATGTGGGCCTCCGCGCCCATAGTCACCAGCATGGACGTCAGATATTCGGCGATGAGGCTTCCGCCCGCTATGAGCACATGCTTTATCCTGCTCCCGGACAGGCCTATCCTTTTGTAGAACGCTGTCGTATGCGCCGCTGAAGCCAGGATATATATGCTGTCGCCGTTCCTGAGCTCAAAAGAACCGTTAGGGATATACACCTCGCCGTCCCTTTCTACAGCCGAGATCAGTACATTGTCACCTATCCTCCGGCTGGCTGCCGCTATGGTCATGCCGTCCAGCTTCTGCTCCGGACCTATATGGGCGTTCGTGAACAGTATCCTGTTCCTGGCGAATGTGACCACATTGTCTGAGTCAGGAAACATGAGCAGCCTGGATATTTCTCTGGCGGTCGCGTACTCAGGATTGATGATCAGGTTTATGTTCATATTTTCCTTGAGGAAATCGGCTTCGTCCAGATAAAGCGGATCCCTTACTCTTGCTATAGTGTGGCAGCTGCTGATCCCGTGGGCGATAAGGCAGCAGAGCAGGTTGACCTCGTCGGACCTGGTAACGGCTATGAGCGCGTCAGCGTTCTCTATGCCGGCTTCCTTCAGGGTCGCTATGGAATTGCCTTCTCCTCTGATGACCATGGCGTCCAGGTCGTCGGGAATATTATTTACCATATCTTCGGACCGGTCTATGAGGACGACGTCGTGGTCTTCGTCTACGAGTCTCTGAGCGACTGTCAGCCCTACGTTGCCGCATCCGATAATGATTGCTTTCATGATTTGTCTGTCTCCTGATGCGTATCGCATAAACATTTTTTAATATTGCTTTAGAAATGATACGCTCTTCCAGGAGGATTTACAAGGAAAATAATCTTAACAAAAAGGCCGGCGCCTCATTTCTGAAGCGCCGGCCTGCTGTCAGCTTGATCTATTAAATCATTAAACTGTTATATTCGATTAATAGTTTGCAGCGTGTATTTCGAAGTATGACTGAGGATGAGCGCATACAGGGCATACGTCAGGAGCAGCTGTTCCTACTACGATATGTCCGCAGTTGCGGCATTCCCATACCTTTACTTCGCTCTTCTTGAACACTTCCTGAGCCTCTACGTTGTGGAGGAGAGCTCTGTAGCGTTCTTCGTGATGCTTCTCTATCTCAGCTACCATGCGGAACTTGGCAGCGAGCTCAGTGAAGCCTTCCTTTTCAGCTGTTTCAGCGAAGCCTTTGTACATGTCAGTCCACTCGTAGTTTTCGCCGTCAGCAGCAGCGCTGAGGTTTTCAGCTGTATTGCCGATGCCGCCGAGTTCCTTAAACCACATCTTTGCGTGTTCTTTCTCGTTGTCAGCGGTCTTGAGGAAGAGGGCAGCGATCTGCTCGTAGCCTTCCTTCTTAGCTGTCGAAGCGAAGTAAGTGTACTTGTTTCTTGCCTGGGATTCGCCCGCGAAAGCTGCTTCGAGGTTCTTCTCAGTCTGAGTTCCAGCGTAAGGGTTTGACTTTGTCTCTTCTACGAGAACGAGCTTGTCGCCCTTTGCGCCGCACTTAGGGCATACCGGCTCAACGCCGTCTTCTACTGTGAATACTTCTTTGCATATAAGGCACTTGTAAGTTTTCATGATTTGTCCTCCTTTACATTGTTACTTTATTATACATTCCGGAGCAGATTCGGGGTTATTATTTTTCGGTAAATTTCCAGGTCGGCCGATATCTGATTCCTTACTGTAAAAAGCGGTCTATGCCGTTGGCAATGCCGACAGCTATCTTGTTCTGGTAGTCAGGAGTCTGCATCAGCGTATCCTCCTGCTGGTTTGTCATGTAACCCATCTCGACTATCGTAACGGGTACCTGGCACCAGTTTATTCCCGACATAGTGTCAGTCTCCATAACGCCGCGGTTCTTTGCTCCTGTCTGTTCGCATACCGCGTTGACCACGCTCTCCGAAAGGGCGCGGCACTGCTGGTAGATACCGCCGTTATACGGGTTTGAAGCTGTCTGGCACATAGTCATAGTACCTGCCGGATCTCCCGACTCCGCGCCGTCCGCGTGTATCCTTATAAAGGCGTCCGCGTGGGCGTTATTGGCGACAGCCGCTCTCTCGCTGTTGCTTATATCCACGTCGTTTGTCTCCCTGACCATTATGACGTTATAGCCGCGCTTACTCAGCTCGTCGCGCAGCTTCAGGGCCACATCGAGGTTGAGCTGGTATTCGGGGACGCCTGTATATTTGCCCTGAGTGCCGCTTGATACCTTAGGCTTGGTCTGCGAGGCTCCCGGACCTATAGGCTCCTGGCCGGAATTCTGATGCGCCTGATGGCCGGCGTCTATGACTACAATCCTTCCGTTTTTCTGAGACTCTGCCTCTGCCTGTTCGTCCTGTCCGCCGTTTTCGACCTGAGCTGCCTGTTCATTTTCAGCTGACTGATCCGCCTCTTCTTTCTGTTCAGGCTCGGCTGAAGGCTGTTCCTCCTGCTCCACTGCGCTCGCAGGCTGTTCCGGAGCCGCGGAGCTCATATCAGCCGTCGCGCTGCCACATCCTGAGAGGACCAGCAGCGCCACAAGTACAGATATGATAAAAAGCTTTTTCTTCATACTTGCCTCTTGCTTTATTCGTGGCTCTGTATCAGGGCTATATTCGCTCTTTCCGTGTCATTCAGTACGCTGTCGCTGAACTGTGAAGGGGCGATATACCCGTGATACCACGAGCAGCTGTTAAAGTGGTTCTGAAGGCTCTGATTATTGAAAAGCCTTCCGTGTCTCGCGTATATCTCGTTTCTGGCTACTTTCAGCTCCCATGCCGAGAGTCCGTAAAGGTCAGCGCCTGAAAGGCGTCTGTAACTGCTGTCAGGGAATATGTATTCACTTGAAGATGACGCAGTTCCGGCTGACGAGCTGGATGAGCTTGACGAGCTCGATGACGACTGTCTGTCCTTCATAGCTTCGTTATAGCCGTCCGCTTTTCCCGCATTATACGCGTTCTTGCTGTTTTCAATATTTTCTTCGTCATTATTCTGGGTCTGTTCACCGCTGTTGTCCTGCTCGTCAGCTTTCTCGGAATCCTTCTGGTCGTCCTGGTTTTCCTCGACCTGGGTCTTCGACGAGCTGTCATCCGATTTGTCCGAATTTGAGTTCACAGCGAAAAATACAGCCGCGCAGACCGCCAGCACCGCAATTACCGCCAGCACTACCACGAGGATCTTAAGGCCGGAGGAGCCGCCATTTCTCGGAGGCCTGCCGCCATAATATCCGCCCGGCCCTCCCATACCATAATAATCGGCGTCATAGTCCGGATCATAATATCCGTCATCAGGGCCGGGTTCACGACCTGTATCATAGCCGTGCTCACTGCCGGCATCATAATATCCGCCGTTCATGCCGCCCTTGTTCATGTCATTAGGTTCTCCCATAGTAAAACGCTCCTCATTAAAACTCATTCTAAAATACGGCTGCTGTACCGTTTTCCGTCAGAGTGGCCAATGCCGCGATCGCGAAATTCAGTAAATAATATCTGATTCTCCACTCATATATATGATATCAGTTTGAAGAGTGAATCACTACTATATTCTTCGCCATCGCTTCCTAAAAACAATTTAGCGATCTGTTATTCTTTTGAGAAATCCGTCTGCTCCTCTGCTGCAGCTGCCTGTAATATCGCGATCCTGAGGCATCATTTCACAGGACAAGTCCATATCACTTAACTCCTGTGAAACGATACACTCACGCTCGCTTCCTCATGCAGCTGCGTCCGCTCTGCGGACATTGCTGACGCGAGTACTACTGCCAAGATATCACTGACAATCTGGCGGAGCTAGGGGTACCCTCACACTGCAGCTGGTGATCCGAACGTGATCTTCCGTAACCTGTGACAGTGTCTTCGCGGGAGACGACGAACCGCGGCGCATCTTGAAAAAACACCGATGTGTTTTTTCTTCGGACACGTGCGCCGCTGCGGATTTAAGTTATGAGAACTTAAATCCGCTTCGCCGTCTCAGGCCGCTTGACACTGGGAAGATATACGTTCGTCTCAACGCTGCTGTGTGAGGGTACCCCTGGCTCCGCTTATTTTCAGCCATTTTTATCGCGCGAAATGGCTCTTTCTATGCGGGTACGCAGCGTGAGCAATGCGGCCGGAGGCCGCGAAATATGCCGGTGTTTTATAACGGACACTATTCGCGGTAATAGAAATCAGGCGTTTCTGATTTCATTTTACAATTAACAAAAAGATCCCCGCGGGAAAACAGACCGGTTTTCCCGCGGGGATCTATATATCTGCGGTTTTACGCCGGCTCCGCCGGCGTCATGTCCGCGGAGCGGACGCGGCAGGTGCAGCAAACCTGCTTTGCTTTTATTACTGGAAATCTACTGCCTTTGCGGCTTCGATGACTGAATCGAGGAGATCTTCTATAGTCATGCCGTTGAGTTCAGCGCCCTTTTCGATGTAATCACGGTCGCAGCCAGCGGCGAACTTCTTGTTCTTGTACTTTTTCTTGACCGACTTGAGATTGAGGTCCTGAGCCGAGTGTGACGGATACATCTTGATGACCGCGCTGAGGAGGCCTGAGAGCTCGTCTACAGCCCAGAGAACTCTCTCCATCTTTGACTCAGGCTTAGGCAGCTCTTCGTTGTTGTCGGAGTTATGGGTCTGGATAGCGTGGGCTACCTGAGGATCCGCGCCGGCTTCTTCGAGGAGCTCGGCTGCCTTTACGGTATGGGTCTCCGCGTCATTCCACTTCTCCCAGTCAAGGTCGTGGAGGATGCCTACTACCTGCCAGAAATCGGCGTTTTTAGCGTCATATTTCTCGGCATAGTAGCGCATGAGCTTTCCTACCATCTCGCCATGAGTGAGGTGGAAGGGGTCTTCGTTGTATTTCTTAAGCAGATCCATAGCTTCATCAACGCTGATCTTAGCGTCGAGGGCCGGAGCTTCTTCTGCCTTTTTCTCTGACTTGTTCTTGCCGCCCAGTGACTTCATGGTCGGGAAGAGCAGGACGTCCCTGATGGCCGAGCTGTTGGTCATGAGCATCACCATACGGTCTATACCGAAGCCGATGCCGCCTGTAGGAGGCATGCCGATCTCGAGGGCGTTGAGGAAGTCCTCATCAGTATGGTTAGCCTCATCGTCTCCCGCGGCAAGACGTCTCTCTTCTTCCTGGAAACGCTCACGCTGGTCTATAGGGTCGTTGAGCTCGGAGTAAGCGTTGGCCAGCTCCCAGCCGTTCATGAAGAGCTCGAATCTCTCTACGTGTTCCAGATCGTCCGGCTTCTTTTTAGTCAGCGGCGAGATCTCTATCGGGTGTTCTGTGATGAATGTAGGCTGGATCAGGTTCTTTTCTACGAATTCGTCGAAGAAGAGGTTGAGGATGTCGCCCTTTTCGTGGCGCTGCTCGTACTCTATGCCCTTGCTGTCGGCTGCGGCTCTCGCTTCTTCCAGAGTATGGATCTCGGCGAAGTCAACGCCCGAATATTTCTTTACAGCCTCTGTCATAGTGATGCGCTCGAAAGGCTTGCCCAGATCGATCACCTTGTCTCCGTACTGGAGCTTTGTTGTTCCCAGAACTTCCTGAGCTACGTAGCGGTAAAGACTCTCAGCCAGCTCCATCATTCCGTGGAAATCTGTATATGCCTGATAGAGCTCCATAAGGGTGAACTCAGGGTTATGCTTAGGGTCGAGGCCCTCGTTCCTGAACACTCTGCCGATCTCGAACACGCGCTCGAATCCGCCTACTATGAGTCTCTTAAGATAGAGCTCGAGCGAGATCCTGAGCTTGAAGTCCTCGTCCAGGGAGTTGAAGTGGGTCTCGAACGGACGCGCTGCCGCTCCGCCGGCGTTGGCTACCAGTATAGGGGTCTCAACTTCCATGAAGTCACGGTCAGCGAGGAAATTCCTGATCGCTGAAAGGATCTTGGAACGCTTTTTAAAAGTATCCCTGACCTCCGTGTTCATGATAAGATCGACGTATCTCTGGCGGTATCTCATGTCCACGTCCTGAAGTCCGTGGAACTTCTCAGGCAGGACCTGGATGGACTTTGACAGGAGCACGAGCTCCTCTGCCCTTACTGTGATCTCGTCTGTCTTTGTCTTAAATACTTCGCCCTTGACGCCGACGATGTCGCCTACATCGTACTTTTTGAAGATAGAGTACTCATCGCTGCCGAGATTGTCCCTGGCAACAAAACACTGGATCCTGCCGTCCCTGTCGAGAAGGTCTATGAAGGAAGCCTTGCCCATGACTCTCTTGGACATGATCCTTCCTGCTATGCTCACGTTCTGGTTTTCGTACTTATCGAAATTTTCTTTGATCTCAGCGCTTCTCTGCTCCTGATCCCACTTTGTGATCTTGAAAGGATCGCGGCCGGCAGCCTGAAGGTCAGCCAGCTTCTGTCTCCTAATCAGTCGCTGCTCGCTGAGGCCCTGCTCGTCTCCGGGCATATTGTTCTTATTGTTAGCCATATATCTATTCCTGTTCTGATTCGTGTTATTTAGTCTCTTGTGATATCGAGGACCTTGAGGTGGATGATCCTGTCAGGGATCTCTATCTCAGCTGTTTCGCCGAGCCTGGTTCCCATGAGGCCCCTGCCTACAGGCGATTCGTTCGAGATAAGTCCGCTGAGCGGATCTGATTCGTTAGCGCCGACGATCTTGTAGGTATGCTCCTGATCCTGCTCTACGTTAAGCACCTTGACAGTATGTCCGAGGTTTACCCTGTCCGCCTGGATCTCAGACTCATCTATGATCTTGGCGTTCTTGATCATATTTTCGAGTTTGTATATACGCTCTTCGTTTTCAGCCTGAGCGTTCTTAGCGGCATCGTAGTCGGCGTTCTCGGACAGGTCGCCCTGAGCGATGGCTTCACCGAGCTGGGCAGCTATTTCTTTTCTCTTGACAGTTACCAGTTCGTCACGTTCAGCGACCAGTTTGTCATATCCTTCTCTGGTAATGAGCTTTTCTTCTGAATTAGCCATTCTCCTGATTCCTTTCCATGTTTTCTGCGCAAAGCAGATCAAGATCTTTATATATTTCCTCTGCTGTTTCCAGCGTATTTATCCTGCGTCTGATGCGCACAGCTCCTCTGATCCCCTTGATGTACCAGCCTATATGCTTACGCATGCACCTGACAGCAATATACTCGCCTTTTTCGGCGAGCAGATAACCAAAATGCTTTTTTATTATTTCGACGCGCTCAGGAACGGGCGGGATATAGTCCTTTCCCTCTGTGAGCGACTTGAAGATCCACGGGTTGCCCAGAGCTCCCCTGGCCACCATGACAGCGTCGCAGCCTGTCTCCTCGAACATAGATTCAGCATCGGCGACATTGAAGATGTCTCCGTTCCCGATGACAGGGATGCTGACAGCTTCTTTGACCTGTTTTATCACGGACCTGTCAGCGGCTCCGCTGTAGAACTGGTCACGCGTCCTGCCGTGGACAGCTATAGCGGCCGCGCCGGCGTCCTCCAGACGCTCAGCGACCTCCACCGCGTTTATATTGTCACGGTCCCAGCCTATCCTTATCTTGGCGGTGACCGGCTTAGACGAGTGTTTTACAGCCGCGCGCATCACATCTGCGGCCAGCTCCGGATTTTTGAGCAGGGCTGAGCCGTCGCCGTTTTTGACTATCTTCTGCACCGGGCATCCCATATTGATATCCAGCATACAGTTTTCACGGCCGGAAAGCTCTTCTGCAGCGTAGGCGATCATGTCGGGCTCAGAGCCGAATATCTGATAGACCACCGGCTTCTCGTCTTCGTGGGTATTGAGCAGACGCCTGGTCTCGCCGTCGTTATAATACATGCCTTTGGCGCTGACCATCTCCGAGTATACCGCTCCCGCGCCGAAGCTCCTGCAGATACGTCTGTAAGGTGAATCTGTAACTCCCGCCAGCGGAGCTAGAAAATACGGGTTATCGAAAGCTATGCCCGCGATACTGCAGGCGCCCCGGCCTTTTCTCTCTGTAGTCTTTTCAGTCTGAACGCCTGCTTCTCCCAACTTATCCTCCGTCATATGCGCAGCGCCTTGAGCTCTATGCTCTCGCTGCTCTCGCGGCTTCTGCGGCTGAAGTTGTTGCGGTTCTTCTCGTAGATGAACTGCAGGCCTTCGAGCGTAAGGAGCCTGTCAACTTTATCTATTGATTTAGCGCCTCTCGATACCATAGTGGCCAGTCCGCCTGTGGCAATGACCTGGATAGGCTTGTCCGACCCGGCGTATTTCTCCATGTACTCTTCCTTCATCTTGTTGACGATGAAGTCGACAACTCCCATATGTCCGTATACGAGACCTGACTGCATGCTCTCGATAGTATTGCGGCAGATCACGTGTCCCGGCTCCAGCAACTCTACCCTCGGCAGCTTAGCTGTCTTCTCGAACAGGGCATCGGAAGAGATCACGAGGCCCGGCGCGATGGTACCGCCGAGATATTCGCAGTTCTCGGAAATGCAGCAGAAAGTCGTCGCCGTACCGAAGTCTATGACGATGAGCGGCCCGCCGTATTTGTGGTATGCCGCTACGGCGTTGACTATGCGGTCCGCGCCTACCTGCTTAGGGTTGTCGTATTTGATGACCATTCCTGTCTTAATGCCAGGCCCTACCTCTATAGCCCTGATGTTGAAATATTTGATCGCTAAGTGCTGAAGAGTGTATGAGATAGAAGGCACGACCGTGGAAATGATGACGTCGTCCACGTCCTTGATATTGAGCCCGTTGTATTTGAACAGCTCATTGATGATCATGCCATACTCGTCAGCGCTCTTTTCTTTATCTGTCTGGAGCCTCCAGCTCTGGATAAGATTTTTTCCGTCGAAAACACCGAGTACTATGTTGGTATTGCCAACATCGAATGCCATTAACATTAGTTCCTCCCCGGTAGCTGTGGTCCCTGCGGACCTGAGCTTCCGTTCCTTTCTCCATTAAATTTATATGCCTGATCAGCGGGCGTCCCCGTTGGAACCGCCGTTTCCGCTGTCACTGCCGCCTTTGCCGCCGTTATTGTGCTTAAACACAATGTCATCAGGATTGAGCTCTTTTACCATCTTCATGAACTCGTCCTGATCGGCCATTTCACGTCTGCGTCTCTCTTCCTCCGCAGCTTCTTCCTCTTTTTCTCTCTTCTTCTGAGCGTCTATCTTCTGGCGCATCTTCTCAGCCTTTTCGTGGACCTCCTGGATGACGTCTTCCTTAGTCCTGGAGCCTGTGAAGAGGTCTTCGAACTGTTCAGCATCGAGGGTCTCGACCTCGAGCAGAGTCTCGGCTACAAGATGGAGCTTGTCCGAATGTTCTGTGAGGAGCTGCTCAGCCCTGGCGTAAGCTTCGTCTATGAGTCTCTTGACCTCGCTGTCTATGAGAGCGGCTGTCTGCTCAGAATAAGGCTGCTTCTCGGCAAAATCCTTGCCGATGAAGACCTCCTGTGATCCCGCGTAATTGATGGCGCCGAGCTTTTTGCTCATACCGTATCTCATTACCATGTTGCGGGCTATATCTGTAGCTCTCTGTATATCGTTGCTGGCACCCGTGCTTATGTCGCCCAGCACCAGCTGTTCAGCAACACGTCCGCCCAGCAGGTGAACGAGCGAATCCTTCATTCTTTCCTTAGATTCGAACGACCTGTCCTCGTTAGGCAGGAACATGGTCATGCCTCCGGCCATTCCGTGAGGGACTATCGTGATCTGGTGTACAGGATCAGAGTTAGGCAGGCACCTGATGAGCACAGCGTGGCCCGCTTCGTGGAAAGCAGTGAGCCTGCGCTCTGCCTCGGTAACCTTGCGGCTCTTCTTGGCAGGTCCGGCCATTACCCTTGTGATGGCTTCTTCCATTTCGTCCATGCCTATGGTCTTGCCGCCGCGCCTTACTGTCAGCAGGGAAGCCTCGTTGAGGATATTTTCGATATCAGCAGGGGAGAATCCCGGAGTCATCCTTGCCAGCACACCGAGGTCAACATCAGGGCCCAGCGGTTTGTTCTTGGCATGTACTCTGAAGACTTCTTCCCTTCCTGTAACGTCAGGCAGGCCGATGGTGATCTGCCTGTCGAATCTGCCCGGTCTCAGCAGAGCCGGATCCAGTACGTCAGGTCTGTTAGTTGCCGCGAACACGATAACGCCTTCGTTTACACCGAAACCATCCATCTCGACCAGCATCTGGTTGAGGGTCTGCTCCCTCTCGTCGTGTCCGCCGCCGAGTCCGGCGCCTCTGCGCCTGCCGACAGCGTCTATCTCATCTATGAATATGATAGAAGGAGCATTCTTCTTAGCCTGGTCGAACAGGTCCCTTACACGGGACGCGCCGACACCGACGAACATCTCTACGAAATCAGAGCCGGAAATGCTGAAGAAAGGCACGCCTGCCTCGCCAGCTACAGCTCTGGTAACATATGTCTTACCTGTGCCCGGAGGGCCCACCAGCAGCACACCTTTCGGTATACGGGCGCCCATGCGCGTGTATTTTCCAGGCCGCCGCAGAAAGTCTACTATCTCCTGCAGTTCCTCTTTTTCTTCCTTAAGGCCCGCTACATCGTCAAATGTTACCGGATTTTCGTCCTTGTTGACCATGTGCGCCTTGCTCTTGCCGAAGGACATAGCCCTTCCTGTTCCTCCCTGGCTGGAATTCATGAAGAATATCCAGAGGCCGACGAATATGACTATCGTCAGCAGATAAGGGAGCATGCTGATATACCAAGGCGTCGTCTGCGGCTTAGTGCTCGCCAGCGTGATCTTGCCCGACTCCACCTGCGGCATTATGTACTTGTCATTGATAGACATGAGCTGGATAGTAGACGGAGCGTAGGCGTGGATCTTGCTGCCATCGTTTAAGACAGCCTCCATGCTCGTATCCTTGAGCTCAAGTTTCTTGATGTTTTCGTCAGAAAGCTCGCTGACGAATTTCGTAAACGTCACCTCTTTTACATCGTTCGATGTCTGCCCCTGCGTGTAGAGCAGCGCCATTCCTATGACGAACAGCAATATGGCAGCATAAATGAGGGCAGTTCTGTACCATTTTCTATTTTTCACGACGACCTCCTGTCGCAGCAATAAAAGGATTATATCTTCTTGCCATTTCGATCTATATTAACGTTCCGGAGAGTGAGAAGGCTATCCGGAGCCAATTGACTACATATTTTATCATAACGTCTTTTATTATTCAATTGCGAACGTATTCAACCAGGAGCATCTTTTCAGTATTCTCATCCACAGCGCAGTCTCCGCTGACCTCGCCTCCGGCGAGAACTATCCTGCCGCCGGCAGCCAGCAGTATCACTGAATCCCTTTCCTGGGCCGGGACCTTCCTGTCTGTAAAGAAATCCTGGATCTTCTTATGGCCGAGCATTCCTAAAGGCCTGAACCTGTCGCCGGGCCTCCTGTTCCTGAATACCGGGCTGCCCATTTCCATGAGCCTGTCAAAATCAAGAACAGCGCGCACTTCTTCAGCGCCCGGGCCCTGCCTTTTCACGTGAGCTCCGCTCACAGAGTCCGCTCCGCGGAGAAGCGTAAGGCTGATCTCGGCGGAAGCTGTCTTCAGGACAGCTTTCCCTTCTTTTTCAAGCTGCTCGGCCGGGATCCCCACGTGACCGTCTATCCTCCGGTCTTCCTCCTCTTCTTTTCTGAGGAACCAGAGCTTCCCATACGATCTTCTGACATAGCAGCCGTCTGAAATATCCGCCTGCCGCGGCTCTTCCCCCTCCAGCGCCGTATCCATCATACGGTCTACAGCATTGGCGGTGAGATTATGGGAGGCCCCTATGCGCTCGGTTATCTCGGTGAGTACGCGCTTTTCCACAGCCGGATGAAGATCCCCGAATCCTTCAAGGTCCAGGACCGACTCTTTTTTATCCCAGCGGTCCATATCGTCAAGAAACCTAATAGCTTCCTGCCGGAGAAGATCATCTGCCTCCGCCGCCTGGGCCGCCAGTCTAGTCAGCGCGTCGTCCAGCCGCGGGTTGAATTCGCTCCTCATGTACGGCATGAGGTTGAGCCTGAGCCTGTTCCTGGTATATACAGGCTTGAGGTTCGTGCTGTCTATACGCGGCTTCAGCTCCCGTTCCTCACAGTAAGCCTCTATATCCGCGCGGTCTATATCGAGGAGCGGCCTTATGACTACTCCGTCTTCCCGAATGTGTTCTATCCCTGTCAGGCCGTGTATGCCTGTACCGCGGATCACCCGCATCAGCACAGTCTCAGCCTGGTCGTTCCTGTTGTGGGCGACCGCTATGCGCTGCGCCCCGTATTTATCCCTGAATACTTCGAATGTCGTGTACCTGAGCCGGCGTCCCATCTCTTCCTCGCCGATGCCCTGCTCCTCTGCCATCTTCCTGACATCGTAGCGCACAGCATCGAAGCTGGCTCCGAATCTCTCCGCCATTTTACCGGCGGATTTCTCGTCGCCCATGCTTTCTTCGCCTCTCAGGCAATGGTTTATGTGAACAGCGTGCAGGCTTTTTATGCCCAGTACCGGCCTCAGCTCACTCAGTACGCTCAGCA
Organism: Bacillota bacterium; assembly: GCA_028724585.1. GTDB lineage: Bacteria > Bacillota > Clostridia > Peptostreptococcales > Anaerovoracaceae > RUG708. Next base: position 47,241 of record JAQYCQ010000038.1, on the reverse strand, counting down.
GGCAGACAGAATCCGGACCTCCCGAAAGGCCTACGACCACGCTGTCCCCGAAATTTATCATCCCGTATTTTCTTATGCTGTCAGCAGCTGCTGACGCAAGCGGGCTTAATTTACTCTTATCCAAATCTATCCCCCGAAAATGCCGTCCTATTCAGCTTCGTCTATCCCGAAAAAGCTGACAGCGTTGCGGTATGTGAGATCGGCGGTCTCCTCGAATGTCTTTCCCAGATATTCAGCCGCCTTCTGTATCGTATAGACTATATACGATGAATCGTTGCGCTCGCCTCTGTGAGGCACAGGCGTGAGATAAGGAGAATCCGTCTCCACCAGCAGCCTGTCTTCCGGCACCACCGAAAGCACCGCTTTTGCCTTTCTGTTAGTGTTATATGTGATAGGGCCCGCCAGCGAAAGATAGCAGCCCCTGTCTGTCAGCTGCCTGGCGAACTCGCCGCTGCCCGAAAAGCAGTGGAACAGTATCTTTATGTTATCGAAAGCATTCTCCTCTTCGAGGATCTTGAAAACATCTCCGTGAGCCTCCCTGTCGTGGATGGCTATAGGCATCTGCAGCTTTTCAGCCAGGCGTATCTGCTCCCTGAACCAGAACTGCTGTATGTCGTGAGGCGTGTCGTCCCAGTGATAGTCCAGGCCGATCTCGCCGATGGCCTTTACCTTAGGATCGGCTGCCAGCTTTTCTATCTCCTCGAGGAGATCGTAATTCATGTGGCGAGTTTCCTGAGGATAATATCCTACAGCCGCGTATATCCACGGATGCTCCGAGGCCAGCTTGACGGCAGCCCTCGAAGTCTTTATATCCACTCCCGGATTGAGAACGTATTTTACTCCGGCTTCCTGTATTTTCTCCAGCACCTCTGCCCTGTCCCCGTCGAACTCTTCGACATCGAGGTGAGCGTGGGAATCAAAAATCATATCTGTCTCTTCTCCCTTAAAAAAGCAGGGCTGCCCCTATAAATAAGAGCAGCCCCGGTGATTATTTAACTCTGCTGCCGTCTGGCGCGTCAGCTGTAACAAATTCGTATCTTCCGTCGTTGTCCGCGAAGAGTATCATGCCCTCCGAGCGTACCCCTCTCAGCTTTACAGGCTTGAGGTTTGTGACTACTACGACTCTCTTTCCTTTCATCTCTTCAGGAGTGTGGCAGGATGCCACGCCGGATACGATCTGACGTGTCTCGTCGCCGAGCTTTACCTGAGATACAAGGAGCTTGTCAGCGTTAGGGTGCTTCTCGCAGGAAACGATCTCGCCAACTGTCAGATTTATCTTATCGAAGTCATCGATAGTGATCTGGGCAGGCTTTTCCTCTGCGGGCTCAGCCTTCTTCTCTTCTTTCTTGTCGAGGAGTCCGGCGTCCCTGGCAGCCTTTGCCTTAGCGGCCTTGATCTGCTCTTCCTGCATCTTGTTGAGCTCAGCAAGCTCTTTCTTGATATCGAGTCTCGGGAATATAGGCTTGCCCTTCATGACCTTCTGGCCGTTCATGAGGTCGAACCTTCTGGTCTCTTCCCATACTACCGGCTCGTCCGCTATGCCCAGCTGATTCCTGATCTCTTCTGAGCTGTGGTAGATGAACGGATTTACCAGTATCGAGATGATCCTGATAGCTTCAGCCAGATTATGCATTACGGCATCCAGCCTTGCCTTGTTGGCTTCGTCCCTGGCCAGCACCCAAGGCTCAGTCTCATCGACATATTTATTTGTGCGCCTGATGAACTTCCAGATCTCCTCCAGAGCGTTGTTGAAGCTGAACTTGTCCATGTACTTCTCGACCCTGTCAGCAGTAGTAGTGCCCATCTCGATGAGCTCGCTGTCTGTGCCTTCCTCTGGTCCCTTAGCAGGAACGACGCCGCCGCAGTACTTCTCTATCATAGCTACTGTCCTGCTGACCAGGTTTCCCAGGTCGTTGGCCAGGTCATAGTTGAGCCTGTTGAGCATTACTTCGTTGGTATAGAGACCGTCCTGTCCAAAAGCGTACTCCCTGAGCAGGAAATACTTGAGAGCGTCTATTCCGTACCTGTCTATGAGCTTTACAGGATCTACTACGTTGCCCTTAGACTTTGACATCTTGCCGCCGTCGAGGAGGATCCAGCCGTGTCCCATAACGTGCTCAGGAAGCGGAGCGTCCAGAGACATCAGGATAGCCGGCCAGATGATAGAATGGAAACGCACGATCTCCTTGCCTACCAGGTGAACGCCCGGCCAGTACTTTTTATAGTCCGGAGCGTCTTCGTCAGGATATCCCAGAGTTGTTATATAGTTTGTAAGGGCATCCAGCCATACGTACATTACGTGGTCGTTATCGATAGGAACAGGAATGCCCCAGTCGAAAGACGATCTTGAGATGTTGAGGTCTTCAAGGCCCTGCTTTACGAAGTTGATCATCTCGTTCCTGGAAGTCTCAGGCTGTACGAAATCCGTGTTCTCCAGCAGGTCGAGTATCCTGTCCTGATATTTTGAAAGTCTGAAGAAGTAGGCATCTTCTTTCATAGTCTTCAGCGGACGGCCGCAGTCAGGGCAGATGCCGTCTGGAGCCTGGGTCTTAGTCCAGTACGATTCACAAGGGACGCAGTACATGCCCTCATATTCGCCTTTATATATGTCGCCCTTCTCGTACATCTTCATGAAGATCTCCTGAACGCGCTTCATATGGCGCGGCTCAGTAGTCCTGATGAAGTCATCGTACGAGATCTCCATAGTGTTCCAGAGCTTTTTGATCCTGGATACTACATCGTCTACATATTCCTGAGGTGTGATACCGTTTTCCAGAGCAATCTTCAGCATCTAATCGCCGTGCTCGTCAGTTCCTGTCTGGAATCTTACGTCATAGCCCTGAAGACGCTTGAATCTCGCCATAGCGTCTGCCATTACCGTGCAGTAAGTGTGTCCGATGTGCAGATCAGCGCTCGGATAATATATAGGTGTAGTGATATAAAATGTCTTTTTTTCGTTTTCGGTCTCTGCCATTTGACCATGCCTCCCCGCTAGATTCGATCTTTATTTTGCGCGCTGCCCTTCAGGGCAGGCTTTATTATTCGCTTACAGCGTTGTCCTTCAGGACCTGGAGAGCCTTTCTGATCCTTACGTCGGACTCTATAGCGTCTCTATGAGTTTTTGTAAGAGCGTCCTTAACCTGCTCTACAGGAAGTCCGTACTCTATAGCCATTTCGTTGAGGTACATCTCTACAGCCGGCTTGCTGGCCTCGAGGTGCTCCGCCTCAGCTACAGCTTCGAGGACAAGCCTTGACTTGGCTCTCTGCATAGCCTGATCGTGATAGTGCTCCTTTACCTTTTCATCGTCCATGCCAGTCATGCTATAATACTGGTCCGGATCGATGCCGTTCATCTTGAGGGCAGCCTTCCACCTGTTTACCAGGTCCGTGACCTCTCTCTCATACATATCTTCCGGAACATTGACCTCAGACTTAGCTACCAGAGCGTCAGCCAGCATTCCCTCGTACTGATCCTCTACCTCACGGTGCTTGAACATCTTAAGGCTGTCGATGACTTCGTTCCTTACAGTCTCGCCTACCTCAGGGTATTCCTGCTTTGAGATCTTCTTTACCTTGGTCTTGAATATTACGGCCTTGCCCGCAAGGTCCTCGGCAGGATAATCCACAGGGAAAGTAACATCTACATCTACGTCCTGGCCGATCTCAGCTCCGATCAGCTTTTCCTCGAATCCCGGAATGAAAGTGCCGGAACCGATCTCCAGCGGATAATCAGTATCCGCACCGCCCTCGAACGGAACTCCGTCCAGATAGCCTGTGAAATCTATAGTAGCTACGTCGCCGTTTTCTACCGGCCTGTCAGTAACCTCGACGCTTGTAGCGAACTTGCGCTGACGGCTCCTGATGCCCTCCTGGATCTCTTCTTCAGTGACAACTTCCTCAGGTCTCTTGATCTTAAGTCCCTTGTACTCACCAAGCTTTACATATTCACTCATGTTGTTTTCTCCTTTTTATCTATATCATTTGGCCGCCAGTCTACTGCCCTTTTTTGGCGCTATTGTTTGAATTATACCATAAGCGCGCCTGTTTTACACACATAATGGCAAAACGGGAATGGCGTACTGTCTTGTAATATACCACTTTCCGGTTTTTTTTATCACACAGACGCCTTTTTTCGGATATATATGGATGTTTCATGCCGGATCCAGTCTCCGGCAGCGCTCCGATGGGCCTGAAACGAAGCAGATGAGAAGACAAAAAATGAAAAAGCAGCCGATGACCGCGGCTGCTTTGACAGAATAGAAAGTACCTTGTCTATATTATGTTAAGAGTGATAAGCAGGGATTCGGTTTGGCTTTCCCGTCCCTTCTTACATTGACTATTATATACGAAAAAATAAATAGTCCTATGGACCAAAAAGGATACTTTTACGAGAAAATTACCCCTTTTGATGGATTTTTTACAGAAAGTATCCCTCGTCCGCTCCGCGGACCCCCGCGCGCGGAGCGCGCAAAAGACCCGCCGTGGATCTCTTCCGTCCTGATCCGCCGGCGGGCGCCTGCTTTTATCAGCCCTATCTCGGTATCTCTCTTTTCCTTATGCCTGCCCTTCTCCTCCTGTACTCGGCTATGGCGTCCGACTTCTTGTTTACGCCCAGCTTCTGATAGGCTCCGGCAATATGCTTTTTGACCGTGGAGTGGGATATGAAAAGCTTTTCGGCTATCTGCGCGGCTGTCAGCCCGTCGCATACCAGATCCATGACTTCCTTTTCGCGGTTTGTCAGCTCTTCGCGCTTGTTCCTGTTGCGGAAGTTGTTCTTTGCGACTGTATACTGTCTCGCGAATTTCAGCACTTTCTCGGCAAAAGGCGTATTTATCTGCTCCAGCATCTGTATTATCTCGTAGGTGTTTTCGGCGATCGTAACGCAGATACCGTCCTTTTCAGCCATGTCCAGAGCTTCGCTCAGGGCTTCGACTCCTGCCTGCATGCCCTTGGTATGGTAATATCCTATAGCCTTGAAGACCTTGAAGATCATGACTCCGTCCAGAGTCTGATGATCCCTGTATACCGGCACCATCTCTTCAGCCAGCCTGATGAGCTCCTCGTAATCGCCGTGCTCGCTCAGGTATTTGCCCTTGATGATATAGGCGCTGTTGCGGCCTATGGCCATAAACTTGGAACCGCCTTTATCGCTGTCCTGTATCCACGCGGGTACCATGTCGTATTTGCCCATAAAGCTGAAGACATAGCCCAGGATGAACTCATAACAGCTCAGCATGACAGGTGAGCCGTTCTTCTCTACCTCCTGCATCATCTGCAGCATGATGTCGTTGACCTCGCGCGGCTTGCTGTTGAACAGGGCTATCCTGAGCAGGACGAACGATGCCGAAAGGATGATATCGCACTGGTCTCTCATACGGCCTTTGTATATCGCCTTATAGGCCAGCATCTCGGCGCTCTCGAAATCGCCGGTCTTGAAGCAGTACTCTGAGTGCAGCAGGTACTCGAATCCGGTTCCGCTTCCGTTGGCTATGTGGTTGTAGATCCAGAATTCGTCCTCTACCAGCTTGACCATTTTCTTCAGACCGCCCAGTTCCCTGTGATAAAGGAACATGTTGAGAGGAATGCCGAAGGTGATGTTGGCGTCTGACGAGTAGATGGCAGACGATCCTCCGTCGAAGTACTCGTAGGCCCTTTCATAGCAGCGGAACATGGCATCCAGATCGTTAAAAGCCTTTATGCTTTCTATCATGGCTATCTCGCCCAGTATCTGATCCCTGTTTACCAGGTCCGGCGACTTGAGCGGGTCAGAGTAGAATTCCTTGGCCTGAGCCAGCATTTCCGCGCCGTGCTCCACACCGATGGTCGTACTGTATGAATAAATGTAGGAGAGATATCCCAGAGGATTTGAAAGCTTGGTTTCCAGAGGCATTTCCTGGAAAGCCTGCATGATGACATTAGGCGCCAGATCCATATATTTTGACGAATTAGGCTCCGCCATGATGGAAAGGACATGATCGTAGTCTCCGCAGCGGGAGAAAGCCCTGACCGCCCCGATGCCGTCGTTGGACGCCATGCACCAGATGCCCTGCTTCTGGAAAATGTCGTTTTCATCTATGTCAGATTTCTCGAATTCCTCGTCCAGCACTTCCTTGAGCAGGCTGTGGAAGCTGTAGGTCCCGGTCTCCTCATCGTACTTGGTAAAGCAGTAGCTGGATCGCATGTTCTGTATCGTGTACCTGATGTGCCTGTCGTCGGTGATCATCTCGGCCTGCTCGATAGTAAAGTCGGACAGCCTGGAGAGCATGAGCAACGACTTCTGCGAGTCAGGATCGAAATTATCGTAGATCGCTTTGCGCATCAGCTGAGGGCCGTCAGGAATATTGCTGAGCGTTCCATAGGTACGGTAGTACATAAGATCCATGTAGAGTCCGGATGCCCAGCCGTGGGTGTGATCCCAGAGTATGTCCAGCTCATCAGCGTCTAACGGAGCGTCATTGAGCATGAAGAAATTGCTGCACTGGTTCTTTGTAAATGCCAGATCGTTCTGGTTTATGATCTTCGCGTAATTGCTCGACAGCAGCTGGCCGCTGTTCTCAGGGTATTCGCGGGATATATATACTATATGGAATTTAGGTATGTTCCTCTCCGCCAGCTGCCTGATCAGCCCGTGGAAATACTCGCTCTTGCAGTAATGTACATCGTCGAGGACCAGGACCGTATCTATCTCGATGACGTCCTTTATGAAGCTCTCCAGCCTGTCGATATCATACTTGCTGTATGGCATACCGTATTCCATCAGCTTTTTGCCCAGCTCCCTGTTGGTGCGTTCTACCAGCTTGCTGAGGCGTACCCAGAGCCACATATCCTCCACCGGCTCCTGCGGAAAATGAAACCATATATATTTTATCCTGCGCCTGTGCCTGATATATTCCTGAAGAGTGGTGGATTTGCCATAACCCATATCAGAGATCACCAGAAAGAGCGGGGTATCGAATATCCCCGCCAGTTTTTCTCTTATCGCGTCCCTGCGCAGTATCTTAAGATCTGTAAGCTGATTATAGGTCGATCTGTAAGCCATAAATTCCACCCTCTTCTTCTGGCTGTGGATCAGAGTTCTATATTGCCGGCTTCTTCCAGCCTCTCAGAGTTTCCACTATTCTTTCGGAGGCTCTGCCGTCACCGTAAGGATTAGAGGCTTCCGCCATCTTAGAGTAAGCTTTGCTGTCGTTCAGAAGTTCAGCGGCCGTATTGTAGATATTATCCCTGTCTACTCCGACCAGCTTTACCGTACCTGCCTCGAGAGCTTCGGGGCGTTCTGTCTCCCTGCGCACTACCAGCACCGGTTTGCCCAGGGACGGAGCTTCTTCCTGCATACCGCCGGAATCCGTGATGATGAAATAGGATTTAGCCATGAGGTTCACGAAAGGCTGGTACTGCAGGGGATCTATGAGATGGATCCTGCTGTGGCCGCCCAGGATGCTGTTGGCTTCTTCCCTTACTTTAGGGTTGAGATGTACAGGATAGATGACTTCCACGTCATCGAAGTTCTCGGCGATATCGCGTATAGCTGTGAATATATGCTCCATGTATTCGCCGAGATTCTCTCTCCTGTGGCAGGTCACTGTTATGATCCTTTTATTTTCAAAATCTATGTTCTTAAGAGTCTCATCCTCGAATTCGTAAGGCTTGCCCGCTACTTCGAGGAGAGCATCTATAACTGTATTTCCGGTCACTACGATCTTAGATATATCGACTCCTTCTTTGAGCAGGTTTTGCCTGTTCCTCTCTGTCGGAGCGAAGTGCAGGGCAGCCAGATGCGATGTGAGCACTCTGTTGACTTCCTCAGGGAAAGGCGAATACATATCGTATGTGCGCAGGCCTGCTTCTACGTGGCCCACCGGGATCTGCTGGTAAAAAGCAGCGAGAGCCGATGAGAAGGTCGTGCTTGTATCGCCGTGGACGAGCACGATATCAGGCTTCTCTTTGACCAGGACTTCTTCCATGCCCCTGAGGACATTGGCTGTTATCATGCTGAGAGTCTGGTTGGGCTTCATTATATTAAGGTCGTAATCAGGAGTCAGTTCGAAAAGGCTGAGCACCTGGTCCAGCATCTCCCTGTGCTGGGCTGTAACGCAGAGCACGGACTCAAAGTCCGGGTCTTCGTTGAGCCTCTTTACCAGAGGCGCCATCTTGATAGCTTCGGGACGCGTCCCGAACACTGACATTACTTTCATATTACACTATTCTCCTTCGCTGCGGCTGCCACCGCTGCCGCCCCCGGCGGCTTTTTCTGTTTCCGCGCCAGCGGATCCGTCAGCGGAGCTGACGTCAGGCTGGCTGCTGCTCTGTTCCTTTGATTTATGGTTGAGCATTCCTATCTTTTCAGGAGGTATTCCTTCCTGCAGGATCTCTTTCATTGAATCCCTGTCCGCGATGAACACGCAGACGAGTATGACAGCTACTGCTATGAGCACTGTCGATTCTATAAACATGCGCTGTACCACAAGTATAGCTACCATGCCCATGATCGCGCTTATGCTGTACATGATCAGCACTGTCCTGCGCTGGCCCATGCCTGTGTTCATTATCCTGTGGTGAAGGTGGCCCTTGTCCGCTTCCATGATCGGGTAGCCGTTTACCCAGCGCCTGATGATCGCGAAAGCCGTGTCGAAGATCGGCAGGCCGAGGACCAGGAACGGTACGATAGTCGCGATGAGCGTCGCGCCCTTTGTCGATCCCAGTATTGAAATGCAGGCTATCATGAAGCCAAGGAAGAGCGAACCGCTGTCGCCCATGAATATCTTAGCGGGGTGGAAGTTATAAGGCAGGAAGCCTAAAGCTCCGCCCGATACGGCGAACATCGCGAGGCCTACCTCATACTGTCCGCTGAGGATGGCTGAATAGGCTATACAGCCCGACGCTATGGCCGCTACTCCGGCAGCCAGACCGTCCAGGCCGTCTATCAGATTTACTGTGTTTGTTATGCCCACGATCCAGATTATCGTGATCACGAAGCTCAGCCAGCCCGGGAAAAAGAGATATGTCTGGGGGTTGAGCGGGTTCTTTACGAAATCTATCTGTATGCCGCCTATGTAGACGACGATGGCTGAGAGTATCTGCAGGGCAAATTTCAGCTTTGCCGGCAGGCCCTTTATGTCGTCCGCCACGCCCACGGCATATATACAGACGCCTCCTATGAGGATAGCGATCACTTTAGGGTCGCTGTGCAGGAACACTAAAAGAGCTATCTCCGTACCGAGGAACATCGACATGCCGCCGAACCTGGGCATCGGCTTAGTATGCATGCGCCTCTTGTCGCGCGGTATATCCATCGCTCCGATCTTAGGCGCCAGTTTTATGGCAAACGGGGTGACCACGCAGGCTATCGCGAATGCCAGCAGGACTATCAATAAATATTTCATAACTGAGCTTTCTCCGATTATTACTGCTGAGTGTCTGTTTCTCCGAGTTCTTCTATCCTGATACCGGCTTCTGCCAGCATGTCCGCGGCTGCCTGATCGGGATAACCTTCTTTTATCACTATGCGCTCTATGTTGGCGTTTATCAGCATCTTCGCGCAGAGGATGCAGGGCTGGTTTGTGCAGTAGAGCGTGCTTCCCGAGATAGAAACCCCCAGGTAAGCGGCCTGCACTATGGCGTTCTGCTCGGCGTGTATGCCCCGGCAGAGCTCGTGTCTCTCTCCCGACGGCACGTTAAGCTTGTCCCTGAGGCAGCCCGTGACCGCGCAGTGGGTTATGCCCGAAGGCGCCCCGTTGTAGCCCGTAGCAAGTATTCTTTTATCTTTCACGATGACCGCGCCAACTTTCCTCCTCAGGCATGTCGAGCGTTTCCTGACCACCTCGGCTATCTCCATGAAATACTCGTCCCAGTCCGGTCTCCCGTCTGCGATCTCTCTGTTAAGGTCATCTGAAGTATTTACAACATTGTCTGCCATAAAACAACCTTCCGCCGGTCCCTCCGGCAAATTTCAGTACTTTTCAGCTCCCGCCAGCAGCTTTTCCATATCGAAGTAAACCTCGGCCATGTAAAGCCCCTGTGCCGGAGCCGTATGTCCGGCTTTCGACCTGTCGCAGGCCGAAACTATACCATCTATATCCTCCGGAGCTATCCTGCCCGTGCCGACGTCGACCAGAGTCCCGGCTATGATCCTCACCATATTGTAGAGGAAGCCGGATCCCGTGACAGCTATGGAAATATCCCTGCCGCTGCCGCGCACATTCACCGCATATACGGTCTTGACCGTGCTGCCGTCGAAATCGTCCGAGGCCGTCATGAAAGAGCTGTAGTCGCGCGTGCCCTGTAAAAGGTCCGCCGCCTTCTCCATAGCTCCCATGTCCAGAGTTTTTTTTACATTATACCTGTAGTTCCTTAAAAAAACAGGCATAGTCTCCGCATTATATATCCTGTAAACGTAAGTCTTGCCGACAGCGCTGTGTCGAGCGTGAAAATCCGCCGGAACATCCTCCGCCGACAGGATCCTTATATCTCCCTGCTTGTTACGGTTCTCCGCCAGGAGCCCGTTCGCCGCCACCGGAATGCGCTCCGCCGGTATGGCGAAATCACCGCTGAAAGTAGCGCACTGGCCCAGAGCGTGAACCCCCGCGTCAGTACGGCCCGTGCCGTCTATAGATACGGGTCCCCTGCAGAGCACAGAAAGCACCTTCTCTATCTCGCCCTGGACAGTCCTGCTGCCCGGCTGCCTCTGCCAGCCGTGAAAAGCGGTCCCGTCATATTCGATTTTGATGAGCACATTTCTCATAAAAGCCGCCTTTTGCAGGTATATTACGCTTAAATATAAGCTGTTTTATTATATCACTAAGAATGACCATGTTCAATTAAGCAATGAGCCATATAGGGCGGCCAGCCGGGATCCCCCGTCAGCTCCGCTGACATGCGCACCGGAAGCCTTTGCCGGACCTGACGGCTGCCGGCCGCTCCTGACAGCGCGAAAAAGGCGGGACACCGCTGTCCCGCCCTTTGTTTTATCTATTCTGTTTCGCGCCGTTTCGCCCTATTTCGCGAACCTGAACATGTGATTCAGCGGTCCGCGGCCGTGTCCCAGGTCGAGTTTGGCTCCTATTGCGCCGCTGATATACTCCTTTGCTTTCCTGACAGCGCTCTCCAGATCTGACGGATCCTCTGCCAGTCCGCAGGCTATAGCAGATGAAAGTGTGCATCCTGTGCCGTGAGTATTAGGGTTTTCAATGTGAGGAGCCGAGAGCCATATCCTGCGGCCTTCCTCAGGAAGATAGAGCAGGTCGTCGGCACTGGTCTTCATATGACCGCCCTTTACCAGGACCGCCGGCGCGCGTCCTCCGGCCTTCACTGAATTCTCGGCTATGATGTCCGCGGCTTTTTCAGCCTTTTCTCTGGTGTCTATCTCATCAATACCGCTCAGGGCTTCAGTCTCCGGCATATTAGGAGTAATGACAGAAGCCATAGGTATCAGCAGGTTTTTCAGTGCCTCTGTTGCATCGTCCTGTATCAGCTTTCCGCCGCTGGTAGCGACCATTACCGGATCCAGTACTATGGACTGAGCCTTATATTCAGCCAGCTTCTCCGCGATAACTTTTATTATCTCTGTGTTTGACACCATGCCGATCTTGACCGCGTCCGGAAATATGTCTTTAAACACGCAGTCCAGCTGCTGGCCCATAAATTCAGGCGGAGTATCCAGCACACCGTAAACACCTGTCGTGTTCTGGGCTGTCAGAGCTGTAACCGCGCATTCAGCGTACATGCCGTGCGCCGTTATAGTCTTTATATCCGCCTGCATTCCAGCTCCGCCGCTGGAATCCGAACCTGCTATGGTAAGAACTTTTTTCATTTTCTAAACATCTTCTCTCTTTATATTTTCGATCCCCGGCCAGTCGGCATAGGAATCCAGATAGATCCTGCAGTTTTTTTCTATAGCTTCTCTGTCTCCCCTGGAGCTCTCGTCGTAGATCCCCACTACTGTGAAGCCGCCGTTTTTAGCGGTCTCTGAGGCATATATCATATCCTCGAACACCAGAGTCTCGCACGGAGCCGCTCCGAGAGCCGAAGCAGCCAGGTAATAGATGTCTGGATCGTGCTTTGTTGTCATCCAGTCGTCGCAGGAAAATACTGCGTCGAAATACTTATCCAGCCCCAGCCTCTTATTAGCCGAACGGATCATCCTGGAAGGAGTCTGGGTCGCTATAGCCATACGCACTCCCCTGGCTTTCAGGTCATCGAGCACACCGAAGATGTGCGGTTTAGGGTCCAGTTCATGGCTGTAGCTGTACCACACCATATCCATGATCTGGTCTACTATCTCGGCATCGGTCCCCTTTGCCCCGTATTCCCTGAACTTCTGGGCGCTTTCTTCCAGTGTCATATACTTTACTCTCTGGTCGAAGCCGGGCTCGGCTTCCACTCCCAGCTGGCGGGCGAACCTGCTCGGCGTAGTCTCCCACATGCCCATGGAATCCAGCACGGTACCATCGTAATCGAAGACAGCCGCTTTGTATGTTTTTGAGCCTAGCATCCTGGAGACCGCGTCCGCCATGCGCGCGGCGGCGTCTGTGATGTCGCTCTTCCCGAATATAGCGGATATGGCCGCCGCTCCGGCTATGCCGGTGCCGGTCAGTTCACAGACATTATCGGCGCTGACGCCTCCGATCGCTGTGACCGGAATGGATACGGCGCCGCAGATGCGTGCCAGCTCCTCTTTAGAAAGCGGCGTGGCATCGCTTTTAGACGATGTATTGAACACGGCGCCGGCGCCTATGTAGTCGGCTCCGGCCTTTTCTGCTGCGACCGCTTCTTCCACATTGTGGGCTGTTATTCCCAGTATCCGGTCAGGCCCTATGATCCTCCTTGCCTCTGCGGGATCCATATCTCCCTGGCCTATATGTACTCCGGCAGCGTCAGCGTCCCTGGCAGCGGCCGGATCATCGTCCACGATCAGGGGAACACTATACTGATCCAGAGCGTATTTCACTATCTTAGTCCTGCGTGTCAGTTCTTCAGTTCCCAGACCCTTTTCACGCAACTGTATCATAGTGGCTCCGCCGCGGACGGCCTTTTCAGCCGCGTCCCTGACGCTCAGGCTGTCATCTATTATCCCTCTGTCAGTTACGGCGTACACCCTCAGTTTATCAGCGAGATTCTTTTTTACTCTTTCCATTGATTCCTTTCACCACGGCGTTAACTATAACGCACATAAGCATTACGATCACCACGACCGGAAGCGTATTACCCACCGGCGTATCGATCTTCATAAATATCCTGTATATAACGAAGCCAGCCGCCCAGACAGCGATATCAGCCCAGTTTACTGCCATTTCGGAGCTGTCCCTTTTGTTGATGAAGAATTCTGCCGTAAGCACAGCGATCATCGGCACGAATACCGAGCTGATCAGATACAGGAAGTTCTCGTAGAACTCGCCCGGCACGAAGATCGCTATGAGCGTTCCCGTGACTGTTACTACAGCAGCAGCGGCCTTCTCGTTTATTTTATCATATATTCCCGCGGCGCTCACTCCTCCTGAAAAAGCATCGAGGAAAGTAGTGGTCACTGTAGAAAGGATGACGATCAGAAGACCAGCGAGTCCGAGACCGGCCTTGAGCATGATCTCGGCGATACTGCCCGAAGGCACATACATAGCCGCCGCCATTCCGATGATGAACATCCAGCAGGAGCCGGCACCGTATACTAATACGCTAGTTACAGTAGCAGCCACAGGCTTCTCAGCAGTCCTGGTGTAGTCAGATATGAGCGGCAGCCAGGAAACAGGCATAGCCGCGGCCAGCTCCACAGCGGCTCCGAAGCTCATGGATTCGCCGGAAGTTTTTCCGGAGAATATGCTGCTGCCGCCGTTTTTAAATACCACGACGCTGAGCACGACGACCAGGACGAAAAGCAGGGCCATGACAGCGACATTGAGCTTACCTATATGCATGACCCCTATGAGCACAGCAGCCAGTATCAGGATACCGATGACTACAGTCCAGAAGCTTACGCTGGCGAATATTCCGGAGCCTCCTGCGGAAGCAGCGGCGTCAGCTCCCTGCCCGGTCATGACCGCAGTCCATCCCACCAGCTGCAGCACGTTCATGAGAGCGAAAAATGAAGCGCCGTACTTTCCGAACGCTATCCTGGCTGTTCCCATGGCGCTCTGGCCTGTGCGCCCGCCTATGATCCCGGCAAGCAGCATGAGCACACAGCCTATAACATGACCGATAAGAATAGAAGCGATGCCCTTCGCGAAGCCCAGCCCCGCGAAAGAGGTTCCCGTCAGCAGTTCAGCGATAGAAACAGAAGCGCCGAACCATATCAGGGCATTTTCAAAGACAGAAGTTTTTCTTTCCATTCTCTTCTCCTTTCTGTCTCAAGACAAAGTGCCCTGCATACGCTTGCGCGCAAAAAACAAAAACAGCCGCCAGAGCTGGCGGCTGCAGATCATTCAATGTGCCGGCACTGTCCCTTCGTTGGCATTATCCAAATCAGGTGTGAACAGAATACATCTGTTCCGGGTCGAAGCCGAACTTCCTCTCAGCGATTAAGCTCCCCGTTAACCGCATCAAGAATAGCACCTGCTATAACACTTGTCAATACGGCACAGTTTACAAATTCATATAGTATGTCAGGACAGCTCCGCTGACAGCATGGCCAGTGCGGAGACCGCTATCCATGGCGCCATAGGCCTCGATGTCCTTAGATCCGTTTTCCTGAAGATCATCAGGACCGCGAACCATACAGCGCTGAGTATGACCGATATTGAAAAGAAGACCGCAGCCGACGTAAGCCAGGCGCTGCGGGCAGGGCCCGATACTATCGTCCCGCAGGCCGTCATCAGCTTTATATCACCCATGCCGAAGGACTCCTGCCCGCTGACCATACGGCCCAGCAGGGCCGACAGTATTATCAGGCCTGCGGCGAAGACAGCTCCCAGCGCAGCTCCTTTTATAGAACCGGCAGAGGCCGCGTACACGGATCCGAGGACAGCCACGGCTGCGCTCAGCTGATCCGGTATGATGCAGTAGTCGACATCGCTCAGCGCCGCCGATGACAGGATCACAGCGATCGTAACAAAATACAGTGAATTTACAATAGGCGATAATAATGTGTTTGCAAGGGCTGCATCATATACAGGCAGAACACCTATTGCGTCCGCGCATCCTCCGGCGGCAGCCTCTGCCTCCCATACCATAGGCTGAATCAACAGAAATATCACTGCCGTGATGACCGCTCTGGCCAGGTGCTTGCGGCGGCAGCGGTTTTCCTTAGCCTGCAGGATTCCGGCTTCTTCTCCATATTCACAAAGCCAGGCGGGCGGCAGACTAAGATACAGCCTGACCGACAGGCGCGCAGCCAGATAGGAGGCAGCCGCAGCGGCCGCAAAAAAAATATATGCCATAGATGCCCTCCTTTTATCTATGACATATATTACCATTTGATTTTCGTTTCCGCAATCTTTAATTTACATTATTTTGCAGTATCCGTTCAAAGGCCGCGCTGTCACAGCCTTACCGTTTCAGGGCTGCCGGCCTCTTCCCATACTATCCCTGTATAGCCGCGGCTATATCCGCGAGTATGTCCACGAAGTGGAAGCATCCGTGAGGGCCTCCCAGGACCTTGCCCACATCCCTCTTCTTTATATCATAGAGATTCATTCCGATAACTTCCTGAGGATCGAGATGATCCAGCTCCCGGCACCTGTCGAAAGGCACCCTGACAGCTGTCATATCGTAATCCAGTATCACGCCTTTATCGTCGTACTCCAGCTCTATGTTCATCTCATGGGCAGAATCGTTGAATGTTCCTACCGCGTAGCTGCAGCCGTCTCCGTTGTCCATCACCATGTAATTGATATATTTATTGTATAGGTCATACGTCCTGTAGTGCTGGATATTCCCGGTATATATCGGCCATTCCTCCAGCGCCGGCATGTCGCCCTTGATGTAAGGCCTGCAGTAGCCCGGTTTGAGCTTCTCCCAGTAAGCCTCGTACTCCCTCAGGGTTCCCATGCCCCTTTCGACTATGAGGTAGGCCTCAGCCTGATAGGCTCCGCGCAGGGTCTCCAGAAACAGCTCCCTTATGTGTCTCCACGCCGGCGACACTATATCAGCCGGAGCTTCATCCAGGATCTCTTCCTTATGAGGGTTCACGCCTTCCCAGCCCCCTGGCGGCTCGTTATAGTCGGTAACATATGTGTAATCCGGCAGTACCTTGACCGAATTCTTCCTGTCGTCTATATATGCCGATTCTCCTATGAGCATTTCAGCGACGCCTTCGCCTCTGCGCTCCGGGTCCGCGTCCCTGTGCACAGCCCATCTGGCGTCCGTTATCTCGAAAGTGTCCACTTTAAAGGTCACGCTGGCGCTGCCCTCGAAATCCGTGGACACGAGATAGGCGTCCGATACGCACTCATTCTCGTTTATGCGCCTGACGATATTCGAATATACACCCTGCCTGATAATATCCATACTAAGCTCCTGTCTATTACAAACGGTGATAATTTCTTGTCATACTTATTATATTCTCAAAC
Organism: Bacillota bacterium; assembly: GCA_028724585.1. GTDB lineage: Bacteria > Bacillota > Clostridia > Peptostreptococcales > Anaerovoracaceae > RUG708. The sequence goes on along the minus strand of JAQYCQ010000038.1, from coordinate 30,745 downwards.
CGCCATTTTTACTATCACTGTTATGTAAAAAGGACATGTACGCATGACTGATCGGCGACAGCTCCGCTGACAGGATGCTCCGCATGAGCCGCGAAACGGACTGCGGTTCTGCCGCAGGCACTCGTACGCGGAGCGTTCGTAAACATAAAAAGAGGATCCGCCGCGGCGGATCCTCCTGGATGATCAGATTCTTTTATCTTACCCTATTTTTTCTTAGGCTTCCATGAGCTCTTGAGGCTTACTGTCTGGTTGAAGACCTTGTGGTCAGGCGTGCTGAGCTTAGTGTCCTCTATATAGTAGCCGTGCCTGAAGAACTGCCAGCGGCTGCCCGGCTCCGAATCGTTGATGGCCGGCTCCGCGAAAGCTTCGTGGACAGTGATAGTGTTCTCGTTAGCGACTTCCTCGCCTGTTTCTTCGTCGGTCCTGAGCAGGTAGCCGAAGTCACGGACAGTAACAGGGACCGCTGTGGCAGCGTCTACCCAGTGGATAGTGCCCTTGACCTTGCGGCCGTTGAAGCCGGAGCCGCTCCTTGTCTCAGGGTCGTATGTGCAGCGGAGCTCGACTACATTGCCTTCGTCATCCTTAACGACTTCATTGCAGGTGATGAAATAGGCGCCCTTGAAACGGACCTCGTTGCCCGGGAAGAGGCGGAAGTACTTCTTTACCGGAACTTCCATAAAGTCTTCTTTCTCGACATAGAGCTCGCGCGAGAACGGAACCTGCCTTGTACCCATCTCAGGGACGTTGCGGTTGTTCTCTATCTCGCACATCTCTGTCTCGCCCTCAGGATAGTTGGTGATGACAACCTTAAGCGGTTCGAGGATGACGTTCCTGCTCTCTGTCTTGTTCTGCAGATCGTTTCTTACGCAGCTCTCCAGCTGGGCGGCGTCTACCTTGCTGTAAGCCTTGGCGACTCCGATCTCCGCGCAGAAATTCCTGATGGCCTCAGGCGTATAGCCTCTGCGCCTTAAGCCTGAAACGGTCGGCATACGAGGGTCGTCCCAGCTCTCTACCACGCCGTCATCTATGAGGCGCTTGAGATAGCGCTTGCTCATGACTGTATTCGTTATATTGAGTCTCGCGAACTCTATCTGCCTGGGAGGCTCAACCCACTCTGTCTCTCTGAGCACCCAGTCGTAGAGAGGCCTGTGGTCCTCGAACTCCATGGTGCAGACAGAATGCGTAACGCCTTCTATAGCGTCCTCCAACGGGTGAGCGAAGTCGTACATCGGGTAGATGCACCACTTTGTGCCTGTCCTGTGGTGAGCGTCGTGTGAGATCCTGTAGATAACAGGGTCCCTCATATTCATATTAGGCGACGACATGTCTATCTTCGCGCGGAGGCACATAGCGCCGTCCTCGTATTTGCCGTCCCTCATCTCCCTGAACAGGCGCAGATTCTCGTCTATGCTCCTGTTTCTGTAAGGGCTTTCTTTACCAGGCTCTGTCAGGGTTCCCCTGTACTCCTTCATCTGCTCCGGAGTGAGTTCGCATACGAACGCTTCGCCCTTCTTTATGAGCAGCTCCGCGCACTCGTACATCTTATCGAAGTAGTCGGAAGCGAAGCACTCCTCATTCCACTTGAAGCCCAGCCATTTTACGTCGTTTTCGATAGCCTTTACGAATTCGTCGTTTTCCTTTGTAGGGTTTGTATCGTCGAACCTGAGGTTGGTAGTGCCGTCGAATTCCTCTCCGAGAGTGAAGTTAAGGCAGATAGACTTGGCATGGCCTATGTGCAGATAACCGTTAGGCTCCGGCGGAAAACGCGTCTTTATTGGCCTGCTGTACCTGCCCTCTTCGATATCCTTCTGGATGATCGCTTCTATAAAGTTTACTGAACCTGTCTTTTCATTAGTCTCCATACTGACAACTCCTCCGCTCGGGCGCTACTATCTCTTTATTTTCTTATGCGCGAGCCTTCTGGTGTGGACCTTGAAGATCTGGTACTCTTCCTCAATCTCTGTTTCCACCTTCTGCTCGAGCTTAGCTTTCTTCTTCTGTCTCTTGTCTATCTTTTTCTGTTCCTTAGCCCTTTCTTTGTCGATGATCTTCTGGGCTTCCTGAACAGAGATTCCCTTTTCCTTAGCGAGCTTGTAAGGGTTCTTAGGTGCTTTAGCGTCAGGCTTTCCTGACTCTACGATCTCTTCTTCCTTCTGTTTGCGCTGTTCTCTGAAAGTCATGAACATCATTACCACGATCATCGCCGCCATGAGCAGGAAATATACTATCCCGCCACCGGATTTCTTGGTCTCGAACTTGATGGTCTGGTCTTTTCCGAGAGTCGCTCCGCTGTTATCTGTAAGGTCTCCGTCAATAGTGACAGTATAGGCCTTATTCTCCTTGAGCTTTTTCTCTGCCAGCAGGGAGATCTTCTTTCCGTCTTCCTTATCGTAATAGATCTTGTAGTCTACAGGCTTACCGTTAGAATCCTCGAATGTAAACTTATCCTTATTGATCTTTTTTGCCTCCGACGAATCGATATCGGAGCTGAAATTCAGCTTGATCATTACATTCTGTGCCTGCATCCTCTTGTATCCGTCCGCAGGCGTACTGCTCTTAAGGCTGAATGTGTTTCCCGTACTCGACGAAGACGCAGCCGCGAAAACAGCAGTGCCGCCGAATACAAAAAGAAGCAGCGCTGTGATCAGAATGACTGCCGTCCTTTTTTTCATATTATTTCCTCCTGAGTTCTCTAAAAAAATCGCGCAGCACCTGCGCGCATTCTTCCTGCAATATCCCTTTGTGAACCACAGGATGGTGGTTCAGCTTCGGTTCCCCGGTAACATCCAGGACCGAACCGCACGCCCCCGATTTAGGATCCGTCGTGCCTATATACAGGTTCGCGATCCTCGAGTGGACCAGCGCTCCCGCGCACATAGCGCAGGGCTCCAGAGTCACATACATGTCGCATCCTGTAAGGCGCCATCCTCCCACAGCCTTGAGGGCTTCCTGCACCGCCTTCATCTCGGCGTGCGTCGTAGGGTCCTTCTCGGCAACTGTGCGGTTGGATCCGCGCCCGATGATATTTCCTTCTTTTACTATAACGGCTCCTACCGGTACTTCTCCCTGCGAAGCCGCTTCTCTTGCCAGCCTCAGGGCTTCTGCCATATAGACTTCGGCTGACTTTCTCTCTTGTTCTGTCATCAGCGCTTCGGTGTGAGGGTCGGGGAAACGCTGTTCTTCATCTTTGTGGTAGACAGGATAACGTTCGTCTGGGTCCTCTTGATGCCGCTGAAGCTTCGTATATTGTTCATTATATGTTCAAGCGACGATGTGTCGGTAGTAACTACCTTGAGCATGTAATCGTATTCTCCTGTTATATAGTAGCAGGCCAGTATCTCAGGCTCGCTGTCCACATATTCCAGGAAAGCGTCTGTATCCGTAGTGGATTCCAGGCCTATGCTTATTATTACCGACAGGTCCTTGCCCATGAGCTTAGGATCGAGTATCGCCGTGTATTTGTTGATCACGCTTGAGTTTTCGAGCTTCTTAAGCCTTTCGCTCACTGCGGAAAGTGAAAGGTTCACCTTTTTGCTCAGTTCTGATATAGAGACGCGGGAATTATCCTGAAGCACTTCCAGGATCTTGACGTCTATCGTGTCCATTATATTACTTTTCCTCCGTTTCTGTTTATATTACAACCGCTCGCGCGGCATTAACACCTTATTTCTTTTTAACAATATCTTTTTTATTTTAGCATAAGGCAAAATTATTGCAATAAAAAACGGAGGATATCAAAATATCCATCCGTTTTTTTGCCTTTTACCTTTATAGTCCGTACTTTTTTGTGTTTTTCAGTATCCGTGAAATAATACAATACCTGCCTGCATGCGTCCGGAGGACGCGGATGCTCAGTACTCTTCGATCTTTACTCTCTTGCCTGCTTCCGTGAGTTTTTCCGCGAGCGAGGATACTATCCTCATCTTCACATCCAGGCCCAGACGGGTGTCGCCCTTTTTGTAAGCCGGATTATTTGCCTGGCCCAGCATAAATGTTATGTTAGACGTCTCGTCCATCAGGGTCCTCACCAGCCGCGTCGCGCCGTCCTTTTTGTCAAGGTCTATGTAGCCATCAGGCTTCTGCCCTGTCTTCACCTCATTGAGGTATTTCTCCAGCAGTGTCTCCGCCGCTGTCAATGTCAGTACTCCCTCAGTAGTCAGGTCTATGCCTTCTATAAAAGCTATCGGAGGAACGTCATCGCTGTAATAGTTCGTGTCTCCGCGGAGCGGAACCCCAAGCTCTCTGGCTACAAGATGGGATGTCGAGCCTCCGCACACTATCTTCTTGCCTGACGCTGACCTCAGTATATCTACTACCTTCCTGTCGTCTTTCATATCGGCAGGAGGCCCTACAAGGACCTTTGTCTCTGTGCGCGGCAGGATCCTGACTGTGGTTATAGTCGTGTCGTCGCCGGCTTCTCCTTCGTAGAGGTCATAGCAGGTGTTCATGAGGGCTCTGGTCATATCCCTTGCCGGCATGTTCTTCCTGTAGGTCCTCTGGCAGAATTCCATGACGTTCTCCCGCTTCCATCCCAGGTTCAGCAGCTGCCCTATACCGGCATGTATAACACCATCGGAGAAAGTCACCAGCATGTCCTGGGGCTGGGCGTGGAAATGGCACTCCCACACGTTCTTGCCATTTATCACTCTCATGCGCTTGTCCAGACTCTCGTCCAGGATCCCGTCCCTGAGGACGACCATTTCCGGTCCGTCGAACTCAGCCGTATATACATTGCCGTCATCTCCGACTTCTATGATCGTAAAAGTGGAGTAGGCTATCCCCCGCTCATGACAGACAGGCAGGGTGTCTGATATTGTCTGTACGCAGTCCTCTATATCAGCGCCTCCCGCGAGCATAGTGCCTATGATCCTGCTCGTGAGCGTCGCCAGGATATTGGCCTTTACTCCGCTGCCCATACCGTCGGCCAGAACGACGATAGACCTGTCCGGCCTGTATATCACGTCGACCATATCGCCGCAGAGTTCTTCACCCTTTTTATTGATGGACAGGCTGTATGTATCTATGCAGTACTGTTCGCTCATATCGCGCCTCACTGTTCTTCACTGGATTCACTGGCTATCATAAGTATGTTTTTAAGCCTGTTGAAGGCAAGCTTTGATTCGGCAGTCGTCTCGCCGAGCAGGCTGGCTATCTCCTGTGCTATCCTCATCTGCTTCTCAATGACATCCTGTGTGACCTCTATAGTCTCAGACCTCAGCTCGACAGCCTTCCTTATCCTTTCGGCGTGGGCGGTACGGTCGTAGATGATAGCCATCTCTATATCATGATGGGCGACCTTAAAGAAGGTCACAGCGATGATCCTCCCTATCTTAGGACAGTCTATCGTGTCACGCACGTATTTTGTTTCCTTCAGCATAGCGTGGTCGAAGAAATCCTGATCCAGATAGTCGCCTATAGGTGTACCTCTAAGTTCTTCCTCAGGCTTGCCAAGCAGTTCCTCTGCCATGTAGTTCGCTTCCAGTATATTGAGATCCTTATCCATGATCAGGACACCGTTAGGCGAGCTGTCGAATATGAGGTTGGACTGTGCCTCTGCCTTGTCCCTGGCGTTAGGAATGCACATAAACGGATCAGCCATTCCCTGATATACCGCCCTGGCCTTCTCTATACACGACGGATAGCCGCAGCCGCCGCAGTCCAGCATATCCTTTTTCGTCTTTCTGCCGACCAGAGCCAGAAGCTCCTTCAATTCATCAGAAGACGGCTCTCTCTGTTCGAAAGGTATAGGCTTGAACTTCTTCCTCACGTCTACGCTTGCGGTCTCCGTAGGATTCTCTGTCTTGCCGCTGACGTCCACGCGTACGCTCTCCAGCCAGCGGTCCATGCTGCCGAAAGTGTCTTTCTTATGCAGCCTGAATATCGGACCGCCCAGACAGGCAGTATTGCATGCCATAGCCGTTATGAAATATCCTCTGATCCCGCTTCCGAACTGACTCATCATGCTGTTGACACGAGTCTCTCCGTTCATATCCCACAGCTTGTAGTTGTATTTCAGCTCGCTGGGCAGAGCCTTGAGCAGGCCCTGAGGCTCGTCAGGATACTTCCATCTATAGCTCCTGCAGAAATGAGTATCGGGATCCTCTTCTTCCGTAATGTGAAGATCCTCTTCCTTCATCCATTTCTCCAGTTCCTCGAAAGTCAGATAAGCATCTATCAGCTTTCCGTCCTCCGAGATATTGGCCAGCTTGTGATAGGCTATGCACTGTCCGATGCCGACCACCCTGATGTCGTCTCCGTAAGCCGCCCTCAGCATATGTGCGTGCGCCTCCAGCGGCGTATCGACAGGCATCATCCACTTCACCAGGTTCGGATAATACTTCTGTATGAGGAAATTCGTTGACGGGCAGATAGTACTGATCACATTGTCCATATTATGCTCGTACAGCAGCTCCGCGTATTCCTGTACTACTCTTCCTGTACCTTCTCCGGTCTCCTCCACGCCGGTGAAGCCCAACTTTTTGAGCACTACCGCCAGTTTTTTAAGGTTAGCCTCCGGGAAATACACCGAAAGCGCCGACGACACAGACGCGTAGACCTTCTCTCCGGCTGCCGTCATTTCCTTTACCCTGTCGAGATCCCCCGCCAGGTCCCTGGCGTCCTGCGGACAGACGATGTAGCATTTTCCGCAGTAGATGCACCTGTCCTCATTGATCTCCGCCTGCTCGTCTATGATCGCTATCGCCTTTACCGGGCACGCTCTTACGCATTTGTAGCAGTTCCTGCAGTTTGCATGTTTCAGCCTCATTATCGGCTCAGTTGATCTGTTTGTCGTTCTCTCGTCCATATCGGGAAATCCCCTCGATCCTGTAAAAATACCCTACTAGCTTTCTCTGTCTAAAATCTCTCTTTTAAAAACTTCGTCTACCGTGTCTTCTGTCAGGTCATAGATCGGTCTGCCGTCCACCTCCGCGGCTATAGTGCCCTCCGCGCAGCGGTCCATGCAGAATGACGCTTTAAGCTCCACTTTGTTCTCCAGGCCGTGCTCCTTTATGAGTTCAGAAAGCCTGTTGATCGCGTGGTGCGACCCTCTCAGGTGACATGACGTTCCAACACATATTGTGATCGTATTCATGTTGCGCGCTCCCATACTTAAGATTCAGTTGCTATAACAATTATTTGTCTCTATTATATCATTTTTTCCGTACAGTCTGTGTAAAAAGAACGATTCTGGAAAAATATAATAAAAAAGCCTCCTCCGCCCGCGTCAGCTCCGCTGACAGGACGCTCCGCGGAGCGGTCGAGAATGCGCAGTCATCAGGCATTGACAGATATCCGCCTATTCTTACCACTTTTTCGGAGCGACAGCCGAAAATCGATCTCACGCCGAATCTTCGGATCGCATTTTTTCGGATTAACAGTGATAAAGTCCCTGCAGTCCGAAAAATTTGCTCCATAATTGGTATATTTAGACTTCTGATGGCAGTATTTCCAGCCGCCATGCGATATTTTCAAGAGAGAAAAGATTTTTTGATTGGAAGTACTTCCATATTTTCTATCATTATTATAAAAATTACATAGTCTGGCCGTCCATTTTTTCGGTCTGAAGAGGTTCATTGCCGTCCAGGCCGAAAAAAACCGTTCCGAAGATTCGGAGCCAGGTCAAAATCCCACCTCAAGTCCGAATTTCTGCCAATATAAGTCAGTCGCTGGATGGTCGTAGAGGGTTATGACAGGATTTCCGTCCCGATCTGAATTTTATTTATGATCTGGACAGAGGTGCGCGGTTGAAAAGATTTACTTATCATATTTCCATTATATGTGGTCACTATAAATGAACTAAACTCAGCTTCCATTTTTTCAGGCGGACTCGGGTTCGGTTTTAGCCGGCTTATAAGGCGCTGCAGTGGAAATTATTAGAGCTGATCTGGAAATGATATCAGCATTGCGTGATAAGACCACCAGATAATAACAGCAGCATTCCAGTGCCTCTGTCAAAAACAATATTTTATTCTGAATCTGGACGGATTTGCTGTCAGCGATGGCGACGGCTCTGCCGACGCTGGCTAGCCGCTCACGATCTGCAGTCTGCCGGTCCTCTGTGTAAATGTCCATATAAAAATGTACAAAAAGAGGAAAATAAAAATGTACAATTTAGTTCTTCTGCTTTGGTGTATTCAACAGATCTTTTTTCTCCTTCAATCTGTAAGATGGACCCTTGATAGATATTACTGTGGAATGATGCAGTAATCTGTCCAGAACAGCATTTGCCAATGTCGGAGAACCAAGTATCTCGGCCCATTTTGAGAATGGTATATTTGTTGTGACTATTGTACTGTGTTTCTCATATCTTCTGGCGATTAACTGGAAGAACAGATTTGCTGCATCGTTATCCACTGGCAGATATCCCAGTTCATCAATGATCAGAACCTTGTATCCTGCGTAGAACTGAAGTCTTTTATCCAATCTGTTTTCATTGAGTGCTTTTTTCAGCTGTGACATCAGATTCTCAAATGTTATGAAGTATGTTGAGTATCGCGCCTTTGCGCATTCAATTCCTACAGCCGTGGCTAAATGTGTTTTTCCAACACCGCTACTTCCCACAAACAGGATATTTTCGTGCTGCTGGACGAATCGCAGGTTCTGAAATTCCAATATTTCAGTCCTGTTGATTCCAGGCTGAAAACTGAAATCAAAATCCTCAAATGTCTTAAGGAAAGGGAAGTTTGCCTTATGTATATTTGCATATTTGCGGCGTTCTCTGTTATACTCACATTCAGCAGTAAACATTTCTTCGAGTGCATTAGTAAATTCCATTTTGCCCTGATTTACCAGATCAATATATGTATCCAGATTCTCCTGGGTTTTCTTCAGATCAAGTTCTTCCAGGCAATTGATAAGTTTTGTGTAGCTTGCCATTTATTCTCCTGTGTTACAGGAGGGTATCAAACAATTTCAGGTTTTCTTCTGCAATACTATCAATCTGATCGGTATTCACCAATGGTTTAAGCAGTTCGCGGTAATGATCCTCAGCATAATTGATTCTCCTGTTGCTGATCTCATGTTTTGCTATACATATACCATCGTGATAGATTCTTAGAATGTTTCCCTGGCGTTTAAGAGCAACCTCCTTTCCAATGTATGCAGGTGGTACTGAATATCTTGCTGAATCAAACACTACCAGAGAATCTTTATGAACTCTCACGATGCGATCATGTTCATGATAGCTATCAATTACGTGTCTGGAAGGAAGCGGCCGAAGATACTCTTTTTCTTTCTGAAAAAGAAGGATTGGCGGCATATTTGTAGCCTGGCAATTTGAAGTATTTACACGCTCATTTATCTTCCTGATGATTTCCACGAGCTCTGATTCTGTTTCAAATTCATCATTGTATGGAAGCACCCATTCAACGAATTTGTTGGCAGATTCAACTTTACCTTTTGTTTCAGGACGCCTTGGTTTTGCAAGACGAATTCTGAATCCAAAATCGTCAGCAAACTGCTTTATTCGATTATTGATTCTTCTTTTTCCTCTGACAATACTGACTATGGAGCCCATATTGTCGAACAGTATCTCTTCAGGGACACCTCCTGTCTGTTGAAATGCCGTTATCAGGCAATCAAATAAATCCTGCTGCGTCCTGCTCGAGCTATATACAAAACAGTCGTAGCGAGAATACCCAAGTTTGTAGGAAAATACCTGAAAAATGAATTCCTCCCCGTATCGATTCCTAAGTGATATGTCCTCTTTCCAGTCAACCTGCGCCTGGTGACCGGGGCGTGTTTCGAACCGCGGATTCCCATTAGCTTTCTTTTTTGGTCTGAGCCCGCGGCTGATGATAAACTTTCGAAAGTTTGAATATGTTCCAATGTTAGGATCTACATTCGCAAGAATGTACTCGTAAACAGCACGCATTTTGGTACCTTTGATATTCAGTTTCTGTCGAATCAGATCCTCATATTGGTCTAATTTGCTATGGTGCGCTCTGGTCACAGGTTTACCTTCATAGCCGTCATAGTATTTTTTGATTGTCCTGCGATCCACACCATATTCTCTGCTAAGCGCAGAAAAATTCGGCTTTGTATTATTCACTTTAAGTATATTTAACTGTGCCTGCAGCTTCTCATTCATATATATTGCCTCCATAAATGAGATTACTATCAGGCTAATATTTGTACATTATTAATTTCACTTTTTTGTACATTATTACTTTACCATTTACATCTGGAGATGGACTACGGTCCCTACGAGGGAACTAGTCTGGAGCATCCTTCTCCGGAGATCATTCATTTTTTTAGTGATTTTGTTCACAATCCCGCGCCTGAGGGAATGGAAAGCCTGGCTCATGTTACAGGCAGGATGGGGGATTTCCTCGAGGACCTGAAAGAAACTGATGCCGAAAGCGTCCTGCTGGCTACTCACGCCATAGCTCTTAAAGGAGCTTTGGAATACCTTACTCCGGAATCTGACGGCCAGTGGTGGTCGAGATTCATCAGCACATGCGCCGTGTTCAGCACAGAATATGATGGAAAGGAGTACAGTCTTCCGGTGGAGGAATTCCAGATCCGTTAGATCATACAGCAGTATTTACAGCCGACTCGCACATGAGCCGGCTTTTCTTATTTTCACTGATCTGTTTTCTAATATAATAAGACCCTGCCTGCGTCAGCTCCGCTGACCCTGCGCGCGGAGCGCGCGGATCAAATATGCTTCAGCGTATTAACTTGATACACATATAATTTGTGCAAATATTTTCACAAAATACTATTGCAGGGAGAGACGATTGGTGGTATAAATGAATTGTAAGTAATGATAGTATTAACTACATCATACCTCTGCTTTTCCTGCGTAAAAACACGGGATATAGTGTAAATGATATTTCCCTGAAATATCACAGCGGTCTTCAACTCGATATTTCCGCTGAAAATCTAAGATAAGGAGGTAAATCATGGCAAAGGTCATCACTGCTAAAGAAGCTGCGAAACTGATAAAAGACAGAGACGTCGTTACATTTTCACCGGACAGCCTCGTAGGCTATCCTAATGAGATCGTAGATGCCGTAAAGGAGCGTTTCCTTGAAGAAGGACATCCTAAGGATCTCACCACATTCCGCGCCGCGGGCATGGGAACCTTTGCCGAGGACGACTGGGGCGAGGGAGCATGGTGTCTGGACGGCATGCTCACAAGGACCATATCCTCCTATCTGGCTGTATGCCCGATCATGGCTAAAGAAGTAGCTGACAACGAGATCCAGGGATACATGCTCCCGATGGGTCCTATCCTGCAGATGTACGGAGCTGTCGGCAGGGGAATGCCGGGCGTGCTCACCAAGATCGGAATGGGCACCAGCGCTGATCCGCGTTACGGGGGCGGCAAGCTCAACAGCCTGACTAAAGAGAAGGGCGAGGATCTGGTAGAATACATTCCGGATTTCCGCGGTGAAGACTATCTCTTCTACAAGTCTCCGGGCTTCAATGTGGCACTCTTAAGAGGCACAAAAGCCGACATACACGGAAACATCTCCACAGAAAAAGAGCCTATAAACACTGAGATGCTGGCGGTGGCACAGGCAGTAAAGGCCAGCGGCGGTATCGTCATAGTACAGGTCGAGAAGGAAGTGGACCTTCACGAGATCAACCCGCGTATGGTCAAGGTTCCGGGGATCTACGTCGATTACGTGGTAGTGGAAGAGCATCCGAACGACGTGCCGCAGACTACCGGCAGGTGGCACGCGGACGACTATAACTACTGCTTCACCGGCGACGAGCTGGTAGACCTCAATAAGTCGGGCAAGCCTCTGCCTCTGGATGCCAAGAAGGTCATCATGAGAAGGGCAGCTATGGAGCTTAAGAAGGGCGATCAGGTAAACTTCGGGATAGGCGTTCCTCAGGGAATACCTTCCATCCTCGAAGAGTGCGGCGAGGAGGATCTAGTGACGACGATATCCGAGACCGGTGTTATAGGCGGAGTACCTGCAACAGGAAGAGACTTCGGCTGCCACTGGAATCCTGAAGTCCTCTGCGACCATTCTGTACACTTCAACTATTTCGACGGCGGCTGCCTGGATATGGGAGTCTTCGGCCTGAGCGAAGTCGACAGAAGAGGAAACATGAATACCAGCTATCTGAACGGAAAGATGACCGGAATAGGCGGATTCACTGATATTGCCCAGAGTTCCAGGCACGTCATGTTCATAGGTACGTTCACAGCGGCCGGGCTTAAGACAGAGATCAAGGACGGAGAACTGCACATCACGCATGAAGGCAAGTACAAAAAGTTCGTTGACAGCTGCCCTATGATAACATTCGATGCAGGACAGTATCTCAGGAATCACGACAGCTTCCTGATCATCACTGAGCGCTGCGTCATCCGCTGCGTACCGGGCGGCGGCATGATCCTCGAAGAAGTTGCCCCGGGCGTAAATATCCAGACACAGATACTGGATCTCTGCGCGGCAGACCTCATCATTCCTATTGGCGGACCTAAGCTGATGGATCCGAGGATCTTTACGGAAGACCAGTTCACTCTCACTCCTGATAATACTCCGACAGCTCCGTTAAGCGGCGGCACAGGCGGAACAGAGCTTACAGCCGCATAGCTTATGATATCAGAAAACTTCAAATGGCTTTCTGAACGCAATACTAAATTCCCATCACATAACATGCGTCGACTCACGTCGACAGGACGCGCGAAGCGCGATATATCCGGTCCCGGAGGCCCTGAAAGTGTCACGGGACCGGATTTCTGCTGCCATTCTCCTTTACTATTCTTTAAATTCCATTTTTCAGCGATATGCATTATCATTGTAGTTGTAAGCTATAGCACAGTAACGTGGAGAAGAACTTATGTCAGATAATAATATATTCAGCGGACCAGGCAGCGGAAATGAGCCTGATCTGGAAAAGACCATAGAATTTAATATCCCTGCCGCTCCATACGGAAAAAGGATAGTGAACAGGAAAGGATTCCTTTATCTCACGGAATTCCTTTCGGGGATCTCGGTCATGGCGGCCGAGCTGGGAGCCAGCAGGCTTCTTTCGCCATATTTCAGTTCCTCACAGATAGTGTGGACCATAATCATAGGAACGATCATGATAGCCATGGCCCTGGGAAATATCTACGGAGGCAGGAGCGCGGATAAAGATCCCAATCCGGACAGGCTGTACAGGAGGATCCTGATCGCGGGAGTCTGGATGGCCCTGATACCCGTCCTCGGCAAGTATATAATCGCTGGGATCTCAGGAGTCATAATCCTGTCGGTGAATTCAGCCTATCTGGTATGGGCAGCCCTGGCAAGCTGCTTTGCCATATTCGTCTTTCCGCTCTTTCTCTTAGGCACGGTTACCCCGTCGCTGATCAAATATTCGGTCCAGAGCCTGGAGGAAAGCGGGAAAACCGCCGGATATCTCGGCGCCTACAATACGATCGGAAGTATTATAGGTACCTTTCTGCCGACCTTCGTGACCATACCGGCGGTCGGGACATCGGTGACCTTCCTGATATTCGCTGCCCTTCTAATAGCGGTCGCGGCAGTATATTTCATCGGAAACGCTGCCGGCAGAGCGAAAGCGGCGGTAGCGGCAGGTATCCTTGTGGTATGCTGCGTTTTCGGACATAACGACAGCTTCGCTTTCTGGAATCATGGCCTTACCTACGAAGGCGAGTCCATATACAACTACCTTCAGGTGGCGGAAAACAGTAAGGAAACCATACTTTCCACTAACGTGCTCTTCGGTGTCCAGTCAATGAAGCGCAAGGACGGGAAGATGACGGGCATATATTACGATTACGCCATGGCTGCCCCTCTGATGGCGGGAGATCCTGATGAAGCCGGCGCTGGAAAGGCTGCGAAAAAAGACATTCTGGTCCTGGGCAACGGTTCTGGGACATACGCTTCCCAGTGCGAACGATATCTTGGTGATGTGAACATCGAGGGAGTAGAGATAGATAAAAAGATAACAGATCTGGCATACAGATATTTCGATATGCCGAAGGATGTGAAGGTCACCGAGTACGACGGCCGCGCCTACCTGCAGGCTGTGGATAAAAAGTATGATGTGATCATGGTAGATGCCTATCAGGATATTTCGGTTCCATTCCAGATGTCTACGGTCGAATTCTTCAGCGATGTCAAGGCTCATCTCAAAGACGGCGGGGTGATGGTCATAAACATGAATATGAAGGGAAAAGGGGAAGGCAGCATAAACGATTACCTGTCGGACACGATCTCCAGTATCTTCGGCAATGTCTATACCGTGGATGTAAAGAACGGCACAAACCGGGAACTCTTCGCTTCGGATTCCCAAAATATGCTGGCTAATCTGGAAGCCTCGCGTGCCGGTATCATGGAGAACAGCTCAGGAACAGCAGACCCTGCCCAGCAGAAGGAATTCTACGATATGATGGGACGAGTTAGCGATAGTTTGATGAGCTATAGAGCGGGAAAGCGTATCCTGACAGACGACCGGGCTCCTGTCGAGCTTCTCAGCATGCAGGCTTTAGACGGCCTGATCGGCGACGAGACCGCTTCGTACAGGAAAGTTCTTAAGGAAAAGGGCCTGAGCGGGCTCATGCGGATGCTGTAGATATATAAGGCAAACGATATTTTCCCTTAGAATTACATCAAAATTAAGGGAAAAATCCCTTATTCACTTGACTAATCCCTTAGATTCATGCAGAATTTAAGGGAAAGGAAATAAAAATGAGGGATTTTAATTATTCAAAATTGAGAGATATGCTATGGGACTCTGAAATACTGGGACTTATAGCTGCTATATATAAAGAGGCTGGTAAACAGGAAATGTACCTGAAGCAGCGGCCTCAGGAGCTGGAAAGACTTGTAGAGGTCGCAAAAATACAGAGTACAGAAAGTTCAAACGCAATTGAGGGTATCGTAACTACGAACACGAGGATCCGCCAGCTTGTGGAGGAGAAGACGACGCCTAGGAACCGAAACGAGCAGGAGATCGCCGGTTATCGCGATGTACTGAACATAATCCATGAAAGTTTTGACGTTATTCCGCTGTCAGTAAATTATATCCTGCAGCTCCATAAAATATTATATGGCCATATGAACAATCCCATGGGCGGCAGATTAAAAGATGTGCAGAACTATATAAGCGCCTCGTATCCGGACGGTCATACGGAAACGGTATTTACGCCGCTCGCTCCTTTTGAGACCCCGGAAGCTCTCTCAAAGATCTGCAGCGAATACAATCGTGTTACTGGAAATATGGAAGTCGAACCACTGATCGTCATACCTGTATTTATTCACGATTTTTTATGTATCCATCCTTTTAATGACGGAAACGGCAGGTTATCGAGACTCCTGACAACTCTTCTGTTATATAGGAGTGGATTTTACGTGGGAAAGTATATCTCTATTGAAGCGAAAATAGCGGGAAATAAAGACCTTTACTATGAATCTCTTAATAGATCGCAGATCGGCTGGCATGAAGGAAATGAAGATGTGCTGCCTTTCATGAAGCACCTTTTGGGAACGATCCTGTCAGCCTATAAGGATTTTGAAGAGAGGATGGAGATCGTCTCGCCAAATATGTCAGCTTATGACAGTGTGAAAAGGGCTGTTCAGGAGAAGATCGGCAGATTTACTAAACAGGATATCCGGGAACTCTGTCCAAGCCTGAGCGTAAGTTCTGTGGAATCCGCGCTGCGGAAACTGGTAAGTGAAGGATTTATCATACGTGAGGGAAAGGGCAGAGCTACGCGTTATCACCGAAATGAATGAGAATATTTGTTCGTCAGCTCCGCTGACATCCGCGCGCGGAGCGCGCGAAAGGGCGTACCGTTCCTGGGCTGGAGCGGTACGCCCTCTTCTTTAGAATGGAATGTCGTCTTCATCTATGGTAACGAAAAGTGAAGGTTTTTCCGATTTACTGTCTGAAGGCAGTGGATTGTCGTTCCGCGAGATAACATAAAGCTCGGGATCGTTGGAGAAGTCAGTGGCGATCGGAGCAGGGCTGTATGTGATTTCTTCGTCTTCCTGATCACCCATGATGAACTCGAAGTTCTGTCTCAAAGATTCTTCATACAACTGCTCTCCGTCGATCAGATCGTAAAATTCGCTTTCCTGGGCATCGAAATCAGGTTCGTAGTAGTAATCTGAGCCGTCAAAATACCTGTCTCCATCGACGAATGCTTCGTATTCCTCCAGGCTGGCACGGGCGTCTTCGTCTTCGAATGGATCTGGATAGTATTCATATAATCCGGCATTTAATCTATCTATTTCTTCCTGTTCCATACGCTTGAAATTCTCCTCTGCCTGCATTTCAGAATATATTTCACCGCCTGTTCTACGACCCCAGTCTTCAGCCGCATCTTCAAAAGTGATACCGTTTTTATAATCTTGATAAACAAATGAAAAAAATTCCGGAGCTGCACATTTTTTATCCATTATCTCTGCAAAATTTACTATTTCTTCATAGGATAGCTTTGGTTTGTTTATATCAAACAGACTGTAGTAGATTATCAGATATGCGGTTTCACTAAGCGATGCAATTTCACTGGCTGTCATCTCAGGATGTTTTACTATCATATCAAGAGTTTCTTCCAGACCTATATCAGGGAAGTCTTTGTGATATTTAATAGCAGCGCATATTTTATCGGTGAGCTCCTTTCCGAAAAAGTCTATATTGACTTCAAAATTGTTACGATCGGCCTCTTTGTCAGCGAACTGCTCTTTCAGGTAAGGATCATCGCTGTAGATGGTATTTCCATGAATATATTTCCATGGGAACTCATTCAGCTCTCTCATAAGTTCGTAGCAATCATTAAAAGTCAGATTAGCGGAATCCTCAAGGAGATTGATGAAGAATTCTAATTCAAAATCATTCAGATCATACATCAGGCGTATATTCTGTTTCATGATATCCCGCTTATTCCCATAAAGCTTAGGATAAGGGGCACCGGTCTTCCTTTTCTCGTTATCAGGTGCTTTTTCAATATATCTTCCTATAATACCGCGTTCATCGCTTCCTATAAGATCGCTGAAGTAGAGCGGACCCTCGTCTGTCCAGTCGTTAGTACGCAGCTCTGAGGGGTTCATCTTGTATTCGTTTGAGAAAGATTTGCTGAAGGCGGAGGAATCTCCGTAGCCGAATTCTTCCGCGATATCCTCCAGTGACAGGTTTTTATTTTCCTTATATTTCATACCAGCCGCGGCCAGCTTTCTCCTGCGCATGTAGCGCTTAAGGCTCATGCCTGTGATGAAACCGAAGGAGTCTTCCAGGAATCTTCTGTTGACCCCGAATGTATCTGTGATCTGGTTCTCGACATCGTCGGCAGGGACGCCAATGCTGCTTTCAACTATATCGACGATCGTGTTGTATCTTTCTTCTAAGTCCATAAGGTCTCTCCTTTTTACGGTTTTTCGAGCTGTTATTATTCTATCCGAATCGGACGGTAAAACCATGTAAAAATGCTGACCGGGATTGACAGAGAGTTTAGCAAAGGAACTGCCTGCGAAAATTCGATAAATATCAACAGAAAAACGAACAATCGCAAAATATATTATATCAAATGACGAAAATATCAAAATTATTAGAGTCGAATGAGCTGCCAGCTCAGATGGAAGATCGATAGAAGATTATTACTGCTTCCGTCAGCTCTGCTGACATCCGCGCGCGGAGCGCGCGAAAGGGCGTACAGTTCCTGCGCTGGATCGGTACGCCCCTTTATTTCTTTAGCGGGGCAGCTGTATGCTGCGCTTCTGTGGATCTCTGGCTGCCCTGTAGAGAACGAAGCGGTGGCCTATGGCCTGAACGAATTCCGCGCCCAGCTCGTCAGCAATACGGTTGCAGGTCTCCTTAGGGTCAAGATCTGAGCCCTCCTGAATCTGGCACTTTATCAGCTCGTTGGCGTTAAGATGATCGTCGATCAGGTTGATAATTCCGTCAGTGAGGTCGGCTTTGCCTATATATACAGCCGGCGATATTTTCTGGGCCAGCGATTTGAGGTAACTGCGCTGTTTTCCTGTGATCATTTTTTTCTCCTCTCAAGATCATTATGAAAAAGTAAAGTCTCTTTATTGTTTTCCTATATATTCTGTCTGTCGCGCACGAGTCCTGCTTTGTGCAACTGATAGATAATACCATAGAGCAGGCCTGAATTCCAGAAAAACTCATAGCGGTAACAGATATCAATCTTCAGGTAGTGAAATGGACATCATGTTTTTCTGAAAGCAGGGGGATAAGAAATCCTACTGCAGCCGCTCGCGAGTTAGGGTATAATCATCTTTCAGGTATGAGGATCGGAGTTTAATGATATAGAGGTTGATATGTCAGATAATATGGAAACAGGGAGGAATCTTAAGGCGCTTCTCTATCTCGATCTGGTCGCAGGGATGGGCAATGCTTCTGTAGTAAGGGACTTTGTGCCGCTCATGAGGAGAATGGGCATTGATGATATCGGCAGGGACGATATATTCTCTCTCGTCAGCAGACTGGGTTTCGAAAATGACAAAAACGCGTGGGAAGAGGCTGAATACAGGTATGGAGAAGTGATCGGCGGATCTGGTGGATCTAAAAGCGATATAGCTGTAGTAACATGCTTCGATGGTATCTATCCGAAAAGGCTCATGCGGTTTATAGATATGGAAAGGGCGGGAAAGAGACCGCCTTATCATCCTCCGGCTATACTGTACTGCAGAGGAGATATATCTTTATTAGATCTTCCGTCTATAGCGGTGGTCGGGACAAGGAATCCGTCCGCGGATAGTATCAGCGCTGAGAAATGGTTGGTCCGAAGCTTGATCGCGGATGCCAGGGTCATAGTCAGCGGAATGGCTTCAGGCTGTGATACTGTGGCGCACCGTACCGCTCTGGAAACTGCGGGCCGTATTAAAAGCCTCTGTGAAAGTGGAAAAACTATAGCTGTGCTGCCAGGCGGATTAAACAACATTTACCCTAAGGGCAACGCGGGTATGGCAGAGGAGATAGTCAGCTCCGGCAGGGGGCTTCTGCTATCCGCTTACCGGCCTGATGAGTCTGCTTACAGATACAGGTTTGTGGAGAGAGATTCACTCATCGCTGCTCTTTCTGACGGTGTCTTCGCTGTCCAGTGCGGGCAGAAGAGCGGCACCATGCACGCGGTAAAAGCCGCGGAGAACATGGGGAGGCCGCTGGCCTGCTGGTGGAAGGAAGACATGGCAGAGGACATGGAAGGAGATTTCCTGGGAAATTATCAGATGGTATCTAAGATGGATGCGATACCGGTATGTGATGAAAGGACTCTTAGAGATTACCTGGATCTGATCGACAGCGGGCAGAGGAATTTCGAGAAGGCAGATCAGGTTCAGGAACAGCTGTCATTTATATAAGTAAATATGCCGTCGGGCAGGTACAGCTTATCTTCCGCCCGCTTTAGTCAGCTCCGCTGACGTCCGCGCGCGGAGCGCGCGAAAAGGCGGATCGCTCTTCTATTGACGGTCCGCCTGCGTTTTTCTTCCTATTATATATAGCAGATTTTATATGATCTGACTTAGCCCAGCTTGTGGAACTCCGGCTTTCTGTGGCTGAATGTGCAGATGTACTTAAAGCCCAGGGACTTGAGGTATTCGTAGGCTGTCTCGAAGTGGTCCGCGATCTTGTCCGGTGTGTGGGCGTCGGAACCTGTAGTGATGATCTCGCCGCCGAGCTCGCGGTACATGGTGAGGATCTCCTTCGACGGACATGTCTCTGCCATCTCATAGCGCCATGAGGAAGTGTTGAGCTCGATGCCTTTGCCGTCTTCGATGATCATCTTGAGGACAGCTTCGACTATGTCTGCGTATTCCTTAAAGGCAGGGCTTTCCTGTTCGCAGTAGCGTGCCACGATGTTGAGGTGACCCGCGCAGCAATAGTCCTTATATACCTTGAAGTTATCATACATATATTCGAAATAATCCCTGAAGGCTTTGACAGGTGTTTTGTTATCGTAAAAATGTCCTTCATAAAGAGGCTCTCCGAGCGCACAGTGGAAGGAGCCTATGATATAATCATAGTCATACGCTTCCGCGGCTTTGCGCGCGGCATCGAGCTGGTCGGACTGGATACCGATCTCTATGCCCTTGGCGATCTTCAGGCGGCCTTCGTATTCGGCACAGTATTTTTCGAGTGTTTCGTGGTATTTGTCGAATTCCAGCTCGAAAGGAAATTCGGGATCCGGATAGCCCGGATCATAGTGGTCTGTGACCGCGATCTCACCGAGATGGAGATTTACGGCCTGATCGAGCATTTCCTTTAACGGAGTAGGTGAATCGTCTGAAAATGATGAATGTGTATGAAAATCAAAAAACATGAAATATTTACGCCTCCCTGCGTGAAAATTATGCCGGACGCGGCATTACTAAACTATAATAGCATAGAAGAAAACGGATTGACAGTTAAAAGAGCGTATCATATAATGTTTACTATGATAAAGTAATAAAGTGATACAGCGGTAAAGCGAATTTCGAATATAGAAAAAATATATGTAAAGGATCGGAGCAGATTTATGAAGAAGAATTTCATTCCTGAAGGCGTAGCTGATATCAACTACGAAGAATATGAAAAAATGAGCGCCATCGAGACTTCCGTTCTCGATGTGTTCAGAAGAGCCGGCTACAGGCAGATCATGACGCCGACCTTCGAGTATTACGACCTGTTCTCGGACGATGATATTTCAGTCGATACCGAGGATATGTACAAGATCGTGGATACCAACGGCAAGATCATGGTCCTGAGGCCTGATGCCACAGTGCCTATCGCGCGTATGGCGGCTACTCATTACAAAGAAGGCAGCGGCGATATGAAGCTCATGTATCTGACAAATGTATTCAGAAGCGCTGACTACAGGGCAGGCGGAAAGAGAGAGTTCAGGCAGGCCGGCATCGAGTATTTCGGAACGAATTCTTCAGAGGTAGACGCGGGCATAATCCTGACAGCTATAGACGCCCTTCAGAAATCGGGCTTCCATGACCTTACTACTGAGATCGGAAACGCTGACTATTTCAACGGTTTCCTGGAAGCGCTGGCTTCTGAATGCGGCATAGACGATCCTGAGACAGAAGCAAAGCTGAGATCGCTCACTGAAGCCAAGAATATTCCGGGGCTCAGGGCCTTTTGCGAAGAAAAAGGACTGCCTGAGAAGTTCACGAACGTCATCCTCGAGATGCCTCTGCTTTACGGAGAAATCTCGGAGATCACAGAGAGGGCTTACGAAATCGCCGTAAACGACAAGATGAGAGCTGCTGTCGACAACATCCGCAGCATTTCCGAAAATGTCGGCAAGTCGGTCTCTATGACAGTAGATATGGGGCTTATCAGCAGTCTCGATTATTATTCAGGAATGATCTTCAGGCTTTACCTTAAGGACTCCGGCGCTATCATCGGCAGCGGCGGAAGATACGACGGCCTTATGAAGAAGTTCGGAAAGACTCTTCCGGCTGCCGGATTCGGGCTTAACATAGACCTTCTTTACGAAGTATCCCAGAATGAGCCTGCTGATGAGGGCGTTGTCAATATCGCTTTAGGCAAGGGCCGCCTGGCTGATATAACGGTTGAGAAGCTTAAGGAAGCGGGCATAGTATTCCCGGACTATACAAAGGAGAGCCGCAAGCTCATCTTTACGGATTCGACAGGAAAGTACAGGATCATCTTCGTAAAGGCTGTGGACGTAGGTATATATGTAGAAAAAGGCGCGTGCGATGTAGGTATCATAGGAAAGGATACCCTGCTCGAGAGCAATTCGGATGTCTACGAGATGCTGGACCTTGGATACGGCAAGTGCATCTTCGCTGTAGCAGCGCCTAAGGGATACAAGTACAATAACCGCAGGAAACTCAGGGTAGCGTCCAAGTACCCGAGGGTGGCCAAGGAATTCTTCGCAAAGTCGGGAAGGTCGATCGAGATCATAAAGATAAACGGTTCGGTCGAGCTGGCTCCTCTGGTCGGGCTTTCGGACGTGATCGTAGATATAGTCGAAACAGGAAATACCCTCAGAGAGAACGGACTCGAGGTCGTAGAGCCTATCACTGATATTTCGGCGAGGTTCATAGTCAATCGCGCAAGCCTCAAGGTTAAGAGGGATCAGGTAATGGAGCTCACGAAGCTGATGAAGGAAGGAACAGATAAATAATGAAGAAGGTAAATATAGCAAAGGGTGAAGAGCTTTCAGCTTCGCAGATGCTGAGCAACAGGACTGACAGTGATTTTGACGAAGTGGATCGTGCGGTCAAAGAGATCATTGAAGATGTAAGGAAAAGGGGCGACGAGGCTGTATATTACTATATGCACAAATTCGGCGGTCCGACAAAGGAACAGATGGGTCCGTTAAGGGTAAGCGACGAGGAGATCCAGGCAGCATACGATTCATGCGAGCCTGAGGTGATCAGCGCTTTCGAGAAGGCTGCGGAGAATATCAGGAGCTTCCACAGACATCAGCTCACATCGACCTGGTCATATACAGAAGGAAATGATATCATGCTCGGCCAGCTCATCAGGCCGATAAAAAATGTCGGGGTATATATCCCGGGCGGTACTGCCGCTTATCCTTCGTCTGTATTTATGAATGTCATTCCGGCAAAGATCGCCGGCTGCCCGAGGATCGTAATGATGACTCCAGCCGGTAAAGACGGTAAGATCAGCAAGTATATCCTGGCAGCTGCCAGGATCGCGGGAGCTTCCGAGATCTACAAGGCAGGCGGAGCCCAGGGAATAGCTGCTCTGGCTTATGGAACCGAGAGCGTTAAGAAGGTAAACAAGATCACCGGACCGGGCAGCGCTTATGTGGCGCGTTCTAAGAAGTACGTTTTCGGCGCTGTCGATATCGATATGATCGCGGGACCGAGCGAGATCACGATCGTAGCAGATAAGACAGCGAATCCGTCCTATCTGGCTGCTGACATGCTTTCCCAGGCTGAGCATGACGTCATGGCCTCCGCGGTCCTGATCACAGATGATCAGGAGATCGCTGACAGGACTGAAGCAGAGGTTAGGAAACAGCTGCAGATCCTCGACCGTAAGGAGATTGCGGAAAAATCCGTTGAAAACAACGCGGCTATCTTTGTGACAGAAGATCTGGACAGCGCTTTCATCATCGCTAACGATATTGCTCCTGAGCATCTGGAGCTCGAGATAGAAGATCCGGAAAAATACCTGGACAAGGTGGAATATTGCGGAGCTGTGCTTCTGGGAAGTTATTCTCCTGAACCTCTTGGTGACTATATCGCCGGACCTAACCATACTCTTCCGACCAGCGGAACAGCCAAGTTCGCGTCGCCTCTGGGAGTATATGATTTCCTGACAAGATCCAGCATAATCAAATATTCACGCGAAGATCTTGAAACTGTAAAGGACGATATCGTAGTAATGTCGGATAAGGAAGGCCTTACAGCGCACGGCAACGCTATCAAGATAAGGTTCGGGGAACTGGAAGGATACGAGGCGGAATAATATGAGACAGGCAAAGGTATCAAGGAAGACAAACGAGACCGATATCACGGTTTCTCTCAATATCGACGGAAAAGGAACGGTGAAATGCAGCTCCGGCAACGGATTTTTCGATCACATGATAAATTCCATGGGAAAACATGCCGGTTATGATATAGAAATAGACTGCAAGGGTGATACATTTGTGGACTTTCATCATTCAGCCGAGGATATAGGCATAGTTCTCGGCAAGGCCTTCGCCGAGTGCGTAGGCGATAAAAAGGGTATAAAGCGTTTCGGCCTGGCTTATACGCCGATGGACGAAGCTCTCGCCATGTCGGCGGTCGACATTTCGGGCAGGCCTTTTCTGGTATTCAACGCTGAAATGCCGGCGGAACGTGTCGGGGAGTTCGAGACAGAGCTGGTCGAGGAGTTCATGCGCGCTTTCGCCATGAACGCTCTCATAACCCTTCACGTAAATGTGCTTTACGGCAAAAACACTCATCATATAATCGAAGCCCTGTTCAAGAGCGTCGGCAGAGCCCTGTCCGACAGCACAAAGATCACGGGCGATGCTGTTCTTTCAACAAAGGGGGTTCTGTAATGGTTGGAGTAATAGATTATGATGCTGGAAATGTAAAGAGCGTGATGAAAGCAGTAGAAAAGCTGGGCGCTGAGCCGGTGCTCACTTCCGATCCCGCTGTGCTCGATAAATGTTCTTCGCTGATACTTCCAGGCGTCGGCTCATTCGGCAAGGCTATGGAAAATCTCAAGGCAAGAAATCTCGACAGCTATATAAAGGAAGCTTGTGGAAATGGACGCCTGATGCTGGGGATCTGCCTGGGCCTGCAGATGCTCTTCGACAAAAGCTATGAGGACGGAGAATGGGACGGCCTTGGTCTTATACCGGGAGAAGTCGTAAGATTCGGTAAGGAAAACGATCCAAACTGGGATGAGACTCTCAAGATCCCTCACATGGGATGGAATGAGCTCATAAAGAACCGTGACGATAGGATAGGCGAGGGAGTAAATGAAGGTGAGTTTGCTTATTTCGTTCACTCTTACTACGCTCGTCCGAAGAACTGGGACGATGTGGTATATTATGCTGATTACAGCGTTAAGGTACCGGGCGTTGTCAGAAAAGGCAACGTCATCGGCATGCAGTTCCATCCTGAAAAGAGCTCAAACACAGGAATGAGGCTTCTCAGGAACTTTTTGAAGGAGGGTGAAAACATTGCTGACTAAGAGAATCGTACCATGCCTGGATGTAGACCACGGCCGCGTCGTTAAGGGCGTAAAATTCAAGGGACTTCAGGATGTAGACGATCCAGTGGAGCTCGCTAAGCATTACAGCGAGATAGGTGCCGACGAGCTGGTATTCTACGACATCACCGCTTCGAGCGAAAAGCGTGATATCTTTCTGGACGTAGTTGAAAAAACAGCATACAATGTATATATTCCTTTCACAGTCGGCGGCGGTATCAGAACCATTGATGACTTCAATAAAGTGCTGCGCGCCGGAGCTGACAAGGTATCGGTAAATTCAGCAGCAGTAAGGAACCCTAACCTCATCACCGAGGCTGCCCTCAAATTCGGCAATCAGTGCGTGGTACTTTCCATAGACGCCAAGAGAAAAGGCGATTCATGGGAGGTTTATGTAGACGGAGGAAGAACTCCGACAGGCATAGACGCTGTCGAATGGGCTAAGCGCGGCGAAGAGCTGGGTGCCGGCGAACTGGTGCTCAACAGTATAGACGCCGACGGAGTCAAGACAGGCTTCGATCTCGAGCTCAACCGTACGGTATCCGAATCAGTGGAACTTCCGGTCATAGCTTCGGGCGGAGCTGGTAAAATGGAGCATTTCCTCGATGTGTTCAAAGAAGGAAAAGCTGACGCAGGACTCGCGGCAAGTGTATTCCATTTCGGAGAGATCGATATCCATGACCTTAAGAAATACCTCTCTGACAATGGAGTAGTCATGAGGATCTGATAAATTGAAAGAAGCAAACGAAGCAATATTAAAACAGATTAAATACGATGACAAGGGACTCGTGCCGGCCGTGATCCAGGATCACGCGACCGGCCGCGTTCTTATGCTCGGATATATGAATGAAGAATCTCTCAGGCTCACCCTTACTACAGGCAGGACCTGGTTCTTCAGCAGGAGCCGCCAGAAGCTCTGGAACAAAGGCGAGACCTCCGGTCACTTCCAGAATGTGAAAAAGATCAGCTATGACTGCGACTGCGATACGATACTGGTCATCGCCGAGCAGATAGGAGCAGCGTGCCACACTGGCAATTTCTCATGCTTCTACAGGGATTTCGAGCCTGAGGATATTCAGGAGCATGAAAGGGAGCAGCAGTCATGAGCCGGACAGCAGCCGTTATAGATGGAAACAGTCTGCTCAACAGAGCTTATTATGCCATCCGGACTCCTATGATAAATTCCAAGGGTGTCTACACACAGGGCATTTTCGCCTTCATAAACATGCTCCGCAAGATAGAAGCTGATTACAAGCCGGATTATATAGCGGTGGCATTCGACCGGAAAGCCCCGACCTTCAGACATAAGGCTTATAAAGATTATAAAGCCGGAAGGAAACCGACACCTCCCGAGCTCCTGATGGAGTTCCCAATCCTGAAGGAGATACTTGAAGCCGCTAATATCAGCGTTCTGGAGATGGACGGATACGAAGCCGACGACATACTCGGCACGATCTCCAGGCAGGCGGACGAGCGGGGGATACATACCTATCTGGTCTCGGGCGACCGTGATATCTTCCAGCTGGCCTCCGATACGACCTCAGTCATTTATACCAAACGCGGTGTCAGCGAGTTCGGTCTTTACGACAGAGACGCTATCATAGAAGAATACGGCTTCCCTCCTGACCAGTTTATAGACTATAAAGCCCTTATGGGAGATAAATCCGATAATATCCCGGGGATACCGGGAGTCGGAGACAAGACCGCTCGTAAGCTCATAGTCCAGTATGGTACTGTCGAGAACGTTATAGGCTCCATCGACCAGATGAAGAAGAGCAAGATGCGCGACAACATCGAAGCAAACGCTATGCAGGCAATGACCAGCAAGCGCCTTGTCACTATCTTCAGGGACGTTCCTCTTGAATGCGATTTCGAAGACCTTAAGTTCCAGGAGCCTGATTATGAAAAGATAGCTGAGCTTTATCAGGACCTGGAGTTCCACGCCTTTTTAAAACGTCTGGTAAAAGAAGGCAGGATCGCGCGGACTCCGTCCGCGGAGGTGCCCGGAGGGCACGAAAACAGCGAGGCGACTGATAGGGATCATTACGGCAGGCTGCCAGGTCCGGTGAGCGCTGACGCGGAAGCCATCCATGTCACTGATGAAGCCGGACTCAGTGAAGCTCTCGATCTTCTCGGCAGCGGAGAGGCTTTCTGGATGCATATCTTCCAGGATGATTCCCATATTTCGAGACCCGAGATTTCTTCTGTATGCCTGGCTAAAGACGATAAATTCTATATCGTTCACTGGGATGAAGGCTTTGCGCCTCTTTTCGCTGAATTTTTCGCGAAGAAGAAACCGCTGGTCTGCGGTCATGACATCAAGCCGGATTATTATGCTCTCCTGTCAAACGGCGCCGCCGCGCTTTCTGACGAAAACTATATCTTCCATACATATTTCGATACGGATGTGGCAGAATATCTGCTGAACCCAGCCGGCCGGTCCTACGATCTTTCGGAACTCATGCCGGAATATTTTCAGGAGGATTTCCCGGATAAAAAGGAAAGAAAGAAGCAGCTTTCTGTTATCGACATGTTTGGCGGTATGTATGACACTCAGGCTCAGCTGGGACTCAGGACTCTGTCAGCAGCGTCAAGGCTGGCTCCGGTACAGGCGGCCAGACTGGTTTCTGAAGAACTGGTCCATGTTTTCGACGATATAGAAATGCCGCTCGTTGAAGTGCTGGCGTCTATGGAAGTCAACGGCGTTCATACGGACGCCGGCGTGCTCCGCAATATCGGCGACTCGCTGAGCGCGGCATCGGAGCAGCTTACTCAGCAGATCTATGAAGAAGCCGGCGAAGAGTTCAATATCAATTCACCGAAACAGCTGGGTGTCATCCTCTTCGAAAAGATGGGACTTAAGAACGGTAAAAAGACAAAGACTGGCTACTCGACCAGCGCTGAAGTCCTGGAAAAGATAATCGACCAGAGCCCTATAGTCCCTGCGATCCTCGATTACAGGATGGTGACTAAGCTCAACGGCACCTATGTAGAAGGCATGCTCCCGCTCATAGACTGTCAAGGAAGGATCCACGCCCATTTCCAGCAGACAGTGGCAGCGACCGGAAGGCTCAGCTGTACTGAACCGAACCTGCAGAATATTCCTGTCAGGACAGAGCTTGGAAGGCAGTTCCGAAAGGCTTTTGTCGCCGGAGGCGTCGAAGGTGGAAAGAGTGACGGCAGCCGTGTACTCGTCGGTGCCGATTATTCCCAGGTAGAGCTCAGGATAATGGCTCACCTTTCAGGTGATGAAGCTATGATATCTTCCTTTAATGAAGATCAGGACATTCATACCATTACTGCATCCAGAGTCTTTGGCAAACCTGTCGATGAAGTAACTCCGATAATGAGGAGCAGGGCCAAGGCGGTAAACTTCGGTGTGATCTACGGCATCAGCGCCTTCGGTCTGGCTAAGGATATCCATACTTCAGTGAGCGAGGCGCAGGATTACATAGATTCTTATTTTGCCAAGCACCCGGGTGTACGCAGGTATATGGATGAGTGTGTGGCATTCTGCAAAGCGCATGGATACGTAAAGACTATCTCGGGACGCCGCCGCAGGATAAATGAGATAAACGCCAGGAATTATATGACAAGACAGCTGGGTGAACGTCTTGCTATGAACAGTCCTGTCCAGGGCAGCGCAGCCGATATCATAAAAATGGCGATGATCAGGACTTACCGTGGTCTTAATGAAAAAGCCCCTGATTCTAAACTGGTGCTGCAGATCCACGACGAACTTATAATCGACGCAGCTGCCGGCGATGAGCAGAAAGTAAAAGATCTGCTTGAAGAATGCATGTCCGGTGCGGTATCATTAAAAGTACCGCTGGCTGCTGATGTGAATTCTGGCAGCAGCTGGTTTGAGCTGAAGTAAAAAGGTTAAGATAATATAGAGGCTTTATATTATATGATTTGAGCCGAGGGGGTTTATTATGCGCATTATCGGACTGACAGGAGGGATCGGCTGCGGCAAGTCGACGGTCTCCAGATATCTAAACAAACTTGGTTTCAAGACTATAGATTTCGATCAGACTATGAAGGAGCTGCAGAAACCGGGCCAGCCGGCGCTGGCGGAGATAGTTGAGGCTTTTGGGCCTAAGGCTCTGCTTCCGGACGGCACCATGAACAGAAAATATGTAGGGAAGATCGTATTTTCCGATCCTGAAAAAAAGAAGGTCCTCGATAAGATCATGCAGAGCCATCTCGATGTCATCGTAACATCACAGACGGATGCTTTCGAAAGGGAAGGTCGGGGAGTGACCAGGGAAACTAATCCTGACGATTACATGCAGAAAAAAGTGATCTTTTACGATCATCCGCTCCTGTTCGAAGTTCCGTACAAGATCGAGCCCGCTGATGAGGCCTGGGTCATCGATATGGACGAAGAGCTGCGGATAGAACGAGTAAACCTCAGGGACGGAATGTCCAGGGACGATATCATCAACCGCATGCATTCCCAGATGTCCAGATCTGAGAAGCTGGCTCGCGCTGATTATGTCATAGATAATTCGGGATCGATAGAAGATCTTAAAAAGAACGTTGATCTGGCGCTCGCGAAACTCAACACAAGGATATAAATGGAGGAAGACGAAATGGCAGACGAACCAATTTTAATACATGGCAAACCAGTTAAGGTCGGAACCTTTGACCAGTATCATTACTGCATGCCCGATACCAGATATTTTGAGATAGCGGATGTCCTCGTGATAGAGCTTTCCTTCGCGTGCATCGTAGTTAAAAACTCTGGAATGAGAGGACCTGACAGGCTTTACAGAATGGTCGACGGAAAGAAGGTTCCGCTTTCAGAACTCGACTATATCGAAACAGGCGTAAAACAGTGCCGTCTCGATAAACCTCTCGACAACAAATTCCAGAACGCCTACATCCTCTT
Organism: Bacillota bacterium; assembly: GCA_028724585.1. GTDB lineage: Bacteria > Bacillota > Clostridia > Peptostreptococcales > Anaerovoracaceae > RUG708. The sequence continues at coordinate 1,224 of JAQYCQ010000038.1, read as the reverse complement.
TGATGGAAGGGACAGGGAGCGTATGCTCTTCGCCCATTCTTCATTCGAGGAAGGAAACGACGATGGCTTTGGCGGAGGCGGATTCGGAAACTTTTAACAGCGTAACCTTACAATATAAATGAACGCATTAGCTGGACTTGCGGGTCCGGCTTTTAAAAATCGAGGTTCTCAGGCTGTCTGAGAGCCTCAAATTTTTTGTTTTGATATAAAAACGTATCTTCCGGCCGGTTTTTTGGAAGGTGGAGCGGTTCGCCGCTTCCCGCGAAGCGCACTGAGTATCCATCGGAGCGAAAGAGACTGCCTGCCTCCGCGGCTGCCGCGCGATTGACGATTGCGTATCGCTCACTTGCGTCGATTCTTTACTGAACATCTATGTACGTGTTATTTATCGTTTACGGCCATTTCTATCGGAAATACCTCAATGTTCTATAAATAAAATATATGTTCGAAAAATAAATTGCATTATAGGAGCAAAAATGATATATTAAATATGCAGAACAAATGTACCAATTATAAGAATAGCATTTGTTTGATGCCGATAGATATCCGGCAAGGATATATTATAAAAAGAACATATGGTTGCCGAGGTGATTTAAATGAAAAAGCACTACAAAATCGTTTCAATTCCAAGGTTCACGACGTTCATAATCATCTGCACGATGATAGTTACGCTTGCCGCTGTTTCGGCTTTCAGTTCCTTTCACGCGAACGCGGAAACCGAGCCCGTATATCACGAAATTATCGTTACGCAGGGAGATTCACTCTGGACTATCGCAGAAGATCAGTATGGCAGTGATACAGACATCAGGCAGGCCGTAACTGAGATCCGGAATGTTAATGGGCTTGATACAGCCCAGCTTTACACAGGCCAGGTATTAAAGGTTCCGGAAGCCATCTGACCGAGCTGTATCTTCCGCAGTCAGACGTCCGCTCCGCGGACACAGAAGCCGGCTTCGCCGGCGCATTGCGGCCGGAGGCCGCGTAATTAAGTAAAAGCAAGCTGCAGCATCTTGCTGTACATATATTTTTTCAAACCTCAATATCATAGAAGGCAGTGGTCTTGGACGGCCGCTGCCTTTTATGTTGTTCTTGCTTTAGCTGAGGAGCACCGAATGGAATGAGGTGCTCATAAAACCACCAGCTATGCTGGTGGCATAAGTGAGCTTTAGCTTCAAGAAAAAACTCCCGTGATATGATGAATGTGGTTCCCCAACCGCATATCCT
>JAQYCQ010000037.1 GCA_028724585.1 Bacillota bacterium | reverse complement strand
TCATTAAGACCTATTTCTCCTCTGATAACTTTTTCTACAATTTTTACCTTCTCAGCCGGATCAATTTTACTTTTTCTAGGCATGAAAACACCCCCAAGCGGTTTCACTTTTCAGTGTCCTACTTGAGGGTAGCATACCACTCAGACACGGGTTTTTACTGCTTTTTGTTACTAAGGAGGGGAACTGAGCTCTTTAGCGGTACCTGCAACGAATACCTGGAGTTCAGTTTAATATATATATTGAAAGGAAAGGCTTGTCGATATTGTGATCAGCCGCTCTGACCGTCTGGTCCGGGCTCTTCGGAATATGACTCTATGATGTCGATCAGCTCTTTGCTCCACTTATTGAATATCTTGTCCTTGTGGTATGTGATATTGAGCTTTCTGGTGAGGGCTTCACTTTCGACATCCATCTGCGCTACATTTCCGCTCTCAATATCTTCCCTGACAAGCAGGTAAGGGAGGACCGCTATGCCGTATCCGGCTTTTGCTGCGTTTATGAGAGCTCTCGTGTTGGTCGATTCCCAGAGCGGCTCCACTTCTATATCGTGAAGCTTCATCAGGTAATCGAACTTGTCGCGGACTCCGACGCCTCTGTTCCTGAGAAGGAAATCCCTTCCTCTCAGGTCATCGAATTTAATGTTCTTTTTCGAAGCCATCGGATCGTCCGGTGAGCAGATGAAAACTATCCTGTCGTTATAGAAAGGCTTCTGGATAAGTTTTGTATCGAAGATCAGGTCTTCGATAAGAGCGAAGTCCAGCTGATGGCGAGTCAGCATGTTTGTCAGTGCTGATGATCCCGCTACCTTGACGAATATCTTGACGTCAGGGTATTCTTCGTGGAACCTGTCTATATATTTTTCAATCAGCACCGTCCCGGCAGAGATGTTAGCGCCCACAGAAATGGCCGCTTTGCCGGTCAGGGACAGTATGTCTTTTTTAGCTTCATCGTAAAGGCCGAGTATCTGCCTGCAGTAATTGTAGAGCAGATCACCTTCCGGAGTCGGGTACAGCCTTTTTGGATAACGTTCGAAAAGGCGGACTCCGTAGTATTCCTCGAGCTCCTTTATCGCCTGGCTGACTGAAGGCTGGCTGATGTAGAGCGCTTCAGCAGCGAGAGTCATACTGAGCTTCTCGTAGACATGTACGAAGATCTTCATATGTCTGTTGTTCATGACACCGCCTCTCATGACCGCACTGCGTGCGGTGGAAATTATTTTTTGTATTTATTCTACGTAATTAATAATAATTAAATTTTATGCAATATGCAACATTTTAAATTGAAATAAGCTATTTTTATTTGGTTTAGTTAGGTAAGGTTGGTATAGATGATAGCCTATGCCTTTTTCCCGATCAAAATATTTTGAGCTATGACAGGGCGCGGATGGGTGTCTGAATGTGCAATAAAATGCAGAACATGAGGGCTGTGTGATCATATACCTTCCATTTAATTGACGAAACCGCAGGTTATGATAAAATTTAATTATTAATGATTTTAGGGAGCGGGGGACTCCCGGAGGGTGAACGATGGATATGACAGTGAGACAGATCTCTGAAGAGCTGGGGGTCAGCCGCCAGAGGATCTACAGGTATATAAGAGCGAACAATCCCAGATACCACTATATAGGCTCGGGAAAGACTATGTATTTCGCTGATGAGGAAGTCAGGAAGATGAAGAAGGCTTTCGCCGCAGAGGATGACGCGGAATCTGACCAGGCAAGGGCTGTTATACCGGCTGACACGGTCGTGATCAGCGCGGATGACGCTGAGCTCAGAGCCAGGATAGCCGAACTGGAGAAAAAGCTGGCAGAGTCCCAGGCGGAGTCTTCAGCTAAAGACAGGCGCATAGCCGAGCTGGATGGCCAGAGAAAAAGCCTCATGGAGTCGCTGAATAAGTCGACTGAGTGCATAAAAGAGCTTTCATCCGGGATGAGAAGCCTGACTGACAGCCTCAGGGCAGCTCAGGTCATGCAGGTGGATACTGTAAGGAGGCTGGATACAGAGCGCAGGCATAAAAAGTCCCTGAGCCACGATGAGCCGGCGGCGGTTTCATTCGGCAGACTGCTCGGGCGGCTTTTCGGCAGTGATGCCAGTAAAAAATAGAATCTTTAACATACGTTTTCTGCAGGTCTATATGGCCTGCTTTTTTTATACCTTCCCGACCGCTCCGCGGTCAATGCAAAAAGCAGAATGACGCGCCGAGAGCGAGCCCGGGTGTATCGTTTTACAGGAGATTGAGTGATGCGAGCGGAGCTCGCGCGGGAATATCCGCTGTCAGGATATTCGTTGTATATTCTTTGCTTAGACATTAATAGTACACATATAGTAAAAATCATATATAAATAACCATGTTCTATTCAATAATAATATATCAAATAAAACGAAAACTAACTAAACATAATTGTATCTCGGCGTTTTCAATGTTAAAATTACTAATTGATAACAAAATTAGTGAATTCAAATTTAAACAAACTAAAACTAACTATATTAATAAAAATAATCTATAAGTACGCGCCGGCGATGTCCCGGCGCTGGGCTGTCTGCCGCGTGTCCGCGGCGGGGAGGATGAAAGAATACATGAAACGCAGTACAGCAGCTAAAGTATGTCTGGTGCTGGCATTTACGCTCGTATGTTCCGCGGCACTGACGGGATGCAGGGAGAGCGAAGTGCTCGAACAGAAGATCTACACGGAAAATAAGGATCCGGACAGGGATAACCAGACAAAGATGAAGAACAACGACGAGAACAATACAGATCAGGATCAGCAGATCTCGTCGAAAAAGGAGACCGATGACGCTGATAAGGAGAGAAATCAGCAGGATACCCAGGCAGTCAAGGGAAATCAGGATAACAGCAGCTCGACCGCAAAGTTAACTTACGGCGCTGCGGCGGAGGCGAACGGCACTGCGAAAGGATCCGGGAACGGAGAACAGACGGGAACCGATACACAGTCTGTGGGAGTTAACAGCACGACTGGGATAACGCCAGGGGGAAACGGCAGCCAGCAGGTTGTAAATGACAATGGAAAGACCATTGAGATAAGCGGTGTACATAACAGGATAGCGGCGGCCGACCCGGCAGCAGCTTCAGTGGTGGAGATGCTGGGCGGAACGGGCATACTCAAGGCCTCATCGCAGAGATTCGCCCAGAGTTCATCAGTTTCGCTCTTCGCTGATTCGGGACAGATACAGCAGCTATGGGACGGCAACGGCAGCTCAGGCATGACGGATGCTGCTTTCCAGCAGCTGCTCACGGCGGTTTCTTCAGACAGCAGTGGAAAGGGCGCTGTGCTCTACAGGCCGGGCGAGCTTTCAGACGCTCAGATAGGCGCTCTTCAGGCGGCTGAGATCGATACTTATCCGATAAACCTCACACCGGATACGTCGAAAGCTTCTGAAACCTATAAAGAACAGATAAGGGCTGTCGGGCAGATGCTGGGCGGAGACGCTGAGAAGAAAGCCGATCAGTATATCAACTGGTATGACGACGTTATCAAGACAGCTGAGTCTAAAGCCGGAGATCCGGTATATTCCCTGTTCCTGCAGGGCTGGGACGCGGGCGCAGTATGGACAGCGGCCGGAGTCACAGGCACAGGCTTAGCGATAGCTCCTTCGCAGAAGCACGTAAGGCTGCTCAACGAATACCTCAGCACTGGCGGAGTGATCAATTCCGATACTAAGGTATCCGGCGAGCTGGGGCAGGCCAGATATTGGTACGTCAACCCTCTGATAGGCACGGGCGTATCGCAGGTATCCCTTACAGGTACTCTGGCAGAGGTGCTTAAAGAAGACGGGATGAATAAGCTTACATCAGTGATAGACGCGGGTGAGGAAGGCAGCATCACATCATATCTCGGAACCAGCGGATTCCCTGCGGTCATTACAGGCAGCAGCTACGCGGCACAGCAGCTCAATAACGATAAGAACGGCGGATATCTCTGGAAAAACTGGGGACAGACATCGAACGGAAACGCCTCGGGATACGGCTTCTCTTACGGTTCGACGATAGTTTCCACGACGATCCACGGCGACTACAAGGTATTCACTCTTCCTTCAGGAGTCGGCGGAAGCTGGGCGCTCGGCACTCCGGAGGGCGTGCTCACGTCACTCTGGGCTTGCGATAAGTTCGGCGGTACCGTTTCAGACGCGGACATAGCCGCGCGGCTTAAGGATCTATATACTGATATCTTCGGAATAAACGTATCCGACAGCCAGATCAACAGCATCATGTCAGGACAGTAAGGAGGCAGGTTTTGTCAGACAGCGATAAGGGCAGCAGAAAGATAAAAATGAGACCTGCTTCGCCCGGCGGCGGAAACAGCAGGATAAGGCCTCGTAAGTCAGAAAACCGCCAAGCGGTTAGGAAAGCTGGAAGAGAGCAGAAAAAAGCATTAAAAGCAGCTGAGACAAAAGATAAGGAAAGGCGCAGGAAGGACAGCGGAAGAATAACGATGAGATCTTCCTCGTCGGCCGCGGATGTAGAGGCTCTTAAAGCCCAGAAGGCGGTGACGAGGAAATTCAAGCGCGGCAACAAAGCCATGGTGATCCTGGCAGTCGCTCTGATACTTGTGTTCCTGTTTTCGTCCGCCTTCTTCGTAACACTCAGCAGGGAGCATTTTTACCTGTCCTACGCGCTCGAGCTTTCCAGGACTCAGGCTATGAGGTTCTTCAATTTCATTACAGGAGCCGGAGCGGAAGGCGGCATCCAGTTCATAACATACAGGAACATAATGATAGTAATGGCCGGAGCCTGCCTTGCGGCAAGCGGAGCCGTATATCAGGGGACCTTCAGGAATGTGCTGGCATCGCCTTCGACACTTGGAGTCATGTCGGGCGGAAGCCTGGGCAACATACTGTACGCGCTTTTTTTCGTCACGATCACGACAGGCACGGTAAGGTCCAGCAATCTGGCCTCTGTGTTCGAACAGCAGAACGCTGTCATGAGAAACCTGCAGTCCTTTATGGTGCTGGCGGGATGCTTCGGCGCTGTGGTTCTGGTAGTCGGGATAACTCTCCTTCTGGGAAGAGGAAGGATAAGATCGGATTATCTCATACTTACTGGCATCATCTTTTCATCACTGATAGGAACCTTCAGCAGCATGGTCCAGTACTATCTGATAGAAAAAAATTCGGACGATCCGCGCATAGATATCATCAGGAATCTCACGATGGGCGGATTCGTCAATTCGTATAAATTAGACCAGGTACTGATAATGGCGGCTTTCCTGGTACCCTGCGGAGCGATACTGATCATGATGTCAGGACGCCTGGACGCGCTGGCGCTCGGAGATGAGCAGGCGCGCACCATGGGCGTGAACGTAAGGCTTGCGAAAACAGCCGCTATTGGAGTTAATACAGTGATGACCGCGGTCATCATAGCTTTCTGCGGACAGATAGGGTTTATTGGGTTCATCATACCGCTTGCGGCGCGCAGGATAGTGGGTCCGGGCTTCAGGCGCCTTTTACCGGCGTCCATGCTGCTCGGGGCTGTAGTCCTGCTGGTCATTTACGACGCGGCTGTCTTTACGAATATGACAGGATATCTTAACGTACTGACAAGCGGAATAGGAAGCCTGGTAATGATCGCGGCTTATATAAAGGGAGGAGGCGCGGCTCGTGCGGACTGATAAAAAAAAGCGCAGAGATGCGGATCGTAAGATATACATAATATTCGCCGCGGCCCTTGCCGCTATGTTCATAATCAGCCTGTGCTTCCGCACAGCGGAGCCGGGATTCATTCCCGCGCAGGCAGCGGCAAACCTCTGGTCGGCTCTTAAGATAGGACTTGCCGAGCTGTTCAACAGGCCTTTGGCTCTCGATAAGTTCGATATCATTGAAAAACATGAGTTCTATTATGAGTCCGTATCGAGGCTAAAGGAATCGCTCGTTACATGTATAGCCGGCATGGCTGTCTGCGCCGGAGGCGCGGCCTTTCAGACCATGTTCAGAAATCCGCTGGCGTCGCCGAATATCCTCGGCATTTCGACGGGAGTCAATCTGGGGACAGCTATGTTCATCATGCTGTTCCCGACCACCGCTATGGGAATGCTGACCCGCAGGTATATATATTGTTATGCCTGCGCCGCGGTGATGGTTGGAATAACGATTCTTTCGGGCAGGCTGGCCGGCAGGAGGCTGGGAAGATTTTCAGTACAGGATATGCTGGTGGTCGGCGCCATCGTCAGTCAGTTCGGCAATGTGCTGGCAATGTATTTCCAGTTCAAGATAGAAGAAGCGGACTCGACTCTGCTGACTTCGTATCAGGAGCTTTCCATGGGCATCTATGTCATGACAGACCTTAAGAGCATCCTCATATTCCTGATCAGTATGGCAGCCAGCATCCTGCCTCTGTATATGCTCCGCTACAGGATGAACGCTTCAGTACTCGACGATCCGGAAGCCAGGAGCATGGGAGTCAGGCCCGATATGCTGAGAACGGCAGGAATGGTCTGCGGAGCTGTAATGTCGGTGACCGCGCTGGTGGAATGCGGCGATATGGGAATAATGTCCATGGCAGTGCCGCCGGTGGTCAGATATCTGATGAAAGGCGCTGATTTCAGAAAAGTACTGTATATAAGCATGTGCGTCGGCGGAACGATAATGCTGTTTGCCAGAAGCGTATGCTCGATGATATATGTGGCAGGCATGGCCCTTCCGATAAACTTCGCGGTCAGCCTCATAGTTCTGCCGCTGTTCGTGGCGGCGCTTTCTAAGACAAGGAGTGTGTACGCATGAAGCTGGAAATAAACAGTCTGGCGTGCGGCTACGAAAAAGGGAAGCCGCTGGTACGCGATGTCAGCCTTACGCTCGTAAACGGAGATATCTGCTGCATACTGGGCAGGAACGGCGTAGGCAAATCGACTATGTTCAAGACGATACTGGGCCTTTTAAAGCCGCTCAGCGGAAAGGTGATGATAGACGGGGAGGATACCTCTGGCTGGAACCCTGAAAAGCTGGCCGGCAGCGTGGCATACGTCGCGCAGAGTCATACGCCGCCCTTCCCTTATCTGGTCGAGGAGATGGTCATGATGAGCCGCATGAGCCATATAGGGGTTTTCGGCAAGCCTGGAAAAAAGGACGAAGAGATCGTTGACTCTCTCATAAACGAGCTGGGCATAGACTATCTCAGAGGAAAACCATATACAGAAGTATCAGGCGGAGAAAGGCAGATGGTCATGATAGCCAGGGCTCTCGCCCAGGAACCGAAGATCCTGGTGCTGGACGAGCCTACTGCCAATCTGGACTACGGCAATAAGGTCGTGGTACTGGATACGCTGAAAAGCATGGCCGGCAGAGGGATATGCACGATATTCACTACCCACGATCCGGAGCAGGCTCTTCTGCTCGACGCGAAGACAGCGGTCATCATTCCGGGAGAGGAAGTCATCTTCGGGGATTCCTCTAAGGTAGTCACCGAGAAGAACCTGAAGAAGGCTTACAAAGCGGATATCAGAGTAGTAGAGATCGTAGACGATACCGGCCATCCGACAAGGGTATGCATACCGATGCTGCATGACCGTGACGAAGCGGTCAGGAGCAGGAGAATGTAAAGGAAGGGAATCTACATGAACGAATTAGACAGCAGCCGCATAGAAGGACTTGCGTATATTCCGATAACAGAGGAGCAGGCTCTGGCGTGCAGCAGGAAGATGAAATCTATAGCGGACAACATGGAGACCGTAATAGCCGGTAAGCGCCGCGTGGTGGTGCTCACGGTGCTTGCCCTTGTGGCCGGAGGCCACGTGTTGATAGAGGACGTTCCGGGAACAGGCAAGACCAGCCTCGTTTCAGCACTGGCTAAATCCATAAGCTGCGACTACAGCAGGATACAGTTCACGCCGGACGTAATGCCTTCGGATGTTACCGGATTCTCTATCTACAACCAGAAGACTGGTGAGTTCGAGTTCAGGCCGGGAGCGGCAATGAGCAATATAGTGCTTGCCGACGAGATAAACAGGGCCAGCGCAAAGACCCAGTCGGCAATGCTGGAGATCATGGAAGAAAAACAGGTGACTGTCGATTCGAATACGTATGTGATGGACAGGCCGTACATGGTACTGGCGACCCAGAACCCTATAGAACAGCTGGGAACATACCAGCTGCCTGAAGCGCAGATAGACCGTTTCATGATAAAGTTTTCTATCGGCTATCCGTCGTTCAAGGATGAAGTAAGGGTCATCATGACGGGAGAAAGATCGAAGAAAGAGATAGGACCGTGCATTACAAAAGAAGAAGTGGTAGAGCTTACCGATGAATGCCGCAGGGTCATAGTGAGCAGGGAGATGTCCGACTATATAGTCAGCCTCATTACGGCTACCAGAAATAACGAAGATATCAGGCTGGGATCTTCGCCCCGCGGAAGCATAGCTCTTTATCAGCTTTCCAGGGCATACGCTCTTTATCAGGGAAGAAATTACGTTATTCCGGACGACATCAGGTTCCTGGCTCCGTATGTTCTCGGCCACAGGGTGATCCTTACACACAAGGCGAAGACAGAGAAGAAGACAGGTACCGATGTTGTGAATGAAATAGTTAAAAATGTAGTAGTTCCTTCGTCGCCGTTGCAGGCAGAAGCGGGGGCCTTTTAATGAAAAGGAGTGCAGCCGCGGACAACATCATAAGAGCTGTGGTGCTCGCTGCCGTACTCGTGATACTGATGATCCCCGCCTATTACAGCGATCGCGTATACGCGTATTTCCCTTTTTTCGCTGTACTGATCCTCACAGGGGCTTCCGTGCTCCTGACTCTGGCAGTCAGACGCAGGATAAGGTTCGAATCGGATCACGGAGATTCGGAATGTGAGAGAGGGATGAGCGTCCCGCTTTCCATGGATATAGTAAATGACAGCAGGCTGATATGCCCGAGGGCAGTAGCCTTCATATATATTACAGATGTGCTCGGCGGGACCGATTCGGTGACTCCGGCTGCTTTTACCATGGCGGCGCGCGGAGCGTCGGATTTTTCTTTCGACATACGCATGGACCATATCGGTGAATATAAAGCAGGGATAAGATCGGTGGAGCTTTACGATTTTCTCGGTATTTTCAGATTTCCACTGGATATCAGCGAAGAGCTGTCCGTAGCCGTGATGCCGAGAAAGCGCGATGATCTGGAATTCGAGCTGTCTGAGCAGTCCATCTCGGAGAGCATGGATCAGAAAGCGGCTGTCGTCAACGATGGATTTGATTATTCCGGAGTAAGGGAATACGCCATGGGCGATTCGATGAAGCGGATTCACTGGAAGATATCGGCGCATTCACCGCACTACATGACCAAGCTCACCGAGACCAGCATGAGGAACGACCTTTCGATAATCATAGATCCGGCAGCTCCCGTGACCGACCGGGAAACACTGGCCTGTCTCTACGACACAGTTATGGAAACTGCTCTTGCCGCTGTAAGGACTGCTGAACACGGAGAGACCGATTATCAGGTATTTTTCAAAGGAAAAGACGGAACCGTAGAGAGCATGGTGCCTAAATCCGATGAAGATGAAAAGCTCCTGGTCAGACATGCCGCTGTCATTTCACCGATAGTCGGCGAAGATGAAATAAACGGGCCGGCGGTAATGAGAGAAGAGGCCATGGTATCAGGAGGAAGCTCAAACCTGATACTGGTAACATCATGCATTTATGAGGAACTTACGGACGAGCTTATCGCCGCGAGGCAGTTCGGCAGGAATATACATCTTGTATATGTAATAGAACACGGGCTGGACAGCAGATCCCGTGAAGAAAAAACAGCAGGGCTGGACGCGCTGAACGAATACGATATTTCTGTCAGCATTTTCGAAGCTGACGCACCGGAGGAGCAGATATGACAGCCTACTTTAAAAACCATATATGGGACATGATATGCTGCCTTCTGCTCAGCGCGGGCCTGGCTTTAAATGTATTCGCCGGCTACGACAGCAAAGATCCGAGAACAGAGAGCGCGGCGGCTATCCTCATAGTCTGCGCGGTATGTATGGTACTGCTCTTTATAGCGGGTTACAACCGGGCGACGACGATAGCGGGCATATTAACCGCGGTCGTTCTGATCATAGCGGCACTGATACTGGTAAGGAGTTTTCACAGCTCCCACGGCGGAAAGATAGACAGAAACCCCATGCTGTTCTGGATAGTCATCATAGGCGTATCGGCAGTCTGCTACCTGCTTACCAGATGGCGGATCAGCACAATACTGCTGCTCATAGGCGGCTGTGTGATGACGGCGGCCTTCGCTTTCCTGAAATATCCGGTCAATTTTAAGGGTTACATAGTATTCTTCTGCGCGCTGGCTGTTCTGTTCATGCTCAGGGTCTACGAGAGCTCAGCAGTGAATTCCTATACAGGAAGCGTGAGGTTCGGCAGATATACTGTCCAGTCTATAGCGCTGGTGCTTGTGATATCCCTTGCTGCCGGCGGCATATACGCAGGAGTGATAAAGCCGCTGAACCCGAAAACACACGAGCTCAAGCTGATAACAAAGCTGGAGTCTCTCGAAATACTTCAAAAGGCAGGAGTTTCGAAGCGGACTGAGGTCCCTCAGGAGCAGAACAAAACGAAGAACGAGAACGACCAGCAGAAGATGACCAATCAGAAGCAGGATCAGAACCAGACAAAGGCTCCTCAGCAGAAAAAGGACGAAAACCAGCAGGGCGACATCCAGCAGCAGACGAAGACAGAAAAGGGACAGGCTGTAAACTACCATCAGGATCATACAGGCTTATACATTTTGATAGCTGTACTCATAGCTCTGGCGCTGGCTGCGCCTTTCGTTATCCGCCATCTTCTCCAGAAGAGATGGGAAAACAAGGTACAGAAGGCAGGACCAACTGAAGGCGCTGTCATGATATATCAGCGGCTGCTGAAAAAGCTCCGTTACGCGGGCTTCGACAGACCGCCTGAAGTGACTCTGCTCAAATATATGAGGAGCCAGCGCAGAGCCATGAAGAGCTTTGCCGTCGGCTCCGCCGACATGTACGCGCTGACGCGCGCCTATCAGGAGATCATATACGGATACAGGAAGCTGAACGAAGTGGAATTCAACCGTTTCTGGAAGGTATACAAAGCCTTCCGCGGAAATATGAAGAAGAAACTGGGCAGATTCAGGTATGCCGTTCATTATTTCCAGATATGATATCTGTCCTGACACAGCCGGGAAAGCGGCGGAAATGTATGCTGCGAATCTTGGGATCCCGGGACGGACCTGTGAGCGGAGCTCACGAAGACGCAGGCTGTTGATGTCGATGCGGGCATTTCAGCATACCGGCTTTTACCGCCGGAGATATATTTTGTTTCAAACCATTACAGGAGGATTCTTTATGAAAAAGGATTTATTAAAGAGAGCGGCGGCAGTCGGCCTTTCGATAGCGACATTCGCTTCGATGGGTTTCGGCGCGTCGGCTGCTTCTGTTTCCTACGACGTTCCGACGTCTCCGATGACTGTAGACGACAGTCTCATAACATGCTCCGCGCATGCTCAGGCTGATGCCACACCGGAAATTCTCGGGATCACGAATACTACAGACCGTGCGGCAGAGGTTCCTGCTGACTATGATCTTAAAAAGGCACAGAGCTCTGTACTCATAGGAACATTCGGAACGGACATCAACTCCGCTCCGAACCCGTATCTTTACAACTGGGCCTACAACAGCTGGGCCAAAGAGAACGGAAAATCGCTCGCGGACAAGCACACTCTCGGCGGAATCTCCGGCAACCCTAACTCAGTGGATACGGAAGTAGTTCCTGATCTCGGCACTGTAAGTTCGCTTTATTACCGTCCGGATATGCTGATCGGAACATCAGGCGGAGATTACAGCGCGCTCATCGCGGATCTTCCTGAAAACAAGGACAGCAATAAAGACAATGATTACGACCCGTATATCGTAAATTATCCGATGTCAGTATGCTCTGACTTCCTCAAGACGGCTTACGAGCTCGCTAAAGATGCCAACGAGATCACTGCGGGCGACAGCAGCAGGCATACACGCTACGGTGATCCTCTCGAAATTGCCGACCAGCTGACAAACTACACTGTAGGCATCCAGTCCTATGTGCTCGAACAGCTTAATAAGAACGGAGCGCAGAAGAAGACTGTCGCGGTCTTTGATCCGGCTCAGTCAAAGGACGGCGTATTCTATTGTGTAGATTCGAACGTTTCCACTCAGGGAACGACTACGCATTCCAGAGTAGGCGAATTCCTTGATCAGACTACTGTCAATGTGGCGGCCAAGATCGGAAAGACTGCCAGCACTGTCAAGATCAGTGGAAAGGATAAAGCATACTATCCGCTGTCGGCTGAGGAGATCGTCGCTAATTCCGACATAATCATAACAGGCGGCGTACAGGTCAATGGCAATAAGAGCGAAGACTCCATCAGGGAGATGCTCCTCCAGTACATCGACCCTAAGGATACAGAGCTTGTCAGCAAAGTAAAGACAATGCCTGTAATGTCCAGCAGCTTCAGCACAGTAGGATCTATCGGGGCAAACTCCATAGAGAACCTGCTGGGCATGGCTTACTGGACAGCTTACTGCTATCCTGAATACATCAACCCGGTAGACGCGGCTACTTACTGGTACTATCATTTCTATCACGTAACGGATAACGCCAAGCTTGCTACTATCATAGACTCGACTATGTCAACCGCTTCCAAGCCTGACGGCGTTACTACAAGCATCAAGGATTACTCTGATTCAGCTTTCCAGAAGAAGATAGACGAAGGCATGAGCTACTACAAAGCTAACAAAGCCTCCATCAACAGCAGCGTCCTCGATACTATGGCAGCGAACCTCAACCATGATGCGGAAACTCCGTCAGAGCCTGAAAAAACTCCGGCTTCAGCTTCCGACTTTAAGGACGTAGCACAGGGCAGCTGGTATTACAACGCTGTCGATAACGCAGTTAAGAACAAGCTTTTCGCAGGTACTTCGGCGACGACCTTCGAGCCTGACACTAATATGTCAAGAGCCATGTTCGCTTCCGTACTTTACAGATCTCAGAAGTCTACTGTAGTTACAAGCATAGCTCCGTTCACGGACGTCAAGAGCGGCGACTGGTTCTATAACGGAGTAGTATGGGCTTATACGAGCGGCATCGTCAGCGGCATGTCAGAGACAACCTTCGCTCCGAATGCTGATATCACTCGTGAGCAGATGGCTATACTCTTCTATAAGACAGCTCAGGCAACAGGAAAAGATACATCAGCATCAGGAGATCTCTCCAAGTTCTCAGATGCTGCGTCAGTGGACGGTTACGCTCAGCAGGCAGTACAGTGGGCAGTTGGGGCCGGCCTTATCAATGGTTCTGACGGACAGATCATGCCTCTGGCACCAGCCACAAGAGCTCAGGTAGCACAGCTTTTCCTTAACTATTCGAAGCTCAGCTGATAAAAGCAGCGAAAAACTCACATTACAGATCATGAGATAAGCAGGCAGATATGCCTGAAGATCTTCTGATATACAAAATCCCCATTTTCCGAGAGCCTTTCCAGTCGGCGAAATACCGACAGGAAAGGCTCTTTTGCGTATCCGACCGCTCTGCGGTCAATGCAAAAAGCAGAAAGACGCGCCGGGAGCGAGCCCGGGTGTAACGTTTTACAGGAGATTGAGTGATGCGAGCGGAGCTCGCGCGGGCACGTCACCGGAATTTCCAGAAAACAACCCTTGTATTTGGCACAGAAATGAGACTATAATTTCTCGAACAAGCAAATAAGAAGGGGGAATCTTTATGGAAAAAACAGAGAGAAAGTCACAGACGATAGTCAGATGGACGCTTTACTGCATCGGAATGGTAGTACTTTCACTCGGCATCATACTCAATACCAAATCTTGCTTCGGCGTAACACCGATAATATCGACAGCTTATACAGCTTCCCTGATCTGGAAGCTTAACTTCGGCAACGCCTGCCTTGTGCTCTACGTGATACTGGCGGCGGTCGAATACATATTAAAAGGAAAAAACTTCAGGCTCTACGACCTGCTCCAGATCCCCCTCGCGGCTCTGATGACCAGGTTTTTCAATATATTCGCGGAGTATCTGCCGGACGCCTCCAATATTGCGGGCAGGATAGTATGCCTGGCACTGGGCATAACCTTTACCGGGCTCGGCGCGGCAATGATGGTAAACTGCAGGCTGGTCCCTAATCCAGGAGACGGCATAGTACAGGCCCTGGCTGACCGCATCGGCAAGACAATGGGCTTTACCAAGAACTGCTTTGACATCGGCTGCGTAGCGCTTGCCGCGGCAATGGGACTTTTTGCAGAAGGACAGCTGGTCGGTCTGGGTGTGGGCACTATCGCCGCTATGATCGGAGTCGGAAGGGTCATCGCCCTGTATAATTACCTCTTCCAGGAGAAGACGACAAAGGCCATGGGCCTGGAATACAAGCCTGTACAGCGCAGGCAGAGAGTACGCGCGGGTGAGAGCGGCGCGGAGATCCTCTCGGCGGAACGCGAATAGGAGATTCGGACAGCGGGGCTCAGGTGCGATAGGATATTCGATATGAAAATATACATTTCGCGGCGCATGAGTTCGTGATAGAATATCATTGACTTTTTGTTTTAAGCACGACAGATGCCAATGGCGGAAAGGATAGATATATAAATGGAAATAATCAGACTCAAGACTAAGAAACTCGACGAAAGAGCTCATATGCCTAAGTACGCTTCAGAGACAGCGGCAGGCATGGACCTTTACGCTCTGATGGACGCTCCGCTGATCATCCATCCGGGACAGACTGTGATGATCCACACAGGACTGGCTATGGAGATCCCTAAGGGCTACGCCGGTTTCGTTTACGCCAGAAGCGGCCTGGCTGTAAAGCAGGGACTGGCTCCGGCAAATAAAGTCGGCGTCGTTGACTCTGACTACAGGGGCGAGATCATGATCGCCCTCTATAACCATTCTGATCAGGACCGCGTCATCGAAGATGGCGAGAGAGCCGCCCAGATGGTCATCGCCCCGGTACAGCACGCCTGGGTAGTAGAATGTGACGAGCTCAGCGATACAGAACGCGGAGAAGGCGGATTCGGATCGACAGGCATCAAGTGATCAGGAAGGGACTATGGTAAAAGTACTTACGACATTTTTTATGGCAATGCTCCCTATAGTGGAGCTGAGGGGAGCCATCCCTGTGGGCGTAGGCCTGGGCCTGCCTCTCTGGGAATCTATCGTGCTCTCGGTGATCGGCAACCTGATCCCGATCCCTTTCATACTTTTCTTCATTAAGAAGATCTTCGCCTGGATGCGCACTAAGAGCCCTAAGCTCAACGGCTTCGTCGACAAGATGGAAGCAAAGGCTGCGGCTAAGAGCGACCAGGTGCAGAAATACGAATTCTGGGGACTCTTCCTCTTCGTTGCCATCCCGCTTCCGGGCACAGGAGCCTGGACCGGCGCTCTGGTGGCGGCCCTGCTGGATATGGACTGGAGGAAGGCTCTTCCGTCTATAGCCATGGGCGTATGCGGCGCGGCGGTCATCATCTCGGTGCTCACCTACGGCGGCTTCAAGATCATAACAGGCTAGATTGGAATACAGAAAAATGAATGTCAGGGGGCTGTCTCAAAACTATACAGTTTTGGGATGGCCTTTTTTGATCAGAACTTCACCGCTATCTCCTGAATGGCCAGCTCATTCCCGACTATAATGCGATGAACCGTTCTCGGAAGGATCACCTTAGCGGCAATGTGTTGGAAGATCTGTTTCATAGGACAGGGCATCCTTTTTGAAGTCTTGTGTATAGGTTCTGGACATTTTCGAATCCTTCTTGTAATTATTGTACTACATGTGATGATTATCAAAATATTGTCCGTTTGTTGACAAAAGAGGAGGTGCCTCATCAGCAGCAGATTGCTACTTTTGAGACACCTCTTTTCCGCGCTTGATAGAAAATCATGAAATTGTAAAATTATCACTTGCAAATACTCTTTGTTTAATGTATAGTAAACAAGGTCTTAGAGGGTTGACCGAGTGGCTAAGGAGCTCGCTTGGAATGCGAGTAAGGCGTAAAAGCCCCGCGGGTTCGAGTCCCGTGCCCTCTGCCAGACTTCTAAACCGGACTGATATCAACGTCAGCCCGGTTTTTTTATGCCTTTTTCCGCTTTGACGCGACGCCGGCCGGCGACCACGCGGGCTTCGGTTAAGGTAAAGCTTCTGCCGGAGGTACTTGTCAGCGTGAGCTGACGTAAGCTGTCCCGCCCGGGCGGTCATCTTTTCGTTTTTTTCTCTATCCTTACTGACTCATGACGCTCCTGCGGCTGTATAATCATAGCAGAACAGAATATATGTGAAATATGAAATCACAAAGGAGGAACTGTTATGTGCACTGCCATTTCATATTACCCTAAAGACCATTATTTCGGACGCAATCTGGATCTGGAGATATCCTTCGGCGAAGAAGTCGTCGTGATGCCGAGGAATTTCCCTTTTAAGCTGCGCATGGCTGACGAGATGGCCAGCCACAACGGCCTGGTCGGGATGGCGACCGTCATAGGCGGATTCCCGCTCTTTTATGATGCTGTAAACGATAAGGGACTGGGGATGGCCGGGCTCAATTTCGCGGGCAACGCTTACTACGGCGATCCGGTCGACGGTAAGGACAATATAGCGCCTTTCGAGTTCATACCATGGGTGCTGGGCCAGTGCGCCAGCGTCGAGGAAGCAAGGGCTCTGCTGGACAGGATCAATCTGGTGAACATAGCCTTCAGCGACAAACTGCCTCTGGCCGAGCTGCACTGGATGATAGCGGATGCCAAAGAGTCCATTGTCGTGGAGAGCATGAAGGACGGGCTTCACATTTACGACAACCCGGCAGGGGTCATGACAAACAATCCTCCTTTCGACAAGCAGCTCTTCAGTCTCAACAACTACAGGTCGCTCAGCTGCGAGCCGGCTGAAAATACATTCGGCGGCGGCCTGGATCTTGACCCTTACAGCAGGGGCATGGGCGCCATGGGACTGCCGGGAGACCTTTCTTCCCAGTCGCGTTTCGTCAAGGCGGCCTTTACCCGCGCCAATTCGCTGTGCGACGGTTCCGAGGCTCAGAGCGTCAGCCAGTTCTTCCACATACTGCAGTCTGTCGAGCAGCAGAGGGGATGCGTACACCTGGGCGGCGACGACTATGAGATCACCATCTACAGCGCCTGCGCCAACCTGGATAAGGGAATCTACTATTACACGACATACGACAACAGCCGCATAACCGCGATCGATATGAATAAAGAAGACCTGGACGGCAGCGGCCTGTCGGAATTCCCGCTGAAAAAGGAAGCTGACATCCTGTTTGAAAATTAATATATGAAAAGGCGCCGGCGTCCGCTCCGCGGACCAGTGCCTGCGGCAGAACTGAAAAATGGCGGCCCCGCCGTTCTTGTAATTATTTGTAAAATATATATTGACAGATAATGGTAATGAAGGTATCATGTACTTACAGACGATCGTCGAATAAATGCGGCGCCCAGCGCGCCGCGCCGAATTATTTTTTCGGAATCAGGGGTTTAGAGATCAATCAAAGGAAGGTGATACCATATGCCTCAGAATAACAGCAGGCGCGGGGGAGACGACGACTTCAGCTTCACAATAGAGAAGCACTTCGGAGTTCTCTCCACAACAGGCAGAGGCTGGCTCAAGGAGTTCAACGCGGTGGCATGGAACGGCCGCGAGGCTAAATACGACATCAGGGAATGGCAGCCGGACCATCAGAAGATGAGCAAAGGCGTGACCATGACCAGGGAAGAGGTCTGCGAGCTCTTCAATATCATGAAGGGCAACGCGGCTGAATTCAGCGAAGATGACGATGTGCCTTTTGATCAGGGGGCCGGCGCGCTTTCAGCCACCGGCCCGGACCAGGCGCAGGACCTGTCACAGGATGAACAGGACAGCCGGCAGCAGTCAGAGCAGCTGGCCTCATAACAGCAGGCGCTCTTTTTCAGAGCACCGGTGATATAACGCCGGCGGCTGTCCTGTGAGGCACGGCCGTCGGCACAACTTAAAGAAAGGCGCGCGGCAGCGCACAGAAAAGATCCCAGTCACAAAAAAAGTCACTTATCCCAAGCTCCGGTTCCGCCGGAGCTTTTTCTTACAGTATCGGCGCCTTCGGGGAGAACGGCCGGGTCCGTCCTGATTATTTATTAACAGCCCGGTTCCCTTGATTTTTCGCCGATAGTGGGTAATAATAAAGTAAATATGATCTGAGGTCGAAATATTGTATTGAGATCAAAGATGCGCGATATTGTATACCAGAACAGGTACCGGACAGAGCTTACCCTTAAACGGGCGTACTATACGCTCGCGCAGAAACCGGACCTGGGAACAGTGAGTGATCAGACCGCATCTTTTCGATGCGGTTTTTTTTATTGCGAGAGGAATACGGATGGAAACGAGAATCGCCATTTTAGGGATAATCGTCGAAGATATAGAGGCGACGGGGCAGATAAACGAACTGCTGCACGGCTGCGGCCAGTACATAATCGGCAGGATGGGCCTGCCGTACAGACAGGCCGGCGTCAATATCATCTGCATAGCGCTGGACGCTCCCCAGGATGTAATAAACACTCTGGCCGGCAGGATCGGCAAAGTCAGGGGCGTGAGCGCCAAGACGATATATTCCAGAGTGACGCGGCCGGATAAAGAAGAATAGAAGAAACCGCGCGGGCTCATCCCCGGCGGCAGATAAACAACCGGCATTTTACGAGGTGAAACATGATAAAAGCGGCAATTTACGGAAAAGGCGGCATAGGAAAATCGACCACGGTCAGCAATATCTCGGCTGCCCTGGCGGATAAAGGCCTGAAGGTCATGCAGATAGGCTGCGACCCCAAGGCAGACTCTACCATACTGCTCAGGCACGGCAGGGAGCTGCCGACTGTGCTGGATACGGTAAACAAAAAGAAAGAAGATTTCGATCTTTCAGAAATATGCATGGAAGGCTACGGCGGAGTCATCTGTGTAGAGGCAGGCGGGCCTGTACCGGGCTTCGGATGCGCGGGCAGAGGCATAATCACCGCTCTCGAAAAGCTGGAGAAGAAAGGCGCCTACGAGATCTATAAACCGGATATAGTATTTTACGATGTTCTGGGCGACGTCGTCTGCGGCGGCTTTTCAATGCCCATGAGAAAAGGCTACGCGCAGAACGTGTTTGTGCTCACATCGGGCGAGAACATGTCCATACACGCGGCGGCAAACATAGCCATGGCCATAGACAACTTCAGGGGCAGAGGCTACGCGCGCCTGGGCGGCATGATAGTCAACAGCAGCGGCGTCAAGAACGAGCTGGGCAAGGTCCAGGAGCTCTGCGGTGATTTCAACACTGGTATAGTCGGTGTGCTTCCGAGATCGAGCACAGTCCAGGAAGCGGAACCCCTTAACCAGACTGTCATAGAGGCCTTCCCTGACAGCGACATGGCCAGGGAATACAGGAAGCTGGCTGATTCGGTACTCGAGGTATGCAGGAGCACAGCAAAGGATTCAGGAGTTATGGACCAGCCGCGATACGTCGGCGGCGGAATCATATAGAAGAAAGGAAATAGAAGCTGATGCTGAAAAAACTCAGTCATGACAGAAACAAGCCGGAGAAAACAGGCTGCGGATGCCTTTTCGACGACCGCTCCGCGGACCTTGCTGCCGCTGCCGGGATCGGCGGCCCAGCCTCGGTCAGCCTGGCGGAGGCCCATTTCCCGGCGCCGTTCAAAGAAGGCCTGGAGTACAGTTCACCGGCCCGCGGCACCTGGAACATAGTACACACGGGCATGCTGATCCCGGAATCGCACGAGATATTCGTCTGCGCGGAGGGCTGCCTCAGGGGCGTTGTGCTGACAGCGGCGGAGATGGACGGAATGGGAAGGTACTCAGCCATAGAAGTCCGCGAAAACAACGTGCTCGAGGGCGGCATGGAAGAGCTGATGATAGACGGAGTGGCCGATGTGCTGGAAAAACTGCCGTACAGACCCAAGGCGATACTGATATTCATCAACTGCCAGCACTTCTTCCTGGCCTACGATCAGGATTATGTCTTTGATACTCTGAGAAAGAGATTCCCGGACATTGATTTCGACGACTGTTATATGATACCGACCCTGAGAAAGAGCGGCATCACTCCGGACCAGAAGATGAGGATCCAGATGTACGAGCTGCTGAAGCCGCAGCCCTTCGACGATTCCCTGATAAATATCATAGGCAGCAACAGGAAGGTATTCGCGGACAGCGAGATCTACGATATCGCCGCGTCGGCCGGCAAAAAGATCGTCCAGATCCACGACAGCAATACCTACGAAGAGTACCAGAACATGGCCAGGGCTCCTTTCAACATATATATAGAGCCGCTGGCTAAGAATTCAGCTGAGAGACTGGAAAAGCGCCTGGGCCAGAAGTACGCTTATCTGCCGGCCTTCTTCCGCTATGACAGGATAGACGAAAACTACAGGAAGCTGGCTGAATACTGCGGGATCACGGCCATTGACACCAGCGGTCTCAGGGCTGAAGCTGACAAAGCTCTGGCTGAGGTCAAAGACCTGATAGGCGACACACCTGTCGCTATAGACTACAGCTTTACCTTCGAGATCATGAGCCTGGTCCGCCTGCTGCTGGAGCACGGGATAAACGTGCGCGAGATATTCGCCGACGGCTTCGCCGCGGAGGACGAGGAAGACTTCCGCTGGGTACAGAAAAACTATCCTGATATCAGGGTATCCTCCTGCGTGAGACCGGAGATGCGCTTCGCCGACAGGCAAAGGGACGGCAGATATCTGGCGCTGGGCCAGAAGGCCGCCTATTTCACCGGAACAGATCATTTCGTCAATGTCGTGGAAGGCGGCGGAGACGAGGGCCTCTATTACGGTTACAAAGGCATAGTAAGGATAGCTGAGCTCATGAAGGAGGCCTTCATGGAGCCTAAGGATATGAAGACCATCATCCAGCGCAAGGGAAGAGGGGTGAAGAGCGTAATATGAAACAGGTAGCGGCACTGATATCTACATACTCATCGGACGAATTCGGCGTCTGCTCGGCACTCTACGAGCTGGGCGGCATGGTAGTCATGCACGACGCCTCCGGCTGCAATTCCACATACACCACCCACGACGAGCCCCGCTGGTACGACATGGACAGCATGATCTACATATCAGCCATCTCGGAGATGGAAGCCATCATGGGCGATGACGAAAAGCTCATAAACGACATAACAGAAACTGCCGCCGAGCTCCACCCTAAGTTCATAGCTGTGGTGGGAGCGCCTATCCCCTACATGATAGGCACGGATTTCCAGGCCATAGCCGAGATACTGGAGCATAAAACGGGCGTACCGTGCTTCGGCTTCGAAGCCAACGGCATGGACCACTATACCAGAGGGATCTCCATGGCGCTGGAGGCCATAGTGGACAGGTTCGCCCTGACAGGAAAAGAAAACAGCGCCTCGGCTGCTTACGACAGCTCCGCTGACGGAGCCGCTCCGCGGGAAGCGCGGTCCGGCGCCGTTGTAAACCTGCTCGGCGCGACTCCGCTGGACTTTTCTCTTAACGGGAGCATAGAGTCTATAGAAATATGGCTTGAGAAGAACGGATTTAAAACGGGAGCATCTATAGCTATGGGATGCTCCCTGGAGGATATATCGCGCGCGGGCGAAGCGGACCTGAATCTGGTCCTTTCCTACGGGGGACTGGCAGCCGCTCGCCTGCTGGAAAAAAGGTTCGGGACCCCTTATGTAGTCGGAATACCGGTGGGCGCAGAGTTCGCTGCCCATCTGGCTGGCAGGATGAGAGGAGCGATAGAAACAGGGAAGAGCCTTTCCTCTTACATGGATATCCCTGCTCCGGAAGAAGGCGGGGCAGGCTGGATAGCAGCTGTGGGCGAGAGTGTCTACCAGGCTTCTGTCGCGGCAGCTGCGGCCATGGAGCAGGGCGTCGACATCAGGGTCCTCTGTCCTTTAGATACGGACGATATGCTGATGCGCCCTCAGGACAGGCTGACCCCGGAAGAGGACGACATCATGGAAGCCATAAAGGAAGAGGGCTGCAGAGGATTCATGGCGGATCCCATGTACAGGCCTCTGCTTCCGCAGGGACTGACATTTTATGCTCTGCCTCACGAAGCTTTTTCGGGCAGGATCTACGACAGCGTGAATCCCAACCTTATAGACAGGCCGCTGGCGGAAAGCCTTTATGACTTCAGAAAGTGACCGGCCGGGCTGGAAATGGAGGAGAATGTATGCTTAAATTAGCAGTTTACGGAAAAGGCGGCATAGGCAAGTCGACCACGACCAGCAACCTTGCCGCGGCTTTTTCGGCTCTCGGAAAGAGAGTCATACAGATAGGGTGCGACCCTAAGGCGGACTCTACGATAAACCTGCTGGGCGGACAGCCGCTGCAGCCGGTCATGGACTACATGCGAGAGTTCGACGAGGAGCCTGACAGCATAGAGCAGATCTCGAAGATAGGCTTCGGCGGGGTCCTCTGCATAGAAACAGGCGGCCCGACTCCGGGTCTGGGCTGCGCGGGCAGGGGGATAATATCGACATTTGCCCTGCTGGACGAGCTGGATCTTTTCGAGGAATACAGGCCGGACGTCGTTCTCTACGATGTTCTGGGCGACGTTGTATGCGGAGGCTTCGCGGCTCCTATCCGCGAAGGCTATGCTGAGAAAGTGCTCATAGTCACTTCCGGTGAGAAGATGGCTCTTTACGCGGCAAACAACATCAAGACAGCAGTGGATAATTTCGAGGACAGGGGATACGCTTCTGTGGGAGGCATCATCCTCAACAGGAGGAATGTCGAGAACGAGCGGGAGAAGGTAGAGGCTTTTGCTGAAGAACATGGTCTTGAGATAATCGCTGACATTCCGAGAAGCCAGGACATCATCCACTATGAGGACCAGGGCAAGACTGTCATAGAGGGTGACCCGGAGCTGGAGATCAGTAAGATCTACATGGACCTGGCAAAGAGGCTGCTGGAAGCCGATGAAAGCGCGGAGAATTGATATGACTGAAAACAACAGAGCATTTTATATAACAGCCGCGGACCTGGCAGAGGCGGGAATGGACGGAGTCCCTGAAGAGCTCCAGTCCTCAAAGCACCTGATCTACAGCTCGCCGGCGGCGCTGTCCTTCAACTCTCCGGGAGCTCAGGGCTTCGGAGTAAAGAGGGCTGCCCTGGCTGTGCCGGGCTCTATAGAGCTCCTTGTGGCGCCGGGCTGCTGCGGCCGGAACACGACCATACTGAGCAGGTCAGGCGGATATCGCGACAGATTCTTTTACCTGCTCATGGACGACACGGATATAGTGACCGGAAGGCATCTTAAAAAGATACCTGAAGCGGTCAAGGAAGCGGCGGATTCCTGCGAAGAAAGACCGTCCTGCGTTATGATCTGCATAACCTGCGTCGATGCCCTGCTGGGAACCGATATGGAGAGAGTCTGTCGAAAGGCTTCGGAATACGCCGGCCTGCCGGTCCTGCCCAGCTACATGTACGCCCTTACCAGAGAAGGAAGGGAGCCGCCTATGAACTCGGTCAGGAAGTCTATCTACTCCCTGCTCGAGAAGACAAAAAGAAGATCCAACGTGGTCAACCTCATGGGCGAGTTCGCCCCGCTGACTGACGACAGCGAGATCTACCAGATCCTCAAGGCTGCCGGAGTGAAAAAGATCAATGAGATATCCAGAATGAAGGACTTTGATGAGTACCTCAAGATGTCCGAGGCGAACTTCAATATCATCATAAATCCCGAGTGCAGGCTGGCGGCCGGCGACCTCAACAAGAGGCTGGGCATGCCGTATATTGAGCTGAGAAAGCTCCATCAGCCGGCTATGATCCACAGGCAGTATGAGCTCTTCGGCTCGGCTATAGGCGCTGAGATAGATGATAGTGTGTACAGGGAAAAGGCTGAGACCGCCATAAAGGACTTTACGGACAGATACCCGGGCGCTTCCTTCGCTATAGGCGAAACGCTGAACGGCGATACATTCGAGATCGCCCTGTCCCTCCTGAGGAGCGACTGCCGCGTCCCTGAGATCTACGGAACTGTATCGGGCGAGAATTTCGTCTATGTAAAGAGGATAGCGGAGATCTCTCCTGAGACCCGGATCTACACAAACCTCTCGCCGTCTATGATCTATTACGACTGCTCTGAGCAGGCGGTGGACGTGACTATAGGCGCTGACGCGGCCTACTATCATCCGGACGCGCCGAATGTGGCCTGGAACCAGGATGTGCAGCCGTTCGGCTACGCCGCTGTAGAGCATCTTTACAAGGCTCTGTCAGACGCTATGGACAGGAGGGAAAACTGATGAAAGGAATGCTGAAATACCTGTCGCCGTTCGCTCCTGACCAGTCAGGCGCGGTCTCGGTGCTGTACGACATGGGCGGGATCACGGTCACATGCGATGCCGGCGGATGCACAGGAAATATATGCGGATTCGACGAGCCCCGCTGGACGGACAGCCCGAGAGCTGTGTTCTCAGCCGGCCTGCGAGACATGGACGCCATACTCGGCCGCGACGACAAGCTGGTGGAAAAGCTGGGAGCGGTCTCAAAGAAGATAGACGCCCCCTTCGCGGCTATAGTCGGCACACCGGTCCCGGCGGTCATAGGCACAGACTTCCACGCTCTGGTCAGGATGACCGAGAAGCGCTGCGGGCTGCCGGCAATATCCGTAGAATGCACAGGCACCCATCTCTATGACAAAGGCGCCTCAGATACCTATAAAGCCTTGTTCAAAAAGTTCGCCGAAGACGTGAACGAGGAAGACAAGCCCGCTGCCTCGGAGGATACTCTGATCGGGGTACTGGGAATGATCCCGCTGGAGATCTCAAGGAAAGACGGCGTGCCGGCAGTAAAAGCAGCTTACGAGGACTCCGTCCACAGGCGCTTCCTCTGCTACGGAATGGGAAGCGGCATAGAAGACATCAGGAAAGCCGGCATGGTTTCCGAAAACATCGTAGTTTCGCCTTCCGGCCTCGCTGCCGCAAAATACCTGAAAAAGCGTTTCGGAACGACTTACAGGATAGATTACCCATTCATAGATAAAGAGCTGGAGGAAAAGCTCAGGACATTGGCAGGCAAAAAGGTGCTGGTGATCCACCAGCAGGCGGCAGCCGATAAGGCAAGGGATATCATAGAAGAGGCCGGCGGAGCCGGCGTGGTCTGCGGCTCATGGTTCATGCAGCCGAAGGAAATGACCCGCCAGGGCGACATTGCTCTGACTACGGAGAAGCAGTTCATGGATATAGCGGCTTCCGGAGACTTCGACGTGATCATAGCCGACGAGCTCATGAGAAGGGCTGCCAAAAGCGCTGGCTTCAGCGGAGAATTCGTGGAATTCAACCATTTCGCCGTTTCGGGAGATCTTGACGATGAGTGAGAATGATAAGATAAAGACTTCGGTCATCAGGGCCTATGGAATAGTTCAGGGCGTGGGCTTCCGTCCTTTCGTCAGCCGGGCCGCCGACAGCATAGGACTGACCGGAAGCGTGGCTAATAAGGGCTCTTACGTGGAGATATACGCCCGCGGAACGGACAGTCAGATAGATGCTCTGGCGCGCGAGCTGGAGGAGAATCCGCCGGAGAGAGCGGCTGTCCTTAAGGTGGACAGGAGGCCCTGCGAGGACATTGATTTCAAGAGCTTCGAGATCATAGAGAGCGAGAAGGAGGCGGGCGATATCTTCGTGTCGCCGGATATCGCCACCTGTCCCAAGTGTAAAAAGGAGCTGTTCGACCCCGAAAACCGCAGGTATATGCATCCCTTTATAAACTGCACGGCCTGCGGACCCAGGCTGACCATACTGCAGTCCATGCCCTACGACCGGCACAGGACCAGCATGGGCGAGTTCCCTATGTGCCCGGAATGCGAGTACGAGTACACACATCCTGAGACACGCAGGTACGACGCCCAGCCAGTCTGCTGCAACGACTGCGGGCCGGAGGTTTACATATTAGACGGTGAGCAGAAAGGCAGGGAGGCCATAACCGCTGTGAGAAAGGCCCTGGCTGCCGGAAAGATAGCGGCTGTCAAGGGCATAGGCGGCTTCCATCTCTGCTGCGACGCGACAAATAAAGAAGCAGTCGCGCGGCTGAGGAAGCTGAAGAACAGGCCGGCCAAGCCCTTCGCGGTCATGCTCCGCGATCTGAACGCGGTCCGCAGGGAATGCGAGATACCGGAGCACGCCGAGGAGATCCTGGACGGCCACCAGAAGCCTATAATCCTCCTGAAGAGGAAGATTGGCGGTATGATGGCGGAAGAGGTGGCACCAGATAACCCTAAGATAGGAGTCATGCTCCCGTATGCTCCCCTGCAGATGCTCCTTTTCGATTATAACGACGGCTTCGACCTGGGAACTGACTGCCTGGTCATGACCAGCGCCAACGTTTCCGGGGCGCCTATCTGCAGGACAGACGATGACGCGCGTTCGGAGCTGCTGGACATGTGCGATATCATCATTTCCCACAACAGGAAGATACTTATCAGGGCGGACGACTCAGTCATGGATTTCTACAGGGGAAAGCCGTATATGATCCGCCGTTCCAGGGGATATGCTCCGCTTCCATATATGATGAACAGGGAATACAAGGGAAGCGTGCTGGCGGTCGGAGGAGAGCTCAAGAATACCTTCTGCGTGGCTAAGAACCAGCTCTTCTATCCTTCTCCTTATGTCGGCGATATGGCGGACATAAGGACGGTCAGGGCTCTGAAAGAGACCATAAAGCGCATGGAGAACCTGCTGGAGACTGAGCCGGAGATAGTTGCCTGCGACATGCACCCCAAGTACAATACGACTGCGGTTGCTGAAGACCAGGGCCTGCCTGTATTCAGGGTCCAGCACCATTACGCTCACATCCTTTCCTGCATGGCCGAGAACGACTATGAGGGAGAGGTCATAGGAGCCGCTCTGGACGGGACCGGTTACGGGACAGACGGCACTATCTGGGGAGGAGAGATCCTCAGAGCTGACGCCAAGTCATTTGACAGGCTGGGACATATCACTCCTTTTTATCACGTCGGCGGAGATCTGGGAGTAAAACAGGGCTGGCGCGTAGCTGCCTCGATGATAAACAGCATATACGGGGACCAGGCGCCGCAGATAGTCGAGAGGCTGGGGCTCTGTAAGGAGAACGAGCGCAGGCTCACACAGACCATGGCTGAAAAAGGTATCAATACCGTAAGGTCATCGAGCGCCGGCAGGCTGTTCGACGCGGTATCGGCTATAGCCGGGATACGCCGCCAGGCCAGCTATGAAGGCGAGATGTCGGTGACGCTGATGTTCAGGGCTCAGGAGTTCGAGGAGTCACAGCCGGCGCAGAAGATAGCCGATGTGGACGTGGAGGTCTCGGCGCGCAGCGCCGGAATGTCAGCGGAGCTGACGCAGGACTCTGATATTTCGAAATGGATAAAGATACCGGCGGAAAAGCTGGTACAATGGATAGTTGAGATGAAGCTGGAGGGCCGCGATGAAAAGGAGATAGCATATATCTTCCACAGAGCTTTCGCCGACCAGGTGATCTCGGCTGTGAAGCTGGCCAGCGATATGACCGACATACGGACAGCGGCGCTCAGCGGAGGCGTATTCCAGAATCTGCTCCTTCTCAGGTTCGTCGACGATGGACTGGAGGAGAGCGGTATAAAGGTGCTCAAACACAGCCTCGTGCCGCCTAACGACGGGGGCATTGCCCTCGGGCAGGCTCTCGCGGCTATGACATATATAAACGACAGCAGGATAAGGTAGATAGAAAGTGAGGCATTATCATGTGCGTAGGAATTTCAGCAAAGGTAGTAGGCGTTAAGGACGGCATGGCTGTAGTCGACGCAAGCGGCGCTCAGCGTGAAGTATCAGCGGAGCTGATAGAGGATCTGGAGCCGGGCGATTACGTAATGGTACACGCCGGCACGGCGATAGCGCGTATCACCAATGACGATGAATCTGAATCTGACGATATACTGGAGATGCTCTAATGGCAGTTGAAGAAGCTAAGAAGATAATCACGTCATACGACGGTCCCAGGCTCAGGATCATGGAAGTGTGCGGGACACACACCCACGAGATATTCAGGCTGGGCATCAGGAACATGCTTCCTGACAATATAGAACTCATATCGGGGCCGGGATGTCCGGTCTGCGTGACCCAGACCGGCTTCATCGACGAAGCGGTCATGCTGGCTCTGGAGAAGGGCTGCACGATCTGCTCCTTCGGTGACCTGCTCAGGGTGCCGGGCACAGAGATGAGCCTGGCCCAGTCCAGAGCAAAGGGCGCTGACGTCAGGGTGGTATATATGCCTCTGGACGCGGTTAAGATCGCGCAGGAAAACCCGGACAAGCAGGTAGTGTTCCTGGCTGTAGGCTTCGAGACCACCACCCCTATAAGCTGCATAGCTGTAGAGAAGGCGGCTGAACTGGGACTGGACAATTTCTCCCTGCTGACGGCAAACAAGACCATGCCTAACGCCTACAAAGCCCTCAAGGACAGCGCCGACGCTTTCCTGTATCCGGGCCACGTAAACGCCATAGCGGGTACCGAGATATGCAGGAGGATGCGCGACGAGGAGGGAGTTTCCGGAGTCATAACCGGATTTACAGCAAGCGAGCTCCTGACAGCGATAGCGGTCATCATCAAAAAGATCCAGGAAGGCAGGCCTTTCTTCGTGAACTGTTATCCCCGCGTGGTAAAGGAAGAAGGAAACCCTAAAGCTGTAGAGCTGATAAACAGGGTCATGGAACCATGTGACGCTGAATGGCGCGGCATAGGTGTAATTCCGGGATCAGGCCTTCAGCTAAGGGAAGAATACAGCGCCTTCGACGCGCGCAAAAAATACAAGCTGCCTGAGATCCAGGGCAGGTCCAACCCGGCCTGCAGGTGCGGCGACGTTTTAAGAGGCGAGATAAAACCGCCTCAGTGCAAGGTATTCGGAAAGGTCTGCACTCCGCAGCATCCTATAGGAGCCTGCATGGTATCTAACGAAGGCGCATGTTCGGCGTATTATCAGTATGGAGGAGGTCTCAACATTGAGTAACGATTTCGTAACACTCGCTCACGGCGCCGGCGGAAGGCAGACGGCCGAGCTCATAGACAAAGTATTTAAAGCCCATTTTTCCAACCCTCAGTTCACTGCCGACGACGCGGCAGTCCTGGATGTGGGCGGCGGAAAGATAGCCATGACCACAGACGGCTTCATAGTTTCCCCTTACAAATTCAATGGCGGAAATATTGGCAAGCTCTCCATCTGCGGCACGGTGAACGATCTCTCCTGCATGGGCGCCAGACCTCTCTATATGACCTGCGCTTTCGTAATAGAGGAAGGCTTCCCTCTCGACGAACTGGAAGAGATAGTTTCATATATGGAAAAGACTGCGGCGGAAGCCGGAGTAAAGATAGTAGCGGGCGACACGAAGGTTGCCGGCAGAGGCCAGGTAGACCACATCTTCATCACCACTACGGGCGTAGGACAGCTGACCGACGGCTTCTCCACATCCGGAGCCTTCGCTAAGCCGGGAGATGTCGTAATGGTCACCGGCGACGTAGGCCGCCACGGAGCCACTATCCTGCTGGAACGCGAGGACCTGGGGATAGACGCTGACATCAAGTCCGACTGCGCTCCTCTCTGGCACACAGTAGAAGCCATGATAAACACTACTAAAGATATCCATGTCATCAGGGACGCGACCCGCGGCGGAGTAGGCACGGTCCTCTACGAGATAGCCGGCGAGAGCGGAGTAGGCGTGGCCATAGACCAGAAGGACGTTCCTGTCGCCGACCCTGTAAAGGGCATGTGCGGCATGCTGGGCCTGGACCCCCTTTATCTTGCCAACGAAGGCACCATGGTGGTAATAGCGCCGGAATCAGAAGCAGAGGCTCTGCTGAAGACCCTGCACGAAGGCAAATACTCCAAGAACGCCGCCGTCATAGGCCGCATCACTGAAGAAAACGCCGGAAGGGTAGTGCTCAATACTGAGATCGGCACACAGACCCTCCTCCCTCAGCCGGGCGGAGAACTTTTACCGAGGATCTGCTAAGTCACGTGAGCTCCGCTCACAGCTCCCTCCGCGGCTCTGCCGCAGGCAGATGTCAGCGGAGCTGACGGGAGCGCTGTATTTCCTATACATTAGGTAAACTATAAATTTTACTTATAATTCGCGATCCGTTTTGTGCATACATTGCTCTATTTTGCTGTGATTATCTTGCCAGTTATAGATTGATTTTATAACTATCTATATTTTTGCGGTATTAGACAGTAAAGCAGTAGGAATATATAATACAGACATACCAAAGAGATATAGAAACAACACAGAACTCAAGCACTGAAATATATTAAAATCTATAGGAGGAAAACAAAATGGCAAAAGATATCAAGAACCCGGCAAACTGGAGCTTTGAGACTAAGCAGGTACATGTAGGACAGGAACAGGCTGATTCAGCTACTGACGCGAGAGCGGTTCCTATCTACGCAACTTCATCATATGTATTCCATAACGCTCAGCACGCGGCTGACAGGTTCGGACTCAAGGACGCCGGCAACATCTACGGCAGACTTACTAACCCGACAGAGGATGTGTTCGAGCAGAGGATAGCAGCTCTCGAAGGCGGCGTAGCAGGACTTGCTACAGCATCCGGCGCGGCAGCCATCACATATACTATCGAGGCTCTCGCTAAGGCGGGCGAGCACATCGTAGCTGCAAAGACCATCTACGGCGGAACATTCAACCTCCTCGAGCATACTCTTCCGCTCACGAGCGGCGTTACAGCTACATTCGTAGATCCTGACGATCCGTCAGCTTTCGAGGCTGCCATCCAGGACAACACCAAGGCTCTCTACATAGAGACTCTGGGCAATCCTAACTCGAACATCATCGACATAGAGGCTGTTGCAGAGATCGCGCACAAGCACGGACTCCCTCTGGTCGTAGATAATACATTCGCCACTCCTTATCTGGTAAGGCCTATCGAATACGGCGCTGACATCGTAGTACATTCAGCTACCAAGTTCATCAACGGCCACGGAACAGCCATCGGCGGAGTTATCGTAGACGGAGGCACATTCGACTGGGCCGCTTCCGACAAATTCCCTTGGCTGGTAGAGCCTAACGCAAGCTACCACGGCATCTCCTTCGCAAAGGATGTAGGAGCAGCAGCCTTCGCTACATACATCAGAGCTATCCTCCTCAGAGATACAGGCTCTACTGTTTCACCGTTCCACGCTTTCCTCTTCCTGCAGGGACTGGAGACACTCTCACTCAGAGTAGACAGGCATGTTTCCAACGCTCTGAAGGTCATAGACTACCTTAAGGGACAGGAACAGGTAGAAGCGATCCACCATCCTTCGCTGGAATCAGAACCGAGCCACGACCTTTACGCGAAGTATTTCCCTAACGGCGGCGGTTCCATCTTCACCTTCGAGCTCAAGGGCGATGCTGAGAAGTCAAAGAAATTCATCGATAACCTGGCTATCTTCTCACTGCTGGCTAATGTAGCCGATGCCAAGTCACTGGTCATCCACCCGGCAAGCACGACTCATTCACAGCTCAGCGAGGAAGAGCTCCTCGATCAGGGTATCAAGCCTAACACTATCAGGCTCTCTATCGGCCTTGAGAATCCTGACGACCTGATCGCGGCTCTCGACGCGGCTTTCGAAGCAGTAAAATAGCAGGACGATCAAAGAAAAACTGACGGCTCAGCAGACAGTTTTCCAGAAATAAATTCTTTTGCCAAGGCAGGCGCTCCCGGTAACGGCAGCGCCTTTCTGGCTATTCTTAACAGGAAGGGACGGTTTTATGACACTTCAGCAGCTTCACTATATAATAACCATCTCGAAGATGGGCTCGATGAACAAGGCGGCAGCCTACCTATACATTTCGCAGCCGTCGCTCACGAGCGCGGTAAAGGAGCTGGAAAAGGAACTCGGGATCACTATCTTCCTCAGGAACGGCAGAGGTGTCACATTGACCAACGATGGGGCGGAGTTTCTCCAGTATGCCCAGCAGGTCTATCAGCAGTATGAGATCCTGCTGGAGAAGTACGAGATGCCGGGCAGCGTAAAGAAGAAATTCGCTGTTTCTGCCCAGCACTATTCTTTCGCGGTAAAAGCATTCGTTGCTACTGTAAACGAGTATGATACGACAAAATATGACTTTGCCCTGAGAGAGACAACTACATACGACGTTATCCAGGACGTCGCCACTCTAAAGAGCGAGATAGGGATCCTCTACCTGAGCGATTTCAACAGGAAAGTCATCACGAAGCACTTTAAGGACAATGACCTGGTGTTCACTCCCCTGATAAACTGCCAGGCTTACGTATATCTCTGGAAGGGCCATCCGCTGGCAGGCGAGGAATCCATATCCTTCGACGAGCTGGCTGACTATCCGGCTCTCTTCTTCGAGCAGAAGAACGGCTCTTTCTATTACTCGGAGGAGATCCTGAGCACAAACGACTATGCCCGCACCATCCATACGACCGACCGCGCGACCAACCTCAACCTGATGCGCGGGCTCAACGCGTACACATTGTGTTCAGGTATCATCAGCGAGGAGCTGAACGGCGACGATTATATCGCCGTGCCTTTCAGGGCTGACGAAGAAAACCAGAACTCTATCATGGAGATCGGATATATAACCAAAAAGCATTCCATTCTCTCCCAGGTCGGCGAACGCTATATAGCGGAGCTGAGAAATTACCTGCTGGATTCAGACGGATATATTCCGGAAGAAACCAGCCAGACTAAAGCCAGATCCAGGACAAAGGGAAAATAGGAAAAGAGACAAAAGCAAAACGGCTCGGGGAGGCCGTTTTTTGCGTTAATGAAAAGAGATCAGTATCCTGAAAAGCCGGCGTCCGTAAAACAGATACCTGCGTGAGCTCCGCTCACAGCTCCCTCCGGGACAAGCTGGTACAGGCCGGACTGCATTTTTTCTGCCGCTCGTATATAATAGGAAAGAGCTGAGGATATTGTCGGGAAAGGAGCGGAAAATGAAAAATGACATTTCAAAGTCAGCGCTTTTGATAATAGATATGGAAAAGGGCTTCATCGACAGGAGATCGCCTTTCTGCATAAAGGGAGCTCAGGAGACGGTGCCGCGCCTGTCCAGGCTGGCGGACAGCTGCCGCAGAGCTGGGCTTCCGGTCTTCATGATAAGGCGTGTATATCGTTCTGACGGAACAGATGTGGAGCGGGCCCGCCTCAAATACTGGGAAGCCGCTGGCAGACCCTGCTCGGATGCCGCTGAAGAGTATCTGGGCTACGACTTCGTGGAGGGGCTGGAAGCAGCTGAAGGTGATTATGTTATAAACAAGCCTCGCTACAGCGCCTTTTTCGCTACGACCCTCGACATGCTGCTGAGGCGGCTGGACGTCGATACAGTGATAGTTACCGGAACTACTACGCCTAATTGTGTGAGGGCGACCTGCTATGATGCCGATTCCCTGGATTACGGCGTGATAGTGCCGGAAGACTGCACATCGTCCAATACGCCGGAAACACAGCAGGCCAACATAGACGACCTCAGGAGGATAGGCTTGGAGATCACCACAGCGGAAGAGCTGATCGCCGAGATAGACAGACTTTAGATAATAGCGAAAGGAAAAAATATGGGACAGAAAAAAGACGCGGACTTTCTGCAGAATACCCGCAAGCCTGTGGGCGAAGACGGGGAAAAGATGCTTGAGCTCATGAACGGGGGACACCATGAAGTGCTGTCGAACTGGGGGCTCAGGCAGATAGAGATAAAACCGGGCTCTGACATGCTGGACGCGGGCTGTGGCGGCGGAGCCAACCTCAGGCGCCTGCTGGGAAAATGCCCGGACGGACACGCGACAGGCGTGGACTACAGCTTCACCAGCGTGAAGGTGAGCAGGGCGGAGAACGCTGAGAACATAAAAAATGGAAAGTGCGATGTATTCATGGGAGACATAAATGATCTGCCATTCAGCAGCGGATCCTTCGATTTCGTTTCGGCCTTCGAGACAGTATACTTCTGGCCGACTGTGGAGAACGCTTTCAGTGAAGTATACCGCGTGCTGCGTGACGGCGGCATGTTCTTCATATGCAACGAGTCTGACGGTCGCGACCAGTCGTCTATAGATAATTCCAGGATCATAAAAGGCATGAGTCTCTATACTCCGGAAAGGCTGGAAGAGCTGATGACAGGCGCCGGCTTCAGGGAGATCAGGCATTTCGCCAATTCGGCTCTGAGCCATATCGTAGTAACAGGAATAAAATAAAGGTGTATTTGTTATGAAATATTCATATGTCACATTTCCAGATGATACAGAAGTTACGTTTTCAGATTTTTATGAAGATGGCTCTGTAAAAGTATATATCGAGACTCCCGTTTATGGAGGATTCCATAATGCGACATGCCTGCTGCCTGAATACAACTGGATTTCTGTTGATGGATATTCTGCAGAAGAAATGAAAAAATGGGATGATTTTATGCATGATAATGCGCATCTGATATTAGAACTCGCAGCTGGAGGAGGCTTTGAAAATGCCACAGCTGTTTAAGATCGGCGGCTATATGATTTATTTTTGGTCAAATGAGGGAACACCGGAAGAACATTTCGGTGATGTAAATTTTTACTGCTGATATAAGTATTATTACACTTGTGGACGGAGTCCACGTAAAGAAAAAGAAAGAGGACCAGCTTGCGCGGCTGATCCTCTTTTTGAGTGCTTGATATTTCGATATATTATCTGTTAGCGGCTTCTTTCATAGATCTGACGTAGTCGGCGACAGGCTGTACGGCGTCTTTTCCGTATTTTGCTATCTGCTTGACTATAGCGGATCCTACGATGATGCCGTCGGCGTCTTTAGCGATGTTCTCGGCCTGCTCAGGGGTCGAGATGCCGAAGCCTACAGCGCACGGGATATCCGGGTTCGCTTCGTGGACCAGCGCTGTCATTGAGCCTATGTCTGTGGTGATATTGCTCCTTACACCGGTTACGCCCAGAGATGATACGCAGTATACGAAGCCGTCGGCGTCTTTAGCGATCATCTTGATACGGTCGTGTGAGGTAGGGGCGATGAGGCTTATCAGGTCCAGGCCGTA
The DNA here is from genome assembly GCA_028724585.1 of Bacillota bacterium. Taxonomy (GTDB): domain Bacteria; phylum Bacillota; class Clostridia; order Peptostreptococcales; family Anaerovoracaceae; genus RUG708. The sequence goes on along the minus strand of JAQYCQ010000037.1, from coordinate 45,913 downwards.
CTTCCTGCAGGTCGGGGCGAACTCGTCCTTCTCCTCGTAAGGAACGTCAGGCAGGATGAGGCCGGACATGCCGGCTTCTGCCGCTTTCTTTACGAACTTCTCTGTACCGTAGGAGTATACGACGTTGGCGTAGGTCATGAAGACCATGGGAACGTCGACCTCAGGCCTGATCTCGGCGACCATGTCGAAGATCTTGTCTGTAGTGACGCCGCCGCTCAGGGCCCTGATGTTGGCTTCCTGGATGGTAGGGCCTTCAGCTGTAGGATCGGAGAATGGAATCCCCAGTTCTATCAGGTCGGCGCCCGCTCCGGCTATGGCTTTTATGAGCTTTTTCGTGGTGTCCAGATGGGGATCGCCGCAGGTGATGAAAGGTATGAACGCTTTTCCGTTTTTGAATGCTTCTCTGACACTAATCATGTAAATCCTCTCCTCTGTATCTGGCGATGGAAGCGCAGTCCTTGTCGCCGCGTCCCGAAATCGTGATAACTATGATCTTATCCTTGTCCATGGTCGGCGCCAGCTTCATGGCGTAGGCCACAGCGTGGGCTGATTCTATGGCAGGGATGATGCCTTCCATGCGGCTCATATATTCGAAAGCGTTTACCGCTTCGTCGTCCGTTACCGGAACGTACTGGGCGCGTCCGCTGTCGTGGAGCATGGCGTGCTCAGGCCCTATGCCCGGGTAGTCGAGTCCGGCCGAGATGGAGTAGACAGGCGCTATCTGGCCGTATTCATCCTGGCAGAAGTAGGATTTCATGCCGTGGAAGATGCCCAGCCTGCCGGTATTTATCGTAGCGGCTGTTTCGAAGGTATCTATGCCGCGGCCGGCAGCTTCGCATCCGATGAGCTGGACCGAAGGATCGTCTATGAAGTTGTAGAAGGAACCGATGGCGTTGGAGCCGCCGCCTACACAGGCGATGACCGCGTCAGGCAGCCTGCCTTCCTTTTCCTGCATCTGTTCCTTGATCTCCTTGGAGATGACAGACTGGAAATCCCTGACGATAGTAGGGAAAGGATGAGGTCCCATTACCGAACCCAGGCAGTAGTGGGTGTCGGCTATACGGTTTGTCCATTCGCGGAAGGTTTCGGAAACGGCGTCCTTTAAAGTGCCTGTTCCTGATTCCACTCCTCTGACCTCGGCGCCCAGCAGCCTCATCTTGTAGACGTTGAGTGCCTGGCGTTCCATGTCGACCTTGCCCATATAGACGACGCATTCCATGCCCATGAGAGCAGCTGCGGTAGCGGTAGCAACGCCGTGCTGGCCGGCTCCCGTCTCAGCGATCAGGCGGGTCTTGCCCATTTTCTTTGCCAGCAGAGCCTGTCCCAGAACGTTGTTTATCTTGTGGGCGCCTGTATGGTTGAGGTCCTCGCGCTTGAGATAGATTTTAGCACCGCCCAGGTCCTTGGTCATCTTTTCGGCGTAGTAGAGCCTGCTGGGCCTGCCAGCGTATTCGTTGAACAGAGTGGTCAGCTCGCTCTGGAATTCAGGGTCGTCCTTGTAGTGGTTATAGGCTTCTTCCAGCTCTATGACCGCGTTCATCAAAGTTTCAGGTATATACTGACCGCCGTGTATACCGAAACGTCCTTTGCTTTTGCTCATTTCATTCTCCTGTTTTATTCGTCTGTGCTCCGCACAGCGTCCATAAATTCAATTATCTTATCGTAGTCCTTAAAGCCGTCGGTTTCAAGTCCCGAGCTGGCGTCCAGCCCCCAGGGCCTTACAGTCCTCACAGCCTCAGCCGCGTTGTCCGGTCCCAGTCCGCCCGCCAGCATGAAATCCCTCGGCACATCCTTCAGCAGCGACCAGTCGAAGCTCTTACCGGTACCTCCCTTACCGTTGTCGAGAAGGATCATGTCGGCGCTGGACGCGCAGGCTTTTTCCAGATCCTCTGCGCTTGAGATACGAAAGGCTTTTATGATCGGAAGCCCGGTCTCCATCTTGGCCTGCCTGATAAATTCCTCGCTCTCATTTCCGTGAAACTGTACGGCATCGAGCCTTACAGTCTTTATAGTATCGATGATCAGTTTAGCGGGAGCATTCACGAACACTCCGACGGCCTTTATCCCCGGCGCGAGCTCCGCTCGCAGTCCGGCGGCTTTCTGCGGATCTATGTAGCGCCGCCGGGAGCTGTCGAAGATGAAGCCTGCGAGATCCGGCATTGCTTCGTTGACATACTGTATATCTTCTATGCGCCTGAGACCGCAGATCTTGACTTTTGTGCCCATCTTACAGGTCACCTCTCAGTTCGTCCAGCATAGCTTTTTTGTCGGCTGCCCTCATCAGGGTTTCGCCTATCAGGACTGCGTCGGTCCCTATGGTCGAAAGGCGTGCCACATCGGCATGCTCCCTGATCCCGCTCTCAGCTACGAAAAGGATGTCGTCGGGAACCATGCCCCTGAGCCTCCGGCTGTTGTCGAAATCTATGGTGAAGGTCTTAAGGTTTCTGTTGTTGACTCCTATGATCTCTGCTCCGGCATTGAGAGCCATCTCCACCTCTCTGGCGTTGTGGGCTTCGACGAGAGAAGAAAGGCCTATGCTCCGGCAGATCTCTATGTAATCCCTGAGCTGCTCCGGGTCGAGTATGGCGCAGATCAGGAGGGCCGCCGATGCTCCCAGTGTTTTAGACTGATATATCATGTACTCATCGACTATGAAATCCTTCCTCAGGCAGGGGAGAGATATGGACGAGCTTACCTCTTTAAGGTATTCGTCTTTTCCCAGGAACCATTTAGGCTCTGTCAGCACCGAAACCGCGGAAGCTCCGGCGGATTCGTAGTCTTTTGCTATATCGACATAAGGAAAATCCGCAGCTATCAGGCCCTTTGACGGGGAAGCCTTCTTGCATTCGCATATGAATGATATGCCGTCAGCAGACAGGGCTTTCCTGAAAGGAAAGTCCATGCCGCCGGAGGCGGCGAGGGATTCGGCTTCTCTCCTCATTTCTTCAAGTGATACTGCTTTCTTTGATTCAGCGACCCTTTCCTCCGCGTGTTCGGCGAGGCGGTCGAGTATATTCTTTTCTGCCATTTTTCACCTCTGCTTTTCGCGGAAGCTGTGTCCGCAGTCAGTTAAAAGCTATTTGTTTGATTCCTCCACGAGAGCGGCGAGGACCTTTGAAGCTTCGCCATTGTCTATCAGCTCAGCGGCTTTCCTGATGCCGTCAGCCGGCGAGTCTGCCTTTCCGCCTATGTAGATGGCCATGCCGGCGTTCATGAGGACTATGTTTCTCTTTGGTCCCTGCTCCCTGCCGGAAAGGATATCGCGTGTCAGCTGTGCGTTCTCTTCAGGAGTGCCGCCTACGATGTCGGATTTCTGTCCTCTTTCAAGACCGAAATCCTCAGGCTTGATGACGTAGGTCTTGTACCATCCGTCGCTGAGCTCGCAGACAGTGGTCGGAGCCGAGATGGAGATCTCGTCCAGTTTGTCCTGGCCGTAGATCACAGCGGCGTGCTTTACGCCGAGGGATGAGAGGACCTTGGCTATAGGCTCTACCAGGTATTCATCGTATACGCCGAGGACGAAGTACTCAGGAGAAGCAGGATTTGTCAGAGGTCCGAGGATGTTGAACACTGTGCGGATGCCCAGCTCTTTCCTGATAGGTCCTACGTATTTCATAGAAGTGTGGTACTTCTGGGCGAAGAGGAAGCACATGCCGACTTTATCGAGCAGCTGGCATGCTTTGTCAGGATCGACGTCGAGGTTTACGCCGAGAGCCTCCAGGCAGTCAGCCGCTCCTGAGAGAGAAGAGGCCGCGCGGTTTCCGTGCTTCGATACCTTTACGCCTGCCGCCGCGATGATGAAGGCGGAGGTCGTCGAGATATTGAAGCTGTGGGCGTTGTCGCCGCCTGTTCCTACGATCTCCAGGGTAGGTCCGCCGTAATCTACCTGTATGGCTTTATCCCTCATAGCCGCGGCGCAGCCTGAGATCTCGTCTATGGTCTCGGCTTTTGTGCTTTTTGTTGAGAGAGATGCCAGGAAAGCGGCGTTCTGGGTTGCTGATGTCTGTCCTGACATGATCTCGCTCATTACCGTATAGGCTTCATCGTATGTGAGATCCTGTTTATCTACTATCTTTTCTATAGCTTCTTTTATCATTTTCGTGCTCCTTTTCGATCTTTATATCTTCAGCGCGGTGCCCGCCTGCTTCTGTCGGAGGCACTTGTCAGCGGAGCTGACGCGGCGCGTTGTATATACATTTGTTATTTAGCCAGGTCTATGAAGTTCTGCAGCATTATCTTTCCTGCCGGAGTCATTATAGATTCCGGATGGAACTGGACTCCGTAGGTATCATGATCCCTGTGCTTTACGGCCATGACTTCGCCGTCTTCAGTATGCGCTGTCTCCACCAGTACGTCTGGGAGCGTATCCTCGACCACTGCCAGAGAGTGGTAGCGGGCTACCGGAGTTACTTCAGGGCAGCCCTTGAAGAGAGGACAGCTGAGGTCTAGGACGGTATCGCTCTGTTTGCCGTGCATGAGCTCTTTTGCGTATGATACCTGAGCCCCGAAGGCTTCGCAGATACCCTGATGACCCAGGCATACGCCAAGGATAGGGACCTTGCCGCTGAGCCTGAGGGCGACTTCTTCGCAGACGCCCGCGTCCGCCGGCCTTCCTGGTCCCGGTGATATTATGATCTCGTCAGGTCCGAGAGCTTCTATCTCCTCGACTGTCATCTCATCGTTCCTTATGACCTTGATATCCGGATTTATAGAGCCTACAAGCTGGTAGAGGTTGTAGGAAAAGCTGTCGTAATTATCTATAAGAAGTATCATTTCATGACCTCCTCAGCGTCTTTGAGAGCTGTGACGACTGCCGCCGCCTTGTTTATGCACTCCCTGTACTCATTCTCAGGGACTGAGTCGGCCACGATGCCGGCCCCGCTCCTGACGAATACCTTTCCGTTCTTTTTATACGCGATCCTGATGCCTATGCAGGTGTCCAGGTTGCCGGTGAAATCGAGATAGCCGATGGCCCCGCCGTAGATGCCGCGCTTGTTCTTCTCTATATCGTTTATGAGCTGGCAGGCTCTGATCTTAGGCGCTCCCGACAGTGTTCCGGCCGGAAGCACGGAGTCTATCGCGTCCAGAGCAGTCTTGTCGTCGGCCAGCTCGCCGCGGACCGTGGAGCCTATGTGCATGACGTGAGAGAATCTCAGGATCTGGTGCAGCTGTTCTACTTCGACGGTACCGAAGGCCGATACCTTGCCGATGTCGTTTCTTCCCAGGTCGACCAGCATGTTGTGCTCGGCCAGCTCCTTAGGATCCTTGAGGAGACCGGCTTCCAGAGCCTTGTCTTCTTCCTCGGTCTTTCCCCGCGGCCTGGTCCCGGCAAGCGGGAAGGTGTGGAGCACGCCGTCCTGCAGCTTGACCAGGGTCTCAGGCGATGCTCCCGCGACCTCCATCTCGGAGCTTGACATATAGAACATGTACGGGGAAGGGTTTATGGTCCTTATGATCCTGTAGAAATTGAGGAGAGTCCCTTCGTAGTCGGCTTCAAGCCTGTTGGAGAGCACTACCTGGAAGATATCTCCCTCGCGTATGTGGTACTTGGCCTTCTCTACCATTTCGCAGTATTCTTTTTCGTTGAACAGAGCCTTTATGTCGCTCTTGAGCCTGCCCGGATGGTCTTTTGCCGGCTCGCCGTGCATGATCAGGTCCGCCATGTTCTGCAGCCTGACCTTAGCGAGATTGTACTCGGTTTCGTAATTATCCAGCTGGATGTTTACGATCAGGATGATCTTCTGCCTGAAATTGTCGAAGCATATGATCCTGTCGAACAGCATCAGATCCACGTCGTTAAAGCCTTCAGTGTCTTCCGCGTCAAGCCTGAGCGACTTCTCTGAGTACTTGAGATAATCGTAGGAGAAATATCCCATCAGCCCGCCGGTGAAAGCAGGCAGCCCTTCGAACCTGGCGCTTTTATGCTGGTCTATGACCTGCTTGATATATTTTCCCGGATCGTCGGTATCGAATTCCAGGTCTCCGACCTTCATGTGTCCGTCGCGGCAGGTTATCTCGAGGCTGGGCTCGAACCCCAGGAATGTGTAGCGGCCCCATTTTTCGCTGTCGTTTATAGACTCGAGCAGGAAGCAGTGATCCGATACATTTTTAAGTACTCTCAGGACTTCTATAGGAGTCCTGAAATCAGCGAGTATCTCCATGCTTACCGGAGCTGTCCTGTACTTCTTTTCTTCAGCTGTTTTCCGGATAGTATCGATTTCAGGATAGAACATATTGCTTTTTCCTCCCGTCGGCTCCGCCGACAAGCGCCCGCCGGGCGGGCGCACACCTGTGTTTCCTGCCGGGGAGCGTATAAAAAAAGTCCCTGACAGAAAACTGCATTTCTGTCAAGGACGAATTCACATGATCCGCGGTGCCACCTTGATTTACGGTCAACCGTACGCTTAGCAGGATACATCTCAATATCCCCGGCATATTACGCATGCCATACGTCGCAGAATACTGGGACCTCACGGTCTGTTGACTGCGCCCTCAGCGGTCCATTTGATGGTCTGTTTTCCGCCTGATTCTCAGCATCGCAGGCTCTCTGTACGAGCATGGCCACCGTTATCTCCGCCTCATCGGTTTCTTATTGACCTGTAATTTACTACTATATAGAGATAAAGTCAAGCTATTTTGTAGACTTTTATTCAAACTTTACAAAAAAACAAAACCGGCCGTTTGATCGGCCGGTGCGATGTAACTAAAAGGTTATTTATTTTATAGGATTTCCGTGCGAGTCGAAGAGGGGGAGCTTTTCGAGGAAGATTATATCGTCCCTGTCCGCCGCGTCGCCCTCCGCCAGGACTGACATCCTGCCGACGATATTTCCGCCTACCTGGCTGATGAGAGTCTCCATGGATTTAAGGGATTCGCCTGTGGAGATGACATCGTCGACTATCAGCACTCTCGCGCCCCTGATCAGCTTTTCGTCGTCCTCGCCGATGCAGAGGGTCTGTATGTGGTCAGTGGTGATAGAATTCACCTTTGTGTAGATCACGTTCCTCATATAGAGCTTGGCGCCCTTTCTCATGACCACGTAATCGCTGTAGCCTGACTGGCGGGACATTTCGTGAGCCAGAGGGATGCCCTTGGATTCTGCCGTCACGATGACGTCGAATTCAGGAGCCTGTTTAAGGAGCTCTGCCGCTGCTTTCTCAGTGATCTCGCTGTCGCCGAACATGACGAAGGCTCCGATCTGTGTCGTGTCGCTGATAGGACACAGAGGAAGGGTGCGCTTCAGTCCCGCTATTGTCATCTCGTATTCCATTGCCTTTATCCTTTCTATATCAATAACTCAAAAACGATAAGGTATATCTACCGTTCATCACACTCTAAATATTGTAATATTCATTTGGGGATGATGAAACAGGAAATTGAAAAAATATGATATTGATCTTATACGCCTGAGATCGGGAACAAAAACGCTAAAAGCCGGAGCAGAGACCGTCCTCGCCTGATCTCTTTCTCCGGCTTTTTTGTCCGCGGAGCGGACGAAACGCGCGGCCGCGGCCGCGCGGGATATTCCTTTTTATTTTTTAGGCTCTGTGCCGTCCTTGAAAGCGTTTCCGACTTTTTCACCCAGCTTGTAATAGCCGTGCTTGATAGGATCGAATACTATCGCCTCGAGCTTTTCAGGGTTTATCGTGCCGTCAGCGTCGAGAACACTTTCATCGGCTGTGATGCCCTTGATCTCGCCTTTGAGGATCTGTGTTTCCTTGTCATAGCTTGTGACCTCGCATTCGAGGGCGAGAGGGAATTCGTTGATGACAGGAGCGTTTACCACTTCCGACTTTGTCGCTGTGAGACCTGACTTCTCGAACTTGTCAGGGACATTGTTTGCTGATGTCATGCCGAGATAGTCAGCTTCCCATTCGTGGGCAGCGTCGGCGAAAGCTATGGTGAACGCGCCTGTTTCCAGGAAGTTCTTTACTGTGCCGTGAGTTGGTGTGAGTTCAGCGATGATCTGTGTGTTACCGCCCTGGCCGACCCATGCGGCGTTCATGGCGTCTATGTTTCCATCCTTATCGTACGCGGCGATGATGGTCACAGGCTGAGGGAACAGCCATGGAGCCGGTTTAAATGCCTTTCTCATCTTAAATCCTCCTTTACCTCTTTTCAGTCTTCAGGATCCGCGTGGATCCATGATGTTTGAATCTTGATCGCTTAAAACCAAAAGCGCGACGTAAGCGCTCTAATATTATTTATTGCTCACGGACTTGTAAATTAAACAGCATTTGTAGGAATATAGGACAAAAACAATTATACGAAAAAAACAATAGCCGGGTCAGGATGGCGCGGCTGCTCAGGAATAACGGGCAGGGATGAGCGGAGCTCCCTGCGCGCGGAGCGCCCGTAAGTACTGGAATCTTCACCTTGTAAATTCCAGCGTTATGCCTTGTTGACTAATTCATGATTTGTGAGAAAATATCTTTATGTAAACCGCCGTATAGCGGCAAAAACGGAAAGAGCAGGAATATCCAGCTTATATTATGGAGGAAAAAATGATCTACAGAGATTTTAAAGGAATAAAGCTTTCGGGGCTGGGCCTGGGATGCATGAGACTTCCGGTCGTGAATGGAAACGACGCTGAGATAGACGAAACGGCTGCGCTGGAGATGATAGATTACGCTTATGACCACGGGGTGAATTATTTCGATACCGCCTGGGGCTATCACAACGGAAACTCGGAGCTGGTAGTGGGCAGGGGCCTTTCCAGATATTCGAGGGAGAGCTTCTATCTGGCTGATAAATTCCCGGGCTACGACCTCAGCAATATGCCTAAGGTAAAGGAGATATTCGAGAGGCAGCTGGTAAAGTGCCGCGTTGAGTATTTCGATTTCTACCTTATACACAACGTATGCGAGATGAACCTGGAGCAGTATCTGGACCCTAAGTACGGCATTCTCGATTATATGAAGGAACAGCTTGAGAACGGGCGCGTAAAGCATCTGGGCTTCTCCATCCACGGCAGCTTCGAGACCTACGAGCGCTTTATGGAAGTTTACGGTCCTTATATGGAATTCTGCCAGATCCAGCTCAACTGGTTCGACTGGACCTTCCAGGACGCTGAGCGCAAGGTTAAAGATCTGGAGAAGAGAGGTATTCCTGTATGGGTAATGGAGCCTCTCAGGGGAGGCAAGCTGGTAAAGCTGTCTGATCAGGAGAAGGCAGATCTTGCGGCTGTGGAGCCGGCTTATTCAGCGCCTGAGTGGGGATTCAGGTTCCTGCAGGCTGTCCCTGGCGTTACTATGGTCCTTTCAGGTATGTCAGACAGGCAGCAGCTCATCGACAATATCGGCATCTGGAATACTGACAAGCCTCTTGACCAGAAGGGCTGGGACGCTCTCCAGAAGATAGCGGCGGACAGGACAGCGGCGGGTTCCATACCTTGCACAGCCTGCCATTACTGCACTTCTCACTGCCCTCAGGAGCTAGATATACCATGGCTCATCGAAATGTACAACCAGAACAGGTCTGTTGAAGACGACTTCATCTCTATCATGGCGATCGCGGCCCTGCCTGACGACAAGAGGCCTAAGGCCTGCCTGCACTGCCACAGCTGCGAAAAGGTATGTCCTCAGCAGATAAAGATCTCGGATATCATGGCAGATTTCGACGACAGGCTGCATCCTAACAGAAATAACAGCGAAAAGGAAAAGGCGGACGCTTAGCTCCGCGGCATTTATGAAATGGAACAGTTAACACAGACGGCTGCGGCGGGGCTGACTGAGAGCCAGGCAAGGGCTCAGAAAGAGAAGGGCAATGTAAATATAATGCCCGACAGCACCGCCAAGTCGGAAAAGCAGATAATAAAAGACAATATATTTACCTACTTCAACGGCATATTCTTCGTCATCACTATCCTGCTGGTGATAGTGGGTTCCTTCAAGAACCTGACTTTCCTGCCTGTCATCATAGCGAACTCAGTGATCGGTATCGTCCAGCAGATCTACGCCAAGCGTGTGCTCGACAACCTGAACCTGCTGGATCAGGCGCGGTATACCGTCATCAGGGACGGTAAAGAAAGGAAGGTCCCGTCGGAAGAGCTGGTGCTGGGCGACCTGGTCCTCATCGAAGGCGGGCAGCAGGTTCCCGCAGACGCTTCCGTAGTGGACGGAAAGCTGGCTGTGAACGAGTCCATGCTCACCGGAGAGTCTGATGAGATAGAAAAGACACGGGGCAGCGGTCTGCTGTCCGGCAGCACCGTTGTTTCAGGGAAATGCCTTGCTAAGCTGACGGCTGTCGGCAAGGACTCGTACGCGGCTAAGCTGACCGAGGAAGCTAAGGAGATGACGGAAAAGCCTTCCGAGATGATAAAGGGTGTCGAGCTCATCATCAGGATAGCCGGTATAGCTATCATCCCTATAGGCGTGATGCTCCTCTACCAGGCTATGGCAGTCAACCACATGTCCTTCCAGGACGGTGTCGTCTCGATGGTCGGCGCCATCATAGGAATGATCCCTGAAGGACTGTACCTGCTTGTTACGGTAGCGCTGGCTCTCAGCGCGGCCAGGCTTGCGAAAAATGGCGTCCTGCTTCACGACATGAGGAGTACGGAAACTCTGGCCAGAGTTGACGTGCTCTGCGTGGACAAGACAGGCACTATCACTGACAGCAAGATGACTGTAAAGGAGCTTTTCGCGCCGGACGGTGTCGGTCAGTCTCAGTTCGAGTACGCCAGGCACCTTATGGGAGCTTATGTCTATACAGTCGGCGATAACAACGACACCGCGAAAGCGCTTAAGGATTACTTTAAGGAACAGGCGCCGCTGCATGCTTCGGACGTAGTTCAGTTCAGCTCGGCGACGAAATATTCAGAGGTCGTGACCGACGACGAGATACTCAGGTTCGGGGCGCCTGAATTCCTGCTGGAGGAGGACGACGCCGCGGCTAACGCCGGGCTCATCTCGGCCAGGGCCGGTAAGGGCGAAAGAGTCCTGGCTCTGGTCAGGGACGATGGATACAGGTTCCGCCCAATTCTCTTCGTCAGTCTGGTAAACCATCTCAGGCCTAACGCCGCGGAGACCTTCAAGTACCTGAATGAGCAGGAAGTAGGGATAAAAGTCATATCCGGCGACAATCCCATCACTGTGTCTAAAGTGGCCGAGCTGGCCAATATCCCTGACGCGGACAGGTATGTGGACGCGTCCACGCTGGATACTAAGAAGAAGATAGCTGACGCTGTCGACGAATACACGGTATTCGGCAGAGTAAAGCCTGAGCAGAAGAAACAGATAGTCGAGGCTCTTAAAGGCAAGAAGAAGAAAGTCGCCATGACCGGGGACGGCGTGAACGATATCCTGGCCATGAAGAAGGCCGACTGCTCTATCGCCATGGGCGAGGGCAGCGAAGCGGCCCGCCAGGCGGCCCAGGTCGTACTGCGCGATTCTGATTTCTCTCATATGAAGGAGATAATAGGAGAAGGCCGCAGGGATATAAACAATATCACCAGATCAGCGACACTCTTTATTTACAAGAACCTCTTCTCCATGTTCCTGGCCATATTCTCTATCATAAACGCTTTCGCCTATCCTCTGCAGCCGACACAGATATCGCTGATATCCATGTTCAACATAGGCATACCGGCTTTCGCGCTGGCTCTGGAGCCTAACTTCAAAAAGCAGAAAGGCGGCTTCCTGCAGGAGATATTCCTCTCGTCGCTGCCGGCGGCGCTGACCTCCTTCCTGGCTATAGCGGCTCTGGTAGTCTTTGGACGGACCTTCGACGTCTCTTCGGCGGATATAGGAGTCGCGTCCACCTTCCTGCTCTCGATAGTCGGCTTCATAATCCTGATCTATCTCTCAAGGCCGCTCAACTGGTACAGGATCGCGGTCATAATATTCTGCGCTGTAGGCCTGGTCATCTGCACGTATATGTTCCACGGCGTCTTCGCGATCTATTCGGTATCGACCCAGTGCATCATGCTCTTCGTCGTATTCGCGATCGCTGAGGAAGCAGTCATGCGTTATCTGACCATGCTCTTCGACGGAGCGAGAAGGCTTTTTTCGCGCGGTGACAAAAAAAAGAAGAGCGAATGACCGGACCTTATGCAAAGGAATGATAAGCGCGGCTGTATCGGGAAATTTTTTCTGCAGGATAGGCCGCGCGGTTGTATAATAACTTTTATCCGCCGCGAAACAGTGCGTACTTCCGCGGAGGCATGAGCCTTCCCGGATCGGTTTCGCATAGTCGATCGATCAATTCAAAAGGGAGTTTTATATGAAAACAATGAAAAAAGCGCTGGCCGTCACGCTGGTGCTGGTAATGTCAGTGGTATTATTAACAGGCTGCGGAGCATCCGGAAAAGATGATCCTATAACCGGCCAGTGGAAGTGTACTTCCCTCGATATGGGAAGCGGTGATGTCCTCAGCCAGTTCGGCTCCACATTCGGCGACTCTATCGTCTTCTACGCGTGGGAAGACGGCGACAGCAGGTTTTCCATGATGGGCAGCTCCTTCCCTATGAAGTGGGAGAACAAGGGCGACGATTACGAGCTCACTATAGACCTCAAGTCATTCGCTGAGGCCAGCGGTATGACCGAGGAAGAGATGAAGGCAGCTCTCCAGGGCTCGACCAGCGCTGACGTCGAGGATTCCCAGAGCTACAAGGCAGAGGTCAAGGACGGCAAGCTCGTCGTAGACATGGCGAAGTACTATAAGGATAAGGACAAGTCTGCAGCCTCCGACTCTTCAAGCGCAAAGATGGAATTCACCTTCGAGCGTACCGGTGACGCTCCTGACAAGGAGAAGATAGAAAAGGAAGCTAAGGAGCAGGCAGAGGCTATGAAGGCAGCCAGCTCAGCGGAAGCGGATTCTTCAGCAGCTGCGGAAGACCAGGAGATCTCCGCGGATACTTCAGCTAAATAAATAACCTATATCAATAGTACTGCTGTAAAAGACTGCAGCTCACGCGGGCTCCGCCCGCATACGCCCGCCGGATGACCTGTCCGGCGGGCGCTGTCAGCTTTATCACAAAACCGGTAAGGAGGAAGAAGCATGAATTTTACACCTAATCCGGTAGCGTTTACAATATTCGGCCTGGACATTCGATGGTACGCCATACTCATATGCGCGGGCATGATCCTGGCCGTAGTTATATCTATGCACAGGGCGCCTAAACGCGGTATCACCCAGGATGACCTGCTGGATACCGTGCTCATTTCTGTACCTGTAGGCATAGTGGGCGCCAGGGCCTGGTACGTCATATTCGAGTGGGAGAATTACCACAGCCTGTACGATGTCGTCAACATCAGGGCAGGCGGCCTCGCCATCCAGGGAGGCCTGATCTTCGGCATGATCGCGGCCTTTTTCGTCTGCAGACATAAAAGGATAAGCCTGCTGGCGGTACTGGATCTGGCTATACCGACAGTAGCCCTGGCCCAGGCGATAGGCCGCTGGGGGAACTTCTTCAACCAGGAAGCCCATGGAACAGCGACGGATCTGCCGTGGGGAATAATGATAGACGGGGTAAAGGTTCATCCGACCTTTCTTTACGAATCTATCTGGTGCCTGCTGCTCTTCATAGTGCTCTCTATCATAGACGGCAGGAAAAAATTCAGGGGACAGACTTTTTCCCTGTACCTGATCCTCTATTCGCTGGAGCGTTTCTTCGTAGAGCAGCTGAGGACGGACAGCCTGCTGGCCGGTCCTGAGAAGCTGGTCATGCCGCTCAAAGAAGCCGGCTATGATCCGGCCGCTGTACCAGGAGTCCTTCATGCAGGGGATTTTCTGATCTATCCCTTCAGGACAGCCCAGTTCATCAGCCTGATCGCCATAATAGCCGGGGCTATCCTTTATATAGTGATGAAACACATAAATTCATCAAACAGGGACAGGAACATAGAGGCTCAGATAATCCAGAACTCGGAGGCTGAGCAGACCAGGCAGCAGAGTACAGTAAAATAGCGGAAGATAAAAGGCGGCTCGAGGGAAACGGGTCGCTTTTCCGTAAAAATGGCTGAAGATATACGGTCGTCTCGATGCTGCAGAGCAAGGCTGCCCGGGCTCCGCATAAGCTTCGGCGTCAGCAATGCCAGCTTGAGAGTATTTATCCTTTGTGATAAACTGACTATTTGTAATAGTAGGAAACCGGCGGCTGGTCTTTCAGCGCGCTGTGGAGAAAAATAAATCATAAGGGAGCATTCCCGGGAAGGATAATTAAATGAAGCTTGGCATAGTAGGTCTGCCTAATGTAGGCAAGAGCACACTCTTCAACGCCATCACGAAAGCGGGAGCGGAAGCGGCAAACTATCCCTTCTGCACAATAGAGCCTAATGTGGGAGTCGTAACGGTTCCTGACGAGAGGCTCAAGGTCCTGACAGACATATATAAAGCTAAAAAGACCATCTACACGACGATAGAATTCTACGATATCGCCGGCCTGGTAAAGGGAGCGTCCAAGGGCGAGGGCCTGGGAAACAAGTTCCTCGGCCACATCAGGGAAGTATCGGCTATCGTACATGTCGTAAGATGCTTCGAGGACGGAAACGTAGTACACGTTGACGGCAGGATAGATCCACTGTCAGATATCGACACCATCAATACGGAGCTCATCCTGGCTGATATGGAGATGCTGGAGAGACAGCAGAACAAGATAGCCAAGGTAGCTAAGAGCGGCGACAAGGCAGCTAAGAAAGAACTTGAGATCATGCAGAGCATCAACGATGTGCTGGCTCAGGGGCTTTCGGCGAGGACTATGAGCTTCGACGATCCTGAGGAGGAGAAGTTCGTCGAGAGCCTCAACCTGCTCTCGTACAAGCCGATAATCTATGTGGCTAACGTGGGCGAGGACGACGCAGCGACAGGAAACGAATATTCCGAAAAGGTTGCCGAGTTCGCTAAAACAGAGGGCTCTGAGGCTATAACCATCTGCGCAGAGATAGAAGCTGAGATGGCTGAGCTCGAGGACGAAGAAAAGCAGGCTTTCCTGGAAGACATGGGAATAGAAGAATCAGGTCTCGATAAACTGGTCAAGTCCAGCTACTCACTGCTGAACCTCATCTCTTACCTTACAGCCGGCGAGCCTGAAGTAAGGGCATGGACCATCACCAGGGGCACAAAGGCGCCTCAGGCGGCAGGCAAGATCCATTCAGATTTCGAGAGAGGATTTATCAGAGCAGAGACTATCACTTACGATCAGCTGGTAGAGTGCAAGGGCAATCTGGGCGCGGCCAGAGAAAAGGGCTGGCTCAGGTCAGAAGGAAAGGATTATGTAGTGCAGGATGGAGACGTTATGCACTTCCTGTTCAACGTATAAAAGAGCGCCCGCAGGTTTCCCGGCGGCAGCGCGGGAAACTTTCCTGTCCGCGGAGCGGACGCGGGATACTGTTTTCTTTTTAAATAAAGAAGAACTTCAATATTATGGAGGACAAAAGATATGATCAAGTTAACTCTTAAAGACGGCAGCATACACGAAGTCGAAGACGGAAGCAGCGTGCGTGATGCCGCAAAAAGCATCAGCAGGAGCCTGGCAAAGGCAGCTGTGGCAGCTAAGGTGGACGGGCAGATCCAGGGCATGGACTATGTGCTCCCGGATGACTGCGAATTCGAAGTGCTGAAGTTCGACGACCCTGAGGGCGCGTCGACATTCAGACATACAGCTTCACACGTACTTGCGCAGGCGGTCAAGAAGCTCTGGCCGGAGGCTAAGCTGGCCATCGGCCCTTCTATCGAAAACGGCTTCTATTATGATTTCGACCTGGACCACAAGTTCACAGAAGAGGACTTCCCTAAGATAGAGAAGGAAATGAACAAGATAGTCGAGGCAAATATCCCTCTGGAGCGCTTCGAGCTTCCGAGAGAAGAAGCTGTCAAGTTCATGGAGGAAAGGGAAGAGCCGTATAAGGTCCAGCTGATAGAAGACCTGCCTGAGGACGCGGTAATCTCTTTCTACAAGCAGGGAGATTTCACTGATCTCTGCGCCGGCCCTCATCTCTCCAGCACAGGCCCGCTCAAGGCCATCAAGATCCAGAGTGTTGCCGGCGCCTACTGGAGAGGCGACGAGCACAACAAGATGCTGCAGAGGCTTTACGCTACAGCCTTCCCTAAGAAGAAGCAGCTTGACGAATACCTGGCTATGCTGGAAGAAGCCAAGAAGAGAGACCACAGGAAGATAGGCAAAGAAATGGATCTCTTCATGCTGGCAGAGGAAGGTCCGGGATTCCCGTTCTTCCTGCCTAAGGGCATGGTCATCAGGAACGAGCTGGAGAACTTCTGGAGACAGGAGCACTCAAAGAGGGGCTACCAGGAGATCAAGACACCTCTTATCCTCAACGAGGAGCTGTGGCATCGCTCAGGCCACTGGGATCATTACCAGGAAAATATGTACTTCACCAAGATAGACGGCGAAGATTATGCCATCAAGCCTATGAACTGCCCGGGAGCCATGCTGGTCTACAAGCGCAGGATGTACTCCTACAGAGACCTGCCTCTGAGGATAGGCGAACTCGGCCAGGTGCACAGGCACGAGCTTTCCGGAGCTCTCCACGGACTTTTCAGAGTACGTACTTTCACTCAGGACGACGCCCATATCTTCATGCTGCCTGAGCAGATCAAGGATGAGATCGGCGGCGTGCTCGACCTGATAGATTACGTTTACGGCCTCTTCGGTTTCTCATACAGGATAGAGCTTTCCACAAGGCCTGATGATTCCATGGGTACCGACGAAGAATGGGATTCAGCTACCAGGATCTTAAAGGAAAGCCTCGAGGAGAGAGGTATAGATTACGATATCAACGAAGGAGACGGAGCATTCTACGGCCCTAAGCTGGACTTCCACCTGAGAGACTCGCTCGGCAGGACATGGCAGTGCGGAACCATCCAGCTGGACTTCCAGATGCCTCAGAGATTCGACATCACATATGTCGGCCCGGACGGCGAAAAGCACAGGCCTGCCATGATCCACAGGGTAATATTCGGTTCCATCGAGAGATTCATCGGCATCCTGACAGAGCACTTCGCGGGTAAATTCCCTCTCTGGCTGGCTCCTGTACAGGTCAAGGTACTGACGGTTACAGAAAAGTTCGCCCCTTACGCCAACGAACTGGCTGATAAGATGAGAGAAGCAGGACTCAGAGTAGAGGTAGACGACAGGAACGAAAAGATCGGCTACAAGATCAGAGAAGCCAGAAACGAGAGAGTTTCCTATATCGTCACCATCGGACAGCACGAGATAGACGACAACACTGTTTCCGTCCGCTCCAATAAGGCAGGAGACCTGGGCGCTATGCCTACTGACGCCTTCATCGCCAAGCTCCAGGAAGAGATCAGGACAAAGGCTGTCGCTCCGACTGAGCTTCTTGATAAAGACGCAGAATAATTACATGTAAACAAGACCGCTGCCGGTCAGGCTGACCTGGTGCCGGCTTCCGTGGACTCCGTCCACAGGGCGAAACGCGCGGCGTTTCGGAAGCCGTAAAAAGCGGTGCGATATATGAGGCCCGGCCCCGCAGGGCCGGGCCCTTTCTGTATGGAGGGACGGAAATGTTTGGTTTCAGCAGAAAAAACAAAGATGAAGCCGGCAGGCAGAAGGTCTGGAGAGACGGAGTGTTCCTGACATCAGCGAAGGATTCCTTCGAAGCTGATATCTTCATATCAAAGCTGGCCGGGGAAGGTATTCCTGCCGAAAAACGCTACCAGGGCAACTCGAACATGCTTGAGATCTATATGGGCATGTCGACTATCTCGCCGGTAGACATCTATGTCCCGGCTGACGCGCTGGAGGAAGCGAAAGAGATCATAAAGCCTGTACCTATAGAGGATGATTTTGTGGAGGCAGAGGAGGATGAAAATGAAGACGACTGACTTTGAAGGGGTTGTACTGGGACCGGACAGGATGCCTGCGATCTGCGTTCCGATAGCCGCGGGGAGCATGGTGGAGATCATGCGCTGCGCCGAGAATATCGTGGACTCTCCGGCTGACATCATAGAATTCAGGGCTGACTGGCTTGACGATACGGGATTTTTCAATTCCAACACCGTGGACGCTGTGCTTAAGGAGATAAAAAAGATCCTGCCGCAGAGGCCTATCCTCTTTACGCTCAGGACGACTAAAGAAGGCGGAAAAGCTGAGGTCAGGGACGACCAGTATATAGATATAATAGAAGCCGCGGCCAACAGCGGACTTGCTGCAGCTATCGATCTGGAATACTCCAGGGAATGCGTTTCCAGCGGTTCCCTGCCTTTACTGGTCAGAAGCAAGGGTGTCAGGACTGTGATCAGCTTTCATGATTTCGCTTCCACTCCGTCAGCGGAAGAGCTTACAGCGCATATGAAAGAGATGGCTCTCTGCGGAGCCGATGTCGTTAAGACGGCGGTCATGCCTGAAAGCGATGCTGATGTGCTTTCTGTACTGAACGCTTCGGAGGAGCTCAAGCGCAGCTCGGATACTCCTTTCATCTTTATTTCTATGGGAGGAAGAGGCGCTCTCTCCAGGATATCAGGAGAACAGTTCGGGAGCGTGCTTACGTTCGCTTTCCTCGGCAGATCATCGGCTCCCGGTCAGATGGATGCGGATACTACAGATATGATGCTGCGCGCCCTTGACAGAGCATCGAAGCCGGAACAGAAAAGATTTCATATGAACAAGGGGAACATAGTGCTGGGAGGCTTCATGGGCACCGGCAAGACATCGACTTCAAAGAAGATCGCCCTTTACGCCGACTTTAAAGCTGTGGAGATGGACAAGATAATAGAAGAAAAGGCGGGCATGTCCATTCCGGAGATATTTGAAAAGCAGGGAGAAGAGGCTTTCAGGGATATGGAGACCGAGCTCTGTGAAGAGCTCTCCGGCCAGAGCGGCCTGGTCATATCGACCGGGGGAGGCACCCTGCTCAGGCGGGAGAACGTGGAGGCGCTTAAAAAGAACGGCGTGGTATTTATGCTTGAGGCGCAGCCTGATACTGTATTTGAACGCCTGAGAAACAGTCACGAGAAGCGCCCTAAGCTGAAGGGCCATATGAACAGGGGCTATATATCCTGGCTCATGAAGCAGAGGCAGGACGCTTACAGCCGCGCGGCTGACGCTGTCATATATGTGGACGGGATGACAGCCGGAGCCGCTGCCGTGAAGATCCTTTCGCTTGCCGGACTGATCCCGGGCTGACACGGGCGGACCGTCTTTTCCCTTTCACAAAGTCTTCACATAAATGACAATCCGCTGCCATATACTGCTGATAGCATATATACATCAAAAGGGGAATGATATAACGACGGTCTGCGGGATCACAGCCCGCGGATCTACGAACTACGAAAAATTTCTGAACATTTTTCCATGCAGAACAGAAAAGGGAAGCGCGTCGGCGGACGGCGCGCTTCCCGATTTTTTTGCGGTACCGGCCTTTTTATCGGCTCGCGCCCGCGCGGAGCGCGGAATGCCGGCGGAGCCGGCGGCACGTTTTAAACTAAATTAATTTTTTCTTTTACATATTTGGTATCAATATGTTTTTTTGTACCGTTTTTTTCGTTTTTTTATTACGCCTGAAATAGATACAAAAGACCGAAAATGTAGTTTTTTCAACGCCTTTTATGATAACTGCCCGGCTTGGGGAGATGGAAATGAGAGCCCTTTAATTGGTTGAAAAATCGCGGCCGGTGGAGTATAGTGTGTATATAGTTTGCGATAGTGGGGCAAAAGGGATGTTCAGCGGTACATATTACAATACATTAGATCCTAAAGGAAGGATCATCATACCTGTAAAGTTCCGCGAAGAGCTCGGCGAGTCCTTTATGGTCACCCGTGGTCTGGACGGATGTCTTTTTGTATTCACTATGACAGCCTGGAAGGCTTTTGTCGACAAGATCGACGATATACCTATGTCCGAAGACGCGGGCAGGGCTTTTACGAGATATTTTTTCGCGGGAGCCGAGGAATGTAAGCTTGACAGGCAGGGCAGGCTGAATATTCCGCAGAAGCTGATAGACTTCGCCCATATCGGCAGGGACGTGGTCACTATAGGCGTTAACAAACGCGTAGAGCTCTGGAGCAGGGAGGTATGGGAAGATTATACCAGCGCTCCTGAGTTCGACGAGGCAAATATAGCGGAAAATATGAAGAAGCTTGGAATCTGATCATGGAATTTTCACACACTCCTGTATTGTTCAGAGAGACTATAGAAAATCTTAATATTAAGCCTGACGGGATCTATGTCGACGGCACTCTGGGCGGCGGAGGCCATTCTTCGGGTATCTGCGAAAAGCTGGGCCCTGAAGGCATGCTCATAGGCATTGACAGGGACGAGGACGCTCTGGCGGCTGCCGGCAGAAGGCTGGAGCCTTTCGAGTGCCGGAAAAAGCTGGTCCACAGCAATTACACCGAGGTTAAGCGTGTGCTGGAGGAGCTGGGCGTCGAAAAGATAGACGGCGCTGTACTGGATCTGGGCGTTTCATCATTTCAGCTGGATGAGCAGAGCAGGGGCTTTTCCTATATGCATTCCGCTCCTCTGGATATGAGGATGGACAGGACGTCTTCCTTTTCAGCATATGATGTTGTGAACGACTACAGCAGGGAAGACCTGACGAGGATCATCAGGGAATACGGCGAGGAAAAGTGGGCTTCGAGGATCTCGAGCTTCATCGATAGAGAGAGGAAGAAAGCGCCGATCGAGACGACCGGACAGCTTGTGGATATCATAAAAGAGGCGGTGCCGGCTTCGGCGAGAAGAAACGGGCATCATCCAGCTAAAAAGACTTTCCAGGCTATAAGGATAGAAGTGAATGACGAGCTGGGCGGCCTTAAGAGCGCGGTGGACAGCTTTATAGATGTTCTGGCGCCGGGAGGCAGGCTCTGTATCATAACCTTCCATTCCTTAGAGGACAGGATAGTCAAACAGAAATTCCAGAAAGCGGAGAATCCGTGCACATGCCCTCCGGGACTGCCGTGCGTATGCGGCAAGGTGCCTGTCATCCGCAGGATCTCAAAAAAACCGGTGACAGCGTCTCCGGCGGAACTTGCTTCGAACCCGAGGGCGAGGAGCGCGAAATTAAGGATTGCAGAAAAAATTTAACTGACACAGGCATCTTCCATGACGCCTGGCTTCAGGATCATTTCGTCTGGAGGAAATAGATGTTAGCAGCAGAAGAATGGCAAAAATATGAGGAAGACTATCTGCAGTACGGTGTTGAACTCGAACCTGAGGTCGAGCCGGAACCGCAGAAAGGGCCTGAAAAAAAGAGAAAAAAGAAAAAGGCGGCGTCTTCATATCGCGTGACGGCGGGAGGCAGACTCGCTATCCTGAGCCTGATAGCTATCATAGCTTTCTGCGCTGCCCTGTTCATAGGCTTTCAGGCATGGAAATCCAATATAAACTACCATATATATGAACTTACACAGCAGGAAAAAGAGCTGTCAGGCGACATAGACAATCTGAATGTAGACCTGAACAGCAATAACCAGCTTGATAAAATAGAAACATATGCTCAGCAGCATCTCGGCATGACTTATCCTATGCAGGAACAATACGTATATGTCGTGAAACTCAAAGGGACGAGCGAGGTAAACAGCTATATCGCGTCATTAGCGGCGTCACAGCGCGGAGCTGCTATCCAGAAGGATATCACAGCGGCAGAGGCGGCAAGCCGCCTGCTCTCCTGATATTGAAAGGCGGACGGGCCTGAAGCGCCGCGCGTCTTTGCCGGGAGCTTGTTAAGAGGAGATTCGTAAGAGACGTCCGCCGGCTGAAAGCGGCGGGCGTCTCATGTTTTTTGTTTGAGAGATCATTTCGTATATAGTTAAGGGACGGCCCGGGAGAAAGAAAATGGCAGAAAACGGCCATGAAAAAAATATTATCAAGCGTAAGAAAAAGGGAAAGAAACGAAAGAGGAAAGCCGCTCAGTCTTCCAGGAACAGGCGTCTGTTCGTGCTTTTCGTATTCATAGTATTTATGTTCACGGTAGTGGCTGCCAGGCTGGGCTATATCCAGATAGTCAAGGCTGATAAATACAGGGCGAGGGCAGTCTCTCTTCAGACCAGGGAAACTACCGTAACTTCAAGCAGAGGCTCGATATACGATATCAACAGCAAGGCGCTGGCGATAAACCAGTCCGGATACGCTGTATGGGCGGCACCTGACGAGATAGCGGCGGCCGAGAAGAAGGATCCGGGATTTACCGACGATATGACGTCGGCTCTGACCGGGATCTTTACGGATCTGACCAAGGATGAGATAAAGGAGAAGCTGACTTCCGACAAGAAATCCGTCCAGATGGCCAAGTATATAGATGACAGCACTGAGAAAAAGCTCAGTAAGCTTATAAAAAAAGGGACCGTCAAGGGACTGCAGATATCGGCCACAAGCCGCAGGTATTATCCGGTAGGCGAATTTGCTTCGCACGTGATAGGTATAACAAACGACAATAACGTGGGCGTTTTCGGTATAGAGCAGTATTACGACCAGTATCTTAACGGAAGATCAGGAAAGATAGTCAGGAGCACTGACGCGTCCGGAAGGTCTATCACCAGCGGTATAGAAAAATATTATCCGGAAACGGAAGGACTTAACGTAGTGCTCACTATAGACGAAGTCATACAGCACTATGTGGAGAATGCGATAAAGCAGGTCCAGGCGAATACAAACGCGGACAGGGTAATGGCTATAGCCATGAATCCTAAGACCGGCGCGGTACTGGCCATGGCGGATTATCCTGACTTTAACCTCAACGAGCCTCGAGTCCCTATCTCGGAATCAGAGAAGACAAAGCTGGCCGCCATGACCAGCGATGAAAAAGTAAAATACTGGAGCGGTACTATGTGGAGGAACCCGATGGTCAGCGATACCTACGAACCGGGTTCGCCGTTCAAGCTGATAACCACGTCAATGGCTCTCGAGGAAGGGCTCACCAGCGTAGGCGATCATTTCGTCTGCCCTGGAACCGTATACATTTCCGGACAGCCGCTGCGCTGCTGGAGATATTACGCTCCTCACGGAGGCGAAACGCTGGCGCAGGGTGTAGCCAACTCGTGCAACCCTGTATTCATCGCTCTTTCCCAGCGCCTGGGAAAGGACAAGTTCTACACTTACCTCGACAGGTACGGTTTCGATACGACGACAGGTATAGACCTGCCGGGCGAGACGTCCGCGATCATCCAGAAAAAAGATGATATAGGAAAGGTAGTACTGGCGACCATGTCTTACGGACAGGGTATCGCGGTGACTCCTATACAGCTTATAACGGCATTTACATCTATCGGCAATGACGGTAAGATGATGAAGCCGCGCATGGTAGACAGACTGGTCAATGACAATGGAAAGACAGTGGTGAAGTATTCGCCTGAAGTTATCCGTCAGGTGGTCTCTAAATCTACCGCTGATGACGTCTGCCGCATGATGGAAGGCGTAGTAAGGACCGGTACAGGAAAGACCGCCTATATTCCGGGATACAGGATAGGCGGCAAGACCGGAACAGCTCAGAAAGTAGTAAACGGAAGATATACAGACTTTACATACTCATCGTTCTTCGCGATGGCGCCTATGGATGACCCTCAGTTCGCGGTCCTCTTCATAGTCGACTCGCCTAAGGGCGTCCACGGAGGAGCAGCGACAGCCGGCCCGGGCGTTCATCAGATCATGAGCGACTGCCTCAAATACCTCAACATCACACCGGTCTACACCAACGGCGAGGAGGCAGACGCCACAGCAAAGACAACCGTGCCTGATGTAACAGGCATGTCATACAGCAAGGCAAAGAGCACACTCAAGGACATAGAGCTTGATTCTATAGCCTGTCCGTCGGATACTGAGAACTTCAGGGTAGCTGAGCAGTATCCGAAGGCCGGCGCGGAGCTCTCGCCGGGAGACTCGGTATGCCTCTATGCTGAATAAAAATACATATTAACCAGGATGGTGTCCATCTGGATACAGGAGGACACCGGTTCAGGAGAATAGGATCGATATGAAACTATCACAGGTACTGCAGGGAACGGGCGCCGATACGGCGTCACTCAAAGCTGACCCGGACATAACCGGCATCAGCTACGACTCCAGGAAAACCCAGAAGGGTGATCTCTTCGTATGCATCAAAGGATTCGCTACTGACGGACACAAGTACGCGGCGAAGGCTGTAGAAGCGGGCGCTGCTGCCGTGCTCGCGCAGGACAGGCTCGACCTGGGCGATGTTCCGGTAGCCTATACATCCGATAACAGGCACGGGCTCGCTATAGCCGCAGCCAATTTCTTCGGCCATCCTTCAGACAGCATGCTGGTATTCGGAGTCACTGGCACCAACGGCAAGACTACGATATCTTATCTGGTAAGGGCTATCGTCGAGACCTCCGGCAGAGAGTGCGGAGTGCTGGGAACCATCGCTTACGTATACGGCGGCGTTTCCCATGATTCTGTGAACACTACGCCGGAATCCTACGAGCTCCAGCGCATGTTCCATGAGATGAAGACTGAGTACAGCACAGATGTCTGCGTAATGGAAGTATCATCGCATTCGCTGGCTCTCTCAAGGACAGACGGGATCGCTTTCGACTACAGCATCTTCACTAACCTGACTGAAGACCACCTTGATTTCCACAAGGACTTTG
The DNA here is from genome assembly GCA_028724585.1 of Bacillota bacterium. Lineage (GTDB taxonomy): Bacteria > Bacillota > Clostridia > Peptostreptococcales > Anaerovoracaceae > RUG708. The sequence goes on along the minus strand of JAQYCQ010000037.1, from coordinate 21,387 downwards.
AAGATTACTATCAGGCCAAGAAGAAGCTCTTCCTTCAGACCGGAAAGATGAATGTCATAAATATAGACGACAAATACGGCCAGAGGCTCTATAAAGAGCTTAAGGAAGCCGGTCTCCCGGCAGTTTCCTATTCCATAACGGACGAAACGGCCTTCTATAAAGCTGATATCATGGAAGAGTCCGCTCAGGGAACTATTGCCGAGATCTCAAGGGATGGCGAAAAGCTGGGAACCCTCCACATAAACACTCCGGGCAGGTTCTCGGTGGCGAACGCTCTCGGCGCCGCGGCGGCAGCAGTCGAAGCGGGTATAAACTGGGACGCGGTAAGCTCCGGAATAGCTCAGGTAAGGGGTGTTGCCGGCAGATTCGAGAAAGTCGACAACAGCAAGGGTATTCCTGTCATCGTAGACTACGCCCATACTCCTGACGCTCTGGAGAAGGTCATAAAGACAGCCAGGGAGTTCACTCCGAAGAGGATCATCACAGTATTCGGCTGCGGCGGAGACAGGGATTCAGCAAAAAGGCCTATCATGGGCGAGATAGCCGGAGAATATTCGGATTACTGTGTAGTGACGAGCGACAATCCGCGCACAGAGGATCCGGACATGATCATCGAGGACATCCTTCCGGGCATAGACAGGACCGACTGCCCTCATACGGTCGAGCCTGACCGCAGAAAAGCGATCAAAAAAGCCCTTCAGGAGTATAAAGAAGGCGACACGGTGATCATAGCCGGCAAGGGACACGAAGACTATCAGATCATAGGTACTGTGAAGCAGCACTTCGACGACAGGGAGACGGCGCTTCAGATCATAGAGCAGGAGATTTAGCATATCATGGAGAGAATGAACGCTGCGAAAGCGGCTGAACTGGCAGAGTCAAAGCTCATAAGCGGACCTGCTGAAAACGAGATAGAAAGGGTTGAGCGCGATTCACGAGAAGCCGGCCCGGAAAGCATATTCATCGCGTTAAAAGGCGAAAAAAACGATGCCAACGATTACGTAAGCTCCGCTTACGAGAACGGCTGCCGCGTATTCCTTATTTCTTCAGAAAAGGCAGCCGGTCAACTGGCTGAGCATGATGACGCGTCCGTCATCATGGCAGAAGATACGCTCAAAGCTATGCAGGTCATGGCAAAGAACTACCTGGCCCAGTTCGACCTGCTTAAAGTAGCTGTAACAGGCAGCACCGGCAAGACCACTACCAAGGATATGCTCAACTGTATATTCTCATACAAGTACAAGACTGTCTGCAATTTCGCTAACTACAATAATCATATAGGCGTGCCGCTTACCGTCTTCAATGTGGACAGCACTACAGAAGTCGGCATATTCGAAATGGGCATGAACCACATGGGCGAGATAGAGGTCCTTGCGGATATAGTAAGGCCTGACATAGCCTGCATCACCAATATCGGAGTATCTCACATAGGACTGCTGGGCAGCCGTGACAATATCATGAAGGCGAAGATGGAGATCACCACTTTCATGGACGACAAATGTACTCTGGTCTACAACGCCGACGACGATAAGCTGGCTCAGCTGGCCGATATGGATACGCCATATAAAAAAGTGGCAGCCGGCATCGACGCTGACCTGGACGGAGTGGTTCTCCTTCCTCTGGGAAGCGGCGAGAATATAGTAGCTTATTCTCCGACCGAAGCCGCAAACGAAGGAGTAACATTCATGCTCAGGTACAACGGCGAGAACATCATGTTCTATATGCCGCTGCAGGGACTCCATAACGCTTCCGACGCGGCTATAGCTGTAGGAGCGGCTGTGACCGCCGGCATGGATATCATGGACTGCTCTGAGGCTCTCCTCCATATCAAGCTCACGGGCGGCAGGCTCACTGTCAGGATATCAGGCGGTGTAAAGGTCTTTGACGATACATATAACGCCAGCCCGGACGCTGTAAAAGCGGCTCTCAACGTACTGCTCGACGATAAGAGCGGAGCGCGCAGGGTAGCGGTCCTGGCAGACATGCTGGAGCTGGGCGACAGGTCAGATGAGTACCACCGCGAGATCGGAAAGTACGCCGCTGAAAGAGGAGTAGACCTCATCTGCACAGTAGGTGAAAACGCGGGATCCATCGCTGACGGCGCTGAGGAAGCGGATACAGCTGGTATAAAAGACGTAAAGATCATGCGTTTTAAGGACTGCGATGATTTCACAGCCCACGCTGACGATATCATAAAGAGAGGGGACGTTGTCCTCGTAAAGGGATCTCACAGCATGCACATGGAGGACGCGGTCTCATACCTCCTTAAGCTCGGATCGGAATTAGGGCAGGAGGAGGCAAAGTAGATGAACAATACTATGCTTCTGCCGGTCTCGCTGGCAGTATCCTTCGCCGTAACGGCGGCTGTCGGCCCGCTGGTGCTCAAATGGCTGAGAAATCTTCACGCGGGACAGAGCATCAGGGAAGAAGGCCCTAAATCACATCAGAAAAAGGCCGGAACACCTACTATGGGCGGCATCATGATACTCATAGGCGTCGTGGTATCCAGTCTCATCTTCGGCATCATGGCTGACGGAAAGCTCACAGGAGATATGGCCATTCTCATAGTGTCGCTCCTGCTGTGCGCCCTGATCGGTTTTTGCGATGACTTTATCAAGGTCGTCAAGCACAGGAATCTGGGTCTGACCGCAAAACAGAAGCTCCTGTTCCAGATAGTCATAGCAGTTGTCATAGCTGTGTATCAGGCTAAGCTTTCAGAACACGGCACAGAGCTTTACATTCCTATAGCCCATACTTATCTGGATCTCGGCTGGTTCTATATCCCGTTCGTAGTATTCGTGCTCGTGGCTATGGTAAACGCCGTAAACCTGACGGACGGACTGGACGGGCTGGCAGGAGGATGCACGGCGATCGTGGCATTCCTTCTCGCGCTGCTGGCGCTGAGCTTCGGCACAGCTGATACGGTCGTTTATTCGGCAGCTGTATGCGGCGGATGCCTGGGCTTCCTCATCTACAACCACCATCCGGCAAAGGTGTTCATGGGAGATACTGGTTCCCTGGCACTGGGCGGCGCGCTGGCTGCGGCGGCTATACTCATGCATATAGAACTCATCCTGGTCATCGCCGGCGGCATATTCGTAGTAGAAGTGCTTTCGGTAATAATCCAGGTCATCAGTTTCCAGACCACAGGAAAGAGGGTATTCCGCATGACTCCGCTCCACCATCATTTCGAGCTGGGCGGATGGAAAGAAACCAAGGTCGTAGCGGTCTTCTGGACCTGCACGGCTGTACTGTGCCTCATATCATGGCTGATGATGTAAAAATATTCTGCCGGTACGGGATTTTCCCTGCCGGCTTATCGTGTAATAATAGAACTATAAAATACTGAACGTGTGACCGCGGCGGCGGATGCTGCCATGCGGACAGGAAGGCAGGATTCTGAAATGAACATCAAAAAGGCCAAGGGCTTAAAGGCTCTCGTTGTAGGTCTCGGAATATCAGGAAAAGCGGCTGTCGCCATGCTCAACAGCGAAGGCGCCAGAACAGATATGTACGATGCCAGGGAAACAGCCGCGGCGAGGAAGCTGGCTGACGAAGGCGAATATTCCCATATCAGCTTCGGGGACAGACCGAGCAATGTAAAAGGCTACGATCTCGTAGTCCTGAGCCCGGGCATCTCCCCTCAGAAGGACTACGTAAAGGAAGCCGAGGCTGACGGCGCCGAGATCATCGGCGAGCTTGAGCTGGCTTACAGATATGGAAAGGGCAAGTACGTGGCTATCACCGGCACGAACGGCAAGACTACTACTACGACCCTCATCTATGATATTTACAAGGCGGCAGGCCTTAAGGCAGAGCTGGCCGGCAATATCGGAGTAGCTGTAGCGCCTAAATCCATGTACTGTGACGAGGATACATACCTGATCACAGAGTGCAGCAGCTTCCAGCTGGAGACCACAAAGGAATTCAAGCCGCATATCTCAGTGATCCTCAACGTTACGCCGGATCATCTGGACAGGCACGGCTCCTTTGAAAATTACGCGAAAGCAAAGGCAAAGGTCTTCGCCAACCAGACAAAAGACGATTTCTGCATCTATAACAATAACGACGAGGTATGCAGGAAACTCATGGAAGACTGCCCGGCGACAGCTATACCTTTCTCTGATACAGAAGAACTTGAAAGAGGCGCTTTTGTTAAAGACGGAAATATCGTCATCCGCGACGGCTCCGCCGACCAGGTCGTCTGCGGAGCAGACGAGCTCCTCATACTCGGCAGACATAACCTGCAGAACGCTCTCGCCGCTGCCGCTGCCGCTCATTTCGGAGGCATTCCGGCAGATGTGACAGCTGAAGTGCTCCGTACATTTAAGGGCATAAAGCACAGAATGCAGGACTGCGGTACCATCGACGGAGTAAAATACGTAAACGACTCCAAGGGAACAAATCCTGACGCTGCCGTTAAAGCGATAACCTCCTATAAGAACATAGTCCTTATCGCGGGCGGCTACGACAAAAAAGGATCTTTCGACGAGTTCGTCAAGAGCTTCGAGGGCAGGGTGAAAGCTCTGGTGCTCATGGGAGTTACGGCTCCAGCTATCAGGGAAGCTGCCGAGAAGACCGGATTCACAAATATATATGACGTAAATAATATGCGCGAAGCGGTAAAGAAGAGCGCCGAGCTGGCTCAGCCGGGAGATACTGTCCTTCTTTCGCCTGCCTGCGCGAGCTGGGATATGTACAAAAATTTCGAGCTCAGAGGCGATGACTTCATCAGAAACGTCGAAGAGCTCAGATCAGGTAAGTAAGACAGACCGGAGTTGGTGATATGAGTAGTTCCGGGAACAGCAAAGTGCTGAGCCTTAATGAAAAAAAACGGCCTGGGACAGCCGGAAGAAAAAAGAGAATTAAAAGATCAGGAGCCGGGGATTTCGCGCTGACGGTACTCGTTATGATACTTGTCCTGTTCGGGATAGTCATGGTATTCAGCGCCAGCTATTATACAGCGCTGATAAAAGAAAACGACCCTTACTTTTATTTTAAAAAAGAGATCCTGTTCGCGGCTACAGGCCTGGTCCTGTTCATAATGCTGGCGATGATAGACTATCATAAGATATTGAAGTGGTCTTACGGTATTTACATCCTGGCGGTCCTGCTGGTCGCGGTCACCTATACGCCTCTTGGAGGAACATATAACGGTGCCGCGCGATGGATCCAGATAGGGCCTCTGACCCTGATCCCGGGCGAGTTCGCGAAGCTGGCCGTTATACTTCTTGTGGCCAGATGGTTTTCCTCGAAGCCGGACAGGATAGACAAGCCTGTCAAAGGATTGTTGCCGGTCATGGCGATGGCGGCCGTATGCGTGGTCCTGGTCGCGAAACAGCCGAGTACCACTACGGCGCTTACCATAGCGATGATACTTGTCATAATGCTTTTCGTTTCCGGCACAAATATGAAATACATGGCGGCCTTGTTCGGCATAGGCATCGCGGGGGGCGCGGCCTTCCTGTTCAAGGAAATGGCAAATGGCGGATACAAGTCGGCCAGGATAACCTCGTTCCTCGATCCTTTCGCGGATGAAAAGGGTGACGGATATCAGGTAGTCCAGGGACTCTACGCTCTGGCGTCAGGCGGGCTTAAAGGAGTAGGGCCGGGCAACAGCGTACAGAAGAACCTGCACCTGCCTGACCCGCAGAACGACTTCATCCTCGCTATCATAGGCGAGGAGCTGGGATATATAGGCCTGCTGGTGCTTCTGGCAGTATACCTGCTGCTGATATGGCGCTGCGTTCATATAGCGCTGAGAGCGCCTGACCTCGGAGGCATGCTGATGGCGTCCGGAATAACGATAATGCTGGCCGGCCAGGTCATACTGAACGTAATGGTAGTAACATCTATGATGCCGCCGACAGGTATAGCGCTCCCGTTCGTAAGCTACGGAGGAACAGCCATGTGGCTGTTTATGATGGCAATGGGACTGATAGTCAACATATCACGGCAGCAGAAAGCGGAACCAGGTGAGGAAGGAGAGCAAGTATGAAAGTCATCATGAGCGGAGGCGGAACAGGAGGTCACATATATCCTGCTATAGCTATCGCGGACGAGATAAAGAGAAGGCATCCGGAAGCAGAGATCCTCTTCGTCGGCACAGAGCACGGCATGGAGAGGGAGATAGTGCCTAAAGCCGGATACCCTATCAAGTTCATTACTGTAAGAGGATTCGACAGGAAACATCTCCTGAGAAATATCGATACTGTAAAGGAACTCAACAAGGGCCTTCACGAAGCAAAGAAGATAATAGCCGATTTCAAGCCTGATTATGTGATAGGAACAGGAGGCTATGTATGCGGCCCTGTCGTACGCTCCGCGTACAAAGCTCATATCCCTTCGTTCATACATGAGCAGAACGCTTTCCCTGGACTGACCAATAAGCTTCTCAGCAAACATGTAGACCGGGTATTTCTGGCCTTTACTGAGGCGAAGGAATATTTTAAATGTAAGGCAGAGCCTGTAACAGTGGGCAATCCTGTAAGGAGCGCTTTCACAGAAACCTCCAGAGAGGAATCAAGAAAAGCGCTGGGAATAGACGAAGGCGATTTCGTTGTACTGGGATTCGGCGGAAGTCTGGGAGCGCAGCGTATAAACGACGAGATGAAGCTGGTGGCAGAGCGCTTCGCCGGCAGGACAGGCGTACGCGTCATCTGGGCGACAGGAAAACGCTATTATAAAGAGATCATGGGAGCGCCGCATCCTGAGGCTGACAATATAACCTACATGGAATATATAAATGACATGCCTAAGTATCTCAAGGCATGCGACCTGGTAGTTTCAAGGTCCGGAGCGCTCACCGTTTCCGAGATCACAGCCTGCGGCAGGCCGTCTATAATGATACCTTCGCCTTATGTTACGAACAACCATCAGTATTACAACGCTATGGTAGTCGCTGACAGGGGCGGCGCGGTCGTTATAGAAGAAAAGAACCTGGCCGAGGGCCAGGTGGCGGATACAGCTGAGAGCCTGGAAGCAGACCCTGAAAGGCTGGTCCTTATGGCACACATGTCTGAGTCGCTCGGCAGGACGGATGCCGCCAGTGTCATATGCGATACGATAGGTATAAAAAAAGCGGAATGATAAGCGGAGGATATTCTGAGGAGGGCCGCTGAACATTATGGATGATGAAAATAAATATGATGGATACAGGCCCTCGTCGGAGATATTCGGAGGTTTCGACACTTCGTACGAAACCCGGAAGCCGTCCAGGAGAAGGGGCGTATCCCCGGAGATAGAAAAAAAGCGCGGCAAGCGTAAGAAAAAAATAGAAAAACAGCGCAGGAGAAAGGCTGCGAGAAGGCGCCGCAGGCTTACGGTGCTCGTGATCGCGCTGATCCTGCTGCTTTTCGGATATCTTTTCTTCTCTTCGTCGCTGTTCACGATCAGTGAGATAGATGTCAGGAACAATACCATGAAGACGGATAAGCAGCTGATAAAGGAGTCGGGAGTAAAGGTGGGAGACAACATCTTCAGCCATACCGGCCATTCGGTGAAGAAAGCCATCATGGCAAAAAATCCGTATATTTCAGGTGTTACTGTCTCGAGGCGTCTGCCTAACGAGTACACCATAACGGTCATGGAGCATATACCTACAGCTGCGATAAAGTATAAGGGAAAATTCCTCATACTGGACGAAAAGGGCAGAGTGATAGGAAAGGAAGATACTCAGATAACCGCGACCGAGATCACTGGCATAAAGATAAAAAGCTATGAACAGGGAGATTTCCCGTCGACTGACGACGATGAAGAACTGACCAAGATGATGGAATTCATCGACAAGGTGAATGACAGCGGCCTTTTCTTCAAAAAGCTCGATATTGTATCCGCTCTCACAGTCCACGGATATGTAACTGATACGCTTATATGCTCCGGAGCTCCGGACGATATAACGGCGAATCTGGAGGGAATAAAAGCTGTCATCTTCGACCTTGGACAGAAGGGTGTCGAAGCGGGCACAATCAATGTAGGAAACGACGGTTTCGCGACGTTCAGCCCGGCATGATAAAACTTGCCGGCCGGGCATCTGCCGTGTGCAGCGCCGAAGGCGCTCCCGTGCGCGGAGCGCTCGCAGAAAAATGAAGTGTGCGACTGTTTTTCTTATGTATATTTTATTGCGGCAGCATAATCGATATGCTAGAATATAATGAATATACAGCGGGAGGTACGCTAATGTTGCAGTTTGAAGTTAATGAAGCAGACAATGCGCACATAAAGGTCATCGGCGTAGGCGGCGGTGGAGGAAATGCCGTCAACAGGATGATCGAATCCGGCATGAAGGGCGTTTCCTTCATTGCTGTGAATACAGACAGACAGGCGCTTGACGCTTCTATTGCCGAGACAAAGATCCAGATAGGCGAAAAGCTTACAAAGGGTCTCGGTGCCGGAGCGAATCCGGAAATAGGTACGAAGGCAGCTGAGGAGAGCATCGAAGAGATCTCGCGCGTTTTTGAAGACGTCGACATGGTGTTCATCACAGCGGGCATGGGCGGCGGTACTGGTACAGGAGCAGCTCCTGTTATTGCCAAGACTGCCAGAGAAAAAGGTATACTCACGGTCGGCGTGGTTACAAAACCTTTCACTTTTGAGGGCAAGAGGCGCAGAGATTTCGCGGAGCTCGGCATCCAGTACCTCAAGGAGTACGTCGATTCGCTCGTCGTTGTCCCTAACGACAAGCTTCTTGAGATAGCAGATAAAAACACAACCATGCGCGAAGCGTTCGGCATGGCCGACGATGTGCTCAGACAGGGCGTTCAGGGTATAACTGACCTGATCAGCGAGGTAGGAAACATCAACCTGGACTTCGCGGACGTAAAGACTGTAATGAGCAACAGAGGTATCGCGCACATGGGTATCGGTACAGGTGCCGGCGAGAACAGGGTTGTCGACGCGGTCAAGGGCGCTATCGGAAGCCCGCTGCTGGAGACTTCCATCGATGGAGCAAAGGCCATCCTGTTCAATATCATGGGCGGCTACGACCTCGGTATGCTTGAGGTCAACGAAGCAGCTGATCTGGTACAGAAGGCAGCGGCAAGCGACGCCAACATCATCTTCGGTACTTCCATCAACGGAGACCTCGAGGACGAGATCAGAGTTACAGTTATCGCTACAGGATTTGAGGATCTCGACCAGGATCCTGATCTTGCGGAGCTCATGGGCAGCGATGAAGAACCTGTCGCTGAGCAGGAAGCTGAAGCTGGATCTGAAGGCGAAGAGAATGCTGCCGGAACGGAAAACAATGAAGATGTCAGAACATCTGCGACTGACACGATCGACGTACCGGATTTCCTGAAAAACGCTGCGGCGAAACTCAGAGACTAACGACAGAATTTCCTAAAATGAGCCGGTTTTATACCGGCTTTTCTTTTTCAGGGATTTATTTATATTATTTTTTTATTTTTTGAAGGAGCACTCACACATGTTACTTGATGATATCAAGGGAATACTCGAGGAAGCCAAGTCTTCCATCGATAAATCCGAATCAATAGACAAGATAGAAGAGCTCAGAGTCAAGTATCTCGGAAAAAAGGGAGAACTTACTAAGATCCTGCGCTCTATGGGCAAACTCAGCCCGGAAGACAGAAAGAAAGTCGGACAGTTCGCGAACCAGGCCAGATCTTCTATAGAAGATAATATCAAAGAAAAGATGGACGAGTTCAAAAAGCTGCAGACGGAGATGAAGTTCAAGGCTGAGACTGTTGATGTCACTGAGCCGGGCAAGGTACAGAAGCTGGGAGCAAGGCATCCTATCACACAGACTATCGACGAGATGACCAGAATATTTATGAACATGGGATTCTCACTGGCTGAAGGTCCTGAGGTCGAGACTGTGTTCATGAACTTCGATGCCCTGAACGCCGGTCCTAACCATCCATCAAGGGACATGACAGATACTTTCTATATCACTGACAAAACTCTGCTGAGAACACAGACTTCGCCGGTACAGGCAAGGACACTCCTTTCCAAGGAGCCGCCTCTGGCTATCATCTCGCCGGGCAGAGTTTACAGGTGCGATACTCCTGACGCTACACATTCCCCTGTATTCCATCAGGTAGAGGGACTTGTCGTTGCCGAAGGCATCACCATGGCTGATCTTAAAGGCACTCTGAGCGAGTTCGCGAGACAGATGTTCGGCCCTGACACAAAGACAAAGTTCAGACCGCATCACTTCCCGTTCACTGAGCCGAGCGCAGAAGTAGACGTATCCTGCTTCAAGTGCGGCGGCAAGGGCTGCAAGGTCTGCAAGGGCAGCGGCTGGATAGAGATCCTCGGCTGCGGCATGGTACATCCTAATGTACTTAAGATCGGCGGCATAGATACTGAGAAGTATACAGGCTTCGCATTCGGTATCGGCGTTGAGCGTATAGCTATGCTCAAGTACGAGATCGATGATATCAGGATGTTCTACGAGAACGACGAGCGTTTCCTCGGTCAGTTCAGATAACGGGTGTGAGGTGTATATATGTTAGTATCGGTAAATTGGCTTAAAGATTACGTAGATATAGATGTTCCTGTCAAGGAATTCGCTGACAGGATGATCCTCTCAGGCTCCAACATCGAGACAGTAGAGGAGATGGGAAATAAATTTTCCAAGATCCAGGTTGCTAAGATCGTAAAGATCGACCCGCATCCTAACGCTGATAAGCTTGTCATCTGCCAGCTTGATGTCGGCGAAGACGAGCTGCTCCAGGTCGTTACAGGCGCCAAGAACGTGTTCGAGGGCGCTACAGTTCCTGTCATCCGCCATGGCGGAAAGCTTCCTGACGGAACAGTCATCAAGAAGGGTAAGCTCAGAGGAGAAGTTTCCAACGGAATGCTCTGCTCTGCCGCTGAGATGGGCTATGACGACAAGGTCATCGCCCAGGATATCAAAGACGGCATCTGGATCCTCGACGACAGCTTCAAGCCTGGCACAGACATCAGGGAAGCCCTGCAGCTCGAGGACAGCGTCATAGATTTCGAGATCACTCCTAACAGGCCTGACTGCCTTTCAATGATAGGTATGGCAAGAGAGGCTGCCGCTGTATTCGGCAAAGAGCTCAAGTATCCGGAGGTAAGCGCGGAGAACGAAGAAGGCGATGTAAACGACTACATCAGCGTAGAGAACAAGAGGCCTGACCTCTGCCCTAGATATACAGCCAGAGTCATCAAGGACGTAAAGATCGGTCCTTCACCGTGGTGGATGCAGAAGCGCCTTATGCACGGCGGTATGAGACCTGTAAATAACATCGTAGATATTACTAATTTCGTTATGATGGAATACGGCCAGCCGCTCCACGCTTTCGATATCAGGCATCTGGAAGGCGGAAAGATCATAGTCGATACTGCTGAGGACGGTGCTAAATTCACTACTCTCGATGGAACAGAAAGAGAGCTCGACAGTTCCATGCTCATGATAAACGACGCTGCAAAGCCTGTAGCTGTTGCCGGCGTAATGGGCGGACTCAATTCTGAGATCCTCGAGGATACAAATACAGTAGTTCTCGAATCCGCTAACTTCAACGGCGATTCAGTAAGGCTGACAGCCAAGAAGCTGGGTCTCAGGACAGAGGCTTCCGGAAAGTTCGAGAAGGGTATAGACGCAAATCTCTGCGCGAGGGCTGCCGACAGAGTCTGCAGGCTCATCGAGATGCTGGACTGCGGAACAGTAGTAGGCGGAAGCGTAGACGTATATCCTGAGGTACAGGAAGCAAGGCCTCTGGACGTAAGGGTTTCAAGGATAAACAAGGTCCTGGGAACTGATATTTCCGGAGACACTATGGTAGAAATCTTCAGGAGCCTGGAGATGGAGGCTGACAGAAAAGACGATATCATCCATGTCGTTCCTCCTACTATCAGGCAGGACCTCAATATCGAGGAAGACTACGTCGAAGAAGTAGCGAGGATGTACGGATATGACAAGCTTCCGACTACGCTTCCTTCAGGCGTATCAGCCGCTTCCATGACCAGGAACGAAACAGTCAGGAGCAGAGCTAGAGATATACTTACAGCTTACGGCCTGGACGAGATCCTCACATATTCGTTCGTAAACCCTGACAGCGTGGATAAGGTCAATGTTTCAGAAACAGACCTCATGCACAGGAATTTTGTAAAGATCATCAATCCGCTCGGCGAAGATACGAGTGTTATGAGAACAATGCTGATCCCGAGCATGATGAGCACTCTGGAGAGAAACTACGCCAGAGGCAACAAGGAAGCAGGGCTTTTCGAGATAGGAAAGATCTTCAACGATTCCAAGATAAACTGCGACGGCATGCCTGCCGAGGCTGAGGGCCTCTGCATTGGCCTCTACGGCGGAGACGCGGATTTCTTCGTCCTTAAGGGATATATCGAAGGGCTGCTCCAGCATCTCGGCATCACAGACGCTGAGTATGTCGCTGAATCAGGTCTCGCTACATACCATCCGGGAAGATGCGCCAACATCATTTCCAACGGTGAGATGATAGGAACTATGGGCCAGATCAGGCCTGACGTTGCCGAGAGATACGGCATCTCAGAGGAAGTATACTCCTGCGAGCTCCTGTTCTCGGTCATCATCGGTCAGACAGATACAGAAGTCATCTACAAGCCGCTGCCTAAGTACCCGGCTGTAGAAAGAGATATAGCTATGCTGGTCGATGAAAAGGTAACAGTAGCGGAACTGGAAAAGGCTATCCGCGAGAACGGCGGAAACATCCTCGAGAGTGTAGAGCTCTTCGACGTATACAGAGGCGTACAGATCGCGGCAGGAAGAAAGAGCGTAGCTTTCGCCCTCAGGTACAGAGTTCCGGACAGGACCCTTACAGACGAAGAGGTTACCGGCAGGCAGCATAAGATCGTCGAAAGCCTCGAAGAGAAGTTCGGCGCCGGGCTCAGGAAAATGTAGCCGGGAACATATCAGGAGGAGATCCTTATGGCACAGAACAACAAGACAACAGTTAAGATCTTCGGACAGCAGTATACGATAGCCGGATCCGCTACCAGCGAGGAAATGGAGAAGATAGCCGCTCACGTCGACAATACGATGAATGAGCTTTCCAAGGGTATGCCTTCCCTTTCCACGCTTTCCCTGGCAGTGCTCGCGGCTGTGAACATTTCAAGCGAATATTACGATACGGCCGATGACAACAGCAAAAAGCAGGAAGAGATAGACAAGCTCAAGAAGGACACCGACCATTACGTTCAGCTCTGGGAAGACGCCAAGGCAAGCTTCAGGAAGTATCAGGAGGATGCCAAGAACAGCGTCGAACAGCTGCAGGAGCTCCAGCGTATCTTCAACATGAAGAACGTAGAGCTCAATAATGCCAAGGAATCTCTTGAGGATATGACCGATCAGTATAACAAAGCGGCGGCTGACCTCAAGAAAGCCGAGGAAAAGATCAGCGAGCTCGAGCAGAACGCGGCGGAGCTGGAGGAAAAGGCCTCCGGCTCAGCAGAGCTTGAGGGAAAACTCAATTCCGCGGAGTTATCTGTAAAAGAACTCGAGACTAAGAACGCAGAGCTGGAAGAAAAGCTTAAAAACGCTGAGAGCTCGGAACAGAACGAGTCCAGGACCCTCGAGAATTACCAGAACAAATACAAAGAACTGGAGAATTCCTTCTTCGATATCCAGATGGAGAACATAAATCTGAAGAACGAGCTGGACGAATACAAGAAACAGCAGTAAAAATACACAGAAAGAATTCTAAATGGACGAAAGAGTTTACCGGATTTTGGAATTCGACAGCGTAAAGAAGATCCTCGCAGACCACGCTCAGTCGCCGATGGCCGTAAAGGACATCGGCGAGCTGGCGCCGCTGACAAAGGCGCACGAAATACGCGAAAGACTTAAAGAGACCGACGAAGCGGTCAGAGTGATCCTGTCAAAGGGGAGCCTGCCGCTCGGCGGTCTTTGCGATATAAAAAAGAAAGCGCGCTATGCCGAAAAAGGACGCGTCCTGGGCATGGACGACCTTCTCGATATAGCGGCCAGTCTCAGAGCAGCGGCGGAAGTGAAGAAATTCTTAAATGACGGCGAGCTGTCGGATATTCCGCTCATAAAAGAATACGGAGACCTGCTCAACGACGAGAGCAGGTTCGCAGAACGCATTTCCAGCTGCATAGTCAGCAGGGAAGAGATGGCGGACAACGCCAGCCCGGCACTGCGCGACATAAGGAGACGCATAGCCAGGGAGCAGGCGGGCGCCAGATCGCGCATCAACTCGATCATAAGCTCCCAGACAAACAAAGATATGCTGCAGGACGCTGTCGTCACAATGCGTGAAGGCCGTCTTGTAATACCGGTCAAGCAGGAGCACCGGGCCAGGTTCCCCGGCATAGTCCACGACAGCTCGGCTTCCGGCGCCACCCTTTTCATAGAGCCTCAGTCTGTCGTCGATATAAACAATGAGATCCGAGAGCTGGAAAATAAGGAGCGCGAGGAGATAATGCGCATCCTTAAAGAGCTTTCGGCAGAAGTCGGACACAGGGTAAGGCACATAGTGAACAACCAGAAGTACCTGACACGTCTGGACGTCATTTTCGCCAAAGCCCGCATGTCCATAGACATGAACTGCACAGCCGCGGAGCTGAGCGAGGACGGAGTTCTCGACATAAGGCAGGGACGTCACCCGCTCATAGATCCGGACAAGGTAGTCCCTCTGGATATCACAGCCGGAGAGACCTACAAAACACTGATAATCACCGGCCCCAACACAGGCGGAAAGACGGTCGCCCTTAAGACCGCGGGCCTGCTGGTGCTGATGAACCAGGCGGGCATGCACGTTCCGGCAGCTCCGGGCACAGTGCTCCCGATCATGGACGATATCTACGCCGACATAGGCGACGAGCAGAGCATAGAACAGAGCCTGTCGACATTCTCGGCCCATATGAAAAACATAGTAGAGATTACAAAGAACGCCGGTAGCGGTACGTTCGTGCTGCTGGACGAGCTGGGCGCGGGGACCGACCCGGCAGAAGGCGCTGCCCTCGCCATGTCCATACTTGAGTATCTGGCAGAAAAGGGTTCGCTCATATTCGCCACGACCCACTACAGTGAGCTGAAGAAATACGCTCTGGCGACAGAGGGAGTAGAGAACGCGTCTATGGAATTCGACGCTGAAAGGCTCTGCCCGACCTACAGGATGATAATAGGAATGCCGGGCAAATCCAACGCTTTCGAGATATCGCGGCGGCTGGGGCTCGACGAAGAGATCATAGCCAGCGCGGGCTCCAAGCTGGCAAGCGCGGACATAGAATTCGAAGACCTCATCTCGTCTATAGAGCAGGAGCACAAGGCCGCCGAAAGAGAGCTCGCTCAGGCGCGCGCTCTGCGCGCAAAGCTGGAACGGGAGGAAGAGGAAGCCCGTTACAGGATAGCCGCCAATGAAGAAAAGAGCCGCCAAGCTCTGGAAAAAGCCAGACAGAGGGCCAGCGACACAGTCGCTGAAGCACGCGAGTTTTCTGAAGAAGTCCGTAAAGAGCTGAGACAGCTCAGGAAAGCAGCTCCGGAGGAATCAGCGAGGAAAGAGCAGGATATCCGGAGACAGATCCGCGAGAAGGGCAATAAATACCGCAGAAGTGAGGAGCCTAAGAAGGCCGAGAACACCCATCCAGCTAAAAAGAGCGACATCAAGGTGGGAGCACGCGTCAGGGTCGTCAGCCTGGACAAAAAAGGTATCATAGCCGGCCTGCCTGATGATAAGGACGAGGTGCTGGTCCAGATAGGCCTCATGAAGATGCGTATGCCTCTGTCGGACCTTTCGCTCATAGACAGCCACGGAGTCCAGAAGACCTTCGAGAAGACATCTTACGGCAAAATGTACAGGCAGAAAGCCCAGGCCATATCTCCCGAGATAAATGTGATAGGCATGAATCTGGACGAAGCCCGCATGGAGGTCGACAAATACCTGGACGACGCATATATGTCAGGCCTGAGCCAGGTGAGGATCATACACGGCCGCGGCACGGGCGTGCTCCGCGGGGGCATCAGGGACATGCTGAAGAGGAACAGGCATGTCGACTCATTCAGGTCAGCTGACTACAATGACGGCGGCGAAGGTGCCACCATCGTAAAGCTCAGGCAGTAGCAGGACGCTGCCCGGCGCCGGCAGGCCGGTTTCCCGTGAGGGACCAGCAGAGGATGCCGGAGGCAGATGTGCGCGGAGCGCTCGCGGGACCCGGGCTTGTTTAAATCAACATACAAAGAGGTAAATATATTAGAACGGAGAGACAGTAATGAAGGATCAGAAAAAAGAGCTGGCTTCTGTGCTCGCTGGAGCACTCGACAACCTGACAGAAGAGGAGATCACGGGGCTCATAGAAACTCCGCCTGACAGCGCCATGGGAGACTTTGCTTTCCCTTGCTTTAAGCTGGCTAAGATATTCAGAAAGGCTCCTCAGATGATAGCGCAGGAACTGGCTGAAAAGCTCAGCGGAAACAGCGCTTTCGCGGAAGTGAAGAACGTGAACGCTTACGTCAACTTCTTCATGAACAGGGCCGAGGTGGAGGCTGACGTCGTAAAGAGCGTGCTCGATAAGGGCGAGGATTACGGTAAGGCTGATATCGGCGGAAACAAGCCGGTCATCGTCGAATTCTCATCACCTAACATCGCTAAGCCTTTTCACATCGGGCATATCAGGAGCACGGTCATCGGAAACTCGCTTTCCAAGATCTACAAGGCTCTGGGCTACGATGTGATCAGGATAAACCACCTGGGCGACTATGGAACCCAGTTCGGCAAGATGATCGTGGCATACAGGAAGTGGGGCAATGAGGAAGATGTAAAGCGCGAGCCTATCAAGACTCTGCTCAGCTATTACGTCAAGTTCCATGAAGAGGCTGACAAGGATCCTTCGCTGGAGGACGAGGCGCGTGCCACATTCGCAAAGCTGGAGCAGGGCGAAAAGGAAGAAGTGGAGATCTGGAAGTGGTTCAGGGAAGAGAGCCTCAAGGAATTCTCATATGTTTATGACCTGCTCGGCATAGAGTTCGATTCCTACGCGGGCGAAAGCTTCTACTCGGACAAGATGCCTGCCGTAGTTAAGGAAATGGAAGATAAAGGCCTTCTGCAGGAATCAGAGGGAGCACAGATCGTGGACCTCAGCGACTACGACATGCCGCCTGCCCTTATCAAGAAGAAGGATGGTTCTACTCTCTACATCACCAGAGATATCACAGCCGCTATCTACAGAAAGAATACATATAACTTCTACAGGAACATCTATGTCGTGGCTTCCCAGCAGAACCTGCACTTCAAGCAGTGGTTCAAGATCATAGAGCTCATGGGCTACGACTGGGCAGACCAGTGCGTGCATGTGCCTTTCGGCATGGTAAGCCTTGAGGACGGAACGATGTCCACAAGAAAGGGCAAGGTCGTGTTCCTGCTCGACGTTCTCAACAAGTCCGTAGAAAAGACAAGAGAGATCATAGCCGAGAAGAACGTTCCGGAAGAACTGCTGGACCAGACTGCCCACGATGTAGGCATAGGAGCTGTCGTATTCCAGGAGCTCTCCAACAACAGGATAAAGGACTATACTTTCTCCTGGGACAAGGTCCTCAATTTCGATGGAGAGACAGGCCCTTACGTACAGTACACACACGCGAGATGCGCCAGTGTGCTGAGGAACGCCGGAGCCGAGGCTGACGACCTTATCGCCGGAAAGATCACACCGGATATGTCAAAGGTAACAGGCGACGCCGCTTACGAACTCATGAAGGCTGTAGGACGCTTCCCTGACGTTGTCATCGAAGCGGGAGACAAGTACGAGCCTTCTATCGTGACAAGACATATCATCGATATAGCGGAGCTCTTCAACAAGTTCTATCATGACGAACATATCCTGGTAGAAGACAGGGAAGAGAGGATAGCCAAGCTCGCTGTTACCGCTGCCACAGAGCAGACTATCAAGAACGGACTCGCTCTTCTTGGAATCGCTGCTCCTGACCGCATGTAGCAGTATGAGAGCCGACGAAAGGGATCCGTCAGAGATATTTTATTTAGGAGGTGCTGCCCCATGAGATATGAGGGAGATATTTACAGACCGCCAAGCGAGGCGTACAGCTATATACTTCAGATAACCATCGGATGCGCGCATAACAAGTGCACATTCTGCGGTTCATTCAAGGCGAAGAAATTCAGGATCAGGCATCTGGAAGAGGTGTTCGAGGATCTGGATATGGCCCGCCGCTACTACAAGCGTGTAGAACGCATATTCCTCGCCGACGGAGACGCTCTGGTATGCAAGAATTCATACCTGCTGGCGATCTTGGAGAGGATAGAAGAGCTTTTCCCTGAGTGCGAGAGAGTCAGCATCTACGGCAGGGGAACTGATATACTCAGGAAAACTGACGAAGAACTGCTGGAGCTCAAGGCCCACAATCTGGGCATGATCTACATGGGCGTGGAATCAGGAAACCCTGAGATACTCAAGCGCATACAGAAAGGCGAGACAAGGGAACAGATGATCGCTGCCGTTAAGAAGTCAGAAGGACTGGGCATCCCCGTTTCTCTTACATTCCTTTCAGGAATAGGCGGAAGGGAGCTCTGGCGCGAGAACGCCATAGATACAGGCACTATCATCAGCGAGATGGAGCCGTCCTACGCCAGTTTCCTGACGCTCATCCTGGTTCCGGGAACACCGCTCTACGACCAGTATCAGCGCGGAGAATTCGAGCTCCTCAGGCCTGACGAAGTGCTTAAGGAAGCCCAGCTCATGCTGGAGAACATAAACGTAACTAAAAAGTGCGTATTCAGGAGCAACCACGCGTCCAACTACGTATCGCTCAAGGGCGACCTGCCTCGGGACAGGGACGCTATGATCCAGAAGCTCAAGATAGCCCAGAACCACAGCGAGATGTGGAAGGACGAGCGTTTCAGGATGCTCTAGCGGAGATGCTGTATGGACGACAGACTGAACAAATATTTCGCTAAATACGCGGACGATTATGTCTTCCTGGAGCTGATGCCTGACTATATAAAGAAGGAGCATCTGGATTTCATGCGCAATGTCCCTATGCCGGTCAAGCGTTCGGTTGTTACAGACCTGGCGGACGATCAGGGCATAGAGTTCAAGTACTTTACCATGGGTATGATAAATATGCTGGGCATAGATCCCCAGTTCGAGTACGCGTCGAAATACGTGACTTTTCTGAAGTTTATCAATCCTCATATAGGGAAGGTCATAGACGACGTCGGCGTCGGGCTGGCCCAGGCTGAGCATCTGGACGAAGCCTGCATAACCTTCAGAGCAGCCCTGAGCCTGGATCCGGACGACCTTGATGCCCTGTACAACTATGTGCTAGTGTGCATCAACATGTACAACAAGAGCGAGGACAACGACTACACGGCGGACTTCAAGACCGAGGTCTTCGAGACCCTGATCCACATGAAGGCCGCGCATCCTGATTTCGACAGGACTTATTATTATCTGGGCTTCGCCTATCTGAATGCCGGCCGCTACACTATGGCAGAGCGCGAGTGGGAGGAATTCCTAAGGCTTTCCGGTCCGGGCGACCAGCGTAAAGAGATCGAGGAAAGGATCTCCGGCATGGAAGACGCTGTCCGCATAGAAAAAGCCTATCACGATGTCATAGGCGGAAAGTGGGAGAAGGGACTCCAGGTCCTCGAAGAGTACAAAGGTACCGAAATGATGGACTGGTGGCCTCTCAGCTACTATCTTGGAGTAGGATACAGCCGTACGGGCAGATATAAAGAAGCTCTGCAGATGCTCAAGTACGCGGTAAAGAAAAACCCGTCCAGCCCTGAGATCTGCGCCGAGCTGGTGATAGTAAACAACGCCCTCGGAGATGAGGTGAACGCGGAAAAATACCGCCGCAAGCTCAAGATCCTCAATACTCCGGCGACAGATGGCGGCAGCGACGGTCCGGAAATAGAATAGGCACAATATCAGGAGGAAGCACGACATTTTAGGAACGATAGTAAATACAGCCTGCATAGCAGCCGGAAGCATAGCCGGAAGCGTGCTGCACAGGGGACTTAATGAAAAGTACTCTGACGCTCTCTTCACGGCGATGGGACTGGCAGCCGCGGGCCTGGGAATAAACACGATAGTAAAATACATGCCGAAAAGCCAATACCCGGTCCTTTTCATAGTGAGCCTCGCTTTAGGCATACTCATAGGTGCCATGCTGGATCTGGACGGACGCTTCAACAGGTTCGTTTCCAGCAGGTCCGGAGGCAACCTGGCCCAGGGACTGTCCACGGGCATCATGCTCTACTGCATGG
Source organism: Bacillota bacterium (assembly GCA_028724585.1). Taxonomy (GTDB): domain Bacteria; phylum Bacillota; class Clostridia; order Peptostreptococcales; family Anaerovoracaceae; genus RUG708. The sequence goes on along the minus strand of JAQYCQ010000037.1, from coordinate 1,177 downwards.
GCGCCCTCTCGATCCTGGGACCGATACAGAGCGCCCTTTACGGCGACAACACATTCCTGTTCACCAACGCCACTCTGGACCTGATCACGTCCGCGGTGCTGGCGTCCACATACGGCATAGGGATGATCTTCGCCGCGCCGGTCCTGTTCTGCTGGCAGGGCGGCATATACCTGCTGGCTCTCTGGCTGGGCAATTTCATGTCCGACGCCCTGATGGCCGAGATCTCGATCGTCGGCGGCTTCATGATCGCCGCATCAGGACTTTCTATATTGAAAATGGGAAATTTCAAGACCATGAACATGCTCCCGGCACTGGCGGTTCCACCGCTGTGGTTTATTTTGCTGCACTTTATCCATTAAAAGAATATAATATGATCCGGCGCAGGCAAAGAGAGAGGTACTGATAGATCTCAGCTGTGATCCATGCCTGCGCCGTTTTTCACTTTGCGTCAGCTCCGCTGACCAGGCGCGCGGAGCGCGCGATTCCAACGGTTTGTGGACTTTTGAAAAGAAAAAGTTAAAAATTTTTAAAAAAGTTTTGCAATTTTGTTGACAAAACGCCATTTGGTCTCTATAATAATCATTGTTGTCAGTCAGTTAAAGCAACAGGCTGAAAACATTAAGGCATTCCAAGGTAGCTCAATGGTGGAGCACTCGGCTGTTAACCGATAGGCTGTGGGTTCGAGTCCCACCCTTGGAGCCATTTTATTTTTACAATTTCGCCGGGGTGGCGGAATTGGCAGACGCCCGGGACTTAAAATCCCGTGGGTAGTAATACCCGTACCGGTTCGACCCCGGTTCCCGGCACCATCTACATGGTGACAATTTAAGACATCGCGGAGTGGAGCAGTTGGTAGCTCGTCGGGCTCATAACCCGAAGGTCAGTGGTTCAAATCCGCTCTCCGCAACCAGTTACAACCGTTGAAGTTTCAGACTTCAGCGGTTATTTTTTATGTCTGGACTTCTTTCATTTGCTCTTTGATTTCTTTCCGGATCTCGGATTCCTGTTTCTTTTATGCGGATGACAGCTTATCCGGCGTAAACGGTAAATAACCCGTACTTAGATACTCAGTAAAAAGCTACAGTAAGAAGTAACTGCAGTTGATTGCGCTGATTTTTACTGGACATAAAAATCTCCTGCATTTTACTGCAGGAGACTGTCGATTTACTTATCTTCG
>JAQYCQ010000036.1 GCA_028724585.1 Bacillota bacterium | reverse complement strand
GACCAGCCCCTCCGCTGAGAATTTAAGTTTTGAGAACTTAAATTCTCTTCGCCGCTTCCAGCCGCTCGACACCGTGAAGATCTACGATCATCTCCAATGCTGCCGCGTCGGACTGCCTCCGGAATCGCAGGCGCCATCGCTGACGGCTAATCCGTTGGCGGCTGACTTTTATTGGCAGAAATTCGGACTCGAGGCGAGATTTTGACCTGACTCCGAATCTTCGGAACGGTTTTTTTCGGTCTGGACGGCAATGAACATCTTCAGACCGAAAAAATGGGCGGTCTGATTATGAAGATTTTATAATGATAGTATAAAATCTGGAAGTGTTTCCAATTATAAATCTTTTATTCCTTGAAAATATTGCACGGCGGCTGGAAATATTGCCGTTAATAGGCTAAAAAATACCATTTATGAACTAAAATTTTCGGATTGCAAGGGCCTTATTGCTGTTAATCCGAAGAAATGCGTTCCGAAGATTCGGTGCGATATCGCTTTTCGGCTGTTCGCTCCGAAAAAGTGGTAAGAATGAGCGAATATCTGGCAGAGTCTGACGACCGCTCACGCGGACAGAGACGCTGGTGCGCTGGCAGCGGGGTACGGAAGCAGTCTGACGCGCAGCAGCCTCGGAGCTGTAAGACGTGAAAAGACCGGCGGGAACTCCGATCACTCGATCTTGGGGTTTCCCGCCGGTCTTCTGTATTGCTTTCGCGCGGCTTTTCAGCCGGAGCCGCGCGGAATGGTGTGCGGAGCGCACGCAGGATTTAATTTTTAACTAGAAATCTTAAGCTTCGATCCTCAGCTTGGACCAGTCTATAGGATCCTTGACCTTTGTCCATTCCTCATTGCCGGAATCGAATTTCTCGTCGTGGTTGTTAGTCGCTTCCTGTACGGCGATGTAGTACCACTTGCTTGTGTCCATATTGTCTGTCCACTTGAGCATGTCAGGCCTGTTCTGGAGGTTCTGGAGCGTTACTGTGTCTCTGTGGAGTACACGGTTCAGGAGGCTCATAACCTCTGCTCTTGTGATCGGCTGATCCGGCCTGAATGTACCGTCTTCGTAGCCGCTTACGTAGCCGAGAGCTTCGGCGCGCTTGATGCTTTCCTCAGCCCAGCTGCCCTCAATGTCTGTCAGTGTCGACTTGCTGGTATCTACTTCAGTCTTGTCGAACCTGGAAGCGATAGCCGCGAACTCGGCACGGGTTATCTGCTGGTTAGGTCTGAAGGTACCATCCTCGTAGCCGCTGATGATGCCCGCCTTAGTCAGCGTGGAAACTGATGTAACGAACCAGTCTGTCTTGTTTACATCGCTGAAGTTATTGTCGGCTGTCTTGTACTGGTCACGTACGTCTTCCTTCATGAGGCGGAAGAAGATAGAAGCAACCTCTGCCCTTGTGATATTGTTCTCAGGGCGTACTGTCTTGTCGGAATATCCTACTACGTAGTTGATATGATCCGACTTGTTGAGCGCCGGTGTAGTATCTTCCTTCCACGTAGCTTTGTAAGTTACGTTGCCCGTAACTGTCTTTGCGACCTCAGGATCCCAGCCTGCGAACAGGTAGCCTTCACGCTCAGGAGTGCCGTTGAAGGCTGGAGTAGCTTCGCCTTCCTTGACCTTTGTGGTCTGGTCAGCAAAGATCTCTTCGCCGTCAACACCGTCTGTGTAGGTTACGGTGTACTGCTTAGGGGTTGGCGGAACGTATGGTACGTAGTTCTCTTCCCACTGGGCTGTATATACTACATCTTTTGTTACAGTATCCGTAATTTCAGGATCCCATCCCTTAAATGTGTATCCGCTGCGCTCAAGCTTACCCTTGAAAGCAGGTGTTTCCGAATCTTTTTCCAGGTTCTTATATACCTGATCAGAGAATACTTTTCCACCAAATCCGTCTTTATATGTTACTGTGTAGAGCTTCTCCCACTGAGCATAAACAATTGTGTTGTCATTAACAATAGACTGTCCATCAAAAACGCTGCCGTTTCCGTCAGCTGCTGTGTTCCAGCCAACGAATTTGTATCCGTCCTTTGTCGGATTTTCAGGCATTGACTGATCTGTTAAAGAATCTTCATCGATAGATTTACCAAGCTCTACCTCAACAGAAGCATAGTCCGATTCACCGTCCTTAAATGTTACTGTTGGAAGTGTCTGAATTGTAACCTGAATAGGAGTATCCTTTGTAATATTAGGAGTATTATTCTTTAAGCTATAATCTAATCCGTCTTCAGTCTGTATTACTCCCCAATCAAAGGTTATCCTTATTTTATTTGTTGATATATAGTTATTGATTTGTTTCTGAAAAAGTTCTGGAAGTTTACTTATTTCTCCATTATTCTTTTCTAAAACTGTACTCATATCTCCGCGGAGCTGTCCACTAATAACATAATTAGATACATTATTTGGAACTTTTACATTATTCATCTCTATCGCAAGATAATCCGACATGCCAAGAAGAGCATTGTGCATATCTCCATAATTTGTATATGGAGTATTTAATACCATCTTTACGGAAATGGTATTTTTATCATCGTCATTGGTTATGCTTTCTATTTTATATAAGCTGTCTCCTGCGCTTCCCTCTGGAGACACAAGCTCAACGCCCATACCAGATATATCAAAATCTTCTGGAAATTCAAAATCCGCTGTAAAGGTACTGGTCATATCGCTAAGTGTAATTATCTTAGACAGAAGATTTATAAACTGTGTATTATCATCTCCGCCTACTATCTTCTCAATTCTCAGCATCTGATCACGTACAGCTGCAACATTTAATCTTGCTTCTACATTAGTAGTCTTTCCAGCTCCAACCGTAACAGCTTTTTCATTTCCGGTATCAATATTTCCTTTATAATCGGATGCAAGCATATCGCCTTCAAGATCCAGAAATTCAGTATTATAGGTCGGTATCTCTTCGGCAGGTGTATCACCCTCACCTTCCGGCTGCGTTACTTCCGTTGCAGACTCAGTCGGTGTTGTTCCCGGCTCAGACTCCGCGAACGCCATCGCCGGTGTCAGAGTGAATACCATAGCGGCACTCAGCACCAGCGAAAAAATCAACTTTTTCATTTCTGTTTAAACCTCCTCCAAAAAATATTAACTACCGTGAACAAGATGAACATAGATATAATTTGTCTCATCTTTATTCGATGTACTTATTATATCTCTGCTCACCATATTTTCATATCCAATAATCGGGACTGAATTAAATTTTTTATAATATTAACATTTGATAACATTTTCATGTCATGTGCTCGTACTTTGCTGCATTACTGCCTTAAAGTGCGTTAATGACATTTTGCTCATCTTTTATCCCATAAACCGTATTTTGCATGCGTTCAGCAGTTACTTTATTTATATCGTAATTAAACGATCCTCTGCCATCCATCTTGCTATGAATAATATTATTATAGTTCCAGTAATTACAATCTCATTAATCTATGTCATGCTAATGCAATAACCCGCCCTTGCAAAAGCAAAAAAGACGAAGGCCGCGTTCGCAGTCTCCGTCTGTAGATCACTATCCTGTTATTTTATTTTGCTATACTCGTGTAATGGCCGCTGTCTATGATAGCCTTCATCCAGTTGTAGATATAATCATAGACGTCCTGACGGTCCAGCTCGTTCAGGATCTCGTGGCGGTCGTCCTTAAAGAGCTTAAGGGTAACATCCTTGATCCCGGCGTCCTTAAACTCCTGATAGACCTTCTTGACAGCCTCGCCCATGCAGCCTACAGGGTCCTTGTCTCCCGAAGCCAGCAGTATCGGCAGCTTCTTAGGGATCCTATCTATGTGCTCCGGATCGTTGTCGTACTTGCAGGCCTGGAAAAGACCCTTGAAAGCACCCAGAGAGAACATAAATGTGCATTTCGGATCTTTATAGTACTTATGGACGATCTCCTTGTCGCGGGTCAGCCAGCTGTTCTCGGTATATGTGCCGGTTATATCGTAGTCGCGGTAAGGTCTTGTGAACATCATCTTTGCCACCAGAGGGCTCTTGTAGCGCCAGCCCCTGAAGGCGGCGAGGAACTTGACTATAGCCAGCCCCATGTCTATCATGGAATCCTTCTCGCTGCCAGTACCCATTATTATCGCTCCGTCCAGGCCTATGATACGGTCAGCCTTCTGCGACAGCATCTGCCTCAGCAGATAGGAGCCCATACTGTGTCCCAGGATGAAGTACGGCTTGTCCGAAAAGCGGCGGTTGAGCAGCCTGTAATGGAAGTACATGTCGTCCACCATTACATCGTTAGGGTTCTCGCAGTCCATAACGCCCCAGTCGGCTGTATTACGGACCGAGCTGCCGTGGCCGATGTGGTCGTGGCCAGCTACTACGAATCCTTTAGAGGTGAGGAACTCCGCGAATGGAGCGTATCTCTCCAGGTACTCTACCATGCCGTGCGCTATCTGCAGCACTGCCACAGGCTCGCCCTGCGGCTTCCACATGATACAGTGCAGGTTCGACTTTCCGTCCTGGGAGCTGATCGTGTATTCTTCCTTTAAAGCCATATTTCCTCCTTAACTGAAACGTATCCCAAACGCTATTTGAGCGATCCGAGGACCGCGTCCCTGAGCGCGTCCTTTTCTATAACTCCTGAATGGCGTACTGCCTTCTTGTCGAGGTCCTTGAGGCCTGACGGTACAGGAACACCTGTCTTCTTCTCGAGAGCCTTTACATAAGCGAATCCGTTTTCTTCCTCAGGCATGCCGAGAGCCTTTGCTACGTCAGCCGCGAATTTATATGCTGAAGCTGTAGAAGCTATGAGAGCCGGTGTCTCGTCGCCTGTCTTTTCCCTGTAGTCGTTGTAAACCTTCCAGGCAACGGCAGTATGAGTATCGATGAGGTAATTGTCCTCGTCATAGATCTTAGCTATAGCGTCCAGAGTCTCCTGCTCGTCGGCGAAGCCGCCGGAAAGCTTATCCATGCCCTTCCTGATCTTGTCGCTTACCTCGTAAACGCCCTTGGTCGAGAGCTGTTCCATGAGATCCTTGACCTCTGCCGGATCGCCGCTCAGGTGATAGAGAAGCCTCTCCAGATTGCTGGAGATGAGGATGTCCATGGAAGGAGAGTTTGTAACGTAGAACTGCCTGTCTGTGCTGTAAACGCCTGTATTTATGAAGTCTGTGAGGACCTTGTTCTTGTTGGAAGCGCAGATGAACTGCTTAACAGGAATGCCCATCAGCGAAGCGTAGTAGGAAGCGAGGATGTTGCCGAAGTTGCCTGTAGGAACTACGACATTGACAGGGTCTCCGTCCTTGATGACTCCCTTCTCTATCAGCTTGATATAGCCGTAAACATAGTAAGCTACCTGCGGCACGAGCCTGCCGATGTTGATGGAGTTAGCTGAAGAAAGCCTGCAGCCCGCTTCGTTGACCTTTTCGTTGAAAGCATCGTCATCGAATATCTGCTTTACGCCTGTCTGAGCGTCGTCGAAGTTGCCGTTTATGCCGAATACGTGAGTGTTGTCGCCTGTCTGAGTTGTCATCTGGCGCTTCTGCACCTCGCTAACACCTGTGGAAGGATAGAATACCACGATCTCAGTACCCGGAACATCCGCGAAGCCCTCCAGAGCAGCCTTGCCTGTATCTCCGGAAGTAGCTGTCAGAATGACGATCTTCTTCTCCTCGTGTTCCTTCCTGACCGCTGTAGTCATGAGATAAGGCAGGATAGAGAGCGCCATATCCTTGAAAGCGGCTGTGCGTCCATGGTAGAGCTCCAGGAAATAGGCTCCGCCCGCGTGGACTACAGGAACTACGTCCTCTGCCTCGAACTTCGAATCATAAGCTCCGTCTACGCATGCCTGGATCTCATCAGCTGTGTAGTCGTCGAAGAATGCTCCGATGACTGCCTTAGCAACTTCCTTATATGGTTTGCCGACCATGTCGCCCGGTTTAAAAGGCAGAGCCGGGATAGATTCAGGTACGAAAAGTCCCTTGTCCTCTGAAATGCCCTTGATAACCGCTGACGCTGCCGAACGCGGCTGGCCGCCGCCCCTTGTGCTTATGTACTTTATCATTTACGTGCTCCTTATATATGTTAAAGAAATCAATATCATGTTTTGTCCACTCGTCTTATTTTACAGACAGTTCACCTTCATATCAAGCGAATGCACGAAAAAACCGGCAGCGCCCTCTGGCATCTGCCGGCTGTAATATCCGTATGGCGTCCGCTCACGCGGACATTGCTCACGCTGTTAGAGCTGCCAGCTGTGCAGGTACTTCTCCTGCTCGTCCGACAGGGTGTCTATCTCAGTGCCCCAGGCAGCCAGCTTCCTGCGCGCTACCTGGTCGTCTATCCTGTCTGTAACGTTGATAACATGGTTCTCAAGCTTGTCGTGATTCTGCAGGATGTACAGAGCCGAAAGAGCCTGAACCGCGAAGGACATATCCATGATCTCAGCCGGATGGCCGTTGGAAGCCGCTATGTTGACCAGCCTGCCCTCTGCCATGACGTTTATCTGCTTTCCGTCCTTGAGGATATAGCCTGTGATGTTCTCGCGGGCTTCCTTCTTCTCCGCGCAGTTCTTATTGAGCCAGTCCACGTCTATCTCCACATCGAAGTGGCCGGCGTTGGCGAGTATGGCTCCGTCCTTCATCTTAGCGAAATGCTGCTCTGTGATGACTCTGTCGCAGCCTGTTACAGTTACGAAGAAATCGCCGTACTCAGCCGCTTTTTCCATAGTCATGACATCGTAGCCGTCCATCCTGGCTTCTATAGCCTTGACCGGATCTATCTCTGTGACGATGACTCTCGCGCCCATAGCCGCGGCTCTCATGGCAACGCCCTTGCCGCACCAGCCGTAGCCTGCTACTACTACAGTCTTTGAAGCCACGATCAGATTTGTATTGTGCATAATGCTCTCCCAGACCGACTGGCCTGTACCATACCTGTTGTCGAAGAGGTGCTTGCACTTGGCATCGTTTACAGCTACCATCGGGAACCTGAGCACTCCGTCAGCGTCCATAGCGCGCAACCTGATGACGCCTGTAGTAGTCTCCTCGCAGCCGCCGTATACGCCGTCAGCCAGATCTGACATCTCTGTGTGGAGCATGCTGACCAGATCGCCGCCGTCGTCTATGATGATCTGCGGTCCGTTAGCCAGGGTCATCTTTATATGCTTTTTATAGTCTCCCTCGGACTCGCCGTGTACAGCGTATACCCTGAGACCCTCCGCAGCCAGTGCCGCCGCGACATCGTCCTGGGTGGACAGGATATTGCTGCCCGTCACGGACATGATCGCTCCGCCGGCAGCCAGCGTTTCGCACAGATAGGCTGTCTTGGCTTCCAGATGTACTGAAAGGGAGATCTTTACGCCCTCGAAAGGCCTGGTCTTCTTGAATTCCTTTTCTATGTCGGCCAGTACAGGCATGTTCGCCCTTACCCAGTCTATCTTTTCGCGGCCGGAGGCCGCCAGATTTATATCTTTAATATCATACTGCTTGTCTTCTGACATTTACTGCTTCCCTTTTCCCTTCTGTTCCTCTGCGGTATCCTCTTTACTGCTGCTGGGCGTCGTCATCTACTACGCCGCTGCCTGACGCGCTGCCCGACGCCGTCTGGTCGTCGTTTACTACGCCCGTCTGGGTCTGGTCTGACGTTCCTGCGGCCGATACTGCTCCACTCTCAGCTGAAGAAGAGGCTTCTGCTGCCTCAGCGCTGTCAGCCTTCTCATTGAGGAACTCCGATACAGCGGCTCTGTCGAACGGCTGTGAGATATCCATGCTCACCAGGACATCGGTATTTGTTCCGTCTACTGTGAAACGCACGCCCTTGATGTCGCTGAAGGTGTTGAGTACAGAGTCTGAGATCTGGTAGATGAAGAACTGTTCATCCATCTCGCTGAGGCTGTCGAGATTTGAAGAAGCCACGTCCACTACCGCGGTGCCCCCGCTTATCTTGACGAAATTGATATCTACGCGGCCGTCCACTACGCTCTCGCCGCCCTTGGCGCTCTCAGGCACAGAGGCCAGCGCGTCTACTACTGCCTCCACCTTGGAGCTTTCGCTGTTGGCCTTAGGTGTCAGCTGAGCGTTTATCTTTCTGATTAGCTTAGGCTGCGACTCATCGCCTGTCTCTATATAGTTATAGTTTACGTAACTGAGCATAGCCTGGAAAGACTGGGCCTTATCCGCCGTCTCGCTCTCTGCCGAGCTGCTTCCTGATGCTCCGTTAACCTCGCCCGAAAGGGCTGACCTGTCAGATACCGAGCTCTGGTCCGAACCCGATCCTGTCGAGGACGCGCATCCGGCAAAGGCCAGTGTCATGGCCAGCGCCAGCAGGACGGCCAGGGTCCTCTTTAAGTTTGAATTTTTCTTTAACATTCAGATTACCTCCTGTGTGGTAAAGTATATGAAAATTGTCAGAATTATCGTCAACATATTATACAATAAATCAAAAACTCGTGCTATCGTATTAAGCAAGCATTAAGATTTCATTTTCATGACATTGCTTTCAGTGATATTACATAGGAGATAAACGATGAAATACGCAGAAGAAGGTACCCAGTACCATCTGGGGATAAAGAACGGAGACGTGGGCAGATACGTGATCCTGCCCGGCGATCCTAAGAGGTGCAAGCTGATAGCGTCATATTTCGACGACGCGGAGTTCATAGCTGACAACCGGGAGTTCGTCACTTACACCGGGACTCTGGACGGGACAAGGGTCAGCGTCACATCCACAGGCATAGGCGGCCCTTCCGCGGCCATAGCCGTCGAAGAGCTGGTCAAGGCCGGCGCCGATACCTTCATAAGGACGGGAACATGCGGAGGCATGCAGGACGATGTAATGAGCGGAGACCTGGTCATCGCTACAGGAGCGGTCCGCGCCGAGGGCACCAGCGTCGAGTACGCGCCGATAGAATATCCTGCCGTAGCTGATTTCGAACTCACGACTTCACTGGTCGAAGCGGCGGAAAAGTCCGGCATTCCTTACCACACGGGCGTTGTCCAGTGCAAGGATTCATTCTACGGCCAGCACGACCCTTCCCTCATGCCAGTCGGCGATATGCTGCAGTACAAATGGCAGGCCTGGCTCAAGATGGGCTGCCTGGCTTCAGAGATGGAATCGGCCGCCATTTTCACGGTCGCCCAGTATCTGGGTGTCAGGGCGGCGACTGTACTCCATGTCATGGCCAACCAGGAAAGGGCTAAAAAAGGCCTGCCTAATCCTGTCGACCACTCCGTGGACACTTCAGTAAAAGCAGCTGTCGAAGCTGTCAGGATACAGATAGCAAAGGATACGAAAAAATAACAGAGCGCGGGCGAAGCGCGGCTGCGCCTCGCCCGCGTCCCGCGCGCTCCGCGCGCAATGTCAGCGGAGCTGACGACAGCGTAAAAGCAAGGGCCGCGAAGACGGCGGAAGCTCTGATATCGTGCTTCCACCGCCCTCGCGGCCCTTTTGTATTTTATCCGTATTTTGTTTATTCTACTGTAACGCTCTTAGCCAGATTCTTAGGCTTATCGATGTCGCAGCCTCTGTTCCTGGCTACGTAATAAGCGAAGAGCTGGAGAGGTACTATGGAGAGCAGCGGTGTTATCTCATCCATGCACTGAGGAATGTAGATGACTTCGTTTGACTCTTCTTCTATAGCGGTGTTGCCTTCCTTGGCTACCGCCATGACGAAAGCGCCCCTTGCCTTTACTTCCTTGATGTTGGAGAGCATCTTTTCGAAGAGCTTATCCTGTGTGGCGATGGCGATCACCAGGGTGCCCTGTTCTATGAGGGCGATGGTGCCGTGCTTGAGCTCGCCTGCAGCTATGGCGAAGGAGTTGATGTATGAGATCTCCTTGAGCTTGAGGGAGCCTTCGTAGGATACAGCCGAGTCAATGCCTCTGCCTATGTAGAACACACCGTTCTTAGTATAGAGCTTCTTGGCGATATCAGCGATCTTTTCTTCCTGATCCAGGATCTTCGATACCTTTTCAGGAACAGCCATGAGCTCGTCTATGTATTTCCTGTAGGTCTCGTCGGAAACTATGCCCTTTTTGCGGCCCATATAGAGGCCGATCATGTACATGCAGACCAGCTGTGTGGTGTAGGCCTTTGTGGATGCCACCGCTATCTCAGGGCCTGCCCATGTGTAGAATACGTCGTCTGACTCACGTGCCACCGAGCTGCCTACCACGTTTACCACCGAGAGCACGCGGGCTCCCTTCTTCTTGGCTTCGCGCAGGGCTGCCAGGGTATCGAGGGTCTCGCCCGACTGGCTTATAGCTATAAAGAGGGTCTTGTCATCTATGAACGGGTCTCTGTACCTGAACTCGGATGCCACATCTACCTCTACGCTGATCTTTGCCAGCTTCTCGATGGCGTATTTGCCGATCAGACCGGCGTGGTAAGCCGTACCGCAGGCTACGATGTAGACCTTATCGAAATTTTCTATATCTTCCTTAGTGAGATTGATGCCGTCGAGGACTATCTCGCCGTCGTCGTCCATGCGGCGCACCAGAGTGTCCCTGATACCGTCAGGCTGTTCGTGGATCTCCTTGAGCATGAAGTGCTCGTAGCCTTCTTTCTCGGCAGCGTCAGCGTCCCATGTTACGTTGAAGACTTCTCTCTGGACTTCCTTATGGTCAGCGTCGTAGATCTTGACGTCGTTCTCTTTGATGACTGCCATCTCGTTGTTCTCGAGCAGGTAGATCTGGCGGCAGTATTTGAGGACTGCCGGGATATCGCTGGCTATGAAGTTGCCGCGCTTTCCGAGGCCGATGATCAGCGGGCTGTCCTTGCGGGCTGCCACCAGCTTGTCAGGCTCGTCAGCGCACACGACTCCCAGTCCGTATGAGCCTCTCACTCTTTTAAGGGCTTTGTAGACAGCGGCCTCAAGGTCCTTTTCTTCTTCGTAGCAGACGCCTATAAGGTTGGCTACGACCTCTGTATCTGTCTCTGACTTGAATTCAACCCCATGCTTCTCGGTCAGCTCTTTCTTGAGCTCCATGAAGTTCTCGATGATACCGTTATGGACTACGGCTATCTTACCGCTCATGTCTGTATGAGGATGAGCGTTGACATCCGAAGGCGCGCCGTGGGTTGCCCATCTGGTATGGCCTATGCCCAGGTTAGCGGTCAGGTCCTCGCCCTTTATCATCTTCTCGAGGTTGGCTATCCTGCCCTTCTTCTTCCTTACAAGCAGTTTGTTTTCTTTTGTGCACAGCGCTATGCCTGAAGAGTCATAGCCTCTGTACTCGAGCTTTTTAAGCCCTTCTATAATAATTCCGGTGGCATTCTCCTCACCGATATATCCGACTATTCCACACATTAATCCAATACTCCTATTCTGTGTTTAAAGGCACGTAAGACGCGCGCTGCGGACCTGCGCGGAGCGCGTCTCTTCGGCCGCTCCGCGGCCGGTCGTGGACGGAGTCCACGTAAGATCAGATGTTCTTTGCCTGAATATAATTTAGGATTATAGCAGACAGCTGTTATATTGACAATATCGAGGCAAGCTCAATATTCTTAAGGTCCGGCTTATTTTTGCTGTCTATGGCTTCTTCGATATCCTTGACTATGATCTCCTCGCCGCGGACGCCGACCGCCACGCCGCGCACGTCGTCCCTCAGGAGCTCTACCGCTTTGTAGCCCAGGCGGCTGGCAAGGAGCCTGTCGAAGGCTGTAGGCGATCCGCCTCTCTGGATGTAAGCCGGGATGACGGTACGTGTCTTGATGCCGGTGCGTTCCTCCAGCAGGTGGGCCAGCTCAGGCGTCGGGATATCCACTCCCTCTGCCTTCATTATTATGCTGTGGTGTTTTCCGCGCTTTTTGCCGGCGATCATCTTGTCGCATATAGCGTCTATATCATAAGGGACCTCCGGGATCAGGATGGACTCGGCGCCGGCCGCCAGTCCCGCGCGCAGGGCTATGTCACCGCAGTTCCTGCCCATTACCTCGACTACGGTCGCACAGCCGTGGGCTATGGTCGTGTCGCGTATATTGCCTAATAACGATACTACAGTGTTTACAGCGGTATCGAAGCCTATTGTCTCGTCGGTGTAGCCCAGGTCGTTGTCGATGGTGCCCGGCACTCCCACCGTCACTATCCCTCCGCGGAGCAGGTTGACCGAACCCCTGAAGGAGCCGTCGCCGCCTATGACAACGATACCTTCCAGGCCGAACTTCTCAGCCTGTTCTATCGCCCTTCTCGTGCCTTCAGGTGTCTTGAACTTAGGGCTCCTCGAGCTCCTGAGTATCGTGCCTCCCCTGTGGATGATGTCGGAGACGGACGACCTTCCCAGCTCCTCTATCTCGCCGTTCATAAGGCCTTCGTAACCGTCGAATATCCCGTAAACCTGCATTTCGTTAAAAATGGCTCCCCTCACTACGGCTCTTACGGCCGCGTTCATGCCGGGAGCGTCTCCTCCGCTCGTCAGTACGCCGATCCTCTTCATCGTCTATCGCTCCTTTCCGATGATGCTCTGTATCTCAGCAAAAAATCTGCTGCACGGGCTGACCGTGCTGTTAGCCGCCAGCCTTTTGCCGTTCCGGCTCAGCAGTATGTAGACCCTGCGCTTTCCCGGATACTTCGAGATCACGCCCGAGATAGCGCTCAGGGCTCTGCGTTCGTCTGTTCCGGCAGGTATGGTCAGGTAGACGTCCCTGTCGTCCTCTACTGTATAGTAATCGTCTATGTCTACGAGCTCGTCGGCTATTATCCTCGCGTCGTCATCGTCCCTGAGCTGGATCCTGCCGTTTATCACGACTATCCTGTCGTCGGCGAGCATGCTCCTTACACGCTCGTAGGTGCGCGGGAATACGATGACCTCGGTCTCTCCGTAGAGATCCTCGACCTGGACAAAAGCCATTATCGTGTTTTTCTTTGTTATGACTGTGCGCAGCGAACGGATCATGGCGCCCAGTACTACCCTGTCGCCGTCATTGATACCGTGCTCCTCAGGATGGAGCATCTTCTCTGTATCTATGCTCGATATTTCGCTGAGCCTGTCCCTGTAGTCGTCGAGCGGGTGGCCCGAGACGTACACTCCCAGCATCTCTTTCTCCATCTCCAGCATGGTCTTTTTGCTGAAGTTCTTCACCTCAGGCATCTTAAAGGTCATGCTGCTGCCCATGTCTATGCCGCCCAGCTCCTCGAAATCGCTGAAGAGGGAAAGCTGGCCCGCCACGTTGTTTTTGGAGAGATCGTGGGCTGTATCTATAAGGTCCTCGTAGACTGCCATCAGCCTGGCCCTGTTAGGCTCAAGGGAATCGAAAGTGCCCGCTTTTATCAGGCTCTCGATGGCTTTCTTGTTGATCCTGGAAATATCCAGAGAATCTATGAAGCCCGGAAAATCCTGAAAACTTCCGCACGCTCCGCGTGCACGGAGGATCTCCTCAATCACTCCGTCGCCGACGTTCTTGATGCCGCTCATGCCGAACCTTACGGTCCCCTTGTGAGCTGTGAACTTCCTGCTGCTCTGGTTTATGTCAGGCGGCAGCACGTCGACTCCGTGTTCCCTGCAGTTCCTGATGTATTTAGCCACCTTGGCCGGATCGTCGCTGACGGAAGTCATCAGGGCTGCCATGAACTCAGCCGGATAGTGGCATTTGAGCCAGGCCGTCTCGTAGGCTACGACCGCGTAAGCAGCAGCGTGCGACTTGTTGAAAGCGTATGAAGCGAAGCTGACCATGTGGGCGAAGATCTCTTTTGCCACTTCCTCGGGAATGCCGTTGGCTATGCAGCCCTTGACTGCGGCCTGACCGTCCTCTGCCGGCCTGCCGTAGATGAAGTACTCCTCTTCCTTCAGCATGACGTCTTCTTTTTTCTTGGACATGGCCCTGCGGACCAGGTCGCTCCGTCCGTATGAGTATCCCGCCAGGTCCCTTACTATCTGCATTACCTGCTCCTGGTATACCAGGCAGCCGTAGGTGACCTTGAGTATAGGCTCGAGATGGGGATCCAGATAGGTTATCCCTGCCGGATTCTTCTTGTTCGCTATATATGTAGGTATAGAATCCATAGGGCCCGGCCTGTATAGGGATATGCCGGCTATGATATCGTCTATGCAGTCTGGCTCCAGGTTCTTCATGAACTGGGTCATCCCGCCCGACTCCAGCTGGAATACTCCCAGGGTGTCTCCGGACGAGATCATCTTATACACTTCCGGATCGTCGAAATCCATCTCCGTGAAATCGACGTCTATGCCGTATGAGTCTTTTATGGCGTCGACCGCGTCCTGTATGACTGTCAGGGTTCTCAGGCCGAGGAAGTCCATCTTCAGCAGTCCCAGTTCTTCTATAGTGTCCTTTTCGAACTGGGCGGATATGCCTTTATCCGACAGATACAGAGGAACGTAGCTGTCGAGCGGATCCCTGGAAATGACGACTCCGGCGGCGTGTGTGCCGGCGTTTCTCGGCATGCCCTCTATAGACTTTGCTACATCCAGCATCCTGTGTATCTCCGGATCAGTATCGTAGACACGCTTGAGCTCTGGATTGATACTTATCGCCTTATCCAGAGTCATATGCAGGTCGAAGGGGATCATCTTGGCTACAGCGTCTGTCCTGGCGTAGCTGATCTGCATAACGCGGCCCACATCCCTGATGGCCTGCTTGGCCTTCATCGTGCCGAATGTGATGATCTGGGACACGTGGTCGCGCCCGTATTTCCTGACTACATATTCTATTACCTCTCCTCTGCGTTCGAAGCAGAAGTCGACGTCTATATCAGGCATGCTGACTCTCTCCGGATTGAGGAAACGCTCGAAGATGAGGTTGTATCTTATAGGGTCTATATCCGTGATCCTCAGGCAATAGGCGACGACGCTTCCCGCCGCGGAGCCTCTGCCCGGTCCCACCGGTATACCCTTTGATTTTGCGTAGTTTATGAAATCCCAGACTATGAGGAAGTATTCCACATAGCCCATGTTTACTATAGTGCTGAGCTCGTACTCCAGTCTTTCCCTGAGCTCCGGAGTGACCGTGCCGTATCTCTCTTTGACGCCCTTCTCGCACAGCGCCCTGAGATAGGATTCTGTATCAGGATACTGGGCAGGCGGATCGAATTTCGGCAGGTGAAGGTGGCCGAACTCGAACTCCACATTGCAGCGCTCCGCTATCTTATGGGTGTTTTCTATAGCTTCCGGAATCTCCGGGAACAGGCTGCGCATCTCTTCCTCGGACTTAAGGTAGAACTGGTCGTTGGCGAATCTCAGCCTGTCGGTATCTGTGAGATAGGCTCCGGTCTGTATGCAGAGCAGGACATCGTGATAGGAAGCGTCCTCTCTGCGGATATAGTGGACGTCGTTTGTGGCCACCATCTCTATTCCGGTCTCCCTGCTCAGCTTTATCAGCAGCGGGTTTATCCTTTTCTCTTCCGGCAGGCCCTGGTTCTGGATCTCCAGAAAGAAATTGCCCTTGCCGAATATGTCCTGAAACTCAAGCGCCTTCTTTTTTGCGCCGTCATAGTCGCCGGCCATCAGCAACCTCTGCACATCACCGGCCAGGCAGGCGCTGGTAGCTATTATCCCGCCGCTGTACTGCCTGAGCAGGTCCATATCCGTACGCGGCTTGTAGTAAAAGCCCTCTGTAAATGATCTCGAGACTATCTTTATGAGATTTTTGTAGCCTTCATTATTCTCGGCCAGCAGGATGAGATGGCCCCTTCTCTTGTCCCTTTCCGGGTCCTTGTCGAAGCGGGTGCGGGCAGCTGTGTAGACCTCACAGCCTATGACCGGCTTTATCCCGGCCTTCCTGCAGGCCTTCCAGAAATTCACCACGCCGAACATGACACCGTGGTCGGTGATAGCCATGGAATCCATGCCCAGCTCCACAGCCCTGTCTATGAGCGGCTGCAGGCGCGAGGCCCCGTCCAGCAGGCTGTATTCGGTATGTACGTGTAGATGTGTAAAGCTCATATCCCTAACTCACCTGCTTCGTATCTCTCGTCAAAGTCCCTGAGATTCTCGCATTCCACGTAATCATCCGGGATCTCGGTTCCTTTGAGGAATTCGTGTTTTACATAGCGCAGCGACTCGTCCACTCCTTTTACGCTGAGCATTGTCAGAAGGTAGCCCAGTTCCCTGCGCGTCACGTCATTCATCATGAAGCGTCCGCTGCTCCTGTAAAAAAAACGCGCCGGACTTGCCGGCGTGTACGCGTCTTTTTCATAAACCCGGCACGCCGCAATACGGTCGCAGAACATCTCCGCGACATACTTCCGCGGCATGAGCATTCCCGTCATGCGCCCCGGATCCTTAATATCGTAATCAAGCCAGTACTCGAAATGGTGCTTGTTCCTGCCCTTGTGATGGAGCCAGGAGAG
Source organism: Bacillota bacterium (assembly GCA_028724585.1). Lineage (GTDB taxonomy): Bacteria > Bacillota > Clostridia > Peptostreptococcales > Anaerovoracaceae > RUG708. The sequence continues at coordinate 53,772 of JAQYCQ010000036.1, read as the reverse complement.
AGAGATGCCCGTGACCTCTCTCTCGTAGTTGTTAGGGCTCCGCACTCCCTGATAATACCTGATGCCCTTGGAGAACTCAGTGATAGAGTACTTGGACAGATCGTGAGCCAGTCCCTGCCTGTAGAGCCCGGCCTTAAAGCACAGCTTCATGACCATATGCCTGTGCCTGGTTATTGTTTTGAAATGTCCCCATATGTGCATTTTGTTCTCCTTCAGATCAGCAGCTGCTACTTGACTTCATCTTTTTCTATGTCCATGTCTTTTTCGATCTCTTTGACCTTAGCGTCGCCGTATTTTTTGTAAAGGCTGTAGCTGATCTCCTGAGAGACCTCATCGAAGGACTTATAGCCGGAGTCGTTCGACGCCGTCACCATGACGACAGCGTAACCGTCGGTCGTCTTTATAGGCTGTGAATACTGGCCTACAGCCATCTTGAACACTTCACTGCCGAACTCGTCCTTTATCTCGCTCTTGGTGAAAAAGCCCATATCGCCGCCGTTTGCCGCGCTGTTGATGTCCTCAGAAAGATCCCTTGCCACGTCAGCGAACTGCTCGCCGCTGTCCAGACGGCTCACCGCCTCTTCAGCGATCTTCTTTTTATGGGTCAGTATCTCGCTGATGCGCTTCTCGCTTTCCACCTTATACTCATCTTTATGTTTGTCATAGTAGGCCTGAGCTTCCCTGGCGATCTGGTCGGCGCTGTACTCGCTCTGTACCCGCTCCAGCAGCTTGCTACTCAGGTACTGGGACCTGTAATAAGTTATAAGGTCAGAGTCTTTGATACCGTTCTGGTCCAGAAAATCAGCGTCGTTTTTCTTTATAGAATCCATAAATGCCGATTTGCCGGAATTATATGTATCGTCGTAAAGGTCGATGCCGTTATCCTGGCAGTACTGGCTCAGGGCTTCGGCGTCTATCATATCCTGAAGGCACTCTTCTTTAAGAGCCTTTGTAGTGCCGGACAGATCGTAGCCCTGCCTGTACAGGGTCAGCATGGTGAAGTTGTCCAGCTGTCCCTGTGTGATGACTTCATCTCCTATCCTGGCTGTCTGCCTGTTCTGGTCTCCGCTGTCAGCGCAGCCCGCCAGCGCCAGTATCATCAAAGCCGCTATCAGTATCGCGGCTGTTTTCTTTAAATTTATATGTCTTTTCATGATTACCGTCCCTCCGCTTACGCCGGTCCGCCTCATTACGCTTGTAAAATATTATACCACATAGACCGGAGGTTTGATGTCGACGGAGTCGTCGTCAGGCTGCAGCCTTATTAAGAAAATCAATCGCGCTGTCTATGACGTCCGATATTTTCTTTACTCCTATCTTTACGAAAGGCTTCCTGCCCATATTTATTATGGCCGCGTTGCCGTAGGCCTTTGATACATTTGAGAATATCTGCGGGTCCGGTGTTTTCTCAGCGTCGAAGGAGAACATGATCTTGCCGCCGAAGTAGGCCACGCGCGATATGCCCAGATTCATGCACTTGGATTTTATGAGCGCAACCTTCATGAGGGAAACTGTTTCCTTAGGCACGTCGCCGAAGCGGTCTATCAGCTCGTCTGTAACATCCCTCACGTCTTCCTCTGTCCTTATGCCGGCTATGCGCTTGTACATGTCGAGCTTGACGCTCTCGTCGCTGATGTAGTCGGATGAAATGAAGGCGTCGGCGCTGATATCGACCGTGACCTCCATCTCTTCCTCTTCGACCTTTTCGCCCCTGAGGCGCCTTACCGCGTCGTCTATCATCTTGCAGTAGAGCTCGTAGCCTATCGTCATCATGTGGCCGGACTGCTCGGTGCCGATCAGATTGCCGGCTCCGCGGATCTCCAGGTCTTTCATGGCGATCCTGAAGCCCGAGCCAAACTCCGTGAACTCGCGGATAGCTCTGAGACGGCGCTCTGCCACATCGCTGAGCACCTTGTTCTTCTGATACATGAAATAGGCGTAGGCCGCGACATTGGAACGGCCCACCCTGCCTCTCAGCTGGTAGAGCTGGGCCAGCCCGTACCTGTCGGAATCGAGGACTATGAGCGTATTGGCCGCCGGTATGTCTATGCCGGACTCTATGATGGTCGTCGCCACCAGGACATCGTACTCGTGTCCCACGAACTCGTCCATGATATCCTCGAGCTTGCGTTCGTCCATGCGGCCGTGGGCGCATGCCACCCTTGCCTCAGGCACCAGATCGCGTATCCTGTCGGCGATCATATTGATGCCGCGCACCCTGTTGTAGATGACGAAGCACTGGCCGCCGCGGTCCAGCTCGCGCATGATGATGCCGCGCAGAAGCGAATCGTCCTCCTCCAGCACATAGGTCTGTACCGGGAACCTGTCCTCAGGCGCCTCTTCTATGGTGCTCATGCTCCTGATCCCTGAAAGGGACATGTGGAGGGTACGAGGTATAGGGGTAGCTGAGAGCGACAGCACGTCCACATTCTTTTTGAGCTTTTTGATAGCTTCCTTATGCTGTACGCCGAAGCGCTGCTCCTCGTCTATGACCAGCAGGCCCAGATCCTTGAATTTTACATCCTGGGAGAGCAGGCGGTGAGTTCCGATGAGCACATCCACCTTTCCTTCCGCTACAGCCTCCACGGTCTTTTTCTGCTCGGCGTCCGACCTGAACCTTGAAAGCATATCGATAGTGCAAGGGAACTTGCTGAAACGTTCCTTGAACTTCTCGTAGTGCTGGTTGGCCAGGATGGTCGTAGGTACCAGCACCGCCGCCTGCTTTCCATCCATGATGCACTTGAACACGGCGCGCGCCGCGACCTCGGTCTTGCCGAAGCCCACGTCTCCGCAGAGCAGCCTATCCATAGGCCAGGGGCTCTCCATATCCATCTTTATCTCATCTATACAGCGCAGCTGGTCGTCAGTCTCCTCGTAAGGGAACTGGTCCTCGAACTGCTTCTGCCACACTGTGTCAGGGCTGAACTGGAAGCCCGGCTCCATCTTGCGCTCGGCCGAGAGCTCTACCAGCTCCTCTGCCATATTCTCGACAGCCGCCCTTGCCTTGGCCTTCGTCTTTGTCCAGTCAGCCGACCCCAGCCTGCTGACCTTAGGCGTGTTTCCGCCCGAACCGATATACGGCTGCACCAGGTCCATCTGCTCTACAGGCACATAGAGCATGTCCCCGCCGGCGTACTGGATAGCCATGTAATCGCGTCTCACGTCATCGACCACCATAGGCTCTATGCCCAGGAATATGCCGATGCCGCGGTTCTCGTGAACGACGTAATCTCCTTCGTTGAAGTCCGCGAAGGCCGCCATCTTATTGCGGCTCTTCTTTTTCTTCTTTCTCTTCTTCTTAGCCGACCTGAAGATATCGCTGTCCGAGATAAAAGCCAGCTTATCGTCCGAGAAGATCATGCCTTCCGGCAGGAAACCGCTGTCGAAGAAGATGCTCCCGACTATCTCCATCCTGTCCACGAAGCCCCTGAGGTTGGAAAGCCTCTCGTCTGTGGAGCATGCCACATGGATCTCATAGCCCTCCCCTGACATTCTCTTAAGGTCGTCGCCGAAGAATTTCATCTGTCCGCTGTAAGAAGAGGCCGGCGCGCAGGACACGCGTACTCTCTCCACATCCCCGCTCATTTCCTTAAGCTGGGCGTCGAGCGGTTCCGTTATGAAGAAATCTCCCGCCTTATCAAGCCCTGCCGCCAGATCCTTGAGATCCAGGAAAACCTCTGTACTTTCCTGCCTGTCTGCTCCATCAGCGTCTTCCTCATCGTCACGGCCGCTGTCAGCTGCCGCGGAAGCCGCCCACTCCCTGTCGGCCAGATCCCGGGCCTCGCAGATCCTGTTCCAGTCATCGGCGCAGATCATGCTGCCCTCTGCCATGTAGTCCCAGATATATGAAGCGCTGCCGCTGTCCTCCGGATCCCTGGCTGCCGCCGGCGGGATGACCAGACTGTCCAGCGAGCCCAGGGACCTCTGCGAGAAGGTCTCGAACTGCCTGATGTCATCTACCTCTGTGTCGAAAAAATCTATCCTGTAAGGATTCTCGCTGCCCGGCGGAAATACGTCCACTATCCCGCCCCTGACGCTGAACTGGCCCGGAGCCTCTACCATGGAGCATCTCTCATAGCCCGCGCTGGCAAGCATTTCCCTGAGGTCGCCCTCCACGTCCGCTCCGCGGACAAGACGCGCCTCGCTGGCGGCGAACTCTTCCTTAGACACCATGCCTCTGGACGCCGCCATCACCGGTGCTACAAAAAAGCCTTCCTTGCCTGCCAGCATAGCTGTCAGGCACTCTATCCTGCCGAAGCTGCCCGACCTGCTCATAGCATCGTAGTGGAAGGTGTGCCTCTCCTCATCCGGAAATACGAAAACCTCTTTATCGGGGCTGAAGAAATTGAGGAAATCCTTCATTTCCCTGGCCCGTTCTTCCGACGGCACTATGATGAGCATCTGGCCGCCCTTTTCCTTCATGAGCCGCGCGCAGGCGTATGCCGTCCTGCCCCTGTTCGCTCCGGCAGCGCAGACTATGCCGCCTTTTTCCACCGCTTCGATAAGTCCTCTGATCCCATTTGCCATTAGAGTTTCCTCCTATTCGGTCTTCTGTGCTGCTTCCTTACTGCTTTCAGCCGCTGCGGCGCCGTTCTCCGCCTTTTTATCCGCCGCCTCCGCCTTAGGGGCAGGGTCCTCTTCCGCGGCTTTCTTCTTTTTCTTCGCCTTCTTGGTATTGTACTTGTTCATAGCCATGGAAACTCCTTCCCTGACCATGCATTCTACAGCGTCTGCCGCCTTCTCTATAGCCTGCCTGACGTTGTCCTTATCCGAGCCCTTGAAGCCGCTGATGACATAGTTGACCAGGTCACCCCTGTTTTCCGAGCCGATGCCGACGCGGACTCTCGGGAAAGCCTCGCTGCCCAGCTGGCTGACCACGGATCTCATGCCGTTATGAGTGCCCGCCGAGCCCTTCTGCCTGATGCGCAGGGTTCCAACTGGAATATCTATGTCGTCGTAGATGACTATGAGGTCTTCCGGGTCCAGCTTATAGAAGTTCATTATCTCCCTGATGCTGTCGCCGGACAGGTTCATGTAGGTCTGCGGCTTGACTATGATGACTTTCTCGGTACCGATCCTGCCGTCGCCTATAAGGGCCTTGAACTTGAGCCTGGTAACGCTTATGCCCAGTCTCTCCGCCAGCAGGTCAACTGTCATGAAGCCTACATTGTGTTTTGTCTTTTCGTATTCGCGGCCGGGATTCCCCAGTCCTGCTATTATCTTCATATCTGCTTTTTCCTCCCGTATCCGCGGATCTTAAGGGCGTCCTCACACGCCCGCCTCTTAGCGAAGGGCCGGCCCCAGCCGGCCGAATCCGCATAACGACAGAGAAGCCACGGATGGAAATACCACCCCCGGCTTGTTCTGTCCTTGATGTTTTGTTTTCTGCCGCCGCAGGCGGCTTATGGAGCGAGACCGGCGCCCGCCGCCGGATCCAGCTAAGCGGCCCTGTCCGAGGATCGGACGCAGGCCCGTTTGATCTTCGATATTATTCGTTGAAGAGCATGCTGAGAGACTCGTTTGTGAATACCCTCTTCATTGCTTCAGCAAACATAGGCGCTACTGAGAGCATCTTGATCTTGTCTGTAGGAACGTCCTCAGGAAGCGGAATAGTGTTCAGGAGAACCATTTCCTTGATCTCTGAGTCTTCGATCCTCTTGAAGGCAGGGCCTGAAAGTACAGGATGTGTAGCGCAGGCGTATACTTCCTTTGCGCCCAGCTTCTTAAGAGCGTTTGCTGCGTTTGTGATAGTTCCTGCTGTATCTACCATATCGTCTACCAGGATAGCTGTCTTGCCTTCTATGTCGCCGATGATGTTCATGATCTCTGAAACGTTTGGCTTAGGTCTTCTCTTGTCTACGATAGCGATAGGGCAGTCCAGGATATTGGAGAAGGTACGCGCTCTTGTTACGCTGCCGAGGTCAGGAGAAACTACTACTACGTCCTTGTCGATCTTGCCTTCCTGGATCTGTTCCTTAAAGTACTTTCCGAGGATAGGAGAGCCTACCAGGTGGTCTACAGGTACATCGAAGTAGCCCTGGATCTGCGCAGCGTGAAGGTCCATAGTGATGACTCTGTCTACGCCGGCAACGCTGAGAAGGTCAGCTGTGAGCTTTGCTGTGATAGGGTCTCTTGACTTAGCCTTCCTGTCCTGTCTTGCGTATCCGTAGTAAGGGATGACCGCGTTGATCCTGGAAGCTGAAGCTCTCTTCATGGCGTCTATCATGATGAGGAGCTCCATGAGGTTGTCATTTGTAGGAGCGCATGTCGACTGGATGATATATACGTCTTCGCCGCGGACACTCTCCCAGATGCTTACTGAAATTTCACCGTCGCTGAATTTGCTGATCGTTGACTTGCCAAGAGGGTGTCCCATGATGGAAGCGATCTCCTCGGCAAGGGCCGGATTTGAATTTCCTGCAAAGATTTTGTATTCGCTGAACACACCGTTTTTCATATTATTTCCTCCGATAAATGATTAGTGACGGTTTATTTATTTCTTTTCTCTGTGAGACCCGTGAAGCTTCTCGCGCTTAAGGTCTTTCTTGTCGACCCAGCCTTCTTCTGTGTAGTCTCTGACGCGGCCTACGCATAAAGCGCCTTCGCCGACTTCTTTAGTAACTGTAGTGCCTGCCGCTATGAAAGCGTCGTCGTTCACTTTCACCGGAGCCACCAGGTTGGAATTGCTGCCGATGAAGACCCTGTCGCCCACGGTAGTGCGGTGCTTGTGCTTGCCGTCGTAGTTGGCGAAGATAACGCCGCATCCTACGTTGCAGTCGTTGCCGACATCAGCGTCTCCTATGTAAGCGAGGTGGGAAGCCTTTGAGCCGTCGCCGAATACCGAATTCTTGAACTCGACGAAGTCGCCGACCTTGCATTCTTCTCCAATCTCGTTGCCCGGCCTGAGGTAAGCGAAAGGTCCGACATGAGTCCTGGCGCCTATATGGCTTTCCTTCACTACCGACTTGAGTATGTCGACGCCGTCTTCTATGACGCTGTCTTCTATCTGACATCCCGCGCCGACGGAAACATTGCTGCCGATCTTAGTCGCGCCCTTGATTATAGTATTGGGGCCGATCTCGGTATCGCTTCCGATCTCTACGGTATCGTCGATATATGTGGAATCCGGGTCTATGATAGTGACGCCGTCCATCATGAGGCGTTCGTTGACGCGCTTTCTCATGATCTTAGCGGCTGCCGCCAGCTGCACCCTGTTGTTGACGCCCATGATCTCGTCAGCATCCTCCGCGCAGTAAGCAGCCGCGCCCTTATCAGTCGCTGCCGCCATAGCTATGAGGTCTGTGATGTAATATTCCTTCTGGGCATTGTCGTTTGTAAGCTTAGGAAGGGATTCCCTGAGGAATGCCGCGCTCACGCAGTACATCCCGGCATTTACTTCCTTAACAGCTTTTTCTTCATCATCAGCGTCCTTCTGCTCTACGATCCTGAGCAGCCTTCCGTCCGCGTCCCTGATGATCCTGCCGTAGCCTGTCGGATCGTCATACTCGGCGGTGAGCACTGTGAGTGCCGCCCCGCTTTTCCCATGGTGATCCGCAAACTTCGATAAAGTTTCGCCGGTGATGAGCGGAGTGTCTCCGCAGACAATAAAAACGTCACCTTCTTCAGGGATCTGGTCCAGGGCCTGGATCACCGCATGTCCTGTGCCGAGCTGCTCCTCCTGAACAGCAAAGCTGACGCCTTCGCCTGAGAGGGCCTCCTGGACTTCCTGCGCGCCGTGTCCTACCACGACTATGATCTTTTCTGTGCCTGACTTTCTTACCTGAGAGATGACGTGGGATACCATCGGCCGCCCCATTATTTCGTGAAGGACCTTAGGTTTTGCTGATTTCATACGTGTCCCGGCGCCTGCCGCCAGGATCACGGCTGTTTTACAGTTCATATAGATTAGTCGCTCCAATCATCTGGATACAATAAGTCATTTAAAATCATTTCTGACAAACCAATTATAAATGATTGCTTAATATATTTCTACGTAAAAAGACACCTTTAAGCCATTCATATTGTTTATTTCCCAATACAAAATCACAGATTTCAGCAAATTGCACAGCTTATAATATATTAATCCGCTGCGGCAGGTAGACCCGCGCGCCAGCGCCCTGTCGGCGGAGCCGTCGCGGGCAGAGAAAAACAGGCCCCGTTTCCGGAGCCTGCCTTTTATTTAGAATGCGGAGGCCGTTAATTTCCGCACTCAATGCTTATTTCATTGAAGAGCGCCAGTATATCGTCTATTGACATTGCGCTTTTTTCTTCTTCATCCTTGTCGAGGATGGCCTCTCCCTGGTGCATCATTATCAGGCGGGAGCCGTAATCTACGGCGTACCTGAGGTTATGAGTGACCATGATGGTCGTGACTTTCTTTTCCTTTACGATCCTGTCGGTCAGCTGCATGATGATCTCAGCCGTCTTAGGGTCGAGCGCCGCTGTATGCTCGTCGAGGATCAGGAACTCTATAGGCTGCAGAGTCGCCATCAGCAGAGCCACCGCCTGGCGCTGGCCGCCTGAGAGCGAGCCCACCGGAGAATCCATCTGGTTCTCAAGGCCGAGCCCGAGGTCAGCGAGGATATCGCGGTAATAGTTCATCCTGGCTTTGTTGAGGCCTCTGGAGAGACCGTACTTTTTGCCCTTGTTGTCAGCGATGGAAAGGTTTTCGACTATGTTCATGCTCGGGCAGGTTCCCTTGGCGGGATCCTGGAACACGCGGCCTATCCTCCTGTGGCGGATGAAGTCCTTTTCGTCGGAAATGTCCTTGTCGTTTATCACTACCTGCCCCGCGTCTATGTCCACGCTGCCGCAGATGACGTTGAGCATTGATGTTTTGCCGGAACCGTTGGAGCCTACGACGGTCACGAATTCGCCGTCGTCTATCTTCAGGTTGAAATCCTGGAAGAGGACGTGTTCGTTTACAGTGCCCGGATTATATGTCTTGTAGATGTGCTTAAGCTCGAGCATCCGTTCCGCCTCCTTCCGTATAAGCCCTGTCCTTCATGCCGGCAGGATCGTCCCTGTCTCCGCCGTCATAGTAGCTGTCAGAAACCTGCTTGCGCTTCTTCTTTCTGTCCATGCTGATGATGAGTATGATCAGGAAGAGAACGGCTGTGATCATCTTGAGGTCTGTCGACGGCAGGCCGGCTTTGATGGCCAGGGCCACGCAGGCTTTGTAGATGATGGAGCCTATCACTACGCTGCTGGTCACGCGCAGGAAGCTAACGTTCTTGAAGAGGCTGGTGCCGATGATAACGCTGGCCAGGCCTATTACTACAGTACCAGGTCCCATAGCGGCGTCGTAGAACCTCTGCTGCTGCGCGTAGATGCAGCCGCTCATGGTCACGAGCGCGTTGGAGATAGCCAGTCCCAGGATCTTTACATGTCCCATGTCGACGCCCATCGAGGTAACGATAGTCTCGTTGTCGCCTACAGCCCTGAGCATGAAGCCCGACTTGGTGCTCATGTACCAGTCGAGAACGTACTTGGAGATGAGGGTTACGATCAGGATGATGATGACGGTCTTAAACTGAGCCAGAGGTCCCTGGAATATCCCGTCGACTAAGCTGTTGTGGAATATGGTGTCCTTGCCGTAGATAGGCAGGTTTGCCCTTCCGGCTATCCTGATATGTACCGTGTAGAGAGCGGTCATCATTATGATGCCGGCCAGCAGGTCACGCACCTTGAACTTTACGTGTATGATGCCTGTACACATGCCGACGACGGCACCGGCGGCTAGCGCGGCGAACACCGCCAGCAGCGGGTTCATGCCGCGGGATATCATAGCGGCGCCTATAGCCGCTCCCAGCGGAAAGCTTCCGTCGACCGTAAGGTCAGGGAAGTCTAGTATTTTATAAGTTATATATACGCCGAGTCCCATGATGGCGTATATCATGCCCTGTTCGAGCACACTGAGCAGCAGATTCAATTTAACGGCCTCCTATAAGTTATATTTGCTATTTGCTGGCTTCGATCTTGTCGAAGGTCTCAGCTGCGTCCTTGATGTAATCCTGGTCGAGAGTCAGGTTTACTTTCTCGGCTGCCTCAGTGTTTACATAAAGGAGCGCTTTTGACGCAGTGATGTATTTAGTGTCTTCGGCAGTCGCTTCGCCCTTGAGGATCTTGGCTGCCATCTTGCCTGTCTCTTCGCCGAGTGCTGTGTAGTCTATACCCATAGAAGCGACGCAGCCGTTCCTTACCTGCTCTATCTCTGATCCGAATACAGGGATACCTGCGGCGTTAGCCTTGTCGAGAACAGTCTGCAGAGACTCTACTACTGTATTGTCTGTGAGGTTGCTGATGCAGTCTACCTTAGTTACCAGGTCTGAAGCAGCCATGTCTACATCGGCGATGGTGTTGATTCCTTTTTCTACGATCTCGAATCCGTAGTCCGGAGCCAGCTTCTTGTATTCCTTGATAGTGGAAACTGAGTTAGTCTCGCTCGTAGTATAGAGGATACCGATCTTCTTGGCGTCCGGCATCATCTTCCTGATCATTTCCAGCTGTTCCTTAACAGGGAGCTTATCGGAAGAGCCGGTGATGTTTCCAACGCTGTTGCCGTCTTCGTCAGCGAAGCCTGCGGCTACAGGATCTGAAACCGCTGTGTAGATAACTGGTATGTCAGTGCTCTGAGCTGCGTTGAAGGCGCTCTGTGCTGTCGGTGTAGCTATACCGCAGATCATGTCTACCTTGCTCGATACTAAGCTGTCGGCTATCTGGCTGGCAGTGCCTGTATCTGCCTGAGCGTTCTGGTAATCTACCTTGAGGTTGTCTCCTTCTTTGATGCCTTCGTCAGCGAGGCCCTTGAGGAAACCCTTCCTGCAGTTGTCGAGGGAACCGTGCTCAGCGAACTGAGTGATGCCTACAGTATATGTCTTGCCTGAATCGGAAGACGTGTCCGAAGAAGCTGAACCGGAGCTCGTGCTTCCGCAGCCAGCGAGTGTGAACATTGCCATTACAGCGACCAGTGATACCGCCATGACTTTTCTGATTTTCATATTACTTTCCTCCTAGAAAAAACAAAAAGGTCTATCGTCACAGGGACGATAGACCGTGGTGCCACCCTTATTCGGGAGATCGCTCTCCCCTCAGCAAGATACAGCAGCTATCCTAAAGATACCGCGATATCTCCTCCCTGTAACGCGGGAACGCGTCTTCGTATACAGGCTCAGGCCCTTCCCCGAAGCTCCTCACAGATCCATTCACACTGCCCCGATACACCGGCTCACACCAGCCGCCGGCTCTCTGAAGCACCTGACAGGCAGGCTACTAATTCTGATCACAGGATTTACCTTATTAATCTGATTACTCGTATTATAATTTGGCAGTTCGCGCTTGTCAAGGAAAAATCACATTAATGCAGTAAAGCATTCGCGTCCGCTCCACGGACATCACTTTAAGAAAAATACAAAGGCGGCAGATCCCGCGGCCAGGCATCCGTCAGCGGAGCTGTCGTCTATTGATCATTGATTGCTTTACAAAGATATTTTCGGGTAGTATATTATAGATTTAGATTTAAAGCACCGTTTATGAAAAGGAGCATAAAATGCTGGATATAACTAAATATAAGCACGTCCACTGCATCGGCATCGGCGGCATTGGGCTCAGCGCGGTAGCCGAGATCCTCAAATCACAGGGATACGAGGTTTCCGGCTCAGACATGAAGTCAGGAGACACCACCGAGCGCCTTCAGCAGCAGGGCATCACAGTCTACATCGGCCACGACGCTGACAACGTCAAAGACGCGGACATCGTAGTCTACTCTTCAGCGGTCTCCCCGGAGAACCCGGAGATCCTGGCCGGCAAAGAAAAGGGCATCCCTGTAGTTTCCAGGGCTGAAGCCCTCGGCGCCCTCATGAGCGAGTACGGCACCAGCATAGCCGTATCCGGAACCCACGGCAAGACTACTACCACATCTATGGTATCCCTCATCCTGGAGAAGGCGGGCACAGACCCTACAGTCCTGATCGGCGGCAACGTCCCTGAATTCCACGGCAACGCCAAGATCGGCCACAGCCAGTACTTCGTAACAGAAGCCTGCGAATACATGGACAGCTTCCTCCACCTGCGCCCTAATATCGAGATCATCCTCAACATAGATTCCGACCATCTCGACTATTTCAAGGACATAGACCACATAGTCCAGTCCTTCGACAAGTTCGCGAGACTGGTGCCTCAGGGCGGATTCATCGTCGCCTACGACGCCAACCCGTTCGTATCCAACATCATCAACAGCATCAAGGACGAGAGGATCATCACATTCGGATTCTCCGAGAGCAGCACTTACGCGGCGAGGAACATCAAGTTCGATTCCAACGGATACCCTGAGTTCGATGTAGTCAAGGCGGGCGAGACCCTCGCTCACGTACATCTGCGCATCCCTGGCGAACACAACATTGCCAACGCTCTGGCAGCATTCGCTTCATGCCACACTCTCGGTGTAGACCCTGCTGTCATCACCGAGGTCCTCGCCGGCTTCTCCGGAACACAGAGACGTTTCGACGTCATCGGCACGACCTCCAACGGCGTCAAGATCATCGACGACTACGCTCATCACCCGACAGAGATAAAGGCGACCCTCAAGGCTGCCCAGAACATGCCTCACAAGAAGATCTGGTGCCTCTTCCAGCCTCATACCTATACGCGTACTCTGGCCCTCTTCGACGAGTTCACCAAAGCCTTCGGCGACGCTGACGTCCTCTGCATGGCCGAGATCTTCGCGGCTCGCGAAAAGAACATCTACAAGATCAGCTCCAGGGAGCTCATCCGCGAGATAAGGAAGGACCAGCCTGAGAAGGAAGCCTTCTACTTCAAGACTCTCGAAGAGATCGCTGACTTCGTCGGCAACAACGCTATGCCGGGAGACATCGTCATCACAATGGGCGCCGGCGACATCTACAAGATCGCTGACATGCTTATGAAACGCGACGACCAGTAATCTGGCAATCTGAAAAACAAATATTAAAAATACCGCTCCGCGCCCGGCCCTGTGCCGGGGCAGGAGCGAAAAAGGAGACCCGCGGCTGAGGGTCTCCTTTTTTAGTATCTTTATTATGCTCATGCCGGGCGCCCGGCGTGAGCTCCGCTCACATACGCCTGCGGCGGTTTACGCGCCGTGACCCTAACACAGTGATTGCCAAGCTGAAAGCGAAGGAAGAACTGATGTAGGGTCTGTGCAAAGCCGGCCCGCGAATTTACAATACCTGCATGAGCGGCTAGCCGGCGACTGCTCAGCGTCTCTGTCCGCGTGAGCGGTCGAACGGTCGCGGGATCCTGTTTTTATACCAGCCTGAATGGAAGTTCCTTACCCTCTAAGAAGTTTACGCAGTCCTCAAGAGTATAGCGGATCATGTCATCTACCACCTGGTCAGTGTAGAAGGCCATATGGGGCATCATGATGACATTAGGGAAAGAGTCGAGTATGGCCTTTTCCCTGAAGCTGAAGACCTGATCCTTGAAATCCCTGTAGTAGACTGTTCTGTCGCCTTCCACCAGGTCAAGACCGGCGCCGCCCACCTTGCCGCTCTCTATAGCGTCGATAAGGGCGCCTGTGTCTATCAGTCCTCCACGGGCTGTATTGATGATGATGACTCCGTCCTTCATACGGGCGATGGTGTCGGCGTTTATCATGTGGTGATTGGCTTCTGTGTATGGAACGTGAAGCGAGATTATATCGCTCTCCTCTATGATCCTGTCGAGATCGCAGTACTCTACTATGCCTTCCAGCTCATCAGAAGGATGGTGGTCGCTCATGAGGATCCTGCAGTCGAAGCCTCTCAGATGCCTGGCTACTGCCCTGCCTATACGGCCTCCGCCTATGATGCCCACCGTTTTGCCCGGCAGCTCCTGGCCCATGCTGCCGAGGATGGTGTAATCCTGGCCGTAGTATCTGGAAACTATGGTCTTTACGTGCCTCTGCACCATGAGCATCAGCATGATCGTATAGTCAGCCACGCTGTAAGGCGAATAGGTTATGCGGGATACCGCTATGCCGTACTTTTTAGCGGCCTTCATGTCTATGTGGTCAGCGCCTATGGTCCTGGTGGTGATGAGCTTGACCCCGCATTCCGCGTAGATCTTTATCATCGGCTCAGTAACATCGGCGTCGGTGAGGACCGTCACCTGGTCGCAGCCCTGTGCCAGGCGGGCGTTCCCCTCGTCAGGCCTTTCCAGCACCTTGACCAGCTCTATGCCCAGCTTGGGCGTGTAGTACTTGAAATACTTGTCCTCATCGGCTCTGTAGTTATATACGATCGTCTTTCCCATAATCTTTTCCTCGGTCTCAGTAAAAAGGTACTTAGTAAAAGACAGCCGCTGGAGATCAGCGGCTGCCGGATATCTTTATATTAAAAGAATCGTTCTCTAGTTTTCGACACGCTCGATAGACGCGCCCAGGCCCTTGAGCTTTTCAGCGAACTCTGAATAGCCTCTTTCTATATGGCGGATCTCAGCGATCTCGGTCTGGCCGTCGGCAGTCAGGCCCGCGAGTACCAGAGCCGCTCCCGCTCTCAGGTCAGTGGATACTACCTGAGCTCCGTGGAGCTTTGCGTCTCCCGGAACGATGGCGCTCTTGCCTTCTATCATGATACCTGCTCCCATACGGTTGAGCTCTGTGATATGCATGTACCTGTTCTCGAATACAGTCTCTGTCACTGTGCTGACTCCGTGTACAGTAGTCAGGAAAGCCATGAACGGCGACTGCATGTCGGTCGGGAATCCAGGATACGGTAAAGTCTTTATATCTGTGCCGACCAGCTGGTTGACATCGCCTCTTACCCTGAGTCCTTCAGGCTCTTCCTCTACTACGCATCCGCACTCTGTCAGCTTGGCGATGACAGGCCTTACGTGGTCAGGAACTACGTTCTTCACCAGTACGTTTCCTCTTGTGATAGCTGCCGCTACCATAAATGTGCCTGTCTCTATCCTGTCAGGGATGACGTGGTGTGTAGTGCCGTGGAGATGCTCTACGCCTTCGATCTTGATCACGTCTGTGCCCGCGCCCTTTACTCTGGCTCCCATCTTATTGAGGTAGTTGGCCAGATCGACGATCTCAGGCTCCTGAGCCACGTTTTCTATGATAGTGGTACCGTCTGCCAGAGCAGCAGCGGACATGATGTTCTCTGTGGCGCCTACGCTCGGGTAATCGAGATAGATGCGGCCTCCGTGCAGCCTGCCGTCTGTCTTGGCGATAACGTATCCCTGTTTTTCCTCGTAATCTATAGTAGCGCCCATGATCTCAAAGCCTTTGAGATGAAGGTCTATAGGCCTGGCGCCTATAGCGCAGCCTCCCGGGAGGGCAGCTCTCGCGCTTCCGTCCCTCGCGAGAAGAGGTCCCATAGTAAGGATGGACGCTCTCATTCTCTTTACCAGATCTGGAGGAGTCTCGTTCTTCAGCTTGTTTCCCGCTCCGATGGTGATCTTGCCGCTCGGGTAATCCTTTTCAACTGTAGCCCCTACGCTCTCCAGGATCTCGCACATTACTTCCACGTCCCTGAGCGCGGGAACGTCGAGTATCGTACATTCGTCATCGGACAGCAGCGTAGCCGCCATGATCGGAAGTACCGAGTTTTTTGAGCCGCTTATAGTCACTTCGCCGTGAAGCGGTCCTCTGTTCTCAACCAGAAATTTTGCCAACTTAATCCCTCCGTAAATATAAAAACGCACGACCGGCCGGCCGCCGCGATCATCATTTTCGATACCGGCTGTTCTCTTAATCCAGCCGAATTTTTCTTGGTCCAATCGTTCATCTATTATACATCAATCGGCTATACATAACAATATGCGCATTTACCGAAATCTAACTTGCAGAAAAGTGTATCTTTTCCCTGTTTTCTTGAAAAATATCCAAAAATGTGTTTTAATTAATTTATGATAATTATATTAAATTTTTAAAAGCAGAACCTGTTTCTTTCAGCTGAATGAGGAGTTTATCATTACATGGACACAGCTTTAACTCTAAAGGATGGGCTGCTTCTGATCATCGGCATATGCGTCATACTGCTTCTGATATATCTCATACGCGTGGTAAGGGCTCTTCTCCCGACGCTGAAGAACGTTCAGAAGATCACTGAGGACGCCGGCCAGCTGACTGGTATGGCTGCCAACGCCGCTTCAGGCGCCGAGGACGCTGTTACATCCATCATGGACAGCACAGAAGACATGACCGAATTCATAAAAAACAACAAAAGCACTGTAAAAGCATTAGTCAGCTTCATAAATGCTGTGGTTGCGATTAAACAATTATTTGGCACAAAATGACTTGACTAAGGTTAATTTATTACATATAATGGGTTAATCCTGAGAAGGATCATATATTTTAACCTATGACTTATATCAATCTTGCAATTAGATAGAATTTAAAGGAGATCAACTGTGAAAGCAACTGGTATAGTAAGAAAAGTCGATGAACTCGGCAGAATCGTACTTCCTATCGAGCTCAGACGAAACCTCAACATCAACATCCACGACCCTATCGAGATCTTTGTAGACGGCGATTATATCATGCTCAAGAAGTACGAGCCTGCATGCATCTTCTGCGGAAATGCAAAAGACGTCCGTGTCATCCACGGCAAGAATGTATGCGCTAACTGCATCGCCGAGCTCAAGAACGAAGAGCTCTAGTTCAGCTGAAAATTTCATAGACGCCGGCTGGCTTTATCCAGCGGCTGATATGCAGAAACCCGCGGTCCAAAAGACCGCGGGTTTTTATGTTTCCATAATATCAATGATCCAGATCCTGACTGGATATCATGCATATCCGTCCGATCTTACTCGAACTCGATCAGAGTTGAAGTTCCGATAGTATCAGCGCCTGCCCTTACCATCTTCATTACGTCTTCGCTGGTCTTGATGCCGCCGGCAGCCTTGATCTTGCACTTGTCACCGACAGTTCTCCTGATCAGGGATACCATCTCCGGAGTAGTAGCGCCGTGGAAGCCTGTAGCTGTCTTGATGTAGGCAGCGCCTTCCTCTGCCGCGATAGTGCTTACCCTTACTATCTCTTCCTCTGTGAGGGCCGGAGCTTCTATGATGATCTTTACGTCGCAGAGTCCCATAGTGTTGCGGACTATCTGCTTTATCTCGCTGCGTGTTTCCTTATCCTTACGTTCCTTTACATAACCGATGTTGAGGACGTAGTCTATCTCCTTGGCGTTTTCCTCGCCCGCTACGATAGCTTCGTAGATCTTGGCTCTCGCTGAAGCTGCTCCCAGAGGGAAACCTGCTGTCGATACGATGATAACCTCAGGATGCTCCCTGAGCTCCTTGAAAGCAGGCTCAACGAACGCGCTGTTTACGCATACCGCTCTGTACTTGTGAAGGATGGCCTGTGTGCAAAGCGATCTGATGTCGCCGATGCCAGCGCCGAATTTCACGTTAGTATACTCGATTAAACGATTTAAATCTTCCATGTTTTATTTTACTCCCAGATAATTTATTTTTATTCCACGATCTCGCCGATATCGCCGGTATGGATACATCCCGAATTGGCTTCATCTATATCGAGGTGGAAATCAAGCTCATTGCCGTCTCCGGCTCTGACTACAACATTTTCGAAGACGATGCCGCGATCCCCGGCAAATCTGATCTTTACCAGCTGCCCGTCTTTGAGACCGGCTTCCTCAGCCTGCTTTGCGGAAAGATGCAGGTGCCTCTTGTTTACCATGACTCCGTCTTCAAGGTCAAGCTCTCCCGCAGGTCCTATGACTTTGCATCCCGGAGTTCCCTCGTAATGACCTGACACTCTGAGCACAGGCTCTATCCCCGAGTTGAAGCAGTCTGTCATGCTCAGCTCTATCTGCTGGTGCTCCCTGTAAGGCCCTATGATCCTTACATCTTTAAGAGTACCTCTGGGACCTACGATATCCACCTTCTCTTCTGCCGCAAACTGTCTCGGCTGTGTAAGAGGTTTCATCACAGTCAGTTCTTTACCCTTACCGAAAAGCTTTTCGAACTGTGATTCAGTTAAATGAATATGTCTGCCTGAAATTCCGGCAGGAACCTTGTAACCCATAGTTATTTTCCTTCCTTAAACAAGATGATACAACTCGTATGCTCAGATCGAAGGAACCATATTAACAGTCCGGTTTCGCGGATCTGTATTTACATTTACGACCGCTCCGCAGTCGCCGGCTAGCCGCTCATGCTAATGCTGTAAATTCGCGGGCCGGCTTTGCACAGACCCTACATCAGTTCTGCCTTCGCTTTCAGCTTGGCAATCACTGTGTTAGGGTCACGCGCGGACATTGCGGACTCCGTCCGCGGGCGCTGCCGGAGGCACTTCTGCGCGCGAGCGCTGCCTGTACGCGTCATTCGTTCGTGCGTAAATACATGATCTCGCAAAAAAGCCGTTCCGGAAACTGTTATTTCTTTTCCTTAAGATAAGCGATATACGGCAGCTGTCTGAGCTGCTGGGCATAGTCGAGCCCGTAGCCTACGATGAATACGTCTCCGACAGTAAAACCGCAGTAATCCGGAACTATGTCGGCACCTCTGCGCGCAGGCTTGTCCAGGAGTGTAACGATCTTTACTGATTCTGGATTTTTGCTCTTGAGGAACGTATCCTTCAGGTATTTCAGCGTATTGCCGGTGTCCACTATATCCTCGACGATAAGGATGTTTTTGCCTGCCGGCGAAATATCCATGTCCTTTACTATGCGGACATTGCCTGAGGATGTCGTGCTGTTGCCGTAGCTCGAAACTTCCATGAAGTCTATCTCGACATCTCCGTCTATCTCACGGATGAGGTCGGACATGAACACCAGAGAACCCTTGAGGATTCCTACTACTGTAATCTTTTTGCCCGCGTAGTCAGCAGATATCTGCTTTCCGAGCTCAGCTACGCGTTTGTGGATCTGCTCGGCCGATAAGAGTACATCGCCCAGCTCATAACCAGGTACGTTAATCACTTTTTCTCTCTCCCTCTGATTCTTCTTCATCCTCAACTACTCTGCCCTCGGCTTCGTATACGTCTTTGCCTTCGAATTTACGGCGTCTTCTCCTCGGCAGGGGCTCTGCTTCCTCGTACTTATCCAGGCTCGCGCCCAGATATGTGATGAGAAATACCCATAGGATGATATCGTCTATAAATCCGACTCCGAATACCGGTTCCGGGACCAGATCAATTGGGGATAATAGATATATTATACCAAAAATAATCAAAAATTTCTTTTTCTTTGGCGTTTCAGGGTCCTGCATAAATCTTTTTATGTACCTGAAGCGCGAAAAGAACTTAACCACGGAATGGAACATGGTCAGACACCTCCGCAAGCCGGCAGTTTAAGCTGTGCCGGCCGATCAGTATGTGCGCGGAGAGCTTCCCGCGGCTGTGAATTCGTCCGCCAGGCGTTCGAGCTCGTCGGACAGCTCGTCCCCGCCTGTCTTTTTAAGGGCCGATATGAAGATGAGCTTGTCATCGGCTCCCATGCCGAGAGTCCTGCGGATGCGGCTGCCGTTCTTCTGCTTTTCATTCCTTGAAATCTTGTCGGATTTTGTAGCAGCCACTATGCCATCGAGATTGTAGTACTGAAGATACTGGTACATCTGGACATCCTGCGCCGTGGGGTCGTGGCGGGAGTCCACCAGCTGGACGACCGCTACGAGATTAGGACGGCTGCCCAGGTAGTCTTCCATCATCTTGCCCCATCCCTGAGTAAGGGATTTTGAGGTTTTAGCATATCCGTAGCCCGGCAGATCGACGATCCTGAGCTTGTCGTTTATCTCATAGAAGTTGATAGTACGGGTCTTGCCCGGGCTGCCGCTGACCCTGGCCAGCTTTTTACGGTTGGTCAGGTAGTTCAGCAGCGTAGATTTTCCGACATTGGACCTGCCCGCGAAAGCGATCTCGGGCAGGTCGGCGGGAGGATACTGGTTCTCCCGCACCGCAACACAGCGGAGCTCCGCTTTTTTTATGATCATGTTATGAATCCTGTTTCTTTACGAGAACTTCTTCGAATACGTCGTCGATAGTCTTGAGCGGCTTGAATGTCAGGCTGTTGCGTACGTTTGCCGGCAGCTCGTCTATATCCTTCATGTTGTCTTCAGGAAGGAGTATCTCGACCGCGCCCGCGCGATGGGCCGCGATGACCTTTTCCTTGACTCCGCCTATAGGAAGGACTTTGCCTCTCAGGGTTATCTCGCCTGTCATGGCGACTTCTCTCCTGGCAGGAGTGTTGGTGAGCGCGGATACCATAGACGTGCACATAGTTACGCCTGCTGAAGGGCCGTCCTTAGGGGTAGCTCCTTCAGGGATATGGATGTGGATATCGTTCTTCTCGTAGAAGTCGGACGGCAGGCCCAGCTTGTCAGAACGCTCCCTTATGACTGAAAGCGCTATCTTGGCTGATTCCTGCATCACATCGCCCATCTGACCCGTGAGCATGAGCTTGCCTGTGCCGTGCATGACGCCTGTCTCTATGAAGAGAGTCACGCCGCCGACAGCTGTCCAGGCCATGCCTGTAGTCACGCCGACCTCGCTGCCCGGCTCTATCTTATCGTAGTCGGCCAGCTTTTTCCCCAGATACGAAGTGAGGTTGCCCGCTGTGATACGGTGGTTCTTCTTCTTTTCTGAAGCGCCTCCTTCGACGATCTTTCTGGCAGCCTTGCGGCAGATCTTTCCGATCGTCCTCTCCAGGTTACGCACGCCGGCTTCTCTCGTGTAGTAGTTGATCATGCCCCTGACAGCTCCCTCGGAGAAAGTGATCTGGCTGGCCTTGAGACCGTTTTCCTTTATCTGCTTAGGCACCAGGTGCTGCTCGGCGATCTTGACCTTTTCCTCGAGCGTATAGCTTGCCAGCTGGATTATATCCATCCTGTCGAGCAGAGGTCCCGGGATCGTATCTGTCGTATTGGCAGTCGTAATGAAGAGCACGTGCGACAGGTCGAACGGAACGTCGAGATAGTGATCCTTGAAATCGCTGTTCTGCTCAGGGTCGAGAGCTTCCAGAAGAGCCGAAGCCGGATCTCCTCTGTAGTCGCTTCCCACCTTGTCTATCTCGTCGAGCAGGAATACAGGATTGTTAACGCCGGCATCGTTTATCGACGATATGATGCGTCCCGGAATAGCGCCGACATAAGTCCTTCTGTGGCCCCTGATCTCAGCTTCATCGCGTACGCCGCCCAGCGACATACGGACGAATTTACGGTTCATAGATCTGGCTACAGACCTGGCTATGGAAGTCTTGCCGACTCCCGGAGGTCCTACCAGGCAGAGTATATGACCCTTGAAGTCCTTTGAGAGGATCCTTACTGCCATGTACTCGATGATCCTTTCCTTGACCTTTTCGAGGCCGTAGTGGTCTTCGTCGAGGATCTTCTGCATTTTCTTGAGGTCCAGACGGTCCCTGGTCGATTCGTGCCACGGCAGCCCGAGGACGAGCTCTATGTATGTCCTCATGACGGATACGTCAGGCGACTGCGGCTGCAGCTTGCGGACACGCTTTATCTCTTTCTCTATCTTGTCGTGTACCGGCTGGTCGAGGTCCAGTTCTTCCAGCTTAGCCAGCCATTTTTCGACTTCCTCGTCGAGAGTCTCGTCCTGTCCCAGCTCCTGCTGTATCGTCCTTATCTGTTCCCTGAGGAAATATTCCTTCTGGCTCTCGGAAATATTTGACCTTACTTTCTCGGCGATCTCGCTTTCGATCTTGGTCACTTCGATTTCCTTGAGTATTATGTCGCTGACTCTCTCGAGCCTGTCCCTTACATCTATGCATGAAAGGACGGCTTCTTTGTCATCCATGCTGATGTCGAGATGCGATGTGATGATGTCTGCCATCCTGCCTGAGTCTTCTATAGCTTCGATGCCCGGGTAGATCTCAGACGAGACTTTCTGCGAATAGTTCAGGTATTCCCTGAACTGCTCGAGAACTACTCTGCGCAGGGCAGTCACGCGGATCTCATCCTCCTCCCTGACTACATCACGGAGAGTTTCTATCCTCGCCTTGAAGAAAGGCACTTCATGTATCATGTGCTCTATGCGGCCTCTTGAAATGCCTTCAGCGAGGACTCTGATAGAGTTGCCCGGCAGGCGCAGCATCTGCTTGATGTGGGCTGTAGTGCCGACTTCGTAAAAATCTTCTTCTGTAGGCAGATCCGTCTCAGCGTTCTTCTGGGTGATAAGGAATACCTTCTGGTCGTTCATCATAGCGTTCTCAAGAGCGCTTATGGATTTTTCCCTGCCTACGTCGAAATGGAGGAGCATGGTCGGAAAGATAGTAACACCTCTAAGAGGTATCACTGGCAGTCCGTCATCATCGTCTTCGACGATATGTACCAGGTCCTCGATGTCTTCTGTATCTGTTATTTCTCCATGAAGAGGAGTTATCTGGCTGTCCATCATCGCTTCGTTTTCCGGAGCGTCTGAAAGATTCTTTTCATTATCAGCCATTGTTCAATCACCTCCCAGGACCGTGCGGTCCTATAAAAAAAGGGGCATATTATGCCCCTTTTGAATCGTCCTGTGCTGCTTCTTCATCACCGAGGATAAGTGTCGGTTCTGTTTCCTTATCGACCGTTTCCTTTGTGATGATGCATTTTCTAATGTCGTTTCGGGATGGGATCTCAAACATTATGTCGGTCATGAGAGCCTCCATGATGCTTCTGAGTCCTCGTGCTCCCGTTTTACGCTCTATAGCTTTGTTTGCTATCTCTCTGACAGCGTCATCCTCTATCTCGAGCTCAACATTATCCATAGAGAACAGCTTCTTGTACTGCTTCAAAAGTGCGTTTTTAGGTTCATTGATGATCCTGACAAGAGCATCTGTTCCAAGTTCCTGAAGAGTTACGAGCACCGGCAGTCTGCCGATGAACTCAGGGATAAGACCGTATTTCAGCAGATCTTCAGGAGTAAGATGCGTGAGTGCCTCTGCCTCGATCTCTTTGTCAGACTTTACGTTTGAGTTGAATCCGATAGTCTTTTCCCCTACGCGGCGCTGGATGACTTTTGAAAGTCCGTCGAACGCGCCTCCGCAGATGAACAGTATATTAGTAGTGTCGATCTGGATGAAATCCTGATGAGGGTGCTTGCGGCCTCCCTGAGGAGGGACGCTGGCCACTGTGCCTTCCAGGATCTTCAGCAGCGCCTGCTGTACGCCTTCGCCGCTTACATCTCTGGTGATCGATACGTTCTCTGATTTTCTGGCGATCTTATCTATCTCGTCGATATATATGATGCCCTTCTGAGCTCTTTCGATATCGAAATCAGCTGCCTGAATGAGCTTCAGGAGTATATTTTCGACATCCTCGCCTACATATCCGGCTTCGGTAAGGGCTGTAGCGTCCGCAATAGCGAAAGGTACGTCGAGTATCTTCGCCAGAGTCTGTGCGAGCAGCGTCTTTCCTGATCCTGTAGGTCCGATCATGAGTATATTGCTCTTCTGGAGCTCTACGTCATCATCTCCGTCGTTTATGCTGTTTATCCTCTTGTAGTGGTTGTATACCGCAACCGCCAGGTCTTTCTTTGCTTCGTCCTGGTCAATGACATACTCTGAAAGCTTTTCAGCTATTTCCCTAGGCTTTGGGAGCTCCTGCGGGAGAGCAGCGGCTTCCGCGTCATCGCCGGAAACAGCGAATTCTTCATTTATGATGTCATTGCAGAGAGCGATGCATTCATCGCAGATATATACACCCGGTCCGGCTACGAGCCTTCGTACCTGATCCTGCGTCTTGCCGCAGAATGAGCACTTAAGCTGTTTTGAGTCATCGTATCTGGCCATTAATCTTTTCTCCTTATCTAATTATCACTTAAGGCGCCGACATGGCCGACGCCATATGGGAACTAGTCTCTTGATGTGATAATGCTGTCTATCAGACCGTAATCGAGAGCTTCTTCAGCCGTAAGGAAGTTGTCTCTGTCTGTATCCTTCTCAACCTTCGAAAGCCTCTGTCCTGTATTAGCAGCCAGTATTTTGTTCATCTTTTCCCGGATTCTGATGATATGATCCGCGTGTATCTTGAGATCGGATGCCTGTCCCTGCATTCCTCCGAGCGGCTGATGGATCATTATCTCCGCGTTCGGGAGAGCGTATCTCTTGCCCTTTGCTCCGGCTGCCAGCAGGAATGACGCCATGCTTGCCGCCATGCCTACGCAGATAGTGGACACATCAGGCTTTATATACTGCATGGTATCATAGATAGCCATGCCGGAAGTGATCACACCTCCCGGGCTGTTGATATAGAAACTGATATCAGCGTCCGGATCCTCCGATTCCAGGAACAGCAGCTGAGCTACGATAAGGCTCGCTGTATGATCATTTACTTCTTCGCTCAGAAAAATAATTCTGTCCTTCAGCAGTCTTGAGTAGATATCATATGAACGTTCGCCATATGAAGTCTGTTCAACTACCATAGGTATTAATGCCATTTGATCTCCTTCTTATGTTCCGCTTTCGCCCGCGGTCCGGCTTTATTATTCTGCCGGAGTCTCAGCAGGTTCAGCTTCAGCTGCCGCTACAGCAGCTTCTTCCTTAGTTGCTTCTTTTTCTTCGAGTCCGTCCTCAGGCATTACAGGGATCTCTGTAACTACAGCGTTGTCAGCGATGACATCGAGAGCTTTCTTGGAAGCGATGTCCTTTCTGATGATCCTGATATCAGGGCCTACCATCTCTTTCATCTTGTCAGCAGTTACTCCGTACTGGTGGCTCATCCTCTCGAGCTCAGCGTCAACTTCTTCGTCAGTAGCACTGAAGCCTTCCTGTCTCGCTACTTCCTGAACGACGAGGTTTGATCTTACCTTTCTTTCAGCGTCGCCTCTTACAGTATCCTTGAAGTTGTCGATGCTGTCCTGAGTAGCTGAGAGATATTCGTCAAGGCTCATGCCGCTGTAGCTGAGCTGCTGGTCAAACTGCTGGAGAAGGTTGTCGACTTCATGGTCGATCATCACTTCAGGGATGTCGATAACAGCTTCATCGTATAATACCTTTACAGCCTCGTTCTTGATGTGGTCTCTTCTCTGAGTCTCTCTGCTCTCTTTGATATTCTTCCTGATATCTTCCTTCCATTCGTCGAGAGTATCGAATTCGCTGCACTCTCTCGCGAGGTCGTCGTCGATAGGAGGAAGCTCTTCCTCGAGGACTTCTTTGATCTTGCAGTCAAACTTAGCTACCTTGTCCTGAAGTTCTTCAGCGTGGTAGTTTTCAGGGAACTTAACTTCTACAGTCCTCTCTTCATCAGGCTCTGCTCCGATGAGCTGGTCTTCGAAGCCAGGGATGAATGCGTTGGAACCGATCTTGAGCTTATAGTTCTCAGCAGTGCCGCCTTCGAACTGAGTACCGTCTTCGAGGAATCCCTTATAGTCGAGAACGACTGTGTCGTTCATTCTTACTTCTCTGTCTGCGTGTACGAGTCTCGCGTTTCTCATAGCGAATCCGTTAAGAGCGTTTTCAATGTCCCTGTTCGAAACTTCGATCTCAGGCACTTCTACTTCTACGCCCTTGTATCTTTCGAGATGTACTTCAGGCTCTGTCAGGTACTTTACGTGGAATACGATTCCGTTTCCTGACTTTACTTCCTGGTCGCCGAGGTCGATCTCAGGATGGTCTACCGGCTCGTAGCCTACTTCTTCGATAGCTTCCGGATAGAACTTGTTGAATACATCAGTTACAGCGTCTTCAAGGAAGATGCCCTTGCCGTAGTTGTTTTCGATGATCCTTCTAGGAGCTTTGCCCTTTCTGAATCCCGGAACAGTGATCTGGCTCTTATTTCTTAAATATACCGCATTAATAGCGTCTTCAAACTCATCAGCAGTAACTTCCATGTCTAAGCTGATA
The DNA here is from genome assembly GCA_028724585.1 of Bacillota bacterium. Classification (GTDB taxonomy): domain Bacteria; phylum Bacillota; class Clostridia; order Peptostreptococcales; family Anaerovoracaceae; genus RUG708. The sequence continues at coordinate 28,009 of JAQYCQ010000036.1, read as the reverse complement.
GTGTTTACATCTCTGTTTAAGAATTCTGCCTTCATTGGTATTTTTCCTCCCAAAATATTAAATGGTTTTGAAATTATACTTTTTATTTTTCATCGCACGCTTCTATCCCGCGCTGGTACTTTGATTTTACGCCGGGAATAAGGCCGAAGCGCTTCGCAAGATCCTCTCCGATATGCACGAGCTCTTCTCGGCTTCCTGAATAAAGCTCGATCTCCAGCTCGCATATGTCCAGGTTCTTCTTTGATGTTATAATGATGCCGGTATCAAGATCGGCTTCAAATATCGTGGTACCTGTATCTATCCTCATTATCCTGCGTGTAAAGTTTGTCTTTATCACAGGTATGAGCGGCCTGTCACCTACAGTTTCTATAAGCGGCACCGCGCTCTCGCTCTCCGCGAATTTCTTGAGCGTCGGCGCATCGCAGTCGCTGTCTGTCAGATTTATGTTCAGTTCTTCGCGTTCGAAGAGTCCTTCGCGCACGCTGTCATTCCATTTGAGCGTAGCTACCGGCTGGTCTCCCTCTCTGCGGATCCTGAAGGCAGCTTTCGCTTTCCTCAGATCACCTTCTCTGGTGTCATAGTAAGTCGCAGACATAGAGATCATGGTATTTTTATCTACTGACCCGTATCCGCCGAACACTTCCTCTTTCCAGAGGCTGTCTATGATCGCCGGGTCCGGTATCCCGTATTTCAGCTCAATTTCCATATGGTCTCCTCCCGCCGGTCTTTCTCTGACGTATAGCATTCAGAGCCGGCAAACGCAAAATATACCGATGAAGTATATCACAGCGAAACCGCAAACACAAGCGCGGCCCTCTATTTCTGGTCTTCCCCGACCTCATAAGCGCCGGGCTCTCCCATATCGGTCACTGCCGATCCCAGATTGAGGGTGTCCTTTTCAAGATTAAGTATGATCTCGTTTATCCTGTTGATGCGCTCGTCAGTCATGCTTTCATCAGCAGCGAGCGTGGTGGTGTACAGGATGTGCTCGAGCCCGTGATGGACCTGAGCGAGCTTATCTCTCATACTTATGAGCTCGTCCATCTTCGCGTTCTGTTCATTTACGCGGACTTTCTTAAGGCCTTCTCCTGCCGAAAGGTCAGTCGTACTCTCGCCCATGACCGCAATTGCATTTATACCCGCTTTTTCCTTCAGATATTCAGCAAAGGCCTTCTTTGATTCCTGTTCTCCATGTACCAGGAAGATCTTTTCCGGTACTGGATTGAACGAGGTGATCCATTTGTAGAGCCCGTCCCTGTCCGCGTGTCCTGAAAATCCTCTCAGGTTGATTATCTCAGCGGCTATGTGTATAGGTTCTCCGAAGATCTTTATGTCCTTCTGCCCGTCGATTATAGAACGGCCCAGAGTGCCCTCCGCCTGATAACCTACGAAGATTATGCTGTTCCTCGAATCCCAGAGGTTGTGCTTGAGGTGATGCTTTATCCTGCCCGCTTCGCACATACCGCTTGCCGATATTATGACCTTAGGGCTGCTGTCGTGATTGAGCGCCTGAGACTCGAAAACGTCTTTGACGAATACCAGATTTTTAAAGTTGAGCGGGTTCTTTCCCTCAAGGAGCAGCTCTCTGGATTCCTCGTCGTAATCCTGAGCGTTCTTTTTAAACACCTCAGTGGCTGATTCCGCCATAGGGCTGTCGACATAGAACTTTATATCCTTCATCGTCTTCGCGAAATCAGGGTCTTCATCAAACAGCCTGTTGAAATAATAGACTATATCCTGAGTCCTGCCTACCGCAAAGGCCGGAATGACCGCGGTCCCTCCGCGCTTTATGGTCTTCTGGACCGCCTTGCTCAGGTCTTCTATTCCGCTGTTCGTCGTAGGATGGAGCCTGTCGCCGTAGGTGGTTTCCATGATGACAGCGTCCGCTTCGCTGATCAGTTCCGGATCCCTGAGGATAGGCCTGCCGACCGTTCCCAGGTCGCCGCTGAAGACGAGCTTTGTAGTCTCGATATGTCCGTTTTTATCCGTCTCGTCGATCCAGAGCTCTATGATAGACGAACCCAGCATATGACCGGCTTCGCTGAACCTGACCGTTATGCCGTCACGTATCTCTTTTTTTTGCCCGTAAAAGACAGGCGTGAGATATTTTACCGCCTCGATAGCATCGTTGATCGTATAGACCGGTTCCTCCAGCTTTCGCCCCAGACGGTGGTTCTTTTTATTTCTGTACTCGACCTCGCGCTGATTGATGTAGGCGCTGTCCCTGAGGATCAGGTCAGCCAGGTCGACTGTCGCGTCCGTACAGTAGATCTGAGACCTGAAGCCCTGCTTGACCAGCAGCGGCAGCCTGCCGCAGTGGTCAACATGGGCGTGACTCAGTATCACGAAATCGATATCGCTCGGATTGAACGGAAAAGGAACCTTATTGCGCTCCTCATTCCTGCGCCCGCCCTGGAACATGCCGCAGTCCAGCAGAAACTTGTATTTATCGGTCTCTATCAGGTGGCACGAGCCGGTAACTCCATCGGCAGCGCCGCAGAATCTTATCTTCACCCGTACTATCTCCCTTCTAAACAGATGTTCATCATATGGATGATCCGCGTCATTACAGCCTCTAGAGCACTTTGCTCAGGAAGCTCTTGGTCCTCTCGTTCTGTGGATTTCCAAAGACCTCGTCAGGAGTACCCTGTTCCATGACATAGCCCTGGTCCATAAAGAAGACCCTGTCCGCGGCCTCTCTCGCGAATCCCATCTCATGTGTGACTATGACCATCGTCATACCCTGGGCAGCCAGATCTTTCATAACCTCGAGAACTTCCCCTACCATCTCAGGGTCGAGCGCGGAGGTAGGCTCATCGAAGAGCATGATCTCAGGGTCCATGGCAAGCGCTCTCGCTATAGCGACACGCTGCTGCTGTCCTCCGGAAAGCTCAGCAGGGAAAGAGGATCCCCTGTCACCCAGGCCGACCTTTTCCAGAAGCTCCTGCGCCTTTTTCTCAGCGTCAGCCTTGCTCATGTTCTTGACCTTCATAGGAGCCAGCGTCAGGTTATCCATCACCGACTTATGAGGGAAGAGGTTGAACTGCTGGAACACCATGCCCATTCTGGCGCGGGTCTCATTGATAGTCTTCTCTTCTATCAGTTTTCCGTCGAGGTAGATCTCGCCCGATGTCGGCTTCTCCAGCAGGTTGATGCACCTTAAAAAGGTACTCTTTCCTGATCCCGAAGGGCCTATGACGCAGACCACCTCATTGTCATGGATAGTCTCAGTTATTCCTTTTAATACTTCGTTGTCGCCGAAGCTCTTTACAAGATTCTTTATCTCTATCATTTATATACCAGGCTTTCTCTTCTTAGTCTTAGGCGCCGCAGGATCCATACGCTTCTCCATGTACGCAACCAGCCTCGACAGAGGGATGGTAAGGCACATATATACGATCGCTACACCTATATAAGCCGGGAAGGACTTGAAATCCCTCGCCGCCCAGAGCATTCCTTCTCTCGTGATCTCGACGATCCCGATATATGAAAGTATCGAAGTCTCCTTGATGAGAGTTACGAACTCGTTGGCCATGGCCGGAAGTATGATCCTGAAGGCCTGAGGCAGGATGACGTATCTCATAGTCTGTCCGCTGCTCAGTCCCAGCGACCTCGAAGCTTCCTCCTGGCCCTTATTGACCGCCTGTATTCCGCTTCGGATGATCTCGGCGAGATAAGCGCCGCTGTTGAGTCCGCACGCCAGCACGCCCACGATAACGATAGGCTTCCAGTTGAAGCTTACAGACCCTCCCGATACCTGTGTAACAAGGTACGGTATACCATACGCGAAGATAAGGATCTGAACAAAAAGCGGCGTGCCCCTGACGACCTCGATATAGACATTGGAGATGATCTTGAGAATGATGTTATGGCTCATCTTGAAGAGCGCCATCACCAGACCGATCACAATACCTATCAGGATCGCGCACGCGGTAACATAGAGCGTCATGCCTATGCCGTGGGCCGCCGTCACTATACCTGTCAAATAGTCCATGTGAAAAAAACCCCTGTTCGAAAAAAATTGTACTATTACTGCGCCGCGGCGCCGCGTATCCAGCAGAACCGCATAACTAACATGCATTATACAGCTTTTTATCATTCATGACAATTATTTGTTGTTTCGGCGTGTAAAATATGCGATTTAAGACCGTTTTCAGGCTAAAGAAAGCCGTTTTCGAGGGCTCCGCCCACAAAAAAACAGTTCCGGCCAGGCCGGAACTGTGTATATCAGCTTTGTTCTGTTTTACTGCCCGGAGGGCCGCAATACGCGCCTTACTCAGCTGAACCTTCAGCGAGGCTTGAAGTGTCGCTGAACCACTGGCTTACGATCTGGTCGTAAGTGCCGTTGTCCTTGACATTCTTGAGTCCTGCGTTGATAGCAGCCAGGAGATCCTTATTGCCCTTCTGTACAGCGATGCCGTATGAGTCAGCGTTGATAACGTCTCCGACCATCTTGATCTTGCCCTGCTGCTTAGCGATATATGCTTCAGTTACAGGCTTGTCGTTGATAACAGCCTGGACATCTCCGTTGATGAGCTGCATCATAGCTGTGTCGAGCTGAGGGAGAATGACTACGTCAGCGATCTTGCCGTCATCCTTGAGCTTCTGAGCTTCCTGAGCACCTGTAGTTCCGATCTGAGCAGCTACCTTCATGTCAGGAGTGAGATCCTTCTCGCTCTTGATAGTGTCGTTGTCGGACTTGACCGCTACAACAAGACCTGAATCATAGTAAGGGTCAGAGAAGTCTACCTGTTTAGCTCTCTTCTTATTGATGCTCATGCCTGATGCTACGATATCGATATTGCCTGACTGAAGAGCTGGGATGAGTCCGTCGAACTGGAGGTTTTCCCACTCTACTGTAAAGCCCTGGTCCTCTGCGATAGCGTTTACGAGGTCAACGTCGAGGCCTGTGAGATTGCCCTGGTCGTCAGAAGTATCGAACGGAGGGAATGTAGGCTCGAGGGCAGCCTTAAAAGTCTGTCCCTTAACGTTTGCCGCATTTCCAGCCTCAGCTGAAGCATTAGCCGAGTCAGCAGAGGAAGCTGCTGAAGATGATGACGAGCTTGAGCTGCTTCCGCAGGCAGCCATCGAAATAGCCATAGCAGCAGCAAGAGCTATTACTGCGAGCTTCTTGAACTTTTTCATATAACTTTCCTTTCTCCTTAAAAACCTTTTTATAAATTCACGCCTTTTTATCGGCGTTTTACAACGCTTTAATATTACAACATCACGGCCTTTTTCTCAATGATTTAAGTAAATTATCATTGTTCTTTAAGCTGCCGTCTGTCCTGCGTGATCAGAAACCAGGCAGCCCGCGCCATTCCCGGCCGAAATTTTATATCGTAATTAGTCTATGTATATTATGGACCCTATATCTGTGAGCGGCTCGCCGCTGTACCAGACAGGCTCCGCGCCGTGCTTCCAGACGAACTCAGCTATCTTCTCAAAATCAGGATGCTCGCTCAGATCCCCGTTAAAGTAGACCTTGTCCCTGACCTGTCCGCTGGTCCCGCCTATAAATCCTGTATCAAAACCCGGCAGCTTCACATGGCCTGGTTCGACAAGCAGAAGGTCTATGCCGTCTTCTTCCTGTCCGTCCTCCTTGAGCATAGAATTATACGCCTCTATGGTATTCGCTATCCCCCGGTCCGCTGTCACGAGGGCTCCGCCCACGACTATACAGGAGCATTTAGTGTAGCCTTGCTTCACATTTATCAGCTCCAGACCCTCTGCCCGCGCTCTTTCCGCGAGTATAGGGGAAGTGTATTCCAGATTGTGTATAAAATACTTGTCAGTGCAGACCGCGTTGTAAGGAACGTCGTAAGGATATTCCGGCCCTATATTTCCCATCTGGAAAACGACAGCCGTATTCCCTTCCGTGTTCATTGCCGGTATCATCGGTGTTTCGGAGTCGCCGTCCAGCTTTTCAGCCATCTGGCGGTCGTAGATCTCCCTGATATCAGGCCGGGTCTTTATCGAATCGTCTATTGACAATGTGCGAAGAGTGCGGCACATGTAGATATCCGGATGGGCAGCGACAGCCTCGTAAACAGTGTCTCCAGGCAGCAGCTCGAACACTTCGTGACCTGCCCTTCTGAGGTCGTCCTTCAGCTGGTCACAGGCCAGCTCTGAGATAAAAACCATTCCCATATCAGTTCTCACCGCCGTTCAGCTTATCGAGAAGGTCCAGAAATTCCGCCGGCTTATGGACAGTATATTCCGGTTTCCCCATCACCTTTTCCTTACTATATTTATACGCTTCGCTCCAGCCGGCCAGTACCGGTGTCACACCCGCTCTGCGGGCGCACTCCATATCCATCCAGGTATCGCCCAGCATTACCGCTTCCCCGGGCTTCATGCCGATCTTTCTCAGAGCCGCCAGAGCAGGCTCAGGCTGCGGCTTATGGATATCCGTGTCGTCAGCCGTCACCAGAGCGTCGAACATTTCCCTGATTCCGAAGTCATCAAGACCCTTGTAGGTAGTCTGGGCCAGACGTGATGTGACCAGCGCCACTGTATATCCTCTGTCTTTAAGATCTGAAAGCAGTTCCTTTATCCCCGGGAAGAGATGTATATCCTCGTCGAAGTGCTTCTTGTGGTAGCTCCTGTAAATTTCAATGTGCTTTTGGATATCCTCATCTGTCCCGCCGAAGAAATCCCTCATTGTATCCTCGAGGATCTCGCCATATGTGCTGTATATGACTTCGTCCGAAGGTACATTGCCGCTTATCTGCTCGAACGTATATCTCCACGATCTGTTTATGAGGTCGTTCGTGTCCATGATAGTGCCGTCGAAGTCGAACAGCACCGCTTTCTTTTTCATTTCTTCCATATATATCTCCGATAGTTAAAACTCCAGATTTCCCGGTGTTCTCGGGAAAGGTATAACGTCTCTTATATTGGACATGCCTGTCAGATACATGATCAGACGCTCGAAGCCTATGCCGAATCCGGCGTGTTTAACGCCGCCGTATTTTCTGAGGTCCAGATACCAGTCGTAAGGCTCCATATCCATGCCCAGCTCCTTCATCCGGCTGACGAGCACATCATATCTCTCTTCTCTCTGGCTTCCTCCGACCAGCTCGCCTATCCCAGGCACCAGCATATCGGCTGCCGCGACGGTCTTCCCGTCTTCGTTCATCCTCATATAGAAGGCTTTTATGTCTTTCGGATAGTCTGTGATGAAGACCGGCCCGCCGACGTATTTTTCTGAAATATAGCGCTCGTGTTCTGTCTGCAGGTCTATACCCCAGCTTACCGGGAACTTAAAATCTTCGCCGGATCTCTGCAGTATCTCTATCGCGTCCGTATAAGGGATCCTCGCGAAATCTGTCGATGCTGCTTTATTGAGTTTATCTATGATTCCCTTAGATATGCGCTTTTCGAAAAATTCGTACTCGTCCGGCGCTTTATCCATAACGTATTTAATGACATATTTTGTCATATCCTCAGCCAGATCCATATCGTCCTTAAGGTCGGCGAAAGCTATCTCCGGCTCTATCATCCAGAACTCAGCCGCGTGGCGGGCTGTGTTAGAATCCTCAGCCCTGAAGGCCGGCCCGAACGTGTAGACCTTGCCGAAAGCGAGCGCAAAGGCCTCTGCCTCCAGCTGTCCGCTTACAGAAAGCGACGCTTTCCTGCCGAAAAAGTCGCCGCTGTAATCCTCCGCTCCCTTGAGCGGATCAAGAGCAGTCACCTGGAACATTTCGCCGGCGCCCTCAGCGTCGCTTCCAGTCAGCAGAGGCGTGTTCACATACACGAAGCCTCTCTCCTGGAAAAAGCTGTGGATAGCAGCCGCAGCAAGCGACCTGACTCTGAATACAGCCGAAAAAGTGTTGCTCCTTGGTCTCAGATGGGCTATCTCCCTCAGGAATTCCATGCTGTGCCTCTTCTTCTGGAGAGGATAGCTGCTGTCAGCCAGAGCCTCCACCTTTACGGAAGAAGCCTTAAGCTCAAACGGCTGCCTGCTTTCCAGAGTCAGCTCCAGCCTGCCCTCTGCCGAAACGGCGCAGCCCGCCGTCAGCGAAGAGATCTCGCTGAAATTATCCAGAAACTTTTCTTCATATACTATCTGCAGTCCGCGGAAGCAGCTGCCGTCTGTGATCTCCAGAAAACCGAATTTCCCGGAAGCCCTGTTTGTCCTCACCCAGCCGTTTACCGCTATGTCCTTTCCTCCATACACAGCGCTGTTCCTGAACAGCGCGCTTATATCTGTCGTCTTCAAACCTTCCACCTCTGTTTATCTGTTTCCAACGCTTAGAGCAAGCGATTTGAAACAAATGTAACACCGGCGGCCGGGACTGTCAATTGAAGAAGTCCCGGCCGCCGCGCCTTACAAAAAACGAAAATGCAGAGTCGGGGAGAACTCTGCATTTTCGCTGTCAATTTTTCTATTATTCTACAAAGGGATTATAGGTATTTTGCAAATTTAATACCGCCTGCGGGGAACAGGCCGGCCGTCAGCGTCTGCTTTTGATTGGGATTGTCTTCTTAACTTACTGACAGCTTAATTTTACCCTTTATATGTGATAGCTTTGTATCAGCTATGTATATACTTAGTATCTATTAAACTCTATCAATTGTCAAGGCTTTTTATCTTAAGTTAAAGCAAATTTTAAGCTTTTTGTTCTTTCAAAAAAACACAGATTCCAGCAGAGGTCTGTCCCCCCGGTATCCCTGTAATTTACAGGTGTTCAGCCTGCCTTCTCTATTTCTTTATATAGACTTCTTCTGTGATCTTTTCATGGGAATTGCCGGCAAAATCGACGCTGCTCTCTAACTGGTATCCTGACAGGTCCAGCATGAACTTAAAGTCCGAAGGATATGCCCTGTTCCATCTATACAGATATATCCGGAGGATCTTGTCCGCGTGAGCGGTCGGATCTACATTTTCCACGAAGCAGAAATCATCCTCGCCGGCGGATCCCAGCGGGTCTTCGCTTACATTTATACTGTCAGCGCTGTCGAACTGGGAAGCAGTATATTCATTCATCCAGAACTTATGGCCTGCCGTTACGCTCAGCATCCTCAGTCTAAGTACGCTGTCGCTGCTCTGGCGCCTGTGGTTGAACATCATTCCCATTCCGTCGTCTACGCATGCCATGAGTATCATGATCCCGCCTCCTATTTTAATCCGAGATAATGGAATACCGTATTGACAGCCTTCTGGGTATCCGCCGCCTTGCCCGGAACCGCAAGGCCTTCCGCGATGTTTGCTTCAGGCGCTGATTCTCTGATAGCCTTGAGGCTGGAGCCCAGGGTCACAGATGAGCTGGTGGAGATCGGGAAAATGTCCAGGTCTTTTGTCTTTATGCTCTCCAGGAAGGTCAGCACGCACATAGGGCAGGAACCGTCCCATATAGGGTAGATAAGTATGATCCTTTCATATTTGGACATTTTTTTGCCTGCTATGCCGCCCTCTATCTCAGGTCTGGCGTGTTTCCTCTTCTCGCGGCCTGCCTGGAAGGCTGCCAGGAAAAAGCTGGCCGAATATTTGCGCTTGGTGACGATCTTGAAGAGGTCGCTGCCTATGATCGCCTGGTGAAGGTTCTTAGCCAGCTTTTCGGAATTGCCGCTCCATGAATAGTAAACGATAAGTGTTTCTGCTGCCATATATTATCTCCTGTCTGTAAAATTCATTCCGATGTATTTTTTAATTATACCATCAGCTGTGGTAACGCCGATAGGATAATCTAAAAAGACGCGGATCCGCACAGGACCCGCGCCGTAAATCTCTATCATTATAAGTCTGCTTCAAGAGCCTGCTTCCGCCCTATTTAACAGCAGATTTCTCTTCTTCCTCTTCCTGTCTGGCTCTCTCTGCCTTTTCTTCCTGTCTCAGCTTCCAGAGATCCGCAGCTACAGGCGCCCAGCTCTCGGAATAAGCCTTGCACTTCTCACAGAGCTGTTCCGGAGTTTCCTGAGCGGTATAGTCTGTCGGATGAGCGCCGGTCCTTTTAACCAGCTCCGGCAGTATCTCAGGGTTCTCAAGCATAGGACACGGACGCAGCATATTGTCGTTGAAAGGCTGGCCGTCGTGATAAGCCTGGAAGAGCGGGCTCCTCAGGCAGTCAAGCAGAGACATCTTTCTGATATTAGCGTTGGAATAATGTATAAATACGCAAGGATCTACATCGCCGTTGGCGTTGATGTGCAGATACCTTCTGCCTCCCGCAATGCATCCGCCCACATATTCGCCGTCGTTCTGGAAGTCCATGGCGAAGAGCGGCTTGCGCGACCTATAATCCCTCAGTCTCTTGAACATCATGACGCGCTGCTCAGGTGTCGGGATGAGGTCAGGCACAGCGTCGGCTCCGACCGGCATATAGTGGAAGTACCAGATGAAGTACACGCCGAGCTCTATCAGCTTGTCGTAGAATTCCTCTGAAGTGATAGACTCCATGTTGTCACGCGTATAGCAGGCCGAGATCCCGTAGATGAGGTGCTTCTTCTTGAGGATATCTATGGCTCTGAGCACCTTCTGGTATGTGCCTGTGCCTCTTCTTGAATCTGTAGCTTCTTCGAAGCCCTCCAGCGAGATAGCCGGAACGAAGTTCTTTACCTCCAGCATCCTGTCCGCGAATTCTTCGTCGATGAGCGTTCCGTTGGTGAAGTTCAGGAAGATACAGTCGCTGTGCTTCCTGCAGATGTTGATGAGGTCGTTCTTCCTTACCAGCGGCTCGCCGCCTGTATAAATGTACATATAAATGCCGAGTTCCTTACCCTGTGTTATGATATCGTCTATCTCATCGAAGGAAAGGTTGAGCCTGTTGCCGTACTCGCCGGCCCAGCAGCCCTTGCAGTGGAGATTGCAGGCTGAAGTCGGGTCCAGCAGGATCGCCCACGGGATATTGCAGTTGTACTGCTCCCTGAGCTTATCCTGGATAGGCCAGCCCTTGTTGTTTACATTGAGGAAGAAATTTACCACAAAGGTCTTCAGCTGTTCGAAGTCTGTATCGGTGAGCACCTTCCTTATAAAAATATTATACGGATCCGCCGGATTTTCGATGACCTTCCTGACGCCCTTTCTCTGGCGCTGGAACTTGTCGCCCATGATCTTATCTATCATGTTCATGATCTTGATCAGGTTCCTGTCCGGATCTTTCTTTACATATTTGAGCATGCGCGTGATCCCGAAGCGCATGACAGGTTCTGGGATATTCATTTTTCTCTACCTCCACACACTGGCATTAAGCAGGTTTCAATTTACGGCGTGTCAGCGCCGTTCCAACGCAGTTGCGTTATTCTAACACATTAATTCAGGCCATTCAATCCAGCCTCAGAATCCAGTACTATACAGTTTTCTTGTTTTGTACATCTAAATACTATAGACACGCAAGCCTGTAGAGCTTTATCAACAATTCATTTATCCTGCGCGCAGGCATTGATGAAAACAGGCCTGGATATAAGCGGCTTTTCGTCCGCTCCGCGGACGCTCGTCGGCGGAGCCGACGGAAACCGCTTCATTATAGCAGCTGTAAAAACAGGGTGCTTTTTATTTACGCGTGCCGGAGCGAACCGCCTCCCGACGGTATTATCTGATTTTTCAGGCGGTCGAGCGGCAGTTCCTTCAGTGAGCCCAGCTTCTGCCCAAGCTTTGTCTTTTCAGGTTTTTTTTTTAAAGGGACTTCATGGTTTTTTATTATGCTCCTCACGTCATTGTATAGATATGGCTTGAAATGAGCCAGGTCCACGGGATTGTTGCCCAGTATGACGCTGTAGCAGGTGCTGCTGACCAGCTCCACTACCGAAAAGAGCATTATATGCGGAGCCTTCCATTCTACATCAGGTGTCTTGCGCATCAGGTCCGAAAGATAGGTCATATAATCGTTGTGCTCCGCGTCTGCGTCCATTTTCATGGCCGACATTACCATGCCCATGCTGAGATTTTTGTTTATGAATTTCAGCACAGCTGTATCCGCCGCCAGCTGGTTTATTATATCGTCTATCAGTATTATCATCTGGTCCTCAAAACATGAGGCGCCTGATCGCTCCAGCTTTTCTATAGCGTGGTCGAACAGCTCCGCGGACTTGCTGACTATCAGCTTTTTCCTCAAGTCGTACTTGTCGCGGAAATACAGGTAAAAGGTTCCCTTCGCGACTCCGGCGTTCGTCGTTATGTCGGATATCGAAGTCTTGTTCAGCCCCTTCTCCAGGAATAATGAAAGGGCCGTCTCCAGGAGCTTCTCCCGCTTATGAAGTTTTTTGTCTTCGATCTTACCCATAATTTCATCTCCATAGGGATATCTGCCTTGCCGGCATCTGCCAGTTCCCTGCCAATTTGTAATTATTGTATGCTCTAAAAATTGATTCGTCAACACAAAGTGACCGTAAGTCATTTTTATCTTTTAAAAGTATTGACCGCTGGTCATAACTATTTTATACTGTGCTTTGAAATAATGACTGATAGTCAATATATTATTCTGCATTATTAAAAGAGGAGGTGAAATTTTGCTCAGGTTTGGCAAAACGATAGTCAGATTCCGGATACCGATACTGATCCTCGCGGTCATTCTTCTCATACCATCGATCTTCGGATTTATCAATACGAAAATAAACTACGACGTCCTTTACTATCTGCCTGATTCTATCGATTCTATGGAGGGCCAGCAGATACTGATGGACGAATTTGGAACCGGAGCATACGGCATCTTCGTCTGTGACGATATGTCCGACGCGGATGTACTGAAACTCAAACATAAAGTAGAAAAAGTGGACCATGTAAAGAGCGTTCTCACCCTCGCGGATACAGACATTCCGGTCTCCGCGCTCCCTCAGAAGGTCCAGGATACCTTCTACTCCAATAAGGGCAACGGACAGCTCATGTTCATGTTCATGGATACTTCGACATCGGCTGAGGAAACTCTTGACGCGATCGACGAGATTCAGAAGCTGGCCGGCAAACAGGCTTTCCTGTCCAGCATGTCGTCGATAACAGCTGATACCAGAGATCTTACCAATAAAGAAGAGGGCATCTACGTTCTGATCGCCGTGCTCTTATCCTGCGGAGTCATGATGCTCTTCATGGATTCCTTTCTGGTCCCTCTGCTCTTCCTTGCTGATATAGGAATAGCGATCATATATAACTTGGGCACCAACGGGCTGATAGGCGAGATATCCTTCATAACCATGGCGCTGGCGGCAGTGCTGCAGCTGGCGGTCACCATGGACTACTCCATATTCCTGTATGGAAACTTCGAGGAGCAGCGTGAGATATACAGCGACCGTAAAGAAGCAATGGCCCACGCGATAGCTAATACGATAGTATCCGTCAGTGGATCGTCGCTCACGACCATAGCCGGATTCATAGCCCTCTGCTTCATGTCATTTACTCTGGGACTCAACCTGGGACTGGTAATGGCAAAGGGAGTAGTACTGGGAGTTGTCTGCTGCGTAACGATACTTCCGTCGCTCCTGCTCATGTTCGACAAGCCTATACAGAAGACAGCCCACTTCAAGATACAGGTGCCGCCTCACAGGCTGTCAGCTTTCATAGTGAAGCACCACAGGTCCGTGGCCATCATAATGCTGGTCCTCTGGATACCTGCCGTGATCTTCTACAACAACATCAACCTTTACTACAAGCTTGACAACAGCCTGCCTAAAGACCTTCCGTCGGTACAAGCCAACCAGAAGCTTAAAGACGAATACGGCATGAACTCCATATCCATGGTCCTCGTCCACTCAGACCTGTCCAGACAGGATACCAGAAACATGACGGATGAGATCAGCGATGTAAAAGGAGTCCAGATGGCGGCCGGCTACGATTCGGTCATAGGCGCTTCGGTACCTGACGTTATGATCCCTGATAAACTCAAGGATACCTTCGAGTCAGGAAAATGGAAGATGCTGCTCGTTTCGTCCGAGTACCAGGTCGCTACAGATCAGGTAAACAAGCAGTGCACACAGATAGAAAAGATAATAAAGAAATACGATTCCGGAGGAATGCTGGTCGGAGAAGCTCCGGCAACCCGGGATCTGATAAAGATATCTAACCACGACTTTAACACAGTATCGGCAGTCTCTATACTGATGATATTCATAATCATACTTCTGGTCCTGAAGTCCGCGTCGCTGCCTGTGATACTTGTGTTTGTAATAGAAGAGGCCATATACATAAACCTTGGATTATCCGGTCTGACCGGAACGCAGCTGCCGTTCATAGCCAACATCGTAATAGGAACGATCCAGCTCGGCGCTACAGTCGACTACGCGATACTGATGACTACGCGATACAAGACTGAGAGAATGGCCGGAAATGATAAACAGTCATCAGTGCTCACAGCACTCAGCACTTCTATGAACTCGATAATAACCAGCGCTCTTGGATTCTTCGCGGCGACGTTCGGCGTAGGCCTCTACTCCGACGTAGACCTGATCAGCTCCATCTGCGTACTCATGGCCCGCGGAGCCCTCATCAGCATGGTAATGGTACTTGTACTCCTGCCGAGCCTGCTCATGCTCTGCGACAAGTTCATCTGCAAGACTACCGGCGGCATGAGACATCTAACGAATTAAAGGAAAGGGACGTGACAGATCATGAAAAGGAAACTGATCTCGGTGGTACTGTCAGCAGCCCTCGTGCTCACCAGCATGGGGACTACGGCATTCGCCGCCTCATCGAAGTCTGACAGCAGCTCGTCCGGCTCCGACCTCGACGAGGTCGCGGAAGCAGCCGACAATATCGGCGTTTCAGATGACAGCAGCTCAGACAGCAAGGAATCGACCGTTTACGTAGTATCCGACGCCAACGGCGATAAGCAGGATATCATAGTTGATTCCTGGCTCAAGAACAAGGATGACGCGGATACTTTAAACGATAAGACTACGCTGACAGGTGTCGAGAACGTAAAAGGCAGTGAAAGCTACAGCGAAAACAACGACGGCACCATCACCTGGAAGGCCGGCGGCAACGACATATATTACGAAGGCAGATCAACAGAAAAGCTGCCTGTAGATGTCAGCATAGACTACGAGCTGGACGGCAGCAAGATAGACGGTAAGGATATCAAAGACGTTACCGGCCATCTCAAGATGAGCTTCACATATAAAAACAATACAGCGAAGAAGACCACTATAAACGGCAAAGCCGCTACCATATACGAGCCTTACGCCATGGTATCGGGAACTGTATTCGAAGACAGCAGCGTCAAGAACCTCTCCATCAAAAACGGAAAGATCATCAACGACGGCACCCGCTCTATAGCTGTCGGCATGGCTTTCCCGGGACTGGCGCAGAGCCTTGGCATCGAAAGCGCCGGGATCCCTGAGAGCGTGACTATAGAAGGCGATGTGGAAGACTTCGACCTCATGGGCACCCTCACCATCGGCACATCCGACGCGCTTAAGAAGCTTGACCTCGACAGTATCTCCAGCGCTGATGAGCTCAGCAAGAAGATGGACGAGCTGCAGGCTGCCAGCACAAAGCTGGTCAACGGCAGCAAGGAACTGGCTGACGGAACAGTCACAGCCGCCAACGGAGCTGACCAGCTTACAGGCGGCATCAATACTCTGGCAAACGGAGCCTACACTCTCGACAGCGGCGTATCGGCTTTCGCAGGCGGTACATCAAAGCTGGCCAGCGGAGCCTCACAGCTCCAGGACGGTGCTGATAAGCTCGCCAGCGGCCTTACCACAGTCAAGAGCGGACTCGATTCGGCTGATATAGCCGGCAATTCCCAGAAGATGCTCAAGGGACTGCAGCAGATCAGCTACAGCATAAAGGGCAGCGACAATTCCCTTTATGCGGGCGCCGAAGGCATCCAGCAGGGAGCCAACAAGATCTCATCGTCTATAAACGGCAGGCTGGTACCGGGCGCTAAGGAAGTGGCATCAGGCGGACAGGCCCTGGCTTCCAACGCGCAGTCACTTGCTGCAGGAGCTTCTAAGATCTCCTCGGGACTTTCCAGTGCCCAGTCAGCAGCAAGCGAAACAGCTAAATACGCTAACAGCACATCCAGCGCCATCTCCGCGGCTGAAGCAGCTGTCAAAGGGCTCGATCCTTCCACACCGGGATACTCTCAGGCCCTGGGAGCCCTCGAACAGGCAAAGGCCGCTGCAGGCGCAACCGCTAAATACGCTAGCGGCGTTTCGGGCGGTATCGGCGGCGCTGTATCAGGAGCTAAATCACTGGAGGCCGGCGCTGAAAAGCTCTCCGGCGGAGCTTCACAGCTCTCCAAGGGAGCTTCAGACCTGGCAAGCGGTGCCGGCGCTATAGCGGACGGCTCTGAACAGATAGCTTCTACCGCAGGAAGAATGGCGGCAGGAGCATCGGCTATCACATCTGACGATAACCTGGGCGCTATCATAGGCGGAGTAAGCAAGCTGGCTGCCAGCTCAGGCCAGCTCACTTCCGGCGTAGACCAGCTGCAGAAGGGAGCCGTAGCTCTCGCTTCCAACATGGGTCAGCTTACTCAGGGAGCTCTCGACCTCAATGCCGGAGCAGCTCAGCTCAAGGCAGGAACATCCAAGCTGGCTGCCGGAGCAAACACTCTGAACGCAGGAGCCGTAAAGCTCGCCAACGGCATGACAGCTCTCGAATCAGGAGCTAAAACTCTCTCAGACGGAATGTACGAATTCGACCAGAAGGGAATCAAAAAGCTCACTGAAGCTGTAAACGGCGACCTGGCCGGTACATTCGACAGACTCAACGCTGTAAAGGATTACGCAAATTCAGAGAAGCCTTACGGCGGAGTCCTCGACGGCGAGACAGCAAGCGTCAAGTACATCTACAAGACCGCTGAAGTCACTTCGGATGATAAGGACAGCAGCAAGTCCGAAAAGGCTGAATCTTCAGATAAGAGCAAGAAGCCCAGCCTCTTCGGTTCCAAGAAATCGAAATAACAAAGATTAATACGGACTGTATTAAAAAAGGCATCCGCCGGTTTTCCCGGCAGATGCCTTTTTCGTTTCATTAAATCTTACGGAGCAGCGGACCACCCGATACCCTGTTTCCGTCCTCCGTTACATCAGCAGTTCTTTTTAGAGAGCTGCCTCTGCTTCGCTGAGGCTTGTATAGCCTGAAAGTGCAGCTACAACATTCTGCATCTTTTCGAGGATAGCCGGATCAGCTTCTACATCCTTCTGCACGAGCTTAAGAGTCATCGGTGTGTAAGTCTCGAGCTCACCTGTAGCGTAAGCGCTGATAGAAGTTTCATTTACTCCTTCAGCAGTTGTGCGCTGACGTGAAGCGAACTTAGGGTACTTAGCAGCGAAAGCCTTCTGGTATTCTTCCAGCTTTGCTACGATTCCTGTTACCAGTTCTTCCTTTTCGCTTGTTACAGGCGGAACGTTCTTTCTAAGATTATCGTCATAGTATGCGTAATCTGTGAACTTCATCATGTAAGCGTACTTGAGCGCAACCATGTTGATGCCTGCGTTCTTGGATACTCTCAGATCTGAGAGATAGCTCTCGAGAGTTTCATCAGAGAGAACCGAGAACTGGCCGTATCTCATGATGTAGAAAGTCTTTGCGTCATCCTGACACACAGCCCTGCCGTTTACGTTCTGGACTTTGTCGAACATTTCCCATTCTTCAGCGATGATACTGTTGATCACCTTATCCTTCGCTGTCTCGTCCTTCAAAAACCTGATCATAAATTTCAACCTCCAAGTTTTCGGCCGTTATTCGGCCATCACATGCATACTCCTTATAATAGGATCTTTTATGCCGGACATTATATCTTCGAGATGCATCTGCAGAAATGCGTCATGCGATCTTGAAAATCCCTGTGAGTTGAGTTCCCTGCCGACATCCTTGCAGATGTCTTCGATAATATTGAGCTTCAGCTGTGTGTTTTCTTTCCTGTCTGGGATCGCCGTTAGTGCCTTGATCTTTTCGACAGTCATTTTCATTGCCTTCAGATCCTCCGCCGCGCGGAAAGACCATTTGTAATAAGGAATGTAGGCCCTGTTGAGAAGGAAGACCGCGGAAAGAGAAGCGTCCACGAATTTCTGGCATGAAAGATAGGCCGCGGCAGCATCGCCCCGCTTCATACAGCGGCCGTAATTATACTGCCCCGACTGAGCCATGATAGCGGCTCTGGCCGCAAGCTTCTTCCTCAGCACATCCTCCGGATAGAAATCGATCAGGGCTTTTCTTATGCGCGTCATCTCGCCCAGCCTGTCCTCGAAGATCTCTCCGTTTGTAGCGATGGAGAGGAAGTTTTCCGGGATCCTGAGCCATTTCACGTTAGAATCCGGGACATCACGGCATGCCGTATACTTAAAGTAAAATTCCTCGATCGGGATAACACCGCGCCTCATGACCTTAAGCTGCTGAGGCTGTCTCTCGAATCCCAGATACTGACCCGGAAGCTCATCGTAAGCGCGCAGCACATCAGCCCCGATCTCCTTATAGACATCGTAAGGCATCCATATGCAGAAATCCGGTCCGAAGTCATGGTCTCTCGAATACTCGTCATCGTATCCGTAGCACTCTGATCCCTCTCCTACAAGGCCCATAGCCATGTATTTGATATAGGAGCCGAAGCGCGTCTCCAGCATTTCGCGTCCATAGGTCTGATAAAATTCTCTGGCCAGTGTCAAGCCCTTCATTAACGATTCCTCCGTTCTCTGACCGCCTCGAGGGCGCGCGCCAGAGTCTGATAATATTTTCCCCTGCCCGATACGTTTTCAACAAGACGCATCGCTTCTGATATGTTTTTTTCGGCTGACTCATAATCGCCCCGCCTTACAGCAAGGCGCGCCAGCGCGTATAGAGCGGCCGGATAATGGCCGTCCCTGTTTCCTGTACGTCTCGCGTATATCTCGCAGGCCCTGTTGAGGTTCTTCTCCGCATCATCGTATATTCCGCAGGATATCTGAGCCTCACCCAGGTTTATGCACGTAGTAGCGATATCCGTCTCCACGTCCGCTCCGAAATCATGGTTTTCTATGATCTCCATAGCTTTATTCGCGGTCTCCAGCGCCATATACCTGTCTCCCAGCGCCCTGTAGACGGAGCTTATGTTATTATAGAGAGCAGCCATCCGATAGTCTTCCTGAAGGCCCAGCGATACCAGTATATTCTCGGCCGACCTGAACATATCCAGAGCTTCCTTATAACGGCCCGCGGCTACATATATATCCGCAAGGTTTATAAGGGCGGTGGCGTAATTTTCAGTATCCTTCTGGCCCATCTGCCTCAGGTTGTAAAGTGACCTGTTCGACGCTTCTACAGCGTCGGCGAACCTGCCCTGTACGCGATACAGCCCGCTCAGCTCGTTGAGCACAGCGGTCGCGCCCTTTATGTCGCCGGAGGCATCGGCCTCAGCGAGATTTTTCTCCAGGTATTCCTGGACGGCTTTAGGGTCGAATTTCGCAAAAATCCGGTCCAGCCCGCTGTAAAATTTGTTTAGGTCGATAGCTGCCATAAGCTCTGCTCCCGTGCTTCAGCTGAATTGTATTGAACTCATAAGTACATTTTAATGCCTGTAACAAGAAAGTACAACCTTGTTTTTTTTTAACAAAAACCCTATTCGTCATCTTCGTGTGATATCGGGGTACGAAAAAAGGACTGGTCTATGACCAGCCCGGTTAAATTTCAAAGGATCCGCCGACCTGCGACAGCTCCGCTGACATTGCTTTCGCTGCAAAATTGCTTCGGCGAAAGCAGCCGGCTGCTTTACGCCGCGAGCAGCCGAACGCCTCTGCAGCGTGAGCAGCGCGCGCGGAGCGCGCCTAGATACTATTTCGTCAGAGCGCAGGAAAAATTTTCTCTGACTAGGAAGCGAGCTGTCGAGGAGCGGAGCGTACCCGTAGTACGTGAACACCGCAGAACAGTGAAGCTGAGCGTTCTTAGATAATACTATTTTATATTGCACCAGAGCGCAGGAAAAATTTTCTCTGGCGAGGAAGCAAGCTGCCGAGGAGCGGAGCGTACACGTAGTACGTGAGCACCGCAGAACAGTGAAGCTGTGCGTTCTTAGATACTACTATTTTATATTGCACCAGAGCGCAGGAAAAATTTTCTCTGACTAGGAAGCGAGCTGTCGAGGAGCGGAGCGTACACGCAGTACGTGAGCACCGCAGAACAGCGAAGCTGACAACGTCAGAGGAAATTTTAACAAGCTCTAGCCGATGAATTCGTAGCCAGCCTCCTCTACAGCCTTCTTGAGATCAGCCTCGGCAACATCCGCGTTGAGCTGGAGGACAGCTTCGCCTGCTTCGTGGCTTGGCGCGGCGCTGTCTACCTGTGGAAGTGATTCCAGTGACTTTCTTACGTGGTCTTCGCAGTGTGTGCACATCATGCCTTTGATCTTGATAGTTTTTTCCATTTCGTTTTCCCCCGTTGTGGTTTTCTTGTCTGTTAAATCGTCGTTTTTGTTTATATCATCGGATATCTCCGCTGATGTCTCTTCTATGATGCATTCGCCCGGCTCTATCGCGTTCTTAACAGGCTTGTCACGTCTGCTGTCGTTCAGCTTAAAGAGGTTTAGCCTGAGGGCGTTGGAAACTACGCATACGCTGGATAAGCTCATGGCGAGAGCGCCCAGCATAGGGTTCATAGCCCAGCCGTTGAGGTTAATGAACAGGCCGGCGGCTACCGGTATGCAGATGACGTTGTAGATGAAGGCCCAGCCCAGATTTTCCTTGATGTTGCGGATGGTGGCCCTGCTGAGCCTTACCGCCGCCGGAACGTCTGTCAGTCTGCTGTTCATAAGGACTACATCTGCCGCGTCTATGGCGACATCTGTACCGGCGCCTATGGCTATGCCTGTATCGGCTCTTGTGAGCGCCGGAGCATCGTTTATGCCGTCTCCGACCATGGCAACTTTGCCTCTCTGCTGGAGCTGCCTGATGACTTTTTCCTTGCCGTCAGGGAGCACGCCTGCCACGACCTCGTCGACGCCTGCCGCGGCGCCTACCGCCCTGGCTGTGCGCGCGTTGTCGCCTGTGAGCATTACCGTATGGATGCCCATATTCCTGAGCTGCTGTATAGCTTCGGCACTCTCAGGCTTTATAGTATCGGCCGCCGCAACGATACCTATGACCCTGCCGTCTCTGGCAAAGAACATAGGAGTCCTGCCCTTGTCGGCAAGCTCGTCCGCCTTCCTCCTGAGCATGTCTGATACCTCAGCCTTGCTCTCTATGAACTTCAGGTTTCCTCCTGTGACTGTACTCCCGCCAATCTTAGCAGTAAGTCCGCTGCCAGAGAGGATCTTGAATCCGTCTATCTCCGCCAGCTTTACGTCATGCTCCTCCGCCCAGTCCATGATGGCTGCCGCCAGCGGGTGCTCGCTCCTGCTTTCCAGGGAAGCCGCTGTCGTCATGAGATCCTCTTCAGTCATACCCTCCTCAGGTATGATATCTGTTACTGAAGGCCTTCCTTCGGTGATTGTTCCCGTCTTGTCCAGAGCTATGATCTGAACCTTCCCGGCTGACTCCAGAGTCTCAGCGGTCTTAAAGAGGATCCCGTGCTTAGCTCCCATACCGTTTCCTACCATGATAGCTACAGGAGTAGCGAGACCCAGCGCGCACGGGCAGCTGATGACCAGTACGGAGATCGCCCTGGCCAGGGAAAATCCCACACTCTGGCCGACCAGCATCCAGATGATGAATGTCGCCAGCGCTATGAGGAGCACCGCCGGCACGAATACACCGCTCACCCTGTCAGCCAGTCTCGCTATAGGAGCCTTGGAAGCTGCCGCGTCCCCGACCATGCTGATGATCTTCGACAGGGCTGTGTCGTTTCCGACCCTGGTGGCACGGCATCTGATGTAGCCGGAAGTGTTGACCGTTCCTCCGGAAACACTGTCTCCTGTTTCTTTATCGACAGGAATGCTTTCGCCTGTCAGCGCCGACTCGTCTACGGCGCTGGCTCCCTCTACGACGACTCCGTCGACAGGGATCTTCGCTCCCGGCCTTACGGCGAAGATGTCACCCGGCTGAACCTGGTCCACCTTGACCTCAACTTCCTGTCCGTCCCTTACCAGGACCGCCGTTTCAGGTGCCAGCTTCATAAGTCCCTTCAGGGCGTCAGTAGTACGCCCTTTAGAGTAGGATTCCAGAGTCTTTCCTATCGTTATCAGCGCCAGTATCATAGCGGCCGACTCAAAATAGAGCTGGTTCATATCGCTCATGACCCTCGTGTCGCTGCCGTTCACCACAGCGACAGTCATATCGAGCAGCACATAAACGCTCCACGCGAACGATACGCCTGAACCCATAGCCACCAGAGTATCCATATTAGGCCCGCCGTGGATGGCGCCCTTAAAGCCGTTGACGAAGAACTTCTGGTTGATGATCATAACGATGCCGGCCAGGAGCATCTGCACGATACCCATACCGACATGGTTGTCCACCAGAAATCCCGGCAGAGGCCATCCCCACATCATGTGGCCCATGGAGAAATACATGAGTATGAGCAGGAAGACCACCGATGCCGCCAGGCGCTTTACCATGGCTGGAGTCTCAGTATCCCTGAGCTCATCCAGGCCTGACGCAGCCTGCTGCTGACCGCTCCCGCCGGCCAGCGAAGCGCCGTAGCCCGCCTTGTCGACAGCCGCCACTATCTCTGCGACCAGCGCCGATCCTTCTACGGTCATTGAATTTGTAAGCAGGTTTACCTGTACCTTGTCCACTCCGGGCACCTTGCTGACCGCCTTTTCGACATGGGCGCTGCATGCCGCGCAGCTCATGCCGGTAACATTATATTTGTCCAAAATTTCACTCCTCTCTACCTCATGAGCTTCTGGATGGTCTTTACCAGCTCCTCTATCGTTTCGTCATTGCCGTTCCTTATATCCTCCGCGACACAGGTCCTGATATGGTTGGCCAGCAGCTCTTTATTAAAAGAATTCATAGCCGCCGTCACCGCGGCTGACTGGGTGAGGATATCGATGCAGTAAGCGTCCTCCTCGACCATCCTCTTGATACCGCGTATCTGGCCCTCTATCCTGCTGAGCCTGTTCATAAGCGACTTGTATTCCTCAGGAGAACGGTCCTTGGTACGCTTACACTGTTCGCATTTCCCTGTGCAGCTGTTTTTGTCCATTTTTCTCCCTCCTAATTATTAACCCCCATGCTCAGATACCCTCCATGGGTATCCGATCTGATGACAATATATACCCCGTTGGGGTATATGTCAATACAAAAAATGAGCAGACGCTTCTGCGCCCGCTCTGCTGAAATTACCGATATTGATCTTCCGAAGATCCTCAGCCTGCGTGCCGTCCCGGCACATGACTGCCCTCCGGGCAGCCGGCCTGTCAGGATTCCACCGTTTTGTCGAGTACCGCCTGTACCACGTAGTTTCCTCTGCCCTCAGAAGTCTCTGCCGACAGAGTGATCACCCTGCTCGACTTACTGAACTCCGGTATATCCAGCGGTATATCCGATTCCGAAGCCATTTTCTGGGCATACTGGACGAACCCGCTGTCCTTTCCGTTGAAGAAGGAGTATACCCCGGATCCCCTTACATCTTCATGGATGCTGAATATCCTGTAACGCATAGACTTTCCCGGCACCATCACCCAGATATATGGATCTGTCGAAAAGGTATGGTCTTTTGAGATCTTATGCAGAGAACCAAACATGGAACCGTTTTTGACAGCCGCTCCATATATCACCGTGTTAGGATCGTTGAAGCCGCTGTCTGATCTGTAGTCTATATAGATACAGCCCGCGCTGTTTTCCTTTTCCATAAAGGTCCTGTTCCTGTAATAGAAATTATCTCTTCCTCTCACCACCGGATAGCTGGTCTCAATCGGAGCTATGCAGACCCAGGCGCGGATATCAGGATTCTTTTCTTTGAGCCTGTCGAAATCGACACTAACGGGAGGATACGAGCTGTCGAAGAGCGCCTTCTCGTTTACTTTGACAGCCTCATTGCGCAGCGAATCGTACTCGGTCCTCGCTTCTCTGTACATGCTGTAGGTGTGGATCACGCGAAAGCCGGCTATGAGCAGAGCCACAGCGATGAAGGCTATAAATACAGCCCTGAACACGCTGGTCTTTCTCTTCTCTTTTCTGCTGCGTTCGTTCACTGTTCTCCCCTTCCCGCGCTCTGCTGATCCTTCTTATTATGATTATATCATGAGAAAAGGATGGATTTCACATAGTGAGAAAAACAGTTCCACTATCTCTTATTGTTTTTTCTCATCCACAAGTCTACTATCAGCGCGCCCGCGTAATATATAGCTATGCCGGCGGTGACCTCCAGCGGATAGCGCCATAGAGCAGTCGCCGGAAGTATGAAAGGGAGCACCGCCAGGGCAGCGGCAGGTGGAAAATACCTGCCTGAAGCTGTGATCACTGTCCAGGCCGCCAGCGCCGCCAGCATGACGCATACAGCGAGCGGCAGCGCGGTATTATCGCAGAGCAGCCTGCACAGATAGCCGATAGAAGATGTCAGGAAAAAGAGCAGTATCGTCTTTACGGGCGGATTTTTCGAATCCCTGCCCGCCATGCCCGGACCGCAGAGGGCGGTAAATGCCACTATCAGCGGAGGCGCGGTAAAATACAGCTGTCCGCTCAGCCCCGGCAGCAGCAGGATAACGGCCAGGACCGGGAACATACGGCTCCAGAGAGGTATCATAATCTGTCTGGAAACAGATCTTTCACCGGCATTGTCCTTCCCGCGCCGTTCCAATATGTAACTGCCCAGATCGCATACAGCCGCCGTCACAGCTACGGACACCACATAGATCCAGGCTCTGGCTCCCACCAGCACAGGCAGCACGCAGGCTGATACAGACGGAGTCAGGGTATTTCCCGCAGCAGGCAGCAGCAGGAATACTACCGCTGCCGCGAGCAGCATCTTAAAATAGACGGGAGCCTCCATGTACCTGCTTATGACCAGTCCCGCCGCCGCGCAGAAGGTCATCTCCGCGGTCATGACTATATGCTTCACCTTCCACGGCATGGCCGGCATGATAAAAGACCCCAGCAGCAGCGCCGCGGCTTCCGGGAATATGACCTCCAGGCTGCCAACGGCCTGCGAAGCAGCAGCCATGATCCCTATAAACACAGTTGAAACGAACGATCCGAACAGAAACCTTTTATCCATATCACATCCTCTGGCCGATCCGCGCCGGCTCTCTCCTTTCGACTGTTTCCATATCAAAATAATATGCAATGTCAATAATATTTATCTATATCATAACCTAATACCATAAAAAAAGACAGTCTCGAAGGACTGCCTGTATTATCATAAAATCAGTATTTTTATTTATACGTCTATATCGCCGAATTCCTTCATGATATATGAGATCCAGTCGTCGCTGGCATTGATGGTCACGATACGGTTAGGGCCGTCCCATCCGACATCATAGCCGTAGGATTCAGCGAGGAATCTGGCAGGAGCGTAGACCCTGTCGTTCTTGTTGACCAGCTTGGTATCCATAGGTACATCGAACGACTGCGAATCATAAAGTTCACCGTTAGTATATATCCAGTATGTCTGTTTGAGGTTAGACGAATCCATTGTAAATCTCACCTCAAATACTATGCGGAGATCCACACCGTTTATGGTCTTCGATTCGTCCTTAGTAAATACAGCCTGTCTGTCAGGCGCGTCCCAGTCCACCTGCAGGTCGAGCGAATCGCCGAGAGCTCTCAGCGGGCAGAGTGTACGGTCATCTCTGATCATAGGATAGCCCAGGGACTTGTCGAAATGTGTATATCTGCTTGTTGTTTCTGTAGTTACCAGAACCCTTATATCGTTTCCGGGCTCCGCGAAAGCGCATACGGTAAACGCGCCTGTCATTACGAGGACTGCCATAAGGATGACAAGTATCCTCCTCATCTTTGTTTTCATAGCTTCTCTCCTTCGCCGCCAGCCAGGCCGAACGGCATACGCTAAACGAGGATCATGTTTGTTAATATTATATCATCTACAAATCATTAAAACCATCAAACGCACATCATTTACGTAGGATTAACATATACAGATCACTGGCAGACCGCGCGGCCCGCTTATCTGCTGCAGCTGCCTGCGCCCGCTTCGCGGGCATTGCTGACGCAAGTACTACTGTTAAGATAGCGCTGACAATCCGGCGGAGTCCGGGCAGCCTCGCTCTGCAGCCGGCGATCCGACCGTGATCTTCCTTTTAACCTGTGTGGAGCCGTCTCCCGCGAAGGCTCCGCTTATTTTCAGCCATTTTTATCGCACGAAACGGCTCTTTCTATGCGAGTACGCGAGCATTCGTCAGCGGAGCTGACGTGACCTGCCCGGGTTAAAACTGTCTGGACAAAAAACAGAAAAAGTCCCAGCCCGAAGGCTGGGACTTTTCCCGGAAAACAGCTGGAAACTGTTCTCCCTCTATATATTGGAAATGGGTTAGAGGGCTGTTAATACAGATAAGGCTTATCCCAGAGCTTGAGTCTGGTGCCTATGCCTTTCTTTACCGCGTTTTCATAAACTGTGCGGCCCCATGCCACATCCTCGATAGGCATGCCGCCGATAGAATAGATGATGATCTGGTCGTCGCTCTCGCGGCCCGGAAGCCTTCCTCTGAGTATGCCGCCCAGGTCTTCCATTCTGTCCTCAGTGAGCTTGCCCTCGTGGATCATATCAGTGAACTTGGAACCGATGAGGAACCAGGTGTCGAATGTCGGGTAAGGATATTCCTCTGCCCAGGAATCGTAAAGACCTGTGTTGTCTACTACGAGCTTTGTCTTAGGATCCATGATGAGCTCTTCGCTGGTGTTCATGGCGCCCATGCCGCAGAGAAGAGCGCCCGGCTTGATCCATTCAGGCCCTATGTACGGATATGTGCTCTGGCCGCCGGTCGGTGTGGAGGTAGCGAAGCTCATGATATCCGAATCTCTTACGCACTCCTCGAGAGTATCGCATACGATGATGTTCTTGAACTGCGGGCACTTTTCCTTGACGTAGGCTATGCACCTGTCTATGGAAGCCTGGCCTCTGCCCTTGATCTTAAGGGTGTCGAGCGAAGGTCTCAGAGCCGCGAATGTCTCTACTGTTATGCTGTTGATAACGCCAGGGCCTACGATACCGAGCACCTTAGCGTCCTCACGTGCCAGAGCCTTTACGCCTGCTCCCGGGATAGCCGCTGTTCTGTAGGCACTGATCAGGTTTGCCGACATGTAAGCTAAAGGAGCTCCTGTGTCCTTGTCGTTGAGTATTACCATGAGGATAGAACGTGGAAGGCCGAGCTCTCTGTTTTCTACGTTGGAGCCGTACCACTTCACGCCTGCTGTGCAGATATTGCCGCCTATGTACGCAGGCATGGCCATGAACCTTCTGTCAGGGCCGTTCTTAGGCATGGTCGGGAACTTAGGCTCGTCAGGGAACTGGATCATGCAGCCGTGAGAGTTTCCGTTCTCGCCGCCCATCCTGTAGTCGCCCATATCGAGTGTCTTAAGTACTTCTTCCATGCACTCTGTACACTTGAGTACATCTGTTACTCCTGCTTCTATCATATCTGGTTCGCTGAGATATAAGAAATCGATTTCTGGATATGCCATTTTGTTACCCCCTGGTCGTTTCCAATAAAGTTCTTTTCAGATCCAGGCCCGCAGCCGAGTCTGCCTGAGCAGCTTTCCGGCCGTAAGGCCGGCTCCGTCGGCAGAGCCGACGCAGGCACTGGTATTGCTATTTAATCGTCAATCTGCTATATACTTTTTATCATTCACCTTTGTACTGAAGAGCATCGAAGTCGACCTCGCCGGTCCTTGCCCTGACTACCTTTTCAACATCGTAGACGAAGATCTTGCCGGCTCCGATCTCTTCTGATTTGAGAACATCGAGCGCCGCGTCTATGACGTCCTGGACCGGTATTGCTGAAACTATGACTTCTATCTTGATCTTAGGCAGCAGGCCGATCTCCATTTTCGTGCCGCGGTAGCGGCCCATGCCGCCCAGCTGTGTTCCGCAGCCTTCTACGTGTGTCACTGTCATGCCGTAAACGGTAAATAACACGTACATTCAAACGCTGCCATAATTCCAATAAAATAATCAGGGGAAGCCAATACGACCTTCTCCGGATCATGACTATGGAGGATACAAAATGAGCAGCTTAAGAAGAACGGAAAATGACAGCCG
>JAQYCQ010000035.1 GCA_028724585.1 Bacillota bacterium | reverse complement strand
AAGATAAGTAAATCGACAGTCTCCTGCAGTAAAATGCAGGAGATTTTTATGTCCAGTAAAAATCAGCGCAATCAACTGCAGTTACTTCTTACTGTAGTTTTTTACTGAGTATCTAAGTACGGGTTATTTACCGTTTACCATATACTAATGCGGCCCGGGATTGGGCTTTTTACCTTTTTGAAGTCCGTGATCGGCGGTAAACGGTAAATAACCCGTACATTCAAACGCTGCCATAACTCCAATAAAATAATCAGGGGAAGCCAATACGATCTTCTCCGGAGTTCGTAAACGGTAAATAACACGTACATTCAAAGGCTGCCATAACTCCAATAAAATAATCCTGGGAAGTCAATACGATCTTCTCCGGATCATGACTATTGGAGGATACAAAATGAGCAGCTTAAGAAGAACGGAAAATGACAGCCGCTGGGCGGTGATCGTAAACGGTAAATAATCTGTACATCCAAGTGCTACTATAACTCCAGTAGAATAATACGCGGCAGAACATGATTGATGACCGCGTATCAGACCGCATCGGACTCCGCTGCCGCGCGAGTATTGAAATTCAACTATTAAACGCCTTCAGCTCGATTTTTCCGTCTATTTTCCGTTTGCTTAAACAAGTTTACCTTAATATTAAAAACGCCGCTTATACGGTGACTGAGAGCTTCCTATATTTCACAATTATTCTGAAGCGAAAAGCAGGCGGCGCTGTGCGGAGGCTGCCTGGAATTTTGCCTTCGCTCTGCGCCGCCTACCTCTTTTCGACGACAGCTTCTGCAGAGCAGCTGCTTGGATTCATTTTTGAATCATTAACAATATATTTTGGGCAATAAAAAGACCGGCCGGGTCACGAACGTTTCGTGTGACCTGACCGGTCTGTGCCTTTTAGCCGATCTCCTTGCCGAAGAAGAAGCTGGTGAGCGCGTTGTAGATCATTATCACGCCGATAAGCTTGACCGCCAGGGACATGGTCTCGAAGGGATTGAAGAGCACGATGACGCCCAGCAGGATGGTGATGATCGCCAGGATCAGATGAGCCGATGTGTGCGCCAGCTCGGTTCTGCTGTTCAGCGCCTGGATGAGGGTGCTGGCACCGTTGACGATGATGCCTATGCCGATGAGGACAGGCAGGATGGAGATTATAAATTTAGGATGCAGGAGGAGCACTATGCCCGCGATCAGCAGGACCACCGCTCCAGCTGTGAAGCCGGGACCGCCGCCGCGGCCGGCAATGAAGAGAGCGATAGCTTCTATCAGGCAGCCGGCGCCGATGACCATGGAGATCCCTATGAGAGCGCTGTCCGACCAGACCAGGAGCACTATGCCCATGATCAGCAGGACGACCGCCGACCCGAAGCTGAATTTTCTTTGACTGCTCATGTCATATCCTTTCCCCGGACCGCACGGCCCGGAATGATTTGTTGATAAAAACATTATTCCACTTGTAGAATACCACGGAAGAAAATGTTCTGCAGACGGCATTGTAAAATATTATGAATATTATTGTATCCTAACGCTAAAAATAATTATGCCATTACCTGTAATAAATAGCATAAAATAAGATTTGCAAACGAATTATAATGGGCTATAATGAAAGCATAAGCAGGGGCTCGTATGCCTTGCTGTCTTTTACGGCGTTCGGGGTAGACGCATGGGATAAGGCCCCGGGACGGGGCTGTAAGCGGAGCTTACGTAAGCCGGACCACGGCTTATGCCGGAAAGGGACGGCCTTTTCTACTTATAAAATTTAATATTCCTGTCTCTGGAGTAAGGGGGTTTCCAGGACAGTTTATAAAAGTTATGTACGCGTAACTTTTACAGAGCTTGTTATTGGGATATAATAAGTATATAACGCACCGGGTCGCGCTTCCCTGCGCGTTTCGGTGCATTTTTGTTATTGGGGATATTCCGCTAGAGATGAAGAAGATCAGACTTTCTACAGTTATCATAGTGATGGTCCTTATCGCCGGGGTCTCGCTGATGCTTTACCCGAGCTTCAGCGACTGGTGGAACAAATTCCACGAATCCCAGGTGGTGGCGGGCTATGTCAGGAAGACGGACGACATGTCGCGGGCCGAGAAGGCTAAGATGTGGGAGGACGCCGTGGAGTACAACCGCAGGCTGGCTGCTGACCAGGCCGGCTTTACGCTGAGCCCTCAGCAGGAGTCGGAGTACGAGAATATTCTGGATGTCACGGGGACGGGCATCATGGGCTACATACAGATAGACAAGCTCAGGATAAACCTGCCAATTTACCACGGCACCAGCGACAGCGTCATGCAGGTGGCGATAGGCCATCTGGAGGGATCGTCGGTGCCTACGGGCGGCGACAGCACCCACTGCGTCATCACGGGCCACACGGGGCTACCTTCGGCCAAGCTCTTCTCAGACATCGACAAGCTGAAGAAAGGCGATACATTCATCATTTCGGTGCTCGACCATACGATGACCTATAAGGTTGACCAGATAAAGGTAGTCCTGCCGGACGAGACCGACGACCTCATGATACGGCACAGCAGCGATCTGTGCACTCTGGTGACATGCACTCCTTACGGCATCAACACCCACCGGCTCCTGGTCAGGGGACACAGGGTGCCGAACACAAAGGACGCTTCAGATATCAGGTCTGACGCTCTCAGGATCGACCCGATCCTCTATCTCCCGTTTGTCATAGCGGGCGCGGCGGCAGCCCTTATCATATGGTACATAGTACACAGGCGGTCTAAGCGCATCAGGCCTCGGCGGACAAGGCGCGGCGGATCGCGATGAAGACAGACATAAGGTATAACTGCAAGATATAAGGTATAACTGCATTTGAATTTTACGGAGGGAAAGGATATGGGCAATTCAGCTCATGCAAGGAAAAATCTAAAAAGGGTACTGAGCGTAATCATGCTCATACTCGTCACATTATGCTTCTGGCCCCTTACGACCGCTCACGCGGACGCGGCTGACGCCGGACCTGCTTCGGCAGGGAAAAACCAGCTTGTTATCACTTCTGATAAAACCGCAACATTCAATCTGTACAAAATAGTTGGAATGAACGAAGACGGAACTCCTGCTTTGGAGAAACCTTTTGGAGTAGAAGACAATGATGTACTGACACAGGAAGAAGCCAACGAGCTTTTCGAAAACACCGGACTTCTTGATAGTACCGGCAAGCCTGGAGAAAAAAGCAAAGCACTGGCATCTAAATTAAACGGTCAGAAGGGCAAAACTGGCGCTACTGAGCCCTTCGAAGTGCCAGCAGGTGGAAGCAAAACTATTACCGGTTTGGATAACGGATATTATCTGCTGACCGGTAATGTTAAGAATTCTAATGAATATATGAATCCTGTACTCATTTCTGTGCCGTATAAAACTGCAGTCAAATCAGCTGACGGAAATACTACATCATAT
This sequence comes from Bacillota bacterium, assembly GCA_028724585.1. Lineage (GTDB taxonomy): Bacteria > Bacillota > Clostridia > Peptostreptococcales > Anaerovoracaceae > RUG708. Next base: position 4,640 of record JAQYCQ010000035.1, on the reverse strand, counting down.
AGCTGGAGCGGCCTTCTTACAGTAAACGCAAATAAGTGGTCTAAACCATATAATCCACCTAGTAGCAATGTGCAATATAAAGTCGTCAAAGTATGGAAAGGCGACAAAGCTTCAGATAGGCCTGTTTCGATAACGGTAAGAGTTAAAGGAACCGATGGATCATCGGGTCAATATACATTGAACAGTAGCAATGACTGGTCACACAGCTGGTGGAGCAGGGCTGGCGTTGATTATACCGTACAGGAGATCAGCGTTCCAGGCTACACTTCTGAAGTAACAGTAACCCCGAACAAAACAGCGAAGATCTACACGATCACAAATACAAAGGGCAATCCGGATAGCGAGAAGACTTCCGTCTCTGGTACAAAGACCTGGGATGACGAGAACGACAAAGCCAAGAAGAGGCCTTCGTCTATAACGGTCAATCTGCTGGCCAACGGCGAAAAGGCAGACTCCAGGAAGGTCTCGGCTGCCGACAACTGGACATATAAATTCGATAATCTGCCGACTAAGGACTCTAATGGCAATACCATCAAGTACACTGTCTCCGAGGATCCGGTCACGGATTACACCGCAACGATAAACGGATACGATATCAACAACAAATATACGCCTCCGACAAATCCTGACGATGATAAGACCAATGTCCCTATCAAGGGCCAGAAGATCTGGGAAGATGCCGACACCGGTCAGCAGGGTATGCCTAACTGGATCAGGCTCAGGTTGCTGGCAAACGGCGAAGACGCTGATACCGTGACTGTAAAGCCGGACGGAAACCTGCAGTGGAATTTCGACTTTGGTGACCTTCCTACAAAAGATTCTGACGGCAACGATATCAAATATGATATCGTTGAGGAGCTGCCTGAAGGCTATCAGTTCACTACTGAGGGAACGAACGTAATAAATAAATATACTGTTGACAGAGTTCAGATCCCTGTAAACAAGGTATGGAAGGGCGACGACAGCGATACCTCCGGCAGACAGACTGTAAGGATCCACCTCTACAAGAACGGTGTGGATACGAGCAGAGTTCTCGAACTCAACGCAGGCAACAGATGGCAGGGAAGCTTCACAGACCTGCCTAAGATGAAGGACGGCAAGCCTTGCGAATATACAATAAAAGAGGAACCTGTAGCCGGCTACGGAGCGTCTATACAGACCATTCAGGATAACGGAACTACACCGAGCTACACGGTAACCAACACCAAGGGCAAGCCTGACGAACCGGGTACGACGGTCGAGTATCCGCCTACTGACGACGATAACGGCGATACGCCGAACACACCGACTAAGCAAAACAAGACCATCAAGGCTGTTAAGACAGGCGACACGACAGTGCTCATGCCGGCAGTAGCGGTCCTCATAGTTTCGGGCGTTCTGCTCGCGATCCTCGGCGCAGCCCTGAGACGCAGAAACAAAGCCGAATAAAACTGAAATTTGAGCGAGATACGCTGGAGCTATTGAAATAACTGCAGCATCGTCTTATTACGATGAATAGAATTTCACTGGAACGGCTGCAACATCGCCTAATAGCGATGAGCTGGATCCACTGGAAAGGCTACGGCGCCACCGAATAGCGATCAGCTGGATTTCATTGAAACTGCAATAACATCATTTAATTACAGTGTAAAATACAGGCCCGAGCCGCATTATCGGCTCGGGCCTTCCTGCTTTCAGCGCCTTGCCGGAGCGGCCATGCAGGTCCGCGGCGCGCCGCCCCCTTACGCAATTCCGCCGGAGGCGCTCGTCGGCTTGTAATATCGCCAGGTTGAGCTTCCTTATTTGGGGGCGGCGCGTGTTTTTCTACTCTCAACGCCTTGCTGAGGGCGGAGCGGGCGAGGGTGCGGGTACGCACAGCGGGGCGCAAATTGCAGTTGTTATCTGGGTGCTTTCAGTGTTTTGTCTGCTTTATCGGGTTTCATCTAGACGATCTAGCGAAGCTTTCGTTGTTTTATTCGATTTATTATTTTTCATCTAATCAGAAGACGGATTTTTCGGTGTTTCGTCTATTTTACAGGCTTTCGTCTAAGCATCCCTGCAGAACTTTCGGTGTTTTACTATTTTTAAATCATTTCATCTAAGCCTCCTCTCGGAATTTTCGGTGTTTTGCTGCTCACAGATCATTTCATCTAAAAGCTTCCGGCGGCCGATACGGGCGGCACTGGTAATTAATTTTTATTTCTGCTAATCGCATCACGTATTATTGATATTTTCTTCATTCAAACTGATATTGGTATTTTATGGCTTTTGGCAATCAATTCTCTTCCCTTCCAGTCGCATTTACAGTACTGGATCGGAATTTGTAATCCTATCCTTTTTATCATGCTTTAATGATTTTTTCGATGCTGATCGCTGGATTTTCATTACTTTATTTTTCCATTTCTGCCGCAGTCCGCCTTTCAGCTCAAAAAGCTTTAGACGTTTTCATTCATTTCGATCATTTTACCGAAAGTTTCAGAGGGAGGCTTAGACGTTTTGCAGATTTTTAACCATTTCACCGAAAGCTTCGAGGGAAGGCTTAGACGTTTTGTGATTTTCTAACCATTTCACCGAAAGCGCCGCCTTATTTTGAGCGGATTTTAGTACGTCGACGAAGATTTCAGGATTATATGTAAATGTCACTATAAAAATGTACAAAAAGAGGAAAATAAAAATGTACAATTTAGTTCTTCTGTTATGGTATATTCAACAGGTCTTTTTTTCCTTCAATCTGTAAGATGGACCCTTGATAGATATTACTGTGGAATGATGCAGTAATCTGTCCAGAACAGCATTTGCCAATGACGGAGAACCGGACTGGCCGCCCTCCGCTAAGCAAAACTTGCGGCACGTGCGCACATCAGGCGCCCGCCCTGCGTTAAAACTAGCACGGGCTGGCGGGTGCAGGGCTTGGGCGAGGGTGCTGATCCGCGGGAGCCGTCGCAGGACAGCTTTTCTATACGGAAGCGCAATTAAAAAGGGCAGCTCCAAACTGTATAGTCTGGAAGCTGTCCCTTTATTTTCTTAATAAATATTCGTTATACGTTCCCGCAGCTTCAGGCGGCATCGCCGGCCGGAAGACCGGCGCCCGGAACTAACCGAATCTGGCTCCGATGACACCTCCCGAAAGCAGAGTGCATCGCCGGCCGGAAGACCAACGCCCGGAACTAACCGGATCTGGCTCCGATGACATCTCCCGAAAGCAGAGTGCATCGCCGACCGGAAGATCGACGCCCGGAACTAACCGAAGTATCTCTCGAGCAGACCCTTGAATGCCTTGCCGTGACGAGCTTCGTCGCGAGCCATCTCGTGAACTGTGTCGTGGATAGCGTCGAGGTTTGCAGCCTTTGCTCTCTTAGCGAGGTCAGTCTTGCCCTCTGTAGCGCCGTGCTCAGCGTCTACACGCATCTCGAGGTTCTTCTTTGTGCTGTCTGTAACTACTTCACCGAGGAGCTCAGCGAACTTAGCAGCGTGCTCAGCTTCTTCATAAGCAGCCTTCTCGTAATAGAGGCCTACTTCTGGATAGCCCTCTCTGAAAGCTACTCTTGACATAGCGAGGTACATGCCTACTTCTGAGCACTCGCCGTTGAAGTTGTCTCTGAGGTCCTTCTTGATGTCTTCGCTTACGTCTGAAGCGATGCCTACGACATGCTCTGAAGCCCAAGTCTCAGTGTCGCCCTGAAGAGTGAACTTTTCAGCAGGAGCTTTGCAGATAGGGCACTCAGCAGGAGGTTCGTCTCCCTCGTAAACATAACCGCATACCTGACATACATATTTAGCCATAATGATATCTCCTTTCTATTCTCTGATATCCTATACTGTACCAGCCCTCAGGCTTGAAATACAGCAAAATTTCAGTAAAATATCCTGTCCCGCAATTATAGCATAAGGCGGCGGCATAACGATATGGGCTTTAAAAAGATTAAGAAAAAAACATTTTGCGAGGCGGGGACGGGGTAGGCAAGTGTGCAGGTCCGCGAGGAGCCGCCGCAGACTGTCCTGGCTCCTGCATGTTCACGAGCGCTCCCGCGCACAGGGTGCTCCGCACGGTCAGCCGCCCGGAGTCCGTAAGGCTGCACTTCTATGATTAAGCCGCACTTCCATCATTCACAAAACTTTCACATACAGAATATGAACTTACCATTTACGGATAGTATATTATAGGTGTCGAAAGGAACAGGAGCTCAGGAAACAGGATCTGGCGCTCCGTTCCGACCGACATCGAACAAAGCAAAGCAGAATACTTTTCATAAACTCTCCTAAAAATAAAACAAAACCCAAACATCAAAACACCGATAAAGGCCGCAGCGATCAAAAGCCGCGGCCTTTGTCATTGCGCTTGAAGATATGACTTTTCTCACATTCTGCAAACGCGAGTTCCATCACTTTACCAGGGCTTTCAAGCCTGAGTCGTTCAACCCCTCTGCCGAAGCCTCATTGAACGAACATCCAGATTATTGCATTTATATCTCATGCCGCAGGCATTGCTGACGCTGTAACTCAAGCGGAGCCCGGGCAGCCTCGCTCTGCAGCATCGAGACGATCGTAGATCTTCCCGGCGCCAAGCGGTCTGAGACGGTGAAGCGGATTTAAGTTCTCATAACTTAAATCCGCAGCGGCGCACGTGTCCGAAGAAAAAACACATCGGTGTTTTTTCAAGA
>JAQYCQ010000034.1 GCA_028724585.1 Bacillota bacterium | reverse complement strand
AAGATAAGTAAATCGACAGTCTCCTGCAGTAAAATGCAGGAGATTTTTATGTCCAGTAAAAATCAGCGCAATCAACTGCAGTTACTTCTTACTGTAGTTTTTTACTGAGTATCTAAGTACGGGTTATTTACCGTTTACCATTCAACTGTGGATTTATACTTAAAATTGACCCACCTACAGGTTGACTAGTGCAACAATCTACAACAGCCGCGCGATTGACGATTTAGTATCTCGGCTTTTTATGCTGTGAAAAGTCACATGCGGAGTCTGGAGACAGTCTGACGCAGCAGCATTGGAGATGATCGTAGATCTTCCCGGTGCCGAGCGGCTAGAAGCGGCGAAGAGAATTTAAGTTATCAAAATTTAAATTCTCAGCGGAGCGGTTCGCCGCTTCCCGCGAAGACACCGCATCAGGAGCTCAGGAAGATCACGGTCAGATCCACCGCTGCGCGTCAGACCGCCCCGGACTCCGCAGTCGTGAGCGGAGCTCTCGCCCGTGCGATTCCCGAGAATGTATACAATTTGTAAAAAGTTAGGAAAATTTCCTTTTAGATGTTTACAGGATCTTGAACCCTGTGATATATTTCAAACTGTAGAGCGGAAGGAGAAAACCGAAGCTCGAATAGCAAAACCGGAGCAATCCGGCGACGCAAAGCTATAGGGACCCACAGGGTCAGCCAGTTGCAATCTATATCTGCATTTCTAACTGAAGATACGATATTACGATATATGTTTTCTTGAATATATGGGATATATCTGACTTCAGGGAGGATCAGACAGAAGCAGCTGGTGTCAGTAATGACATCAGTTTTTTGTTGTCCAGAGAAATGCATCCAGATTGGTGAAAACTAATTTACCTAAATAGCAAACCCGTGGAAACGCGGCGACGCAAAGCTATAGGGCCTGTAAAATGGCAGCCAGCTGCATTTAAAGGAGTTTTACCATGACAAAAGTTGTAAACAGCAAGTTCTTCAGGACGATCGTAACGATCGCAGCATTCGTTATCGCCTTCTTCATCGCGTCAGCGATCGGAGCCCCGGCAGCAGACGCAGCCACAGCTTCCAGCCTCAACGTTATCGTAAACGGCCAGAGCGTAGTGTTCAATGACAATACAGGCAGACCCGTCATAACAAATGAAAACAGGACTCTCGTGCCGATGAGAGGCGTTGCAGAAGCTTACGGCGCTCAGGTTTCCTGGGACGCAGCAAACTATCAGGCAGTCGTGAAATACAGCGGCACCACAGTTAAAGTCCCTGTAGGCCAGAATTACCTGATCACAAAGTCAGGCATCAAGACGATGGATACAAGGGCGAGGATCATCAACGACCGCACTTATCTCCCGGTAAGAGCCGTTATGGAAGAGTTAGGCGCTAAAGTAGATTTCGACGGAAGCAGCAACACAGTCCTCATCAGCAGCCCTTCAGCAGGAGCTTCCTACATCCACAATGGTTCAGTTTTACAGAGCACAGTAAATCCTTTCAACACAGTAAAAGACTTCGTTATCCAGAATGGAACAGATAAGAACGGGCTCGACACCTACACCATCTTCAAAAACAACGCAGGCTGGTACAGGATCATCTACGATGGCGAGACAGACAACCTGTATCTCTACTTAAAGAACAGCGATACCGACCTGTTCCTGACTCTGAACAACAAAAACGTGACTCTGGAAGCATTCAGCAGTATAATGACCTTAAACGGAGGTCAGGACCAGATGGACGGACGCCTGGACAAGACAGCTTACGGAAACGCGGCAAGCTTCAGACTGGAAGCAGCGGATGTAGATCCTGACGGAGCCGATGGAATCCAGCACAGACAGTTCATCCAGAATACAACAGCACAGATGCTCACCTGGTTCGACCAGTTCGCGTCACAGAATATCGGTTTGACCTCCGCGGACTTCGGATTCGTAAGATAAACGAAAATCAGACACTCTGAAAATGAGCAAAAATATAGATGACGCGATATACCGCGTCGACAGACCGGCCGCCCTGCCCCAGGCGACCGGTTTTTCTATGCTCTTTTTGCTGACGACGACTCCGTCGACAAGGTCCTGGCGGACGTCCTGCTTTTCTATGCTTTAAAAGCCGCATGCGGAGCCCGGAGGCAGACTGACGCAGCAGCATTGGAGATGACCGTAGATCTTCCCGGTGCCGAGCGGCTAGAAGCGGCGAAGAGAAATTAAGTTCTCAAAACTTAAATTCTCAGCGGAGGGGCTGGTCAGCGATCACTGTCTGAGCGAAAACACATCGGTGTTTTTGCGAGTTGCGGAGCGCGCGAAGAAAATGTTTTCAGAATTGCATTGCTTTCCTTTACTTTCTTTCATATAATGGTGATAGAAAGGAATGACTATCAGGCTGAAAGAAAATAAGATAAACGGGAGAGAGCAACATGACGGATCTGCGAAGGGAAAATATCGATATAGAATATAAACTTATGTATACATCCACTATCTGCAAAGATGTTATAGCCTTTGCAAATACAGAAGGCGGCACCATATTCGTCGGAGTGCGTGATACTGGTGAAGTCGCCGGCGTTGAGGATCCCGATGACACGATGCTAAGGATATCAAGCAGCCTGCGCGATAACATCAGGCCTGATATCATCCCTTTTATTCAGATCAGATCCGGAAACATTGAAAGAAAGAATGTGATCAGAATAACTGTATCTGCCGGGACCGGCAGGCCATATTATCTTGCCGATAAGGGTCTTAAACCTTCGGGAGTATATGTACGGACAGGCAGCGCCGCTGTACCATTATCAGAAGAAGGGATCAGGAAGATGATCGCCGAATCATACGGTGAATCCTTTGAAAACAGAAGATCGCTGGAACAGGACCTGACATTCAGAACATTCAATAATGAAATGATCTCCCGAGATATAGACATCTCGTCTGATGAAAAAAGAAAAAACCTTAATCTCATCGATGAAAGCGGGCTTTACACAAATCTTGCTCTTCTCCTGTCCGACCAGTGTCCTGTAACGATAAAAGCCGCTGTGTTTAACGGAACGACAAAAGAGCATTTCCAGGATAGACGCGAATTTACAGGCTCTGTATTTGATCAGATAAGAAACGCAAATGAATTCATAGAACTATTAAACAGGACACGTGCCTCCGTCCACGGGCTTCTCAGGGAAGATATCAGAGACTACCCTGAAGAAGCAATCAGGGAGGCCCTGCTCAATATGGTAGTCCACAGATACTATGCGCTCAGCGGGAGCAGTATAATCAATGTCTATGATGACAGGATGGAATTCATATCGCTCGGAGGACTTGTTGACGGACTATCGATGGAAGCTGTTTTTATGGGAGCATCTCTGTCCAGAAATCCGCATATGGCAGCTCTGTTCTACAAAATGAAACTCATCGAAAGCTATGGTACGGGCATTCCTAAAATAGAAGCTCTGTATAAAAACTGTGTCAAGAAGCCGGAATTCAGCTCGGCAACCGGCGCTTTCAAAGCAGTACTCTACAATAGAAACGCGTTCAATGAGCCTCACAGACTGAATGATACAGAAATTCCATATGATCTTACAGCGAATTCAGACAGCATAAGGCCTGCGGTTTCATCGTACAGTATGAATAAACAGATAATAATGAATGAAATTTCCACAGCAGGGGAGATCACACGTAAAAGAGCCCAGGAACTCCTCGGCGTAGGACAGACAGCAGCCTACAATACTCTTAACCGGATGGTAAATGACGGACTGCTGAAGATAATACGAGCTGGCAGAAAAACAGTGTACAGATGATCATCGCGCGTCCGCGACTGCCGGCGCGATTGACGATTTAGTATCTCGGTTTTTTATGCTTTTAAAATTCGCATGCGGAGCCCGGAGGCGCGCCAGCGCCCCTGCGCGCGGAGCGCGCGAAACCGCTCACTTTGATTGTATGCGGCAATTACTATATAATATTCACAGAACCAGCACTGCCGGCCGGACCGGCAGAAGATCAGAGAATTTGAATCGAAAGGGAAGATAAATGTCCGATAAAGTACCTCAGATAAAAACAGAGATAACAGAGATGCTCGGGATAGAGTACCCAATATTCCAGGGAGGCATGGCCTGGATAGCCGACGCCTCGCTGGGCGGAGCAGTGAGCCAGGCCGGCGGCCTGGGCATAATTTCCTGCGGCATCCTGACAGTGGATAAGATCAGGGAAGAAGTAAGGAAGATAAAAGAGCTGACCGATAAGCCGTTCGGCCTCAACGTCATGCTGGAGTCGCACTATGTGGACGACATCATGCAGATGATCATCGACGAAAAAGTTCCGGTCATCACGACCGGCGCCGGCAATCCCGGCAAATATATACCAACCCTCAAGGAGCAGGGGATAAAAGTCATCCCGGTGGCAGGCTCCGTGCCTATAGCCCAGAGAGTGGCACGCGCGGGAGCAGACGCGGTCATCGCCGAAGGCATGGAATCAGGCGGCCATATAGGAGAAGCGACCACTATGGCACTCGTCCCGCAGGTCATAGACGCCATCGACATCCCGGTCATAGCAGCCGGCGGCATCGCTGACGGCAGAGGCATGGCGGCGGCCTTCATGCTGGGTGCCCAGGGCGTACAGCTGGGCACTCGTTTCCTCTCGGCGACGGAATGCACCGTGTCAGAGGCCTATAAAAAGGCAATCATCAAGGCGAAGGCGACCGGCACGACGGTCACCGGAAACAGCACAGGCCACCCGATCAGAGTGCTCAGGAACAAGCTCTCGCGCAAGATCCAGATGCTGGAGAAGCACGGCGGAGATCCGGAAGAGGTCGTCAAGCTGGGCGTAGGAGCGCTCAGGCGCGCGGCTGAGGAAGGCGACGTCGACAACGGAGCAGTCATGTCCGGCCAGATAGCGGGCCTGGTCAAGGAGGAGCAGCCGGCCGCCGAGATCATAGCCGACCTCATGAACGGCTGCATAGACGTATTCGACAACAGGAACGCCATCGTGAAGGGGAGGCAGTAATGGGTATCGCTTATCTTTTCGCGGGCCAGGGAGCCCAGTATCCAGGCATGGGCAGGGACCTCTACGAGAATTATGAGGCCAGCCGCAGGGTATTCGACCAAGCGGGCGAGCGCATCAAAAAGCTCTGCTTCGAAGGCTCGGCCGAGGATCTCAAGATAACCTCCAACACCCAGCCCTGCGTATACACAGTGACCATGGCGGCCTACGAAGCCTTTATAGATGAATTAAAAAAACGCGGACTGGCGACGGCTCCGCCGACAGCCGCGGCGGGCTTCAGCCTCGGCGAGTATTCGGCCCTCACCGCCGCGGGCATAATAAAGTCTGTTGCTGACGGCACAGAGCTGATGACCCGCAGAGGCGAGTGGATGGACGCCGCCGGACGCGATGAGCATGGAAACCTGCGCGGCGGCATGACAGCGGCCATAGGCAGGAGGCAGAAGATCCTGGACTGTGTGGAGCAGGCGAGAGAAGACGAAATACTGGAAGCCGCCAATCTCAACGCGCCTCTGCAGACAGTGGTTTCGGGAGCGCTGACTGCCCTGGACCGCTTCGACGAGATTGCCAAAGCTAACAGGATAAAGCCCATAAGGCTGGCTGTGGGCAGCGCCTTCCACTGCGCCATGATGGAGCCGGCGTCGGAGAAGATGAGAGAACTCCTCCTGAGCAAGGAGCTGGGCCAGGGAGCATTTCCTGTTTACGCTAACCTGACAGGAAGGCCTGTTTCAGAATACAGGAAAGCCGGAAACGAGGGAGCCCAGACAGGCGAAGACATAGCGGATATGCTGGCTCTGCAGCTCATGAGCCCGGTCCGCTGGGATTCGACTCTGGAGGTGCTCGCTGAAGCCGGTGTAGATACTTTCATAGAGTTCGGACCGGGAAAGACCCTTTCCGGCCTCATCAAGAAGAACTTGAAAAAGGTCCGGGTATTTAATGTAGAAGACTGTGAGTCGCTGGAAGCGGCGGTCGAAGGACTTTCAGGGAGGTAGGATCAGGATATGCTGACAGGGAAAAAAGCTATAATAACCGGCGGAGTGAGAGGCATAGGCCTTGCCTGCGCCGAGGAATTCTGCAGACAGGGCGCCGATGTGATGATCACTTATCATGGAAACGATGAAGCGGCTGCCGCGGCGGAGGAAAAGCTGAAGCAGTACGGGACAAAGGTGCTGGTCTCAAAGGGCGATGTCGCTGACGACGTATATGTAAAGAAAGCTGTCGCGGACGCGGCCAAGGAGCTGGGAGCAGTCGACATCCTGGTGAACAACGCCGGCATCACCAAAGACAAGCTCATGATGCGCATGTCCTATCAGGACTTCATGGATGTTATAAACACCAATCTGGCGGGAGCCTTTAATTTCTCCAAGTACGTTTCCAGATATATGATGAAGCAGAGATCGGGCAGGATAATAAACCTGTCTTCCATAACAGCGACTAAGGGCAACGCCGGCCAGGCCAACTACTGCGCCTCCAAGGCCGGTATAATAGGGCTGACCCTCTCCAACGCCAGGGAGCTGGGAAGCCGCGGGATCACTGTCAACGCCATAGCGCCGGGCTTCATAGACACGGATATGACGGCTGAGCTCAGCGAGGACCTTTATAAAGCCGCGGTGGACCGCATAGCCTTAGGCAGGGCCGGCAAGCCTGAGGAAGTGGCTAAGCTGGCCGCTTTCCTGGCGTCCGACGACGCTGCTTACATAACCGGACAGGTCATAGGTATAGACGGCGGTTTCACCGCGTAGGAGGATAGATTTTAATGGAAAGAAGACGTGTAGTCGTTACAGGATACGGTGTAGTAGGACCTGTCGGAAACAACAGCGTGGATTTCTGGAACAATATAAAAGCAGGAGTCAGCGGCATAGACCGCATAACCCATTTCGATCTCAAGGACCACACCTCCACCATGGCGGCAGAGGTGAAAAACTTCGAATATCCTGACAAGAGGGCGGCTAAGGCCCTCGACCCGACCAGCCAGTTCGCTTTAGTCGCGGCTAAAGAAGCTCTGGAAATGAGCGGCCTGGCGCCCGACGAAAACATAGATTCCTTTGAGCTGGGCGTTTACGGGAGCACCGGGATCGGCGGCATTGGGACTATAGAAGAGCAGGCCTTCAACGCCTTTAACAAGGGAATAAAGCGCGTTTCACCGCACATGGTGACAAAGAGCATACCTAATATGGTATCGGGCAACCTTTCCATAGAGCTGGGAGCCCGCGGCAGCTCCTTCGGCCTCAACAGCGCCTGTGCCACCGGAACCCACACCATAGGCGAGGCTTTCCGCTCTATCAGAGACGGTTACCAGACGGCAGTCATAGCCGGGAGCACCGAAGCTCCGATCGTAAACATTCCCTTCGCCGGATTCGAAAAGATCCGTGCCCTTTCTAAGGTAGACGACAAAGACCGCTGCTGCATGCCTTTCGACAGGAACAGGAGCGGCTTCGTAATGGGCGAAGGCGCCGCCTTCCTGATACTGGAGGAGATGGAGCACGCAAAAGAACGCGGAGCTGAGATCTACGCGGAAGTAGTCGGCTACGGCTCGGCATCCGACGCTTACCACATCACCATGCCTGATCCTGAGGGCAAGGGAGATATCAGGGCGATGCAGCTCGCTCTTAAGGACGCGGGCCTGGACCCGTCCGATATCAGTTACATCAATGCCCACGGCACAGGAACCCTCTACAATGACAAGATAGAGACCATGGCCATAAAAGAAGTTTTCGGCCAGCATGCCTATGAGATGCCTGTAAGCTCGACTAAGGGAACGACAGGTCACTCGCTCGGCGCTATCGGATCCATAGAGGGCATGATCTGCGTAAAGTGCCTGGAAGAAGGCTTCGTGCCGGCTACAGTAGGCCTCGAAGAGCCTGATGAAGGCCTGGATCTCGACTATGTTCCGGGAAAGGGCAGAGAGATGGAGCTGGAGTATGTGCTTTCCAATTCCCTGGGCTTCGGCGGCCACAACGCGGCCCTGATCTTCAGGAAGTGGCACGCGTAAGGAGGGCAGCATCATGCTTATGGATAAAGAACAGATAAAAGAGATAATCCCCCACAGAGAGCCTTTCCTGCTGGTAGACGAGATAGAGTCTATAGAAGAAAACAAGATCATCGGCATCAAGCACGTCAGGGAAGACGAGTACTATTTCAAGGGACATTTTCCCCAGAAAAAGGTCATGCCCGGCGTCCTCATAGTAGAGACCCTGGCGCAGACAGGCGCTGTAGCGGTCCTGAGCCAGGAGAAGTTCAAAGGCAAGCTGGCTTATCTGGGCGGCATAAAGAAAGCCAGATTTCCGCATATAGTAGTGCCGGGAGACGACCTGGTCCTCACGGCCGAGCTGCAGAGGATGGGCTCGCGCGGCGGTACGGCTGTCTGTAAAGCCGTCATAAAAGAGTCCGGCAAAACAGCCTGCGAATGTGAGATAATGTTTATCATAGGATAATTCCGCAGAACTATGTGACCGCTCCCGCGGAAGTCCCGCAGAGGAGCAATAGAAAGGATGATAATGGACAAGGAAACCTATTTTCTTAAAAAGATGAAGGTCCAGTTCCTCAGGATATTCCTGCTGGTGCAGAAATCCGAGGAAGCGTCGATAAAACAGCTCTCTACGGGCTCGGACCTGTCTCCTTCAGAGATGCACACCCTGGTAGCCATAGGCCGCCGCGACCCTAAGACCATGAGCGAGATCGCGGCCGAGCTGATGGTAAACGTCAGCACCCTTTCCACAGCGGTCAGCAAGCTGGAGGGCAGAGGCTACGTAAGGAGAGTAAAGAACGAATCCGACCGCCGGGTCGTCAGGATAACCCTGACAGCCAAAGGCAGGAGAGCCCTGGACGAGCACGAAGACTTCTATCTGGGCCTGATAGACGAGTATATAAAGAACATGACGACGGACGAGAAAAAGGAATGCATCCACGCCCTGTCGCATATAGAAAAGCTGCTGTCAGATCAGATGGCGGAAAAAGACGAATAAAAAAGCATTTCCCGCGTCAGCTCCGCTGACAGAGGGACAGAAGGGCCGGGGCTGTTTTAGCTTCCGGCCATTTTCGCATGCTGCAGTTCTGCCGGAGGCAGATGTGAGCAGCGCTCACGCAAGGCGGGCGCCTGCCAGAGGCTGAGGGTGCCCGCAGGCGGTTTCTGAAAAATTCTTATTACCGGCGGCAGTTGTACTCTGTTTGTGATATATTATTGAAAATCAGGGGATACCAAGGTATGGATAAAGGAAAGGAGGGGGCAGCCGGACCCGGGAGTCCGCTGCCTGCAATAGATATGACAGATGAGATCAAGGAAGCTGAAAAGGCTAAGATACTAATAGTTGAGGATGACAAGGATATAAGCGATGTTGTGGCACTGCTGCTGAAGCACGCGGGATACCAGGTGGCACAGGTCTACGACGGGCCGGGCGCGCTCATGAAGATGGACGACAGCATAGACCTGATACTGCTTGACGTCATGCTCCCGGGAATGTCGGGAATAGATGTGTGTAAGGAAATAAGGAAGGAGTACAATACGCCTATCCTCTTCCTCACCGCTAAATCCAGCGATGACGACAAGGCGGAAGGCCTGCTGGCCGGAGGCGACGACTATCTGATAAAGCCATTCTCGGAGACAGAGCTCATGGCCAGGGTCACGGCCATCATGAGGAGATACCAGGTCTACAGGGGCAAGCCTGAGGTGAGCGGAGAGACTTATCTGGCGGCCAGGGGCCTCAAGGTCAGCGAGCAGTTCAACGCAGTCTGGAAGAACGGGATACAGATAGACCTTACGGATATAGAGTACAGGATGCTCAAGCTGCTCATGCAGAATAAGAACAGGATCTTCCCTATAAAGACTATCTACGAGAGCATCTGGGACGAGCCGTATTTCTACAGCTCCAACAATACGGTCATGGTGCATATCAGGAAGCTGAGAAAGAAGATAGAGGACGATCCGCAGAACCCTACATATATCCGCACAGAGTGGGGCCGCGGCTACAAGTTCGTAGGATAGGGAGCCGGTGACGTGAAAGACAGAAGAACCATCACGCTGGGCAGAGAGCTGCTGCTGGTCGTGATCATAGCGGGTCTGCTGGCGGCTTTCGCCTATACGGCTCTTTCCTCGGCGCTCTCCGGATATCTGGACAATAAGTTCGGGACGGAGAGCTATTACAGGGCAGAGGATAAAAAGGTGGTCGCCAGCCTGGAGGACTATATACAGCAGTACGATGTGGCCTCTGACGACTGGTATATGCTCACAAAATGGGCGGACAGGAGCCCGGTGATATACGTTACAGTGTATAAAGACGGACGGCTGAGGTACATCTCGGGCGAAAACTCACAGCAGGAGATCTCCAGGCTCAGGCATGAGAGCAGCTACGAGCAGAAGATAGCCTATCAGGTGGACTTCAAGGACGGCAGCTGCGATGTGATAATATACGGCAAGTACGCTACTTTCTATTACAGTCTTGCCAGGGTAATAGATATTTCAGTGCCTTTCCTGATCTTCATACTGATACTGCTCTACGCCGTTAAGCGAAAGCTCAAGTACATCAACAAGATGGCAGAGGATGTCCAGGTACTCAGGAACGGGAACAGGGACCACAAGCTGCAGGTAGCAGGAAGGGACGAGCTGGCTGTGCTGGCCCGCAGCATCAACGAGATGAGCGACGCCTACAACAAGACTATAGACGATATAAACAGGCTGTACGACGAAAACCGCGAGATCATAACAGAGATGTCCCACGACCTGAGGACTCCTATGACGCCCCTGCTCGTTTATCTGGGCATGCTCAGGGACGGGCGCTACGCGGATCAGGCGGAGCACGATGAATATGTGCTCAAGGCTAACCAGAAGGCGGCCCAGCTCAAGAATATGAGCGACAGCATGTTCGATTATTTCAGGCTGACCCACGATACCAGCGTCAGCACGGATAAATGCAGCATGACTATGGCCTTCTACGACCAGATGTCGGCGCTGGCCGATTACCTCACCACGTCGGGCATGCATATAGATGCCGGCGTAGATGCCAGAGACGTTTATGTAATGGTGAACATGGACTATCTGTCGCGTATTTTCAATAACATAGCTTCCAACATAGTTAAATACGCCGACCACAACGAAACGGTACAGCTCAGGATGTTCGTCGACGACGACAAGGTCGTGCTCAAGTTCTCCAATATCATCAATGAGCTGGCTGACTATTCTTCCAGCACGGGCTTCGGTGTTAAAAACATAAAGAAGATGATGGCGCAGATGGGCGCTGAATGCGTGATCAGGCAGGTCCAGGACAACTACACGACCGTTCTCAAGTTCGACATAGTCCCTCCCGACGAAGAAGACGAGCCTGTCGAAGGCGCGGAGACAGAGTAACAGTACGCATCTAAAATCTGTAAAAATATCCTGCGATACGGAAGCTTGAACAGACAGATGATGTGATATATAATAAGTGCAACAAATAAAAACATTCTGTCATGGATAACGGGGAGGCATGGAAATGGACGAACTGTACGCGGTATTCCAGGAAAGCCTGGATATGGATCTCAAGGTATACGAGAAGAAAGACGAGGCTCAGGCAGCCTTTGACGATCTCAAAGCTCAGGGCAAGCCTGTAAGGATGGAGTCCTTCGGGATGTGGCAGGTAGAAGAGGTCGAAAGATCCAACGGCAATATGCCGGACGATGAGGATTATTGGGAAAAGATGACTCTCAATAACGGCAAGTGCAGGCTGGAAGTAAACTACACATGGCACCAGGCTCCTGCTCCTGAGGGCTACTATGCCGACTATTTCCTGAAGTTCTAAAAACGTTGCTATTGCAGGGCTGACACGATAACGTGAGCTCCGCTCACGAGGTCCGCGGAGCGGACGGAAAAGAAAGTTTTTTTACACAGCTTCGATAGGAAATCAACACAAAATCAACACAAACGGGTGATACTATGACAATGCGTTTAAAAGCAGACAGTTACTAAATGCTTTTATTCACGCAGTTTTTCATAGATCTCTCCAAAAACTCAAAAACTCAAACGAATTCACAGTACGGGGCGGAGCCGCATTCAGCGGGTCCGCTTTGTGCTATAATAGACATTTGGGAAAATATATATTATTTGGAGGTGTTCATAGATGACATTTGGAGACAGCGCTTACGGGGCTCTTGCCGGAGGTATCGCTGGATTTGAGATGGGAAAAGCGGCTTTCGGGCTGACTCGTTACGAGATAAAAAGGCAGTTTGACCGTATCACGGAAATAGCGGAAGGCGCAGAAAAGGGCGGCGACCCGCAGGCAGAGGCTGCTTTTAAAGAGGCTGTCGTACTGGCTAAGACACTTATAAGGGACGGACGCTTCGACGCAAACGCTTATAAGAAAGATCTTGAGGAGGCTGGTATAGCGCCTGCTGAAAACAGCGGAGCGACCGGCGCTGACCTTTTCAAGGCTGTACTGATCGGAATGAAGTACACTTATGATATCCCTACCTGCATAGACGCGGCGGCTCAGATGATGGAGATGAAGGACAGGAGTTCGGCGGCTCTGGCAGGCGCCTGCGCGATTGCGGCGGCATCAGCGGCAGCGGTAGAAGGCAACAGCAGCAGGGACGATGTGATGCAGCTGGCTTTCGATTCGGCGGTGTTCGGCGAGCGCCGCGGGGCAAGGGGCTGCGGCCCTTCGGTATCGAGGCGTATTAAGCTGGCTAAAAAGCTTATAGATGACGCTAAGGTGACCGACCTTAAATACCTGACAGGCGAGCTAACAGCTGTATTCGGCTCTGAAGGCTCTGTATACGAGTCAGTTCCTCTGGTAATGGGAATATTCTACGCGGTAGAAGGCAACGCTAAGAAGGCTGTGATAGAGGCGGTAAACGCCGGCGGCGCGGCTGATACAAACGCTGCTCTCTGCGGGGCTGTATGCGGAGGCTTCTCGGGTATCAACACAGTTCCGGTAGACTGGAGCAGCAGGGCTGGAGAGCTCGTGGATGCTGATATAAAGGATGCGGCCCATAAACTTGCCAGACGCGTATAACTGTGTATATCGTTTGCGTACAAACGATACATGTTGTTAAAAAAGATATTCAAAACTCAGGAAAAGATGTATAATCAATGTGAAAATGACAGAACCGCGGCGCAATGACCGGCCCGCAGTTCAAAGGCAGTCATTTTCCTGTGATGACAGAACAGAAAGTCTTAAGGAGCGCTTTTGACCGAAGGCGTTCCTTTATTTTTTTGTGAAAATGTATGGTGTGATTATAATAAGTTAACAAATAATAGTAGGATACAAGTTGCGGTAACCCTTACTGATTGGTATAATTAAAAGGAATCGTTAAATCGGTGTTTAACACGGTATCAGACCGTGTAAAAAGCTGAGGCGAAATACATAATAATCAATAGGAGGAACCATATGGAGACTTATTCCAGTGAAAAAATCAGAAATGTCGCGCTTATAGGACATGGCGGATGCGGTAAGACCTCACTGATGGAACAGGTGCTCTTTGAAACGGGAGTCACCAAGCGTGCGGGAAAGATCGAAGACGGAAACACAGTATCCGACTACGACCACATGGAGATCGAGACAAAGCATTCCATTAACATGTCAGTCATTCCGGTAGAGTATAAAGATGTAAAGATCAATTTTATCGATACTCCGGGTCTTCTTGATTTCTCCAATGAGATGTACCAGGCTATCCAGGCTGCCGGCATCGCCCTACTCATCGTAGACGCGGGCTCCGGGATACAGGTTGGAACGGAAAGAGCATGGAAGTTCTGCAAACAGCTGAAGAAGCCGACTTTCATCATGATAAAGAGAAAAGACAAGGACACCTACGTATTTGACGACCTCGTAGCTGATATCAGGGACAAGTTCGGCGCCGTATGCGTGCCTACAAGCTACCCGCTCAAGCCGGAGATGCTCGACGAGCTGAACGAGCTGATCGCGGAGACCGACGAAGAATTACTGAACAAGTACTTCGACGAGGGCGTCTTCGAGGACTGGGAGTTCAACAGAGGGCTCAGAAGCGGCGTGGCCAGCGCAGATATCGTACCGGTATTCGCGTTTGACCCGGAAAACGGACAGGGCGTAGACATGATGCTCGACGTACTCAGGAAGTACGCTCCGTCACCTCTCAAGCACGCTCCGTATAAGTACGTAGATGCCAGCGGCGGTGAAGACCTGGCTGAGCCTGATCCTGACGGCCCTGTTACTACATGGACCTTCAAGACTCTGTCAGACCCGTTCGTAGGCAAGATCTCTATCATGAAGCTCATAACAGGAAACCTCAAGCAGGGCATGGACCTCGTAAATACCAGAACAGGTAAAACAGAGAGACTGGGTAAGCTCGTCCTTCTCAGGGGCAAGGAACAGATAGAAGTTCCTGAGGTTAAGTGCGGCGATATCTTCGCTGTATCGAAGCTGACTTATACAGAATCAGGCGATACCCTCTGCGAAAAGGGCAAGTCCAGGACATATGTAAATATAGACGTTCAGGCGCCTACACTCTTCAAGGGCATAGAACCGGTCAACAAGAACGATGACGAAAAGATGGGCATAGGACTGGCCAGACTGAGAGAAGAGGATCCTTCCTTCATCGTAAGGCACGATGCCGAGACAAAGCAGACCCTTATCGGTACTCAGGGCGAGATGCAGCTCAACATCCTCAAGTCAAAGCTCAAAGACCGTTTCGGCGTAGACGTCAACATCGTTCCGAGAAAGATCGCCTACAGAGAGACTATCAAGGGCCACTCAGACGTACAGGGCAAATACAAGAAGCAGACAGGCGGAGCCGGCCAGTACGGAGACGTACATATCAGGTTCTCGCCGTCGCCGGATAAGGACCTCGACTTCTCAGAGCAGCTGTTCGGAGGCTCCATCCCTAAGAACTATGTACCTGCTGTAGAGAAGGGCATCCAGGAATGCATGGAGAAAGGTCCTCTGGCAGGCTATCCGGTAGTAAACATCAAGGCAGTCCTCTACGATGGCTCCTATCACGAAGTCGACTCCAACGAAATGGCCTTCAAGGTAGCAGCTTCACTGGCCTTTAAGAAGGGTATCACAGAAGCCAGCCCTGTCCTCCTCGAGCCTATCATGCATCTCGAGATCACGACTCCGGATGACTTCCTGGGCGACGTAATGGGTGACATGAACAGGAGAAGAGCAAGGATCCTCGGCATGGAGCCTGTAGACGAAGGACAGAAGCTTTCTGTAGAAGTGCCTATGGCAGAGATCCTCGACTACGCTATCAGCCTCAGGTCTATGACTCAGGCAAAGGGCCACTTCACTCAGGAATTCGTACGCTACGATGAAGTTCCGCAGCATCTGGCGACTAAGATCATAGCTAAAGCGAACGAAGAAAACTAAAAAATAAAGCAGGCTTACGCGGGCTCCGCCCGCAGGGCTTTCGCTGTCAGGCGCCCCGCTTCCGGCGGGGCGTTTTTTATATCCTCCTACACGCGTTCATCACAAAGGGGAGATATTATTGTATTTAGTTTTCATCGATGACATTGTTGGATTCAGCGCAGCAGAACATGTGTTATATTATATGGACAAAGTGATTTTTTTATTGTGGATTTTCAGTTTATTTTGAGAGTGAGTGATTGCGGGAGACCCCGCGAAAGGATGGAAGATATATGGCAAGACTGCTTATCGTCGATGACGAGGAAAACATAAGAGAAGTAGTAAAGGAATACGCTGAGTTCGAAGGTTATGAGATAGATGAGGCTGAGGACGGCATGCAGGCCGTTTCCATGTGTCGTGAAAACGATTACGACCTGATAATACTCGATATCATGATGCCGAAGCTGGACGGTTTTTCGGCATGCAAGGAGATCAAGAAGATAAAAGATATACCAGTGATAATGATGTCCGCCAGAAGCGAGGAATACGATAAGCTCTTCGGCTTTGAGCTGGGCATAGACGATTATGTGACTAAGCCTTTCAGTCCTAAGGAGCTGATGGCGAGAGTAGCGGCAGTGCTGGCGCGCAGCGGCGGCTCTAAGAAAAAGGACGACAGGGTCATGAAGTTCTCAGGCCTGGAGATCGATATTCCGGGAAGAAGCGTTACGGTCGACGGAAAGAAGATAGACCTTACGCCGAAGGAGTACGACCTGCTGTTCTACCTGGTAGAGAACAGGAACATAGCTCTTTCCAGGGACAAGCTGCTCCGTGACGTATGGGGATATGATTTCTTCGGTGACGACCGCACGATAGACACGCATATAAAAAACCTGCGCAACAATCTGGGGCCTTACCGCGACATGATCGTCACTTTGAGAGGAGTGGGCTACAAGTTTGAGTCTGAACACTAAATGGAAATTCTCTGGACGAAAAAGAAACGATGACGATCTTGACCGCCGTGTTCAGGACACTGTCAAGAGCAAACCTATGTCGGCCAGGATATTTAAGTATTTCGTCGTTTTCACATGTACGATAATGATCCTGCTCTGGGCTATGCAGATCCTCTTCCTGCAGACCTTCTACCAGCAGATGAAGATCAAGGAGCTGTATGATACGGCGGCAGAGATACAGAAGAACTACGGAAGGGAATCGTTCTCGAGCATCATGACCAACCTGACCGTTAAGTCTGACATGTATATACAGATAGATAATTCCAACGCCATACTTTACGCGACGACGTCGGACAATCCGGGCGACAGGATGAACGCTTTCGCCAGCAAGTACGATACCGAAGAACTGAAGGAGCGGCTGCTGAAGGACAAATCGGATTATATAGTTGTAAAGAAGCAGATGTACAACAGCAGCAATGCCGAAGCCATGATATACGCTTCGATACTGGATGATGCAGACGGAGTTGTGACCTACCTGTTCATATACGCGCCGCTGACAGCGGTAGGCTCTACGATAAATATCCTTGGAAGGATGCTGGTATGGATCACCTGTATCTCCATAATATTCGGCGTATTTATGTCGATGATAATAGCCAGGAGGCTGGCACGGCCGGTCAACAGCCTCACGGCATCCGCGGCCAGACTCGCCGAAGGAAACTACGAGGTGAACTTCGACGGCTCAGGCACAGCCGAGACCGAGGAGCTGGCGGCTACGCTGAACTATGCTGAAGCGGAATTATCAAAGTCGGACAAGCTGCAGAAGGATCTGATCGCCAATGTTTCGCACGACCTTAAGACGCCGCTGACTATGGTCAAGTCTTACGCCGAGATGATACGCGATATCTCAGGCAATAATCCTGAAAAGAGAGAGCGTCACCTCAACGTGATAATCAGCGAGGCGGACAGGCTCAACGATCTGGTAAACGACCTGACCGTGCTGTCGAAGATGCAGGCTAAGGTCGATGATCTTAACGTAGAGGAAGTAGATCTCAAAAAGGCGGCGGAGGAAGCTGTGGACAGCTTCAGCCTGCATAAGGAGCAGGATAACTTCGACATGAGCGTAGAGGCTGATGGAGAAGACTTTGTCGTTGAAGGAGATAAAGGAAAACTCAGGCAGGTCTTTGCGAACCTGATCGGCAACGCGGTGCGTTATTCCAGTGATGACAAGTACGTTAAGGTCATCCTGAAAGACTGCGGAAGCTACGTAAGATGCGAGGTGGAGGACCACGGCCAGGGCATTCCTGAGGAGGATATAGAGTCTATCTGGGACAGATATTATCAGTCCAGCAGGAATCACAGCAGGACTTCGAAGGGTTCCGGACTGGGTCTGTCGATAGTGAAACAGATATTTATCCTCCATCATGCCAGATACGGTGTGGAGAGTACACCGGGAGAAGGCAGCTGTTTCTGGTTTGAGCTGGACAGGAAGCAGCCGGACAGAGGAAGCAGCGAAAGCTGATAAAGCAGCCTTGGAACTGCTTGCGTTTCGACAACTGTTTCACGTGAAACAGCACGTAAAACCGCGAAAAACATGATGAAAGATAACGGATAGATAAGAGGAAGATCAGAATATGGCAAAGAAAGCGCAGACGGTATACGTCTGCCAGAATTGTGGATATGAGAGCCCTCGCTGGATGGGCAGGTGCGTATGCGGCGCCTGGAATTCATTCGTCGAGGAAAAGGTCGGCGGCGAAAAGGACGATAGCAGACGCCGCACCGGCCGCGCTAAGGTTTCGGAATCCGGCAAAGTCAGGTCAGGCCGTCCGGTACCGCTCAAGTCTGTAAAGTCAGGCGAGACGGACAGGATAGATACCGGTATACCGGAATTCAACCGCGTACTGGGCGGAGGACTGGTCAGAGGCTCGCTCACACTCATATCCGGAGAACCGGGAATAGGCAAGTCAACGCTGATACTGCAGGCTGCATCGTATATTGCCGATACGTATGGAAAGGTGCTTTATGTCAGCGGAGAAGAATCAGAAGAACAGATAAAGATAAGGGCGGACCGCATATGCGGCACATTGTCTGATAACCTTTATATACTGGCTGAGACGAGCATGGAAAACATACTGACTCAGTTCGAAGCTATAGAGCCGGTGTTCATGATCGTGGACTCTATACAGACCATGTTTACGGACAGCCTGGACTCCGCACCGGGATCGGTGTCGCAGGTCAGGGACTGCGGAGCGGCTCTTATGAAAGCGGGAAAGGAAAGCGGGACTCCGGTCCTCATAGTCGCTCACGTGACAAAATCAGGCGAGCTGGCAGGCCCGAGGACTGTGGAGCATATGGTAGATACAGTCCTGCAGTTTAACGGCGAGCGCAGCACGCCTCTCAGGATACTCCGCGCCGTTAAGAACAGGTTCGGCACTACAAATGAAATAGGCGCCTTCGAGATGGGCCGCCAGGGTCTTATGCCTGTAGAGAACCTTTCAGAAACTCTTATGGCAGATATGGAAAAGGGCACGGAGGGCTCTGTAGCGACAGCCGTTTACGAAGGAACCCGTCCCCTGATACTGGAGGTACAGGCGCTGACGACGCCGACACCGGCTGGCTTTGCCAGGCGGCAGGCGATAGGCGTAGACATAAGAAGGCTCAATATGATAACAGCTGTACTGGAAAGGCATGCCGGGATCTCACTCGGCAATCAGGATATATATATGAACATAGTCGGCGGCATAAGGCCTGAAGGCACTTCCTATGACCTGGCGGCGGCTATGGCTATATATTCTTCGTATATAAGGAAGGCCCCGCCGGAAAACACAATTATACTGGGCGAGATAGGCCTGACCGGCGGACTGAGATCGGTACCTTACACGGACAGGATCGTTAACGAGGCGAAGAGACTGGGCTTCAGCAGGATCATAATGCCGGAGAAGAACGCCGAAAAATTTAAAAACCTGAAAACACCGACTATCACTGGAGTGTCGACCATAGCCCAGGCCCTGCGCCTGATCGGTTGACGCTGTTTACAGTGTGAATTATAATTGTAATTTGTGATGGTATCGTTTCGCGGCATCTGCCGTCAGGCACTAGTACGCGGAGCGTTCGTCACTATTTTTGAAGAAAGGAGGTAATGGATGGTAGGTAAAAAGATTTACAGGGCTGTTTTCACTGTTCTGGGCCTATTGTGCGGCGCGGGCGCAGCGTATCTTATCAGTTTTATTTTCAAAATCGTACCTAAGCTTCCAAAGCTAAACGACACTATAACTGCTGTCATCTTCGTTGTTTGCATGCTGGCAGGCGGAATCATATTTTTCTTAATGGCGCCGGCTGTATCAAGGCGGTTCGAAAAGTTCAGCCAGGATATGGACAGATCCCTGCAGAAAGTTCCTATCAGGGTTTTCGTATGCGGGACCATGGGCCTGATACTGGGTCTGCTGATAGCTTTCCTCATATCGCAGCTGTGGGCTTCTGTCACGATACCGCTGCTCAGGATCATACTTTCTGTCGCAGTCTATATACTGATGGGTTATCTCGGTGTATCTATAGGAGCGAGAAAGGCGGACGAGCTCACCGCGGGATTCAAGAATCTCAACGAGCGCAATGTCAGAGGGCCTAAGGGAAAGAACAAGGCTCCCGCGCCGAAGATCCTGGACACCAGCGTTATAATAGACGGCCGCATAGCGGACATCATGAAGACGGGCTTTCTGGAAGGACAGATCGTCATCCCTGAGTTCGTCCTGGTCGAGCTGAGACACATAGCGGATTCTTCTGATTCGCTCAAGAGGAACAGGGGACGCAGAGGTCTCGATATACTGAACAAGATCCAGGAACAGTACGGGATCGATATTTACAATACTGAGCACGAAAAGAGCCTCAAGGATATCGAAGAAGTCGACGTAAAACTGCTGGAGCTGGCAGCGATCATGCACGGCAAGGTCGTCACCAACGACTACAACCTCAATAAGGTCGCCGCTATCAAGGGCGTACAGGTGCTCAACATCAATGAGCTGGCCAATACCCTTAAACCGGTCGTGCTGCCTGGCGAGGAGATGACCCTCACGCCGATAAAGGCAGGAAAGGAAGAAGGCCAGGCGCTGGCTTACCTCGATGATGGAACGATGATCGTAATAGAGGACGGCTGGCACTATATCGGAATGGAGATAACCGTTTCTGTCACAAGTGTCCTGCAGACTTCCGCCGGCAGGATGATATTCGCGAGAAAGGACTGACGGAGCTTTTATGTTCGGACAGGAAAAAGTCAGCGTTATAGTGGCTGCCGCGGGCTCCGCCCGCAGGATGCAGGGCATAGACAAGATGTATCTTGAGCTTGGCGGTATGCCTGTGCTGGCGCGCACTATACAGACCTTCGAAAACTGCCCGGAGGTCGATGACATAGTCGTAGTGGTAAAGCCGGGCGGAGAAGAAAAGTTCAGGACTAAGATACTGGAGCCTTACGGATTCCAGAAGGTCACCGCCGTAGTAAAGGGCGGCAGCGAGCGTGTCTATTCAGTCATGGGCGCTCTGGGAACGGTGTCTGACGATACCGATATCGTACTTATACAGGACGGGGCCAGGCCTTTCGCCACACAGGAGCTCATAGGCCGCGTCCTCGAAGCCGCGGCTGAGACCGGAGCGGCTGTTCCGGGAGTGAAACTGCGCGATACAGTCAAGCTGGTAGAAGATACCGGCGGGAAGCTTTCCGTCAGCAGCACTCCGGACAGGGCTAAGCTCAGGGCGGTACAGACACCGCAGGGCTTCAACGCTTACCTTCTCCGCGAGGCCTGCGCCAGACTTGTTTCAGGAGAGCTGGGAGACGCTTCTAAGATAACGGACGACGCCTCTCTCGTCGAGGCTCTCGGCCATAAGGTCACTGTCACAGAAGGCGAGGATGACAATATAAAGATCACGACCAAGTCGGATATCAGGAAGGCCGAGATGATACTGGACGGCAGAGGCGGCGGGGGCGGAGCCCCTGTGTCAGCGGAGCTGTCGTATCCGCGGACCGGGACCGGTTTCGATGTGCATGCTTTCGCGGAAAACAGGAGGCTTGTCATCGGCGGAGTCGAGATACCTTACCAGCTGGGCCTGGCGGGACATTCGGACGCGGACGTGCTCATTCACGCTATAATGGACGCAGCTCTGGGAGCATGCGCGCTTAAGGATATCGGGACGTATTTCCCGGATAACGATCCTGCCTTCGAGGGAGCGGACAGCGTGAAACTCCTCGAGAAAACGGCGGAGATCATCAGGGACGCGTCTTTCCGTATCATAAATGTGGATTCGACGGTGATAGCCCAGGAGCCTAAGATGGCTCCTCATATAGATAAGATGCGGGAGAATATTGCCTCGGCTCTGGGACTTGATGTTTCAGAGGTCGGCGTCAAGGCTACGACGACGGAGCGCCTCGGATTTACAGGCAGAAAAGAAGGCATCGCCGCCCAGGCGGTAGTAACTGTGATAAAAACAAAATAGTTAACAACAGTAAGGAGAGATAACGACATGAAAATGTCAAAGATGTATATAAGAACTCTCAGGGAGACTCCGGCAGAGGCCGTTCTTCCTAGCCATATCCTGATGCTGCGCACAGGAATGATAAGAAAGCTCGTTTCCGGTGTGTACGGATTCATGCCGCTGGGTAAAAGAGTTCTGGACAAGGTAGAAAAGATCGTAAAGGAAGAGATGGACGCTACAGGAGCTGAGGAGATCCTCATGTCAGCGCTCCAGCCGGCTGAGCTCTGGCAGGAGTCGGGCAGATGGGGTGCTTACGGCCCTGAGATGTGGCGTGTCAAGGACAGGAACGACAGAGAGTTCTGCCTGGGACCTACTCACGAGGAGATATTTACGGATATCATCAGAAACGGCGTAAGCTCTTACCGCCAGCTTCCGGTAACTCTCTATCAGATCCAGGCGAAGTACAGAGACGAAGCCCGTCCTAGGTTCGGGCTCATGAGAAGCCGTGAGTTCATCATGAAGGACGCTTATTCCTTCGATAAGGACGAGGAAGGCCTCGACCAGAGCTACAGGACTATGTATGATGCCTACACAAGGGTGTTCACACGCTGCGGCCTGAAGTTCAGGCCTGTAGAGGCTGACACGGGCGCTATCGGCGGAAACGGCTCACACGAATTCACAGCTCTGGCTGAGAACGGAGAGAGCAGTATCGTTTACTGCGAGCACTGCGATTACGCGGCTACAGACGAGAGAGCAGAGCTCAGGGACGACCCTCCTTCACCGGAGAGTGAAGAGATGCTCCCGCTCCAGGAAGTAGAGACTCCGGGAACAAAGACCATCGACGCTGTAGCTGATTATCTCAAGCTGGACAAGAAACAGACTATAAAGGCTCTCCTTTACGAGACATTCGATGACGAAGGAAATCACAGCGGCTATGTCGCTGCCTTTATCAGGGGAGACCGCGAAGCCAACGAGATAAAGCTGGTCAATGCCCTCGGCATCCAGGAGCATCAGCTCGTTTTCGCTGACGAAGAGAAGATGCACGAAGCGACCGGCTGCGTAGGCGGATTTACAGGCCCTGTAGGACTCAAGAACTGCACGGTGATTGCCGATACAGAGATCGTAGGACTCAAGAACCTCTGCGCCGGCGCCAACAAGGCAGACCATCACCTGCTCAACGTGAACTACGGCAGAGATTACAAGGCTGATATCGTGGTCAACTTCAAGATGATCCAGGAAGGCGATCCGTGCCCGGTATGCGGCCAGCCTGTAAAGTTCACCAGAGGCATCGAGGTCGGCCAGGTATTCAAGCTCGGCACAAAGTACAGCCACCCTATGCACGCTGTATATAAAGACGAAAACATGAAGGAACACGATATAGTCATGGGCTGCTACGGAATCGGCGTAAGCAGGACTATGGCGGCCATCGTAGAGCAGTATCACGATGACGACGGCATCATCTGGCCTGTTTCAGTCGCTCCTTACCATGTTATAATTACTGTAATGAAGACAAAGGACGAGACACAGATGCAGCTGGCTGACCAGATGGAAAAAGAGCTGAGAGCGCAGGGCATCGAGGTCATGGTCGATGACAGGGACGAGCGTCCGGGCGTCAAATTCAAGGACGCGGACCTTCTCGGTATCCCTGTAAGGATCACCATCGGCAGAAAGGCCGGCGAAGGCATCGTAGAGTACAAGCTCAGAAAGGATGCCGACAAGACAGAGATGTCAGTCGATGACGCAGTCAAGAGTGCGGCTGGCTATATAAAAGACGAACTCGCTAAGCATTCCCACGAGGCAGTTGAAGACCTTCACTAAGCCTCATAAGAGAAGGAGATACCAATGAAAAGATTCACTATCGAAATGCAGGACGGCGGCAAGATGATCGGAGAGCTTTATCCTGATATCGCGCCTATCACAGTAGAAAACTTCGAGAAGCTGGCTAATGACGGCTTCTACGACGGACTCATCTTCCACAGAGTCATCCCTGGTTTCATGATCCAGGGCGGCGACCCTAAGGGCACCGGTATGGGCGGATCCTACAAGAAGATCCACGGAGAGTTCATGGCTAACGGAACTCCTAACCCTATCAAGCACGTCAGGGGTGTCCTTTCTATGGCAAGGGCTATGGACCCTAACTCAGCAAGCTCCCAGTTCTTCATCATGGTAGCTGACGCTCCCCACCTCGACGGCCAGTACGCTGCTTTCGGCAAGGTAACAGAGGGCATGGAAGTCGCAGACGGTATCGTAGACGTCGGCCAGGACTGGCACGACAGGCCTATCAAGGACCAGATAATGAAGAGCATCCGTGTAGAGGATGTTCCTGACGCTGAATAATATAGACAGAGCGAGGCAGAGACTATGTGGAAGATATATGATGAACTGATAGAAGGCATTCCGGAAGATCTCAAGGTTACGTCATATGTTTCCGGAAGCAACTGGTCTGCGGTAAGGAGCGGAAATCTCTGCGGCACAGCCATGACTGTGCTGGGCCACAACGCTGTGGACCGGTATCCGGTGGACCTGGACAACGCTGCGCTCAGGGAGGTCGCGTCACTTGCGAGATCGTGGAATTTCAAGGAAGCGACACTGGGCATGGCGGCTATAAACGCCTATTACAACACGATAGACAACGCTCATCGTCTGGGCCACAAGGACGAAAATGACGAGCACGGAAAGAACGCTTTCGATTATATGATCGAGGGCCTCAGCGGAAAAAAGGTGGCTATGATCGGCCATTTCCCTAATATAGAGAGACTGGCTGAAAACGCCGATATAAAGGTGCTCGAGAGAGTGCCTGAAGGCAGTGACTACCCGGATTCCGCATGCGAATACATCCTCCCGGAGAGCGATGTTGTGATCATCACAGGCAGCGCCTTTACCAACAAGACCATGCCGCGTCTCCTGGAGCTCAGCAGAAACGCTAAGACCTGCGTAGTCGGACCGAGCACGCCTGTATCGGATGTACTGTTCAGGTATGGAGTTGATCTCATCAGCGGCTTCTGCACGCTTGATGCCAATAAAACAGAGAGGGCAGTCTGCGCAGGCACGCGCAGGCAGCTCTTTAAAACCGGAACTATGGTGAACTGCGAAAAGCAGTAGAAAGGATGTAACCATGAAAGCATCTGTAGATTCAAAGAACTGTTGGGGCTGCGGCCTCTGCGAAGCAACATGTCCAGAGGTGTTCAGGATCGAAGCGAGCGACGACAGGGCTCACGCTTACGCTGAACCGACAGACAGCACAGCCGACAATGTAAAAAAGGCTGCTGAGGAATGTCCGGCAAAGGTCATCCAGATCTGGGACTGATAAAACAGCTGAGCAAAGATGACTGTTTTGGGCGGAGCCGCTTGCGGTTCCGATTTTTTGTATAAAGAAAACCCTGCGTTCGACGCAGGGTTCAGTGAATGCTATGCATTTGACCATAAGTTCCTCCAAGATTAGTATTGTAATTGCGGTCTGCCAACTGCAAACAATACTAATAAGGAGAAAGCATATGGGTCT
>JAQYCQ010000033.1 GCA_028724585.1 Bacillota bacterium | reverse complement strand
GGGTGTAAGTGTGGTAGAATTACTGTGATCCATGGTGATTCTCCTTCCAGTAGGTTTTGTGTGGTAACTTCATTCTACCAGAGAAGATCGCTGTGGATCATTTCTTTATTCAGGTGTTCAATTTCATTTTACAATTAACCATTAGAAAAAATATGAGTAGTATGATGTATTACTGAACGCCGAAAGCGACAGCTTATTATAATGAGTATCAAATGACCTCAGACACGTGCCACATTGATGTGGCATGTGTTTGGGGTTATTTTATTGCATGTGTCACGATGTAAATATCATCCAGTCTCTTGCTTTACTCAGGTCGGAAAAGACCTATATGGTATAATATTTTATTATTATGAAAAAGTGAGACGCTATGCGTCATTATAGAAATATGAATGTATTCGAGGAGATATTTTAATGTCTACGAGTGAGGAAAAAATAAATGAGGTAGGAGCTCATGCGCAGAAGACCGCGAACCTGATCTGGAACGCGGCAAATTCGCTTTTCGGAGCTTTTAAACCGCATGAGTATGGCCTGGTGATCCTGCCGATGTGCGTGATCAAGAGGTTTAATGACTGCCTGTTGCCAACCTGGGATAAAGTTCAGGAAACATATCAGAAGGTTTTCGGGCTGGCAATGAAGGAAGGCTTCTTAAAGACAGCTTCCGGTTATCAGTTCTATAACACCAGTAAGTTTACTTTTGAGAAGCTTCTGGCGGATCCGGAGAATATCAAGGATAATTTCGAGGATTATCTCAACGGGTTCTCCGAGAATGTGAAGACTATTCTTGCCAGGATGAACTTCTATCAGAATGTAGACCGCATGGTAGAAGCCAGGTGCCTTTATCAGGTAATTACAGATTTCAATGCGGAAGATCTCGATATGGGACCGGAGCACATTTCTACTGTAGACATGGGATATATCTTCGAAAATCTGGTTCAGCGCTTCTCCGAATCATATAACGAGGAAGCGGGAGCACATTTCACCAGCCGCGACATCATCTACCTTATGTGCGATCTCCTTCTTACGAACGGCGGCATGGAAACAAAAGGCGATGGCATTCACTGCACGGTATATGATATGGCAATGGGTACCAGCCAGATGCTCACGAGCATGGAAGAACGCCTGAAGATGCTCGATGCTAACGCTGATGTGCAGACCTTCGGTCAGGAGATAAATCCCTTTACGATGGGAATCGCGGTAGCTGATACCATGATCCACGGCGGCGATCCGGATAATATGAGATTCGGAGATACGCTTTCAGATGACCAGTTCAGCGGCTACAAGTTTGATTATGTTATTTCCAATCCGCCCTTCGGCATTGACTGGAAGCGCGAAGCTTCAGAAGTGGAAAAGGAGCACAAGATGGGCGAGGCAGGAAGGTTTGCGCCTGGACTCCCGAAAAAGAGCGATGGCCAGATGCTCTTCATGCTCAACGGAATTTCAAAGCTGAAGGATGACTCAGGAAAGATGGCTATCATTCAGAACGGTTCTTCGCTCTTTACCGGCGATGCGGGTTCCGGCCCGAGTGATATACGTAAGTACATCATAGAGAACGACTGGCTGGATGCCATCGTTCAGCTTCCGAACGACAGCTTTTACAACACAGGAATTGCGACATATATATGGATAATCGATAAAGCCAAGCCGGTAAGAAATCCAGGCGTGGTACAACTTATAGATGCCAGCAAATGCTACGAAAGCAGACGCAAGAATATCGGTAACAAGAGAGTAGATATTACCGGAGCTTGCAGAAATATGATCGTCAGAGCCTACGGAGAATACAGAACGGAAAACTACGAAGAGACACTGGAGAATGGCAGTAAGATCATCTGCAAGAGCAAGGTTATGGACAGCCCGGAGTTCGGTTACTACAAAGTGACTGTCGAAAGTCCTGAAGTCGATGAAGATGGCAATATTGTACTTAAGCGTGGTAAGAAAGTTGCTGACAGCAGCAAGCGTGATACTGAGAATATCCCGCTGACCGAAGAAATCGATTCTTATATGGAAAGAGAAGTACTGCCTTACAAACCGGACGCGTGGATAGACAAGAAGAAAACGAAGATTGGATATGAGATTCCTTTCACTAGGGTTTTCTATGAATACAAGCAGCTTGAGCCTGCTGATCAGATTGCTGAACGCATTAAGCAGCGTGAAAAACTGCAGCTGGAGAAGCTGCAGGAACTGTTCGGAGGTGAGCAGTGATGCGAGAAATGAAGGATAGCGGTTACGCATTTATAAATGAAATTCCAGCTGATTGGATTATTACGAAAGCTAAATTATTGCTTAAAAACGTTTCTGAAAAGAATCATCCAAATGCTACTGTGCTGTCACTCTATAGAGATTTAGGAGTAATCCCAAAAAACTCTAGAGATGATAATTATAATGTTACTTCCGAAAAAACAGAAAATTATAAATATGTAAGGAAGAATGATTTAGTTATTAATAAGATGAAAGCTTGGCAAGGATCGTTAGCGGTTTCTGATTATAAGGGGATTGTAAGTCCAGCATACTATGTATGTTCTTTTATTACTAACAAAATAAATAAACGATATTTTCATTACTTAATTCGTAACAAAATGTATGCTCAGGAATTTGGAAGATTATCTACTGGTATGAGGATTGGACAATGGGATTTGGCTATTGATGATTTTCTTGATACGCCAATTCTAATTCCTCCATTAGATTTACAGAAACGAATAGCTGCTTACCTTGATTCAAAATGCGATGCCATCGACGAAGTAATTTCCTCTGCCAAAGCCAGCATCGAAGATTACAAGGCTCTGAAGCAGTCCATCATCACAGAGGCTGTGACAAAGGGACTTGATCCTGATGTGGAGCTGAAGGATAGCGGGGTTGCGTGGATTGGGAAAATTCCCAATAATATAACAGTTAGTCATATTGGGATGCATGCCAAAATCATTTTAGGTAAAATGATTTGTTCAAAGCCAGTAAATGATACATATACATTAGAACCATACTATAGTGCGATTGATGTTCATTTTGATGGAATTGCGGACCTTGAAAGAAAGCAGATGTGGTTTAGCCCATTAGATAAAGATATGTATGAAGTACATCAGGGAGATTTACTAATAGTTGAAGGTGGAGCGGGAGCAGGCGGTTGTTGTATAGCTCCAATTACAAAACAGTCTACATATATCCAAAATTCTATAATGATTGTTCGAAGTAATAAGAATATGATGAACGAGTTCATAAAATATTGCCTAGAAAGTTTTGTAAAACGAGGTTATGTTGATTATGTATGTAATAAAGCCACTATTCCTCATTTTACAAAGGAAAAACTTAGTAAAACTCCGATTCCAATATTTCCGATAAAAGAACAGAAAAAGATTGTTGAATTCTTAGATAAAAAGTGCAATACGATTGATGTGCTTATTAGGCAAAAAGAGAAAACTATTTCAGACCTTGAAGCATATAAAAAGTCCTTAATCTACGAAGTAGTAACCGGCAAGCGAGAGGTGGTGTAACTGATGCCAGATACAGAAAAACAGTTCGAATCCGACATAGAATCCTTCCTCATCTCTCCGGAAGGCGGCTGGCAGAAAGCCACCGATGCGGCATATAAAGCTAACAGGAAGTATGCGCTTGATCTGGATACTCTATGTTCTTTTGTAGAAAATACGCAGAAGGTCCAATGGGACAGATTCGTTAAGCGCTGTAAGAGCGATCCTAAGATAAAGTTCTATAACGCCTTTGAGAATGCGGTTCAGTCCGATGGATTAATAGATGTTCTTCGTCATGGCTTCAGATATCGCGGTCAGGAGTTCCGTGTCTGCTATTTCAAGCCTGAGTCTGAATTAAATCAGCTTGCCAATACGAGATACAGGCAGAATATATGCCAGTGCGTAAGGCAGTGGCATTACAGCTATTCCGATGACAACCACAACAGCGTCGACATGATGCTCATGATAAACGGCATCCCGGTAGTTGCGATAGAACTTAAAAATCAGCTTCGGGGTCAGACCGTCGATGACGCGGTGATTCAGTGGATGAGTGACCGCAGCAAGAGAGAGCCGGTATTCCAGTTTAACCATCGCGTACTCGTTTATTTTGCGGTGGATCTTTATGAAGCTAAGATGGCGACGAAGCTCGATGGCACTGAAACACGCCTCTTCCCCTTTAACCAGGGCAGCAATGGAGCAGGCAATGACGGCGGCGCAGGAAATCCTCCGTCAACAGATGGCGATTATGTGACCTCATATCTCTGGAAGAACATTCTGCAGAAGGACAGCCTGCTCGATATCCTGCAGAAGTTCATTACACTTACAGAGAACAGGAAAGGCATAGTCTTCCCGCGTTATCATCAGTATGACGTCGTGAAGAAGATGATTGAACACACAAGGGAGCATGGCGCGGGTCACAATTATCTTGTTCAGCACAGCGCCGGATCAGGAAAATCATACAGCATCGCCTGGACTGCTTACAGACTTGCCAGCCTTCATAATGATGCGAATGAAGCGATATTCAATTCGGTGATCATCGTTACAGACAGAAAGGTGCTGGACGCTCAGCTGCAGAACACTATAACCAGTCTGGACCATACTCTTGGAAGTGTAGTGGCGATAGATGAAAAGAAGTCATCAAAAGATCTGCTTAAAGCAGTAAACGATGGCAGAAGGATAATAATTACTACGCTTCAGAAGTTCCCGGTCATCTATCAGGAAGTAAATGATTCTAAGGGAAAGAGCTTTGCAGTCATTGTCGACGAGGCGCACAGCAGCCAGACCGGGCAGAGCGCGCTGAAGCTCAAGATCGCTCTGGCTGACAACAGCAATGCTTTAAAGGAATATGCTGAGCTTGAAGGCAGGGCAGAGGAAGATATTGATCTGAAGAATGACAAGATGCTCCAGGAGATGGTATCCGCAGGTCAGCATAAAAACCTGAGTTTCTATGCCTTCACGGCTACTCCTAAGGATAAGACACTTGAACTGTTTGGCGAGGAGTATCAGGACGGCAGTTTCCATCCCTTCCATACCTACAGCATGAGGCAGGCCATCGAAGAAGGTTTCATCATGGATGTCCTTCAGAACTATACGACATATAAAACGTGCTACAAGATCGTAAAGAACATGCCGGATAATCCGGAAGTGCCTAGCTCGAAAGCTATGAAGTTGATCCGCCGTTACGCGGAGCTTCATCCATATAATATCCAGCAGAAAGCAGCAATTGTTGTAGAAACATTCAGAGATGTGACCAGAAAAGCCATTAACGGCAGGGGCAAGATGATGGTCGTTACATCATCCCGTCTCGCCGCTGTAAGATATTACGAAGCGATCAACAAGTACATTAAAGATAATCATTACGATGATATGCTCGTTATGATCGCTTTCTCGGGAACGCTGAAGGATCCTGATTTTCCAGATGCGGGAGAGTACTCTGAAAGTTCAATGAATTTCGATAAAGATGGAAACCGCGTCACTGAGAATCAGACGAAGAATGTCTTCCATGATCAGGGCGATGTCCTCGTAGTTGCTGAAAAATATCAGACCGGCTTCGATGAACCTCTGCTGCACACGATGATAATCGATAAGAAGCTTCGCGATGTAAAGGCAGTGCAGACTATCAGCAGGCTTAACAGAACATATCCGGGAAAGACAGATACCTATGTACTCGACTTCGTAAATACAGAGGAGGAGATACAGGAAGCCTTCCAGGCATTCTATAACGAAACCAGCCTCGCGCAGGAAGTAAACGTAGATCTGATATATAAGGTAAAACAGCAGCTAAGAGACTACAAGATCTACGATGACCTTGATGTGGAGAAGGTAGCTAAAATATACATATCCGCGGATAGTAAGAAGAGCGGCGATTCACAGGCAAGGATCACAAACGCTCTGAAGGAAATTGCTGAACGATATAATACGCTCGATCAGCAGAAGCGATACGAGTTTAGAAGATCTGTTCGCTCGCTTGTCCGCTGGTATAACTACATATCCCATATTGTCAGGATGTACGATGAAGACCTGCATAAGGAATATATCTTCTGCAGTTATCTGGTGAATCTCTTACCGGGCACACCACAGCAGCCGTGGGATCTTGGAGATAAGGTTAAACTTCAATATTACAAACTGGAGGAGACTTTCTCTGGTTCTATCAAGTTAAATGATGATGAAAGCGGTCAGTATGAAGCCGCGAAAGTGAAGAGGCCTGTTCCGATGAAGGACAAGCAGTCTCCGATAGATGAAGTGATAGAAAAGTTCAATGAGAACTATGCTGGTGATATCACTGAGGGCGACAGGATCATGGCCGATGTTCTTCTTAATAAGTTCAAGGGCATTAAGAAGCTTGAGGTTTCAGCGACTTCAGATGGGAAACAGATCTATGAGAACAGCACCTTCCCGAAGGTATTCGCCGAAGTAGCTCAGCAGGCTTTCCTTGAAAGTCAGGATACATTCACAGCACTGTTTTCCGACCCTAATAAATATAACGCGTTGATGGCGGTACTTGCAGAGGTTACGTACAGAGATATTCTGCAGTCGCGGAAACAGCCGCTTTAATTGTAAATTAGATATAGTAAGTGAGATAACTATTCACTTTTGCGAACATTATTGCACTTTATCAAGCGTCAGCAACGTCGGCGGAGCCGTCGCAGGAGTGGAAAGAATCACACAGAATATTATGAGAAGTGATATGAAAATCAGACAAGCCAAACGCACATCCTACCCCGCCATCGCCGCCCTGCAGATCGCGAACTGGCGCAGGACCTACAAGGGTCTGCTTTCGGACGATTTTCTGGATGGGCTCGAGCCCGGGAGCATCATTGATGAACTTCGGGAGCACGAGCTCATCGAGCCTGGTGGCATATTAATCTGCGAGGATAATGACGAGCTGCTGGGCTTTGCCGAATATAGCCCTGACGATGAAATTCAGGACTGCATGTATCTGGAATCGCTGCATGTCAGGGAGAGCGCGCAGGGAAGAGGCATCGGTACCCGGCTCATAAAGGCGGTTTTTAATGAAGCGAGATCGCTTGGAATGCGCAGCGTCAGTGTCTGCATAGTGCAGGGCAACGAGCATGCCCGCCAGATGTATGTCAGTCTGGGCGCTGAGACATATAAGTACTTCACAGACGACTTCCACGTGACGGAGTCCAGGTCAGAAAAGCTCATATGGAAGGAACTGCATGAATAACTGCGTGTTTGCCCGCTCTGCAGACGATGTCAACTGCTCACAGAAAAGAATAAGTTCGCAGGACATCGGTTGCATGTGACCTACATCGCAGTCTGACATACATTTATAAATAGCGAGTATGCCAGACAGCGTGTTAGGTCATCACGCGCACGGGCCGGCCTTCGGCCGGGAAAATTGCAGGTCTGCAGCGTAAGCAATGTCGGCATGCGCCGGCGTGATCCGACGCAAGTGAGATAGGATATTAATAATATGAAGAAAATAGTTTGTTACGGTGATTCGAATACATTTGGCTATGATCCCAAGAGCTTTTCGCTCAGGTATCCGGAGGATATACGGTGGACCGGACTGCTCAGGGACGCCGGCTATGATGTGATCAATATGGGGATGAACGGCCGGGAGATTCCGGTGTACGAAGGTACTATGGCGGCACTGATCGATCAGCTCCGCGGTTTCGAGCCGATAGACCTGCTCACTGTCATGCTGGGCAGCAACGATCTGCTGATGAACAGTGGATTCCGGGCCGAGGACGCCGCGGAAAGGATGGACGCTCTCATGGACCGTCTGCGCGGGGAGCTGCCGAAGCAGAGGATACTGCTGATCTCGCCGAATCCCGTGAACGAGGGCCTTTGGGTCAGGGAAAAGCGTCTTAAGACTGAGTCGCGCCGCATGGCGGAATGCTATCGCCCGATCGCTGAAAAGTACGGCGCCTATTTCGCGGATTCGTCCAACTGGAATGTGGGCACCGGCTCTGACGGCGTGCATTTCACCGAGCAGGGACACAGGAATTTCGCGGATGGGCTGGAGAAAGTCTTGACGGAGATTTTCGCAGACTAAGGGGCGCGGGCTGATGCGGGGCGCCTGGAAAGGTCTAATTAGGCATATGCAAAATTCCGCTGAATAATAATGCGGGCTGCGATATCATGCAAACGTGAAATTTTTCGTCCGATATCGAGAGCGCCTGCTAAGCGACGAAGTATTTTCGTCTGATCCAGCTGTGCGATGAAACTGGACGAAAATCAATCAGGCAATCATAGTAGATTTGTACAGCTGTCGGCTTGCGGACGCGAGCGGATCAGGATCGGATAAGGTACATTTACCAAATAATAGATCAATGTTGCATATATGGCAGGCAAAGTAAATTTCATGCCGTAATAAATATACGAAAACGATGAATATTTATAAATTTTTTCGTCCACATAAATGATATGCGCGAATAAGACGAAAATATTTCGTCGTCTGATAGCCTGCCGAAGAATAAGACGAAAAAGCGGCCTGACGAGCGCTCCGCGCACGATGTCAACTGCTCACAGAAAAGAAGAATACGTTCGCAGGCTGCTAGCTGCAGCTGTTTTCCGCAGGTTCGCGAATAGCCGCCCGTTATGCAATTCCGCCAGAGGCGGGCCATGGCAGAGACTGCCCGCCCTGCCTCTGCCGACTGAAGGATGCATTCCCAGATTCGCGGCGTAAGCAATGTCGGCGCGAGCCGTCGTACCTGATAAAGTGAGCGGTTAGCCGGTGACTGCAGAGCCGACGTTATGTTAGAATCGTACCATTCATATATTGTATTGGTAAGGAAATGTATTAGAAATGAATGGTACTGAAGAACTGAAAAACAACAGAAATATGAGCTTATTCGCGGTCATCGCTTTCGGGCTGGTGGCCTGCTTGCTTTACGGCGTCGGGGCCGCTATAAGGAATAATATAGGTATGCTTTTGAATCCGCTGGCCGGGCACAGCGGCGCTGCTTACGATCAGGTCAGCCTCTGCATCGCGATGATGAATTTCATGTTCGGAGCCAGCCAGCCGGTCTGGGGCGTGATCGCTTCTAAGATGTCCAACAGGCGGGTCCTTGGGATCGGGCTCTGCATGCTGACAGCAGGTCTGGTCGGGATCATGGCGACACATTCTATCTGGACCCTGTTCTTCTTTCTCGGGATAGTGTTCGGATTCGGGGCGGGCGCCGTCGCTTTCGGCATGATATTGACTTCGTGCATACATTTCGTAGGGCAGGAGCACGCGATGACCATATCTGGAATGCTGAACGCCGCTGCGGGAATGGTGAGCTTTGTACTGGCTCCGGTCATGCAGAGTCTGCTGGACCGGGCAGGGCTGGCCGTTACGCTGACTGTGCTCTGTGTACTCTGCGCGGCGCTGATCCCGGTGTCGATCTTTGTCACTTCCAGGGATCCTAAGTCTGACGACCGCGGCGATGTGGAGAAGAGCGGGCCTGATCTTTCGCTTCCGGTGCAGATGAACGGCATCGGGCTCATAAAGCATGCTTTCGCGAACCGGACCTACAGGCTGCTGTTAGCGGGCTTTTCGACCTGCGGATTCCATATGGTCATCATAGAGTCACACCTGTACAACCAGTATATCAGCTATGGGATACCGGGCAGGGCCGCCAGCTGGGCATTTTCCTTTTACGGTGTCGCTACGATAACGGGCGCTCTGCTGTCGGGCTGGCTGAGCTCGCGCGTTCATAAGGGGCATCTGCTGGGCTTCTACTACGGATTTCGCGTGGTCTGGACTCTGTTCTATCTTTTCCTGCTGCCGAAGAATATTCTGACAGCGTTTATATTTTCGATCGGGCTGGGCATGACAGGTGATGCGACAATTTCGCCGACGTCAGGCCTGGTAAACCGCGACTTTCAGCTGCATGAGGTGGCGACCCTGATCGGCTTCCTTTTCCTCGGCCATCAGACGGGAGCTTTTCTCAGCGCCTGGCTGGGCGGAATCCTGTTTAAGGCAACAGGCGGTTACACGGTGATCTGGATGATAGATGTGGCGCTCTGTACGTTCGCGAGCGTGATGAGTATGCGGATCAGGAAGGAATAGAAAGATCGAGTACCTAAGTTATCGAAAGTGCCGTAAAGCCCCTTGCTTCAGCTATGGGGATATAAGGCGCTTTTTAAAATAGTTCTTGTATTAGATAAGTATTTGTTATATAATACATTTATGGAATACAAGAGTAATAACAATATTGTCTATAGTTGCAAGTATCACGTCGTCTGGTGTCCAAAGTACAGGCGTAAAGTTCTCGTTGGAGACGTAGAAACAAGGTTAAAGGAGCTTGTTAAACAAATCTGCGATGAGAACCAAATTGACCTTATAGAAATGGAAG
>JAQYCQ010000032.1 GCA_028724585.1 Bacillota bacterium | reverse complement strand
CGGCTGTCATTTTCCGTTCTTCTTAAGCTGCTCATTTTGTATCCTCCATAGTCATGA
The DNA here is from genome assembly GCA_028724585.1 of Bacillota bacterium. GTDB lineage: Bacteria > Bacillota > Clostridia > Peptostreptococcales > Anaerovoracaceae > RUG708. Next base: position 19,600 of record JAQYCQ010000032.1, on the reverse strand, counting down.
TCCGGAGAAGGTCGTATTGGCTTCCCCTGATTATTTTATTGGAATTATGGCAGCGTTTGAATGTACGTGTTATTTACCGTTTACTTTGTAATGATTCTTTGCTTTTGTTGTTATCATGTAATTTTCTTGCTAAAATTGATGTAAAGACTTGGAGCCGCGGAAAGGCCCGGTCCTTTGAATCTGAATCTTTATCACACCTGACATAATTTTTGGAGGTAATAATATGCGTGTATGCGGATTTGTCTATTCACCGCGTAAAGGCGGAAATTCCGAGATGGCAGTAAGGGAGATATTAGATACTCTGCCTGATGACTGGGAAAAGGTGATGATCAACCTCGGCGAACTGGATATCAAGCCTTGCAAGGCCTGCTACCATTGTGTGTCTGAAGGCAGCCACTGCGCTATAGAGGATGATCTGGACATCATCATCAGGAACGTAAAGCACAGCGACAAGGTTGTCATAGCTTTCCCGACATATATTTTCTCAGCGCCGGGTCCTGTAAAGAACATCCTGGACCGTTTCCTTTCCATCACAAGCGATTACCCTAAGTGGCCGCATCCTTATCCGGAATGCGTAGTCGTTACTCCTTACGGCATGAGCGAATGGGAAGGCCTCGCGAAGGAGAGCGGTATCGCTTTTGCCAACAAGCTGCATCTGAACGTTCTGGCCGTACAGCCTATGCTCGCCACACTGCCTGCTGACTCCGTAAGAGGCGATAACCTTGAGGTTCTGCATAAGCTGGCTGAGCTGCTCGAGACAGGAAAGAAAAATCCTGAAAGGAGCTCGGAGTTCTTAGAGTGTCCTTGCTGTACTTCCACAGCCATCAAGATCAATCCTGACGGTACTGTCAAGTGCGCTGTATGCGGAGCTACAGGGAAGCTCCACAGGGGCGGCAAAGGCTACGAGATCACTCAGGACCAGTCCGATAACGGCGGATATTTCACAGAGAGAGCGCTAGCCAACCACGTTACTTATCTGACAGACAAGAAACGTCTCTTCAAGAACACCAAGGACATCATCCAGGACATCCAGAAGGAGCACAGCCAGAACGACTACTGGTTCAAGGGCACTCCTGACGACTAAAGGTCTACAGTAGGAAAGAGAATTGCAGATGAATGAATATGTTGCGGCTCTCGACCAGGGCACTACCAGCTCGAGGGCTATAGTTTTTGACAGCGAGGGGAATATCGTCGCGAAAGCCCAGTATCCTTTCAGGCAGATCTATCCTAAACCGGGCTGGGTGGAGCACGATCCCTTCGACATACTTAATACGCAGATCAAGGCTCTGAAAGAGGCTGCGGCTCAGTGCGCCGGAAAGGGGCATATATCGGCGGTAGGCATTGCCAACCAGAGAGAGACCACGATAGTCTGGGACCGCACGACGGGACAGCCGGTATATAACGCTATCGTGTGGCAGTGCAGGCGTACGGCAGAGATGTGCGACGAGCTCAGGAAGGACCAGGGCTTAGTCGACTACGCGGCGGACAAGACCGGCCTGCTCATGGACGCGTATTTCTCGGCTACGAAGATCAAGTGGATCCTCGATAATGTTCAGGGCGCGGCTGAGGCCGCGGAAAACGGAAAGCTCCTGTTCGGAACGGTGGACTCATGGCTCATATGGAACCTCAGCGGCGGCCATACGCATGTGTCCGACTATTCAAACTGCGCCAGGACCATGCTGTTCGATATAAAAGAGCTGAAGTGGGACAGGGAGATATGCAAAAGGCTGGGCATACCTCTGTCCATGCTCCCGGCTCCGGTGGCTAATTCCACGGTCTACTGCAGGATAGATGGAAAGGCTATCGGTATCCCGGAGCTGGACGGCGTGCCTGTATGCGGCTCCGCCGGTGACCAGCAGGCGGCCCTCTTCGGCCAGGCATGCTTCGATAAGGGCGAGGCGAAGAATACGTACGGCACAGGCTGCTTCACACTCATGAATACAGGAGACAGTATAGTACGCTCGAAGAACGGGCTGATACCAACGGTGGCATGGTCATACAGGGGCAGGACGACCTATGCTCTCGAAGGGAGCATCTTCAACGGAGGGTCCACTATCCAGTGGCTGAGGGACGAGCTGGGACTGATCTCAGAGCCCCACGAATGCGATCTCCTGGCAGAACAGGTGAGCGACACCGGCGGCGTCTATGTCGTGCCGGCCTTTACCGGACTCGGTGCTCCATACTGGGATATGTACGCCAGAGGAGCTATCGTAGGCATAACCCGCGGAACAGGCAGGAAGCATATAGCCAGAGCCGTGCTGGAAGGCATAGCATATCAGGTCTATGATCTCATACAGGCCATGCAGGCAGATATAGAGATGAAGCTGCCAGAGCTCAAGGTCGACGGCGGAGCATGCGTCAGCGACGTTATGATGCAGTTCCAGGCGGAGCTCCTTGGCTGCCCGGTCAACAGGCCTGAGTGCACGGAGACGACCGCAATGGGAGCCGCTTATCTGGCCGGCCTGGCGGAGGGCATCTGGGACAGCCCTGAAGAAATAAAAAAGATAAGGAAAGCGGAGAAAATATTCATACCTGGACCCGTTGAACGGGGAAGTATAGAAAAGCAGCTCAGAGGCTGGCACAGAGCCGTAGAGAGGGCATCCCGCTGGGCGGAGGAAGACTGATCATATGAAAGCAGTTATACAGCGTGTCACAAGCGCGGACGTTAAAGTCGACGGCCAGGTAAAAGGCAGCGTTGGCCAGGGCTTTATGATCCTGTTCGGCGCGGGTCATGGCGACACGGCCGAAGAAGCAGACTGGCTGGCGCACAAGACAGCCAACATGCGTATATTTTCAGACGAAAACGGAAAGATGAACCTGTCGATAAAAGATGTGGGCGGTTCAGCCCTGGTCGTTTCACAGTTCACCCTTTACGCGGACTGCCGCAGGGGCAACAGGCCCAGCTTTACTGACGCCTGCGAGCCGGAAAAAGCGGATGAGCTCTACGAGTATTTCTGTGACGCTCTCCGCGCTGAGGGTGTTACGGATATCCAGAAGGGCGTGTTCGGAGCTGACATGAAAGTATCGCTCGTAAACGACGGACCGGTGACTATAATCCTGGAGCGTGACCATCGGGCCGAATAGCTCGTGTATACAAGGACAGAAAATTTTTCAGCGCCTGTCAGCCATATCACGAAAACAGGAAAAATTAATTCGGGATTTTACAAACAAAATTGAATTTATTGAGTATCTGATGGACTCCAAAAAAGTCAATACTTTCTTGTGTGGATAACTGTGGAAAGTGACGATAATCTGTGGATAACTTTTTGGAACAAAAATTTGCTGATTCCTCGAAAACGAGCAATTGCAATGGATACAGCCGAAAAAGTTTTCCACATGTCAACAGTGGATAACTTGGTGGATAATAAGTGCTCCATTGTGGAAAACCGCAGAAAAACAGGCTTTTTGGCTGTGGAAATTCTGCTGTGCAAAAAGTGCAAAACTTATTATCAGGTTTACATAAATGCAAAAGAGATTTTACAAACGACAGCTCCGCAGTCGCTGGCTAGCCGCTCACCTTGGATCATTTTTGTTCGCGGGCACAGTGAGGACCTGCCGCCCGCGGCTTCTCTTTAAAAATACCCTTTCACAAGGGCCGCCGTTGAGATATAATCTATTTACTTTATGTAATCGGGAGGTATTTAATCATGAAACACGTGCTCTCAGCTCTCATGGAGAACAGGCCGGGCGTGCTCAGAAGGCTGGCCGGACTCTTCGGCAGAAGAGGATACAACATAGATTCTATCGTAGCCAGCGCTACTGAAAACGAAGATGTCACCAGGATGACGATCGTAGTCGACTGCGACGAACAGATGATCGACCAGGTAGTAAGGCAGATGCGCAAGCTCCAGGAGATCATAGACGTAGAAGATGTAACAAATCAGCCTACGATCAGCCGTCAGCTGCTCATCATCAAGCTGTCGATGACACCTCAGACCCGCCTGGAGATCCTCGAGCTTGCCAATGCTTTCAGGGCAAGGGTCGTAGATATGACAGCAGATACGATCACTCTTGAAGCTACGGGAGAGGTCGACAATATCAAAGGCATCGTAGAAGTGCTCGAGCCTTACGGAGTCATTTCCATGATGAAGACAGGAACTGTCGCTTTAAAGAAATAAAAATATACGGTAACAAAAAGGGAAGTCCTGTTCAGCAGGCTTCCCTTTTTCAGCATTCAGGTAAGATTATTTTCCGTCTCCGTCCCCGTCGTCGTTGCTTACGGTTATGAACCTGAGGAATTCTCCGAAGTCCTCGAAATCACTGTTTATGAACTCGTAGAGGACAGGCTCGGCGAATTCGTATTTCATAGTCACGCAGATATTGAAGGGCAGCAGGGTTATGATAGCGCGGTACTCGGCGTACTGGGCGTCCCTCATAGAATAAGACATTATTATCAGCTGCCTGTTGTCCGTGAGGAAGAAAACAGCTTTCATGTCGTCGTTGATCCTGTAGAATTTATTGCCGACATGATCGTTGTTGTTCTTGAAGTCTATGAACAGGCGTCCGCTTTCGTACTGCGTTTCTGTAAATGTCTCCGTCAGAGTATCGAATACTTTATCGAATTCATCGTCAGGATCGAGGATCTCGCATACGGTCAGATATTCGGGGCGTTTCATCATCATAGCCGCTTCTATATCGGTTATATGGAACTCTGAAGTGAGTTTAGCCCGCAGGACTCTGTATGGAGCATCGCTCAGCGTTATATCGGCCGTGGATATAGTATAGCCGTCCTCACGTTCTGTGAGGGACTCACAGGTGTATGTGACGGTCCCGTCGCCGTCTGGAACGGTCTTTACCTTGTTGAGGCAAAGCGTGACAGGCTCCGTTATGCCGAAGATATTTTCGCGGGCATCCAGAGGCTGGTCTTTAGGCATGATGTTTTCGGGATCTCTGAATTGCAATCTGCCCTCTATGTAGGCCGCTCCGCGCTTATCCAGCGACGCGCAGCGCATCATATAGTAATTTATAGCGAAGTTCTGAGTAGGCAGCTCGGAACAGATCCTGTCCGCCAGAGGCCGGTATTCGTCTATAGTCAGAGCCTGCTCAGGACGGAGCATGAAGGTGTATCCGTGCTGGCCGCCGGCCTTTCCCAGGTCTGATCCGCTTCCGTACGAATAAGACTGTACGAGGAAACGGGCTTCTTTTTCTTCTATAGGCACTATGCGCCCGCCGAGAGCGGCGCGCAGCTTTTTGCGGGCTTTGATGAGCTCGTCACTGTCGTTTCCGACACACTCAGTATATGTATCGACTATTCGCGATTCACAGTCCAGGTAAAAGACCTGCTTAAGCATTTTGTTCTCCGAACCGTCGTTGAAGGTCCAGGCCAGCTCGACGCCGATAACGCCCATAAGGCGGGTGTTGGTCGAAGTGCCGGAAACGAACTTGTATTCATATTTTCCCGTGCCGGTGTCGGACGTTTTTCCGCCCCGGATTACGGTAAATTTAGATTGCATGGCTTAATACTCCTTTTGGATAGTACTTGTAGTATATCATATTTACCTTTTGACTCTGCGCGGAAGAAAAATTTCTTCCATATGTCCGCGGAGCGGACGTGTAAAGCCGCAGTTATTTTTATGCGTTTAGGTTGACCGGAAAATGAGAATAGAATAAAATATTTAGTTGATTAGGATTTTTTCAAGAGTAACGAAAACAGTTAAACTTGCTTAAGTGAGGAAAAATATGGGTATCAAAGTTTTAAAATTCGGTGGTTCTTCTGTTGCGGACGCGATTCAGCTCCAGAAGGTCAAAAAGATCGTAGAAGCCGACCCGGACAGAAAATTCGTAGTAGTGTCCGCTCCAGGCAAACGCTTTTCCGATGACAGCAAGATAACAGATCTGCTGTATCTGTGCAAGACTCACATTGACAACAACCTGACTGCGGCTCACGTGTTCCAGGTCATCTCAGACAGATACAGAATGATGGAAATGAACCTCGGCGTCAATGTAGGCATTGACAAAGAGCTTGAGATAATAAGGTCTAACCTCAAACCAGGCGTAACGGCTGACTATATCGCCAGCAGAGGCGAATATCTCTGCGGCAAGCTGGCAGCTGCTGTACTCGGTTACGATTTCGTAGACCCTGCAGGCCTGATCTGCTTCGACGAGAGAGGCAGATATCTTCCTGACCAGACTGACGCCCGCCTTGCTGCCGAGCTTAAAAAGCACGAAAAGGCTGTCATCCCTGGATTCTACGGAAGCGACATGGACGGCAACGTCAAGACATTCTCACGCGGCGGCTCCGACATCACAGGCTCTCTGGTAGCTAAGGCTGTAGGCGCTGACGTATATGAGAACTGGACAGACGTATCGGGCTTCCTCATGGCTGACCCGCACATCGTTCCGGACGCTAAGCCTATCAAGAACATCACATACAAGGAGCTCAGAGAGCTTTCATATATGGGCGCCAGCGTGCTCCACGAAGACGCTGTATTCCCTGCAAGAGAGGCTAACATCCCTATCAACATCAGGAACACCAACGATCCTGAAGATCCGGGAACTATCATCTCTGACGCGCCTCATGAGAACGACAACATCATCACTGGCATTGCGGGCCGCAGGGATTTTGCGGTCATCACTCTTTACAAGAACATGATGAACGCGGAGGTAGGCTTCGTTAAGAGACTGCTGACCATCCTCGAGAACAACGACGTACCGTTCGAGCACCTGCCGACAGGCATCGACACAGTATGCGTGGTTGTTTCCCAGAAGGAACTGGAAGGCAAGATGCAGGATCTCCTCGATGACATCGAGAGAAGACTCAGCCCTGATTCAATAGAAGTATTCCACGACATGGCCCTCATAGCCACAGTAGGAACAGGCATGACACGCAGGCCTGGCGTATGCGCGGCTCTCTTCGGAGCATTAAACGACGCGGGCGTAAACGTAAGGATGATCGACCAGGGATCAAGTGAAATGAACATCATCATCGGCGTCGAGAACGACAGCTTCGAGGCGGCTATCGGCGCTATCTACAATGCTTTCGTAAAATAAAAAATACTGCTGAGGACATCAGGTCAGTGCTGCTGTACGCGCGGGGCGGGATCATTATAAGTCCCCCTGCTTACGTCAGCTCCGCTGACAGGACGGCCGGCGTCTGTTTCCGGACCGCCGGCCGAAACTGTTTATATACCGCTTTTCCTTTAAGCGGCCGCGCTTTGTAGGGACGTCTGTGCGGCCGGGATCACGCGCGTGAGCGCGTCTGGTGAGCGGAGCTCACGAAGGATACAGGATAATGACAGAAAACAGGAAAAGGGATTAGAGAAAAGAGGTAAATATGGGTGTAATGCAGGTGCTCTTCGGAGACCTTAATAAAAAAGAAGTCAAGAAGCTCCAGAAGATCGCGGATAAGGTTCTGGCCCTCGACGAGGATATGCAGAAGCTTAGTGACGACGATCTCAGGGCCAAGACTAAAGAATTTCAGGACAGGTGCCAGAATAAGGGCGAATCATTGGATTCCCTGCTGCCGGAAGTTTTCGCGGTATGCCGTGAAGCTGCGGACAGGACTCTGGGCATGAAGCCGTTCCCTGTACAGATCATCGGTGGTATCGCCCTCCATCAGGGCAGGATCGCGGAGATGAAGACCGGTGAAGGTAAGACTCTCGTGGCTACTATGCCGGCCTACCTCAACGCGCTCGAGGGAAAGGGCGTTCACATAGTAACAGTCAACGACTACCTGGCTAAGCGAGACATGGAGTGGATGGGCAAGATCTATACATTTCTGGGGCTCACTGTCGGCGGCATCTTCCACGAGGTGCCGGCGGACCAGCGCAAGAAAAACTACGACTGCGACATCACATACGGAACAAACAACGAGTTCGGCTTCGACTATCTGCGTGACAACATGGTCAGCTACAAGGAGCAGATGGTGCAGAGGGGCCTGAACTACGCTATCGTCGACGAGGTCGACTCTATCCTCATCGATGAAGCCCGTACTCCGCTCATCATTTCTGGCATGGGCGAGAAGTCGACCGATATGTACATCAAGGCCGACAGGTTCGTCAGGAACTTCAAGAGGGACGTCGATTACACGATCGAAGAGAAGGACAAGACCATAGCCCTTACTGAAGAGGGTGTGGCACGTGTCGAGGACGGCTTCGACATCGAGAACTTCTCGGATCCTGACAACATGGAGCTCAATCACAACATCATGCAGGCTCTCAAAGCCAACTTCATCATGAAGCGCGATGTCGACTACGTCGTACAGGACGGCGAGATCATCATCGTAGACGAGTTCACAGGACGTCTGATGCAGGGCAGAAGGTACAGCGACGGCCTCCACCAGGCCATCGAGGCCAAGGAAGGCGTTTCCGTAAGGAGCGAGTCCAAGACTCTGGCCACCATCACGCTGCAGAACTACTTCAGGATGTTCAACAAGCTGGCCGGCATGACCGGTACGGCTAAGACCGAGGAAGACGAGTTCCGCGAGATCTACAACATGGACGTTGTAGTCATCCCGACTAACAAAGAGATCAAGAGAATAGATTATAACGACTGCGTATACCTCAATGAGGAAGCCAAGATCAAGGCTGTCGTCAAGGAGATAGAAGAGGTTCACGCTACCGGAAGGCCGGTGCTGGTCGGCACCATCTCTATCGAGAAATCCGAGCTCATCAGCGACCTGCTCTCCAAGAAGGGCATCAAGCACAACGTGCTGAACGCCAAGCACCACGAGCGTGAGGCTGCTATCATCGCCGAGGCAGGACGTCTCAATGCCGTGACCATCGCCACGAATATGGCCGGCAGAGGTACCGATATCATCCTGGGCGGCAACCCTGAGTTCGAAGCCAAGAAAGAGATGAAGAAGCAGGGCTATGACGACAATACTATCTCCTACGCTTCCAGCAAGATCCCTCTCGACGACGAGGAGCTGCTGGCTGCCAGGAAGGTATTCGAGGAGCTCTATAATAAATATAAGGACGAGAGGCACGACGAGCAGCAGAAGGTGCTGGAGCTGGGCGGCCTCCATATCATAGGCACAGAGCGTCACGAGTCCAGACGTATAGACAACCAGCTGAGAGGCCGTGCCGGACGTCAGGGAGACCCTGGTTCGACAAGGTTCTTCGTCAGCCTCGACGACGACCTCGTAAGGCGCTACGGCGGCGACAGGATCCAGAATATCATGTCCAGGTTCCAGAGCTATGGCGACGAGGCTATAGAAGCCAAGATAGTTACCAGGAGCATAGAGAACGCCCAGAAGCGCGTAGAGGGCAGAAACTTCACATCACGTAAGTACGTCCTCCAGTACGACAACGTAATGAACACGCAGAGGAAGATCATCTACGAGGAGCGCCGCAGGGTTCTGGACGGCGAGGAGCTCAAGAGCCACATCCTCAACATGGCTTACGAGTTTACGGACGAGTATGTAGATACCTGCACGGCCGGTTCCAAGTTCTCGGAGGAATGGGATCTCGATATGCTGCGCAGGAATATTGCCCGCCTCAGCCCGAGCATCCAGCTGCCTGACTACGGCGAAGAGCCGCAGATAGATCCTGAACAGCTCAGGCAGGACGTTCACGAAGCCATCGAAAAGGCCTACAGCGCCAAGGAAGAAGAGATCGGAACAGAGCGTATGCGTGAGCTGGAGCGCATGATCCTCATCAGGGTAGTCGACAACAAGTGGATGGACCACATCGACGCCATGGACCAGCTGCGTACCGGTATCGGCCTGAGAGGCCTCGGCCAGCAGGATCCTGCTATGGCCTACGCTAACGAAGGCTATCAGATGTTCCAGGAAATGATCAGCACCATCAAGGAAGACACAGTCAAGTTCTGCTTCAACGTAACTCTGCGCACAAACACAGAACGCCGTCAGGTCATAGAGGGAGGTCAGGAACGCAAGGATGAAGTCACTCCGGAGACCGGCGGGGGAGCCGTCCGCTCCGCGGACAGAGGCGGCCAGATGCCTAATGAAACCGCCAAGGAGTCAAAGGAAGGAAACCACGTTCCTTACAAGCGCGTCCAGCCTAAGATAGGCAGGAACGATCCGTGCCCTTGCGGAAGCGGAAAGAAGTATAAGAACTGCCACGGCAAGAATTTAGTTTAGTAAAAAGCGCTGGCAGCGGCCGCGGCGCGTGTTCAGCGCGCGGGGCCGTCCGGCATAAAAGATATTTCCCCTGAGATACCCGAGAGGAGTGATCAGATGCTGCAGCTCGACCAGATCAGGTACGACATGACAGACGTCCGCAGTAGACTTAAAGAACTGGGTGAGTCCCTTTGACGTCGCTTCGCTGAAGAAGGAACTCGAAGATATAGATAAAGAGATGCAGGCCGACGGCTTCTGGAACGATAATGAAAAGGCGGCTAAGGTCATGCAGAAGAAAAAGCATGTCGAGAAGGAGCTGGACGCTTACGATAAGCTGAACAGCGCTTACGACGACCTTGAAGTCCTCATAGAGATGGCCGACGAAGAGAACGACGAGTCTCTGGTGCCGGAAATCGAAGCGGACTTCAAAAAGCTCAATGATGACATAGAGGATCTGAGGATCGAGACCCTGCTGACGGGAGAGTACGACCACGGCGATGCGGTCCTTTCTATACATTCAGGCGCCGGCGGCGTAGACGCTCAGGACTGGGCCAACATGCTGCTGAGGATGTACATGAGATGGTGCGAGCGCAAGGATTACAAATGCAGCATCATCGATATACAGGCTGACGATGAGAACGGCATCAAGAGCGCGACCATGATGGTCGAAGGAGAAAACGCCTACGGATACCTTAAGAACGAGCGCGGAGTGCACCGCCTGGTAAGGATATCGCCGTTCGATTCCAACGCCAGACGCCATACTTCATTCGCGTCTGTAGATGTGGCACCGCAGGTCGACGACGATATAGAGATAGAGATAAATCCGGAAGACCTGCGTATAGACACCTACAGGTCGAGCGGCGCCGGCGGTCAGCACGTCAATACGACCGACTCCGCGGTCCGCATCACACATCTGCCTACAAATATCGTGGTTTCCTGCCAGAACGAGCGTTCACAGCACCAGAACCGCGAGGTTGCTATGAGAGTCCTCAAATCCAGGCTGCTGGAGCTCAAGGAGAGGGAGCATAAGGAGAAGATAGAGGAGCTCAGGGGCGACTACGGCCAGATAACCTGGGGAAACCAGATACGTTCCTACGTGTTCCAGCCTTATACTATGGTCAAGGATCACAGGACCGGGGCGGAGGTCGGAGACGTCCAGAAGGTAATGGACGGCGACATAGATTATTTCATCAATGAGAAGTTAAAACAGAAAGACGATAAATAGCGGAGGCTGCGGATAAAGCCGCCGCACGTAAGGAATTCAGCTCACCAGGAGGCAGAGGCCATGTACTGCTGTGTATGCGGCCCTGCCTCTTTTGCGCTGTATGGATCGGAGAAAAAGATGGATATCAATAAAAAGCTGGCGGATGAGCTGGGCGTAAACGTCAGGTTCATAAACCAGACAGTCAGCCTCATAGACGAAGGCAACACAATACCTTTTATCGCGCGATACCGTAAGGAAATGACGGGCGGAATGAGCGACGTCATCCTGCGTGAGCTCATGGAGAGGCTGACATACCTGAGAAACCTCGAGGCACGCAAGGAAGAGGTGCTCAAGAGCATAGAGGAGCAGGGAAAGCTGACGGAGGAGATCAGGTCGGATATAGAGAAGGCGGAGATCCTGCAGAGGGTAGAGGACCTCTACAAGCCTTTTAAGCAGAAGAAGAGCACCAGGGCCGGCAAGGCCAGGGAACGTGGACTGGAACCACTGGCAGAGACAGTGCTGTCTCAGGAACTGACGGAAGGAAGGCCGGAGGACGCGGCCGAGGCCTATGTGGACCCGGAAAAGGATGTGGCAGATGTCCAGGCAGCTCTGGCCGGAGCATCGGATATCATCGCGGAAAGAACGGCGGACGATCCTGAAAATGTAGAGATGGTCAGGAATTATACCCGGGAGCACGGGACTGTCGTTTCGGAGGCTGTAGACAAGGATGAAAAGACTCCTTACGAAATGTACTATGAATACGCGGAAGCAGTTAAAAAGATCCCTGATCATCGGGTGCAGGCGGTAAACAGGGGCGAAAAGGAGAAAAAGCTCAAGGTAAAGATCGCGGCGGACGCTGATAAGATATGCAGTATGCTCCGCGAGAAAGTGATCACCAACGAAAGATCTATATTTGCCGATCTTATCTCGGCCGCGGTCGACGACGCGTATAAAAGGCTGATGGCTCCGTCCGTTGAGAGGGAGCTGAGGAATGAGCTGACAGAACGCGCTGAAAAGGAGTCTATAAAGGTATTCGCCGCCAATACTAAGAGCCTGCTCATGCAGAAGCCGGTAAGGGACGCCAGAGTGCTGGCGATAGACCCGGGCCAGAGGACAGGCTGCAAGCTGGCAGCGCTCGGGAGCACGGGCAAGCTGCTGGCTTACGCGACTATCTATCCGACTCCGCCTAAGAAGGATATAGCGGGTTCTGAGCGCATAATAACAAAGCTCATAGATAAGTTCGACCTGAATACAATAGTGATCGGAAACGGGACAGGCTCCAGGGAAACGGAGAAGTTCATAGCGGACTATATCGCTAAGACGGGCAGGGATCTCAAGTATACCTTCGTGAGCGAGGCCGGCGCGTCCGTGTACTCGGCGTCCAAGCTTGCCAGCGAAGAGTATCCTGATCTCGACGTTACCACTAGAGGCGCCATGTCTATAGGCAGGAGGCTGCAGGATCCGCTCTCTGAGCTGGTAAAGATCCCTCCGAGGAGTATGGGCATAGGCCAGTACCAGCATGACGTTGACAAAGCAATGCTGGACAGCGCTCTGGCGGATGTTGTGGAAGACTGCGTAAACAATGTGGGAGTGGACCTGAACACAGCTTCGCCTTCTCTGCTGTCCTATGTGGCAGGCATAAATTCGCTGACAGCTAAGAACATCGTCAAATACAGGGAAGAGAACGGTGCTTTTACAAACAGGAAACAGCTGCTAAAGGTTCCCCGACTGGGCGCAAAGACCTACAGCCAGTGCGCGGGATTCCTGAGGATAACGGGCGGCGACAATCCGCTGGACGCCACAGCGGTCCATCCAGAATCATATGAGACGGCGGAAAAGATGCTGGATAAGCTGGGCATAGACCCGGCTCAGATCGCCAGCGGCGGCGTTGCTGATATCGATGACAAGATATGTCGGGTATACCCCGTTCCGCAGGCTGAGAAGCGCGGAGAGAGCGAAAAGAGCGGGGACAGGCGCAGGAAGGACAGAAGGAACAGACACACGGCTGACAGCAGCAGTCCTTTCGCTGTGCTGGCTGTACTGCTCGAGGATGAGGAAAAAGAATACGGCAAAAGGAAAAAGAAAAGCAGAAACGAGAAGGCGAAAAAGGAAAGCGAAGACAAGGCGCGTCTCAGGGACAGCATGAAGCTGATGGCGGACGACCTGGACATGGGACTCATAACCCTCACTGACATAGTCAGCGAGATAAAGAAGCCGGCCAGAGACCCGCGCGACGAGATGCCACCTGTGATCTTCAGGCAGGATGTCCTTTCCTTCGAGGACCTGGCGCCGGGCATGACCATGGAAGGCACGGTCAGGAACGTCGTGGATTTCGGCGCTTTCGTAGACATCGGCGTAAAGACAGACGGACTGGTACACATCTCTGAAATGTCGAATAAATACATCAAACACCCTACGGATGTAGTGAGCGTCGGCGATGTGGTAAAAGTAAGAATACTAGATATCGACATCGAGCGCCATAAGATATCGCTTTCCATGAAGCTCTAAGCGCGTATTACGCCGACCTGCCGCTCGGGTGGGACCGGCCGGCCTTAAGGCTCTGTCCGGCTTCTGGACGGGTTTAATATAAGTAAAAACTATAGAAAATATATGTTAGTTAATATTTAATTAAGCCGGTTTTATATTGATAAAGAGAGCTCCGCTTGTTAAAATTAATAAAATATCTGCGGATAAAAGGAGTGTTGTAACACATGTGGATAGATTTTATAGTTGCGGCTGTCCTGCTGATATTTATCTTCAGAGGCGACAGGCGCGGGCTTTTGTCATCGCTGCTGGGCGTCATCGGCTGGGCCGCGTCTTTTATAGCGGCCTTTCTCTTTTATCCTGAGGGAGTGCGCTTCCTGGATAAATACACAGGCCTCAGGGAAGGGATACAGAGCCGCGTAGTCCAGTACGTTAAAGAGGAAGCGATAACAAAGATCACAGGCTCTTCTGACATGGATTCCATGCCTTCCTCGATAAAAGCAGTGCTGAGCAGCTCGTCGAACAGCGAACTGGACCTCCATGCCGCGAAGATAGCTGCGCCTATAGTCAGCACGATCATGGACGTCATAGCGATCATACTGATAATGATACTGGTAGGGCTGATCTTTAAGATCATAAGCTCTGCTGTCAGGGGCCTTACGAAGAAAAACAGGGTGATAGGAACTGCGGACAGCATAGGCGGGATACTTTTCGGCCTCATAGAAGGAGCGATACTTTCATATATCCTGCTCATCTTCCTTTTCTACGCCGCGACCTTCCTGAGCATCTCACCGCTGGCTTCTCAATTGAACGACTCTATGGTCATGGGCCTGATCACAAAATACGACATGATACCGTATGGAAACGCAATAAATGGCCTGATCGGATAGAAAAACATTTGAAAACCTCTTTACGCTGTGTTAATATAACATGTACGTGATACATATGCTTGTGTAGCTCAGCGGATAGAGCGTCGGTTTCCTAAACCGTGCGTCGGGAGTTCGAGTCTCCCCACGAGCACCATATATCTAGAATCCCCGCAGGATCTCCCGCGGGGTTTTTTCTTTATCTCAATAAAATTGCGCCCTGCGACCGCTCCGCGGACAGGGCGTTTGGCGCGGAGCGCCCCTGTGAGCGGAGCTCACGGAGCGCACAGTACGATAAAAAGGGACCCGCCGGCTCTGCCGGCAGGTCCCTTTTCAGTGGTGCGTTTATATATAGTTTTGCTTGGGTGCCTTAGTTCACAGAACTGTTATTTCTTGATCTTCTTAAGGTCAGGATTGATCTCCAGCTCAGGGTTTTCGCCGTGGGCGATCCTGTGGACGATACCGCTCAGAGCCAGGATAGCGAGCAGGTTCGGGATTACCATGAGACCGTTGAAGAGGTCAGCGAGGTTCCATACCAGCTCGACCTTGAGGAGTGAGCCGATGAAGATGAAGCAGGCTACCAGGACGGAGTAAACCTTTACAGCATTGTCTCCGAACAGGATCCTGACGTTTGTGCGGCCGAAGAAATACCAGCCGATGATAGTCGAGAAGGCGAAGAAGAACATGCAGACGGCGATGAAGGCGCCTCCGGCTGCTGCTCCGAAGCCTGTCGAGAATGCGTTCTGAGCGAGCTCTGTGCCTGTAGGTACGCCCTCTCCGAACTTGAGCAGGCCGGATGAGAGGATTACCAGAGCTGTGAGTGTGAGAACGACGAATGTGTCGATGAATACGCCTACCATGGCTACTTCGCCCTGTTCAGCAGGATGGTCTACCTTGGCGAGAGCGTGGGCGTGAGGTGTGGAACCCATGCCGGCTTCATTGGAGAAGAGGCCTCTGGCTACGCCGAAACGCATAGCTTCTCTTACGCCGATACCGGCGCCGGCGCCAAGTACTGCCTGAGGGTCGAAGGCGCATGTGAAGATGGATCCGATAGCAGGGAGCAGGTTTTCGTGGTTTATGCAGAGAACGATGATGCTTCCTACGATGTAGAGGAGAGCCATTACAGGAACGACTTTCTCAGTGAACGAAGCGATCCTCTTGATGCCGCCGATGAAGATGAAAGCGGCGATGACAGCGCAGATGATCCCGACTACCCATGTAGGAATGCCGAAAGCTGAGTTGAAGGCAGCGCTGATGGAGTTTGACTGTACCATGTTGCCCATGAAGCCCAGGGCGAAGATCACGAGGATGGAGAAGGCTACAGCCAGGAACTTTCCGAAGCCGCCCTTAAAAGCGGTGCGGATATAGAAATGAGGGCCGCCGATCATAGCTCCGTCGCTGCCTCTGAGCTTTGTCTTCTGGGCGAGAGTAGCTTCGCCGTAGATAGTAGACATGCCGAAGAAGGCGGAGAGCCACATCCAGAATATAGCTCCCGGACCTCCGGAAACCAGGGCAGTCGCGCAGCCCGCTATATTGCCGGTTCCGACCTGTGCCGCTATAGCTGTAGTCAGGGCCTGGAAGGAGCTCATTCCATCGCTGCCGGCTTTTTTACCGTTGAGATTGAATACGCCGAACACGCGCTTCATGGCCTTGCCGAAATGGCGGACCTGAACGAACCTTGTGCGGATAGAATAGAATATGCCCGTTCCTACGAGCAGAAAAAGCAGGATATTGTTCCAAAGGAACCCGTCGACCTGCGTAACGATGTTGTTTAGTGCGTCCATTTTACTTCCTTTCAAACAGAAAAAACAAAACAAGATTACGCGGCTCACGTCAGATGAAAATAGATGAAGATGAAATAAATAAAAAAAGCCGACTTAAAACAAATTAAAGGCGGCGGAAGAATACCGTATATGAAAATTACGGCGTTTTACTCTGTCCTTTTGCCTGAGAGATTGAGGCGGCGATACGTACGCGTCCCTTGCACCTTCGGCACTCATCTGAGATTCTCCAGAGCCACTCCGTTTTCAGTCCATACCGGATCCGATCCCCGGCGCCTGAGAGTATTACTCCTTCGGCAGGAAGCCGCGCTTCCGTTTTCCTGAAAACTTCTACGTCTGTATGTAGTTTATAAATAAGTACGCAGGCATAATATCACACTGTATTTCCGCGTGCAAACAAGATTCCACCGGAGAAAAGCTGAATTTGAATGGGAAGGAAAGGGAAAAACTCCAAAACGCCGAAATTATTCAAGCGGTTTCAAAAGGTTTCATGCCTGTCGCGAAAACGTTAAAGCGATTCACGAAATGGAACGTAATTCTCATTTTTTCATAAATTTAATACGCATTATACAAAATTGCCATATTCAACAGTATTGTTCATCGTGATCTTCGAGAGCTCCGCTCACAAAATGCTCCGCATGAATCGCTGCGAAATGTGTCTAAAAATCACATGAAAGCAGGACGTAACAGCCACATCCGGCGGCCGTTTTTGACAGAACCTTAATATTACGGTATAATAGAAACATGTTGTGTTTAAAAACAGATAAATTGCGGAGGATTTTATATATGTCAGAAAAAATTTCCCACGGCAAAACAAGTACGATAATAACAGCTCTGGTGCTGACTATAGCAATGGTTACAGCTTTCTTCCCGGGACATGTTTTCGCGGAGGATCTGCGGACAGGAGACCAGTCGGTGCCTGTCGAAGTTTTCGATAATAATATCTGCATCAACGGCCAGCAGGTGCCTGCGGACAAGCTCGCAGATCCACTCCTGTTCGACGACGGATATATCTATATCCCTATGGATCCTGATATGGGAGACCTTCTGGGAATCAAAGCCGAGGTAAAAGCCGGCACCGATTCCGTTTATATAACAGAGGCTGACAAAGCTCCGGTGGATTTCTCATCCTACAGCCAGAAGGACCTTCCGGACAGTCTCCAGATGCTTCCTGTCGAGAACATGAACGCGACTTATACATCAGCTGACGGCCAGAGCGCTCAGCTGGACCTCTCGGCTTCCCCTGTTTTATATAACGGCTCTACAGTATACGTTCCGCTGGGAGCGGTATACAGATCTTCTGTATCGGGCTGGGATGTCGAATATTCTAATGAAAACGGCGTTGTGATAGATACAGATGAAAGTGACGGCGGAATAACAGACAGCATAGTCGAGGATCCCGAGGTCACGGATGATGAGGAACAGGCAGAACAGCCTACGGCTGCAGAGGAAAATTCCGGACTGACAGAAGACCCGGCGGATGCTGCTGATCCAGGTCAGGCTGTTGATAACGGCAGCGGAGAACAGGATAACAGCGGCGCGGCTCCAACGGTCGGCGATACGCGTTCTGGTATCAGAGAAGCAGCAGGCGCAGGGGTTTCCGCCCTCAACGAGGCGATAAGCCAGAAGTCTTCTTCGGTGCTGACAAGCTACATCAGGAAAGAAAACAGCAGCGTGTCCGCTAAGGATGCCGCGGCTATGGTATCAGCTTTCTATAAATATGGTGAGCAGTACGATATAGATCCTATGATCCTCATGGCTATGGCTCAGGTGGAGAGCAACTTTGATACCAACGAGCCTAACGGTTACGGCTGTGTGGGCATGATGCAGATCAAGCCTTCGACCGCCGCTGAGATAGGTGTAAAGGGAGACCTTACGCAGATAGATACGGCAGTGCATGCCGCGGCGGCTATCATGGCCTACAATTACAACCGTTTCAGCACAGACAAAAAGGCTATAAGCGCTTACTGCTACGGCATCGGCAATGTTTCACGGGGAACATATAAGCTGACTTATTATAATAAAGTAATGGATAAGTACGACAAAATAAACAGCAGCCTGTCAGCAGCTAATTAACTCTCAGCAAGCCAGGCAGCTCTCAGCAAGCAGGTAGCTTTCAGCAGCCAGGCAGCTTTCAGCAGGCAGCTCTTAGCAGCTAATTAGCTTTCAGCAAGCAGCAAACCAATAACAGAATCTTCAGGGCCCGCCGCGGAGGGCCCTTTTTGTTGTATTAGCGCGGAGCGCGGGCGAAGAAGTGATGGCATCGGAGAGCCGCTCGGAGTCCGGAAAACGATATTTTTATGCGAAACTTAAAATTTCTGAGGATTTTCATAAAATGTTTTCCTGAAATTTGAAATTATATTCTGTATCAGGCGCTGCGGTTTAACATAAATTAATTAATGGATAATAATTGAGAGTTCTGTCGACCATCAAATGAACAAGAAAGGAAAATATGTTCTTTAAATTGCGCGCCTGATACCAGAAAATCGCATTTAACTGCCAGTTTCGGCTCGATTTTTATGCGGAGTGCAGATTTTTATTGAGTCTCGCATAAAAAAACTGTCATGAGCTCTCGCTGAAAGCAGCTCACAGAAGGCGGCTCGGTTTCACAGGTCCATGGGAAACTGCCCGCTGCCTGTTCTGCCGGAGGCAGAGGTCAGCGGAGCTGCCGTAGGATGTGTGCAAAGCTGGCCCGCGAACGAAATGATCCAAAGTGAGCGGCCAGCCCGCGACTGCGGAGCCATCGCCTGCAGACTGAAAAAGAAGCCTTAAAGCAGCTGGGCCAGCCCGCGACTGCGGAGCCATCGCGGGGCAGCGTACTTCTCGAATATTTTACGCAGGACTCAATAAAATCAGTCGTTCTACGTAAAAAGTTTACCAGTAAATTGAGTTTACAATCCGAAATACTACTTCATGCGTGATTTGCAGCAATTTATCTATTAAGCCGGCGCAAAAATTAATCCTTTGGGTGAACAATATTATATTATATGTATATTTTAAATGTCGATCTGCAGTCTACGAAGGTTCTTGCTGGCTGTAGCTTCCTCGAATATTACGTAAAAGTTGAATTAATATCGCATCCTACGTAAACAGTCCGTGCAGAGTGTAAATGGTAAAGTAATAATGTACAAAAAAGTGAAATTAATAATGTACAAATATTAGCCTGATAGTAATCTCATTTATGGAGGCAATATATATGAATGAGAAGCTGCAGGCACAGTTAAATATACTTAAAGTGAATAAT